>NZ_DATLEC010000011.1:0-19909 GCF_035525475.1 Lentzea sp. | reverse complement strand
AGTGCGATCCCCCGGAAGTCGATCGGGCGTGCCGTCGCTTCGACCGCGTGCAGCAACGACCGGAAGACACCGGCTGCCGGTCTCGCTACGGCGTCCACAGGATCGGCCCGGTCGCCTTCACGAGCCGAGGCGCGAGCCGATCGCCAGGAGCCGGAATACTCAGCAGCTCCCGAACCACGTGCGTGAGTGAGCCCGTGCGCTCCCACACGATGCCGGGCGGCTCATCCCCATCGGTGCGCAACGCCATCGCGTCGTCCTCATCCCGAACGCGGACAGCGTCGATCCATCCACCTGGCCAGGCTCGGTAGCCGTCGACCTGTGTCGGCACTCCCTCGACCGCATCGCGGTGGACGAAGGTCCAACCCGCATCTCTGATCGCAATGAGCGCAGCAAGTGTTGGAAAGGCGCGGATCGCCGCGTCGTCGCTCATGCGGCATCACTCGACGCCCGGACACGAACACCCGTCACCACAACCAGTTCCGGCAAGGGATCGCCGTTCACGCGGTGGACCACACGCTGCCCGGTGAACGCTCGTCGACCGTGCAACCAGCGGTGGTTGTCCAGGACGTAGCCCTGCCCGGCAGTGAGCCCGAACTTGAACGCGTGGCGGTCGATCGCAGCGCGCAGCAATGGAATCCAGCGATCGACCTCGGGCGCGAACTGAGCGAGTTCGTCGAGCCGAAGTCTGACGGCAATCCGGCCGCCGCCGTTGTCGCTGAAGATCGAGCTGAGGTGCCCGGCCGCGCCGCCGAACAAGACGGAGCGAGGAGTACTCAAGGCGGTGAGCGCTTCAGGCTCCGACTCGGCGAGATCGTCGTACACGGCCTGGCCGTCGATGAGCACGCTCTCGCCGCCGGTTGTCGCTGCCTGCGTACAACTCATCATCAGCAGCGCCGGCGGATGCGGAACGCCAGAGCGATCAGTGTGCGGGTTGAGCGCACATGGGCTGAAGCCTGCGAACCCACTGCGCACGATCGACTCGCCGAGGTCAGCGATCGTGGTGATGCCATCAGGTCCGCTGTCCCGGTGCGGCACGACGATCGCGATCGACTGCGCGAGCCTGAGCAGGTCCTGGGGGCCGTCGAGACCGTCGACTACAGCGAGTCCCCGCTCGGCGATCAACTCGACCAGGCTGGCGGAGTCCGCGTTGACGCGATACGGCTCGATCATGGCGTCTACCTCCCGAAACGACTCGTCTACGGGATCAGCAGAACGCCGTTCTGTCCACCACGTCCAGTGACAGGTTGTCAACACCGCGTCGCGTCGGCACGGTGGGTTCCGGTGCTACTTTGCCGTTGAGCAGCCCGCCCGCGAATCACGGAGGACACCTCGATGAGCCAGCTTGCCTACCCCGTCTCGATCAAGGGCGTGGTGGTCCGCGACGGCAAGGTGTTGCTGCTGAAGAACGAGCGTGAAGAGTGGGAGCTGCCGGGCGGTCGCATCGAGCCCGGAGAGACTCCGGAAGAGTGCGTTGCCCGAGAGATCACCGAGGAGACGCAGTGGAAGGTGACGACCGGGCCGATCCTCGACACGTGGATGTACTACATCAACGTCGCCGAGAAGAACGTCTTCATCGTGACCTACGGATGCCACCCAGACGGCGACAACGAGCCCGTGCTTTCCCACGAGCACAAGGAAATCGGCCTGTTCGCCGAGGACGAGGTACCCGGCTTGAACATGCCCGAGGGCTACAAGCGCTCGATTGCGACGTGGTTTGAGCGGCTGCGCGCGGACGCGATCAGGTAAGCCATGAAGAGCAGACGGTGCGATGCGTGCGGAGCCGGGTTGAGTCGGCTCGCCGTCGAACTGATCTGCCCAACGTGTCACGCGAGCGCGCGCCACGTCGCACCGGTTGTTCCCGCTCGTCAGCTCATGCCCGCGGTGTGGTTGTGGTCGGCACCTGAAGCGACGTCCGCACTCAGAAGTCGTGATCTGGCAACGATCCTGCGCGTGTACCGCAGATTGAACAAGCTAAGTCAGGAACGGCTCGCCGCGCTGCTCGGTTACGACAAGACCTACGTGTCGATGATCGAGACCGGTCGCCGGAGCATCAGCAACGTGGCCACTCGGCGGCACATCGCGTGCACGCTCGGACTTCCGATGCACGCACTCGGCGTGACCGACAACGATGATGCCGACTTCGCGGCAATGATTCAGTTCGGCGACTCGACCATCCGCCTTGCCGAGATCGCACGCCAGTCCGGCAGGGCCGTCGATGCGGTCAACGAGCTGTGGCCGCTCGTCGCTCGGCTTGAGGCACGAGCCGCCGAGGGACGGGCCGAACGGGACACGATGATCCTGCTCGGGCAGGGCCGCGCCGCCCTCGGCGTCTCGCTCGGCACGGTGCTGCCAGAGGAACGGCTGACTGCTGCTGCCCGCTGGACGGGCAAGGCGCTGGTGATCGCCGAGCGCCTCGGTGACCGGGCGTTCCTCGCTCACGCGCTGCGGATGCACGGGAACGAGCTGCGCAAGGCTGACCACGTCGGCGCAGCTATCACCCGACTCAGCCGAGCCGTTGCCGTGTCTGAGGATCGCGAAGGCAGGGAGCTGCGTTCGCGCTTCTCGCTCGTACAGCAGGCGAACACGGTGACACGGACCTGTTCGGCCTCGCGATTAACGGGTACCGCGAACGGCTCGCCGACGGTGGCGGCCGAAGCATGTTGTTCAACCCGTTCACGTTCCGGGAGATCGAACTACGCGGCCTGGTCGCGACTGGTCGAGCTGCGGCCGCTGCGCGCGTCATGCAGACGGGGCAACCCGATGCTGCACCCGTCGCACCGCAGTGGCACATCATCGAGCGCGTAACCGCTGGCGAGGTTCTGCTCGCCGCCCGACAACGTGATGGCGCAGAGGCGTCCTTGCGCGCCGCACTCCTGGCCGCCGCGATCCACCGGTTGCCGCACCAGATTCAACACACGATCCGTGCTGCGAAGGCCGGCGAGTTGTTTCAGGTCGAGGTTGAGGGCCGCGCTGCTCTCCGACGGTTGAACGACTTGCTGACCGTCACCTAGAACACCTCAGGAATGTGGGCACTTCTGAAATCTCCCGGTTCCGTACACACAGCGAGCAGCTATGGCGTACTCGAAGGCGGCGACGGTCGCGACTCGACTCGTGCTCGACGGCTGGGACGTCGAGGAAAGAGACCCGAGGACGTCCAGCGGTGCGCGAGTCGTCGCGCTGGACGCCGAGACGGTCAAGGTCCTGCGGACGCACAAAGCGCAGCAGGCAGCCGAGCGGTTGGAGTGGGGCGAGGCCTGGGTCAACACGGGCCGTGTGTTCACCGAAGCCAACGGGACGCTGCTGCACCTCGGCAAGGTGTCCGAGGCATTCGAGAAGAACGTGCGGGCGTCGAGTGCCGCCGATCAGGCTGCAAGATCTGCGGCACGGTGCCACGACTCTCGCATTGGTGGGCGGTGCCGACATGAAGACCGTGCAGGAGATGCGCGGACACTCGTCCATCACCATCAGGTCGGACATTTACACGAGCGTTCTTCCCGAGGTCGCTCACCGAGCCGCCGAAGCAGCGGCCAAGCTCGTCCCGCGCAAGTCCACCGGAACCGATGGGCACTTCGGGCACACACGAGGCCCAGAGCAGCGCAGCTCTACAACTCGTCGCGGACATGGGACAAAAGAAAGACCCAGGTCAGGAAGCCTGACCTGGGTCCTATCCCACCGAGCCGCCTATCGGAATCGAACCGATGACCTGCTCATTACGAGTGAGCCGCTCTGGCCGACTGAGCTAAGGCGGCGAGACGCGTTAACTATAGCGGACCAGAAGACCCGTCACTCACGGGGGTCGGCTTCGTTGTACGGACAGTGACCGACGTCACCACCTCACCGCCGAGGAGTGGGTTCATGCGCCGTTCGTTCGCCGTGCCGCTGGCCGGGTTGTTGCTCGCGCTCGTCGCGGCGCCCGCGATCGCGCAGCCTCCTCCCACCACTCCGGTGCCGGGGCCGCGCGATCCGAACCAGCCGCCCGCGTCGGCGCCCAACGGTCCTCAGCCGCTCGGGCACGCGGTGGGTGACGCGGGTACCGGACTCAGCGTCGTCCGGCTCGGGCCGCAGGGGGTGCCGACGACCACGATCCTGCCGGGGTACGGCGAGCAGCTGCCCCAGCAGTCGGTCACCGAGTTCGGGCTGGGGCTCGCCAGCGCCCAGGTCAACACCGAGGCGTTCCTCACGACCGAGCGGGTGGTGACGCAGGCCAGCCCGTTCGGGTTCGCGGTGGCGGGGCGGGCGCCGCAGACGCCGGGGACGCTGGTGCAGACGGCGATTCCGGACAACCCGCAGCCGCTCAGCGGTGGGTTGCCGATTCCGGAGACTCCGCTGGGCAGGCTCAAGGCGCTCAACGGCAGCGTGCAGGCGCGGTGGGACGAGAAGCTCGGGCCGTGCGTCAGTCCGCTGGCCACGGCCAGGACCTCGCTGGCCGGGCTGGAGGTTCTCAGCGCGTTGCCGGCCGAGGTGCCGTTGCCCGCGAAGACCAGCCTCATCAGCGTTCCGGACACGTTCGAGGCCCACTCGCAGGTGCGGCTCGTCGACGTGCCCGGCGGCAAGAACAAGGCGGTCGAGTCGACGTCGACGATGCGCGCGGTCAGCGTGGAGCTGGCGGGTGGCATCAGGATCGACGTCGTCAGCCCGCCGACCCTCACGGCCACGGCCACCGGGGACGAGGCGACGTCGAAGATCAATTACACGGCGCCGGTGCTCAAGGTCAGCCAGAACGGCAAGGACCTCGGCACGCTGGACGCCGCGCACCCGGCGCTGGACATTCCGCTGCTGCTGGACCTGGTCGTCGTCAAGCTGCAGATCGCCGGGCTCACCGAGAAGAAGTCGGCCTTCAGCGGCAACGGCTTCAGCGGGTTCCAGCTCGGCGCGACCGCGCGGATGCTCGACGTGCAGCTGTTGCCGACGGACAAGCTCAAGCTGCCCGCCCTGCCGGCAGCGCTCGCGCAGATCTCGCTGGGCGAGCAGATCGTGCGGGCCGCGGCACCGCAGGGCGGCGTGGTCTGCGGGACGGCCCAGCCGCCCGCGCCCGAGCAGCCCGGTGGTCAGGCGGCGCCTCCCAAGAAGGCGCCGCCGCTCGCCTACACCAACGCCGCGTACCAGTCGATCCCGCTGTTCTGGACCGGCACGGGGCTGCTGCTCGCGGGTGTGGTGATCTTCGCCGCCCTGCCCGTCAGGCGCCAGAAGAACGACTGACCCAGGGGCTGGTAAAGGTCGAGCAGGCGGGCGATGTCGTGAAAGCCCGACGGGCACGCGTCCACGACGGCCGGACACTCAGCCGCGGTGCAGCGTCGTCACCATCGCCTCGACGGCGATCCGCGGCTTCACGTTGACCTCGATGGCCTCCCGGCAGGCCAGCACGGCCTCCAGCCGCCGCAGGATCGACTCCGCCGACCAGGTGGCGGCGGCGGTCTTGGAGTCGCCCGCGCGGTCCGGGTGCATCAGCGCGGCCTCGGACCCGGTCTTCGTCACCAGGGCGTCGCGGTAGAACCCGGCCAGGTCCACCAGGGCCATGTCCAGCGAGTCGCGCTGGGTCCTGGTGGCCCGGGACTTCTGCCGCTTCTCCAGGTCCTTCAACGCCCCCTTGGCGCCGCGGCTTGCGGCCGCGGTGCCCTTGCCGGTGCCGCCGGCCCCCATCGCGGTCTCCAGGGCCTCGCGTTCGGCCTCGTTGCGGGCCTCGTTGGCCGTGGCGCCGTCCTCCTCCGCGGCTTTGATCAGCTCGTCGGCGCAGGTGAAGACGTCGGCGGGCTTGCGCAGCGCGAGCGGGATCCTCAGCACCGACTCGCGCCGGGCGCGGGACTGCTCGTCGACGGCCAGCCGGCGGGCCCGTGCGACGTGCCCGCCGCACACCGAAGCCGCCCACTGGGCCATCTCCGGCGAGACCCCGTCCACCGCTTCCAGCGCCGAGGCGATGGCGGCGGGGCGGGGCGATCCCAGCGACACCAGGCGGCACCGCGAACGGATGGTCACCGACACGTCGTCGGGGTGGTCGGAAGGCGCGCACAGCAGGAAGACCGTCCGCTCCGGCGGCTCCTCGACGGCCTTCAGCAGGGCGTTGGCGGCGCCCTCCGTCAAGCGGTCGGCGTCCTCGATGATCACGACCTGCCAGCGGCCCGACGTGGGGCGGCGGGCGGAGATCTGGACCAGCGACCGCATCTCGGCGACCGAGATCGACAGGCCTTCCGGTGCCACGACGCGCACGTCGGCGTGGGTGCCGTGCAACGTCGTGCGGCAGCCGCCGCACTCGCCGCAGCCGGGGCGGTCGTCGGTCACCCTGCACTGCAGCGCGCCGGCGAAGGCGCGGGCGGTGGACGAACGGCCGGAGCCGGGCGGTCCGGTGAAGAGCCAGGCGTGGGTCATCACGCCGGGGGCGGGAGTGCCTCCCGCGACGATCATCGCCGCGGCTTCGGCGGCCGCGGACAGGGTCGCCACCGCCTCGGGCTGGCCGACCACCTCGTCCCACACGCTCATGGGTCCAGTCTCCCAGCGGGCGGGGAGGTCACAGCGTCGGGGCGGCGGCTTCGGGAACCGGGCGCTTGCGGGTCGCGAGCAGCGGGATGACGGCGGAGCGGACCCGTTCGGCCACGGCGTCCACGTCGCCTTCCGCCTCGACCACGAGGTAGCGGTCGGGGTCGGCGGCGGCCATCTCGCTCAGCAGCCGCTGGACGCGCCAGTGGTTTTCCAGGCCGATCGCCTTGCCGTCGACGTCGGGGCGGTCGAGCAGGATGGTCAGGTCGGGACGCAGCCGGCCCGTGGCCCAGTCGACCAGGCCTTCGAGCTCCTGGTGCTCCAGGCTGGAGGTGGCGGAGAAGTGCGCCAGCGGAGAGTCGACGTAGCGCTCCATCACGACGACGGAACCCTCGTCCAGTGCGGGACGCACCTGCCGTTCGACGACATCGGCACGCACGGCGGCGGCTACGAGAGCCTGCGCGCGCACGCCCGCCAGTTCGGCGGAGGACAGCATCGTGCGCAGACGGCGTTCGTCGTGCTCGGGGTCGGCGGCCAGCAGCACGTCGAGGCCCTCGGCACGCAACGCCGCGGCCAGGCGGCGTGCCTGCACGGAGGTGTCCTCGCGGGTGTCACCCTCGACCGCGATCAGCAGGCCCTTGGTGGCCCGGCGGCCGCGGATCGCCGCGAACAGCGACGACAGCACCGGCTCCTCGCGGCGGTCGTCCATCTGCCGGTACGCGACGAGGCCCAGGACGATCGCGATCGCCGCGCCGCCGAGCATCACCGGACGGGTCGCGTCGACCTCCATCGGGTGGCCGAAAACGCTGATCGTGCGCTTCTGCAGCAGCGCGACCAGCAGCGGAGCACCGGCGGACGCGCCGAACAGCACGACCTTGAGCAACGACTGGATCAACGCCACCGTGCGGCCGCGCATCTCGTCCTCGACCTGCGAGCCGACGATCGTCAGGCCGGTCAGGAACGCCACGCCGGCGCACGCGCCGACCAGCATCACCGTCAGCAGCGCGATCCACAGGTGCGGGGCCAGCGCGACCAGCACCAGCGTGATGCCGGCGAGGACGATCGTGACGCCGAACAGGCGGTTGTAGGTGAGCCGGCGGGCCAGGCGCGGCGCCGTGGCCATGCCTATCGCCAGACCGACGAACACGGCCACGAACAGCAGGCCGAACGTCGAGGCGCCGCCCAGCAACGACTGCGCGTAGAGCTTCGCGGTCGCGATCACGACACCGGCCGCGGCGAACGCGCCGATCATGCCGATGACCAGGCCGCGGACCAGCGGGGTCTTGCCGGCGAACCTCAGGCCGTCGCGGAGCATCGCGACGAAGCCCGGCTTGTCGGCGTCGACCTCCTTCTTCTTGGCCGCCGGGCGGCCGGAGAGCTCGGGCAGCCTGGTCGCGATCAGGATCGCGGACGTGAAGTACAGCAGGCCGTTGATGATCACCGCGATCGTCGCGATGGTGAACTCGAGGTTGCCGCCCTGCAGGTTCAGGTAGCCGGGGATGCCGGCGATCAGCGAGTACAGCCCGAAACCGCTGATCGTGGAGATGCCGTAGGTCATCACCAGGCCCAGCTGGTTCGCCGACTCGACCTGGTCGGGGCGGCGCAGCAGGTTCGGGACCGCCGACTCCTTGGCGGGGATCCACAGCATCGCGCAGCAGCCCACCAGGAAGTTCGCCACGAACAGCCAGATCGGCGAGCCGATCAGCGCGATCGAGATGAACAGCGACCCGCGCAGCACGTCGCAGACCATCATCACCTTGCGGCGGTCGAACTTGTCCGCCAGCACGCCGCCGATGGGCGCGAAGAGGATGCCGGGCAGCAGCTGCGTGAGCACGACCAGCGACAGCGCGAACGACTGCCACTGGTAGCTGTTCATCATCTCGGAGACGAGACCCGTCAGCGCCAGCAGTGACAGCCAGTCACCAACACTGCACAGGTAGGTGACAAGCCACAACCGCCGGAACGGCCTGATGGCCAGCACCGAGCGCAGCCGGTGGACCGTGGACACGCTGGTCTGGGCCTGCCCTGCCTGGCCTGCCTCGGTCACCGGTGTGTCCGCGTCCTGAATTTCAGTCACCCCTATCAACCCAACCCCGTGCGGTCAGGGTAACCGGATGTGGTGGGTGAAGTCGGCGGACTCTCAGCGTTACCCGCCGAAGATCGCCCCGAGGACGCCGAGCAGCACCAGGACGAAGAAGGCGATCACGACCAGGCAGCCGAGGAACGCGGCCACCCCGCTGGCGGGCTTGGCGGGCTGTTGTTGTTGCGCCACAGGGATTTGCGTCGCCGGAGCCCACGGCTGCCGCACGACCTGCCGCTGCTGGGCGCGCGGCCGGCGCTGCTCCCGTTGCATCTGCGACCAGATGGCCTGCCGCACGTCGTCGGTCGGCACCGGCGGTGTCGGCACGGACACACGTGACGTGGAAGACGCCGACGTCCACTGAGGAGCGATCCACGTGTCGGCGGTCACCAGACCCGCCAGCGGGTCGGGGAACAGCCTGGGAGGCGGCGGGTCCTGGGTCCCGTCCGGACCGAACTCGGATCTCGGCACCGCCACCTCCTACCGGCTCAGCTCTTGGACTTCGCGGGAGCCTTCTTGGCCGCGGGCTTCTTCGCGGCCGTCGTCGCCTTCTTGGCGGGGGCCTTCTTCTTGACGGGCCCCTTGGCGCGCTTCTCGGCCAGCAGCTCCGCCGCGCGCTCGTCGGTGATCGTCTCGACGCTGTCGGTCTTGCGCAGCGACGCGTTCGCCTCACCGTCGGTGACGTACGGCCCGAACCGGCCCTCCTTGATCACCATCGGCTTGCCGGACACCGGGTCGTTGCCCATCTCGCGCAACGGCGGAGCGGCGGCGGCGCGGCCGCGCTTCTTCGGCTCGGCGTAGATCTTCAGTGCCTCGTCCAGCGTGACCGTGAAGATCTGGGACTCGTCCGTGAGCGACCGCGAGTCCGTGCCCTTCTTCAGGTACGGGCCGTAGCGGCCGTTCTGCGCGGTGATCTCGGCGCCCGTCTCCGGGTCCTTGCCGACCACACGCGGCAGCGAGAGCAGCTTCAGCGCGTCGTCCAGCGTCACGGTGTCGAGCGACATCGACTTGAACAGCGAGCCGGTGCGCGGCTTCGGCGCCTTCGCCTTGGACGGCGTGCCGTTCTCGGCCGCCTCGGGCAGCACCTCGGTCACGTACGGGCCGAAGCGGCCCTCCTTGGCCACGATCTCGTTGCCCGAGACCGGGTCGGTGCCCAGGGACCGGCCCTCCTGCGGCGTCGAGAAGAGCTTCTCGGCGATCTCGTTCGTCAGCTCGTCCGGCGCCAGGTCGTCCGGCAGGTTCGCGCGCTGCGCGGCACCGTCGACCTCGCGCTCCAGGTACGGGCCGAAGCGGCCGACGCGGACCACGACCGTGCGGCCCTCGTCGTCGCTGAACAGCGGGATCGAGTTGACCTCGCGCGGGTCGATGTCCTCGACGCCCGTGCCGACCAGCTTCTTCAGGCCACCGGAGCGGCCGATCGAGCCGTCGGGCCCGACGCTGCCGCCGAAGTAGAACCCGGACAGCCACGTCGTGCGCTGCTGACGACCGGCGGCGATGCCGTCCAGCTCGTCCTCGAGCGCGGCGGTGAAGTCGTAGTCGACGAGGCGGCCGAAGTGGCCCTCGAGCAGACCCACGACGGCGAACGCCACCCACGACGGGACCAGCGCCGCGCCCTTCTTCCACACGTAGCCGCGGTCCTGGATGGTGCTGATGATCGACGAGTAGGTGGAGGGACGGCCGATGCCGAGCTCCTCCATCGTCTTGATCAGCGACGGCTCGGTGAAGCGCGAGGGCGGCGACGTGGTGTGGCCGTCCGCGGACAGCTCCGCGATCGTCAGGTCCTGGTCCTTGACCAGCTGCGGCAGGCGCGACTCCGCGTCGTCCGACTCGCCACCGGCCTCGGCGTCGACGGTCTCGACGTAGGCCTTGAGGAAGCCGGCGAACGTGATCGTGCGGCCGGACGCGGCGAACGTGACCTCCTGGCCCGTCGCGGCACGGCCCTGGATGCGCACGCTGGTCGTGTTGCCCCGCGCGTCGGCCATCTGGGACGCGATCGTGCGCTGCCAGATCATCTCGTAGAGCTTGAACTCGTCGGAGTCGAGCTCGGGGGCCACCTGGCCGGGCGTGCGGAAGACCTCTCCCGCCGGCCTGATCGCCTCGTGGGCCTCCTGCGCGTTCTTGACCTTGCGCGTGTACTGGCGCGGCTTGTCCGAGACGTACTGGGCGCCGTAGAGGTCCGTGGCCTGCGTGCGGGCCGCGTTGATCGCCGTCTCCGACAGCGTGGTGCTGTCGGTGCGCATGTAGGTGATGTAGCCGTTCTCGTACAGCTTCTGCGCCGTGCGCATGGTGCGGTCGGCGGAGAACCGCAGCTTGCGGCCCGCCTCCTGCTGCAGCGTCGAGGTCATGAACGGCGCGTACGGCTTGCGCGTGTACGGCTTCTCCTCGACGGAGGAGACCTTGACCGGCGCGTTCTCGAGCCCGTTCGCGATGGCCCTGGCCTGCGCCTCGTCCAGCACGACCACGTCGGCCCTGCCGGTGAGCTTGCCGTCCGAGCCGAAGTCGCGGCCCGTGGCCAGGCGCGTGCCGTCGACGGCGACGAGCCGTGCGCCGAACTGGCGCGGCGTGGCCTGAGCACCGGCGTCCATCTGCGCCGAGATGTCCCAGTAGCTCGCCGAGACGAACTTCATGCGCTCGCGTTCGCGCTCCACGACCAGACGCGTCGCCACGGACTGCACGCGGCCTGCCGAGAGCTTCGGCATGACCTTCTTCCACAGCACCGGGCTGACCTCGTAGCCGTAGAGGCGGTCGAGGATGCGGCGGGTCTCCTGGGCGTCGACCAGGTCCTGGTCGAGGTCGCGGGGGTTGGCCGCGGCGGCCCGGATCGCGGACTCCGTGATCTCGTGGAACACCATCCGGCGGACCGGGACCTTGGGCTTGAGCGTCTCCAGCAGGTGCCACGCGATGGCTTCACCCTCGCGGTCACCGTCTGTCGCGAGGTAGAGCTCGTCGACGTCCTTCAACGCCTCCTTGAGCTCCGAGACCAGCGACTTCTTGTCCGCGGAGATCACGTAGAGGGGCTCGAAGTCGTGGTCCACGTCCACGCCGAGCCTGGCCCACGCCTGTCCCTTGAACTTGGCGGGCACGTCGGCGGCACCGCGCGGCAGGTCCCGGATGTGTCCCCTGGAGGACTCCACGACGAAGTTGGCGCCGAGGTAGGACGCGATCTTGCGTGCCTTCGTGGGCGACTCGACGATCACCAGTCGTCGGGTGCCACCCGCTCCTCCGTCGCTCTTCCTCGTCCGTGTAGATCCAGCCACTCGCCGTCCCGCTCTCTTCCAAACCCGGTTCCCAGGCCCGCCAGTGTTGCCCAGCGTCGACCGAAAAGCACACCATCCGCGACGCCCGTACGACGAGACAGAGTGACACAACCATGCCGGACGGCCCGCTCAGGCCGCCGGCCAGGTGCTGCACGCCACCCCGTGCGGAGGGCTTCCTACCAGCTCAGCGAGCCGCGCCAGCCGTCGTCGGCCGGTCACCCGCAACGCCGGAGCCCCTACCAGGGTGCACGGAAGTCCCGACGCGAGCAGCGCATTTTGCAACGGTAGGTGTGTCTGAGGTGCGTTGGGGTCCAAACCGAGCAGGTAGGTGGACTCCGACCAGCTGCCCGCCGCGAGCGCCCAGACGCGCAGCACTGCTCCGTTCAGCTCGAAGTCGTCCGGCACCGTCTTGGCGGATCCGTCCAGCCAGCGGGCGGCCAGTGGGGTGAGATCGGTGCGGAACGGCGTGCGGACGAACCGCGTTCCCTCCTCGTTGACGCACAGCTCGGACGTGACCCCGCGCTCGTCGCAGGCCTGCTTGAGGGGCCGGTACCGCCACTCGTCGCGCAGCTCGACGTACACGCGGGCCGCTGTGCCGCGCGCGAAGCTGACGGCCTGCCCCGGCCCGCAGAGGAAGCCGGCGAGGTCCGCCTTGTCCGGCGTGCGCGCCTCGGCCGAGAAGAAGGACAGCTGCCCCACCACGGCCCACAGGGTAGAACAGACGTTCGACTGTGACCAGTGGTGCGCTTGTGACTACGCCGGTCGAGCTACTGGTTCTGACTTCCCGCCTGCAGCTCCGTGCACGGGCCGGACCTGCCCATCGCCGCCGAGTACTTGGGCGACTTCTCCAGCGCGTCGAACGTCGCCCGCAGGTCCTCCGGGCTGCTCACCTGCGACGTGTCGGCCAGGACCTTCTCGGCGCCGTCCCAGAACCGGTCGTTCGGCTCCAGCGCCCTGACCGGCGCCTCGGCCGCGGCGTACGACCTGGCCGACTCGCCGACGTACTTCGTCAGCCGCTCGTGCACGTCCTTCAGCTCTTCCGAGGGCGGGCCGAGTTCCTCCAGCTTCTTCTCGGCCTCGGCGAGCGCTTTCGCGTTGCCGGTGACGAGCGCGAGGTAGGCCGTCTTGACCGCCGCCGGGTCGGCCGGGTCCTGCGCGGTCAGCTCCTGGCCGGCCTTCTTGCCGGGCAGGAGGCCGGTGCAGAACGCGTCGACCCACCTGGCCTGGGCGTCGGTGAGCGGGTCGTCCTCGTCGGAGCCGCACGCGCCGGTCAGCAACGCCGTGGCCAGGAGAGCGGTGATCAGACGTGGAAGCACGCCGTCATTTTCCAGGCGCCTGCTTGTCCGCGCTCTGCCAGTCCGTGCACGCCTTGCTCGAACGGAACGCATCGGCGTACCGGGGATTCTGCGCGATCGGCGTGAACAACGCGCCGATCTGCTCGCCGACCGACCCCATCTCGATGGCCATGACCTGCTCGTACCGCTCCGGGAACGCGTCGTCGTTCGCGAGGGACCGCAGTCGCTCGGCCGCCTTGTCGAAGCGTCCCGCCTCCTCGCGCAACGCGCTGACCAGCCGTTCGTGCACGCTCTGGACGTCGGACCCGAGCGGGCCGAGCTTCTCGACGTCGTCCGCGATCCTGCGGTCGGACACCGCTGCCATCGACACCCAGAGCACGACGGCGTCCTTGACCGAGGTACGGCCGTCGATGTTCCGCAGGTCGTTCCTCGCCTTCGCCGCGAGGCCCAACGGCGTGCAGTAGGCGTCGAACCAGGCCGCCGGATCGGCTCCGGGAGCCTCCGAGGTCGTCGTCACGGCGTTGCTGGTCGTGGCCGGTGCGGGCGCTGCCGCCTGTCCTGAGCACGCGCTCACGGACAGGACACAGGCCAGGACGAGGCCAGCGGTCGTTCTCACTTCGGTTCCCCCGGGAAGCATCGAGCCGGATCACCGAACCGTAACTCGTTCGGGTGATCCGGCTCGGGGTGTCCGGAAAGCGCGTCACGAAGTCGGTGCGGAAGAGGACGACGAGGTCTGCAGGCCCTTGCAGTTGCCGGCCTTCTGCGCGGCCCCCGCGAGACCGGTCTCGTCGAACTTCCTCTGCACCTGCGCACCGCTGTTCTCCAGCGCGGACGCCCTGGTGGCCATCTCGGTGAACGCGGTGACCACCTGGGTGGCGTCGGTCGACGAGTCGAGCTTCGACCTCGTGTCGGTGAGCAGGGTCCTGATCTGGTCCATGCCGCTCTCGGCGGTGGTGACCAGCTCCTTCGACCTCGGGTGCGGGCCGTCCTCCAGCGCCTTGAGGTCGGTGATCGACCTGTCGACCGCGGCGACCTTGGTGCCGAGCCAGTCGGACAGGCCGGCCTTGAGCGTCGACGGGTCGGTCATGTCGACGCCCGGCTCGTCCGACATGGCTTTCACGGTGCCGTCGACGGCACCGCATACCTTGTCCATCCACGCGACGACGTCGGCCTCGCTGGGCGCTGATGACGACGTGGGCGAACTCCCGCTGTCGCACGCGGAAACCGCGAGCAGGCAGGTCGTCATGAGTGCGATTGCTGTGCGACGCATGGGCCGGAAGCTACTCGGGGCGGTCACGCTCAGCTCGTCGGCGTGACGTTGAGGCGCTGCATCTCCTGGCACTTCTGCGCGGTCTGCGTGGCCTTCTGCAGCTCGGGGACGTCCTTGAGGTCGCGCAGCGGGTCGGCGAGCTCGGTGAGCTTGGTGATGGCCTCTCCTGCGGCCTGGATGCCCCCGGTGGCGTCGTTGGCGTCGGCCTGCTCGATCTTCGTCTTGGCGTCGGCGAAGACGGTGCCGAGCGAGGTGAAGGTCTCGGCCATCTTGGTGACCGCCTCCTCGCCGCCGGCGACGGGCGACGGGCCGACGTTCTTCAGGCCCTCCGCGGACTTGGTGAAGGCGTCGGCGAGCTGGCCCATGTAGGCGGCCATGTCGGCCTTGACCTTGGTGGAGTCCGCCGCGTCGAGCTTCGGCGCGGTCTTCTCGATCTTGGCGAACTCGGAGGCGGCGCCGCAGACCTTGTCCATGTAGGCGACGGCCTCGGGGGTGGCCGCGCCGCTGGCGGAGGGCGTCGGGGAAGCGCCGGAGTTGCCACCGGTGGTGCACCCTGCCAGCGCGAACGCGGCCGCAGCGGCAGTGGCGACGAGGCTGCGCCTCATGTCGGAACTCCTAGGTCGGGGTACGTCGGGGGAAGACCCGAACGTACCCCGACCTGAGGTGCGGGACTACGCGGCGCCGTTGCTCACGGTCTCCGCGGGGGTGTCCGCGATCGCGGTGCCGCGACGCTTGGACACGACGACCGCACCGACGATGATCAGCGCCGCGACCACGGCGATCGCGATGCGGATCGGGTCGGACGCGCTGTCACCGATGGAGAAGGTGACGATGGCGGGCGCGATCAGCACCGAGACCAGGTTCATCACCTTGATCAGCGGGTTGATGGCAGGGCCGGCGGTGTCCTTGAACGGATCGCCGACCGTGTCGCCGATGACCGTCGCGGCGTGGGCCTCTGAGCCCTTGCCACCGTGGTTGCCGTCCTCGACCAGCTTCTTGGCGTTGTCCCAGGCACCACCGGAGTTGGCCAGGAACACCGCCATGAGCGTGCCGGTCGCGATCGCGCCGGCGAGGTAGCCCGCCAGCGGGCCGACGCCGAGGCCGAAGCCGACGGCGATCGGGGCGAGCACGGCCATCAGACCGGGGGTCGCGAGCTCGCGCAGCGAGTCCCTGGTGCAGATGTCGACGACCTTGCCGTACTCCGGCTTCACCGAGTAGTCCATGATTCCGGGGTTCTCGCGGAACTGGCGGCGCACCTCGAACACGATGGCACCGGCGGCGCGCGTCACGGCGTTGACCGCGAGACCCGAGAACATGAACACGACGGCCGCGCCGATCGCGACGCCGACGAGCACGTTCGGGCTGAACACGACGTTGCTGAACGACACGGGCAGGTCGCCCGCGACGTTGCCGACCTTGGCCAGCGCCTGCGTGATCGCGTCCTGGTAGGAGCCGAACAGCGCGGTCGCGGCGAGCACGGCCGTCGCGATCGCGATGCCCTTGGTGATGGCCTTGGTCGTGTTGCCGACCGCGTCGAGCTCGGTGAGGATCTGCGCGCCCTCGCCGTGCACGTCACCGGACATCTCGGCGATGCCCTGCGCGTTGTCGGAGACCGGGCCGAAGGTGTCCATCGCGACGATGACGCCGACGGTCGTGAGCAGACCGCACCCGGCGAGCGCGATCGCGAACAGCGAGACGATGACCGAACCGGAGAGCAGGAACGCGCCGTACACGGCCGCGCCGATGACGAGCGCGGTGTAGACCGCGGACTCGAAACCGACCGAGATGCCGGACAGGATCACCGTGGCCGCACCGGTCAGCGAGGTCTTGCCGACCTCCTGCACCGGCTTGTGCTCGGTGCCCGTGTAGTAGCCGGTCAGCCACAGGATGACGCCCGCGAGCACGATGCCGATGATCACCGCGACGGACGCGATCAGCGCCGGGTTGCCGCTGGTGGCCTTGACCGCGTCGCTGATGCCGTTGAGGTCCGCGAAGGAGCTCGGCAGGAACGAGAACGCCGCGATCGTGCACAGCACCGCGGAGATGACCGCGGAGATGTAGAAGGAGCGGTTGATGGCCGCGAGGCCGTTCTCCCCCGCCTTCGCCTTCGTGGTGTAGACGCCGATGACCGCGGTGAGCACGCCGATCGCGGGAACGATCAGCGGGAACAGCAGGCCCTGCGAACCGAACGCGGCGGTGCCGAGGATCAGCGAGGCGACCAGCGTCACGGCGTAGGACTCGAAGAGGTCCGCGGCCATGCCGGCGCAGTCACCGACGTTGTCGCCCACGTTGTCCGCGATGGTGGCGGCGTTGCGGGGGTCGTCCTCGGGGATGCCCTGCTCGACCTTGCCGACCAGGTCGGCGCCGACGTCGGCGGCCTTGGTGAAGATGCCGCCACCGACGCGCATGAACATCGCGAGCAGCGCGGCGCCGAAACCGAAGCCCTCCAGGACCTTCGGGGCCTGGCCCGCGTACACGAGCACGACCAGCGCGGCTCCGAAGAGGCCGAGACCGACCGTGGTCATGCCGACCACACCACCGGTGCGGAAGGCGATGCGCGTCGCCTTCTCGCGACCGCCCTCCTCGTTTGCGGCGGCGGCGACACGCACGTTGGCGCGCGTGGACAACCACATGCCCAGGTAGCCGATAGTCGCCGAGAACACGGCACCGACGATGAAGAACAATGATCGGCCGATTCGTTCGGACAAATCATCTGCCGGTAGCGCGAACAGCAGAACGAACACGATCACGACAAAGATGCCGAGCGTGCGGAACTGCCGGTTGAGGTAGGCCGCTGCGCCCTCCTGAACCGCCTTGGCGATGTCCTGCATCTTCGGGGTGCCCTGGCCTGCGGCCAGCACCTCCTTGAGCAGCACGTACCCGACGGCGAGAGCAGCCAGGGCGACCACGGCGACCACGGCTACGACGCCGCGATCACCCCCGGAGAGCTCGAGGCTCTCCGCGAGGAATTGCCGGGACATCCGTCCTCCTGGTGAGTTGCCATGTGCAGCGCCAAGGCAGACCAGCCGCCCAGCGCGACGTGACGCATCCCTCATTGGATGCGATGAGCGGGGAGTCTAGGGGGTGCTTGCAACGGGGCAACGAAACGTCCCGATCCGTGCACACACCGTTATCTGCGCAGGAAGTCGGCCACGCCCGGCCGGAAGTGTCGGGGCCGTGTGCGAAGCTCGGCTCGTGGTGGATCAGGGACGGCGGTTGCTGGACCGCGTGCTGGCGGGAGTGCCCGCCGGGGAGTCACCCCTCACACACGCACGTGATCTGCCGTCACGGCAGGCTGATCACGTCGAATGGCCTTCGTGGGCCGCCTCGCGGGTCGTCGAGGCGTTCGCGGAGACGGGCGTGCGCGAGCCGTGGCGGCACCAGGTGGAGGCGGCGTCGCTCGCGTGGTCCGGCAGGCACGTGGTGCTCGCCACGGGCACCGCGTCGGGCAAATCGCTCGCCTACCAGTTGCCCGTGCTTTCCACTCTTTTGGCGGACACGAAGGCGACGGCGCTGTACCTGTCGCCGACCAAAGCCCTTGGCGCGGACCAGCTGCGGTCGCTCGGCGAGCTGGGCGTCGAGGGGGTGCGCGCGGCGGCCTACGACGGCGACACCCCGATGGCCGAGCGCGACTGGGTCAAGGCCCACGCCAACTGGGTCTTCACCAACCCGGACATGCTGCACCGCGGAATTCTCCCGCAGCACTCGAAATGGCTGCGGTTCTTCCGGCGGCTGAAGTACGTGGTGATCGACGAGTGCCATTCCTACCGAGGTGTTTTCGGGTCGCACGTGGCGTTGTTGATGCGCCGCCTTCGGAGGGTCGCGCGCAAATACGGCGCGGATCCGATCTTCGTTTTGGCATCGGCCACTGTGGCTGATCCTTCTTCTTCCGCGGAACGGCTGCTCGGTGTGCCCGTTTCCGCTGTCGTGGACGACTTTTCGCCGCGTGCGTCGCGCACGGTCGCGTTGTGGGAGCCGCCACTGACCTCTCTGGAGGGTGAGAACGGCGCGCCCGTCCGGCGCTCGGCGGGCGCGGAGACGTCGCGGATCCTCGCCGACCTGGTCGTCGAGGGCGCACGGTCGCTCGCCTTCGTGCGCTCGCGCCGCGGCGCGGAGCTGACGGCGATGGGCGCGCAGCGGATCCTGTCCGAAGTGGACGGTGAGCTGCCCTCTCGCGTGGCGGCCTACCGGGGCGGGTTCCTGCCGGAGGAGCGGCGGGCGCTGGAGAAGTCGCTGTCCACCGGCGACCTGCTCGGCGTCGCGACCACGAACGCGCTGGAGCTGGGCGTCGACATCGCCGGTCTGGACGCCGTGGTGGTGGCCGGGTTCCCCGGCACGCTGGCCTCGTTCTGGCAGCAGGCGGGCCGCGCGGGCAGGTCGGGCGACAGCGCGCTGGTGGTGTTCGTGGCGCGCGACGACCCGTTGGACACGTACCTGGTGCACAACCCGGCGGCGGTGCTGGACAGGCCGGTGGAGGCCACGGTGCTGGACCCGCTGAACCCCTACGTGCTGGGTCCCCAGCTGGCGTGCGCGGCGTCCGAGATGCCGCTGACGCCCGCGTGCCTCGCCGACTTCGGCGGGCCGCTGGCCGAGGCCGTGCTGGAGGAGCTGGTGGCCGAGAAGCTGCTGCGCCGCAGGCCGGCGGGCTGGTACTGGGCCTCGCACGACCGCCCGCACGCCGGGGTGGACATCCGCGGTTCCGGCGGCGAGCAGGTGGCCGTCGTCGAAGCGGACTCCGGCCGGATGCTCGGCACGGTCGATCCGGGATCGGCCTGCTGGCAGGTGCATCCGGGCGCCGTGTACCTGCACCAGGGGCGCGCGTACGTCGTCGACGAGCTCGACCTGGACAGCGGGCTCGCGCTGGTCCACCGCGAGGACCCGGAGTGGACGACCCAGCCGCGCGACTGCGTGGACATCACGGTCGTGAGCGAGATCGAACGCACCGACTTCGGCGGCGTGTCGGTGTCGCTGGGCGAGGTGGAGGTGACGACGCAGGTGGTCGGGTACCTGCGCCGGCTGCCGTCCGGTGTCGTGCTCGACCAGATCCCGCTCGACCTGCCGGAACAGACCCTGCAGACCCGCGCCGTCTGGTACACCGTCGACGAGTCGCTCCTGCTCGGCGCGGGTGTGGAGGCGAAGCGGATCCCCGGCGCCCTGCACGCCGCCGAGCACGCGGCGATCGGCCTGCTGCCGCTGTTCGCGACCTGCGACAGGTGGGACATCGGCGGCGTGTCGACGGCCGTGCACCCGGACACCGGCATGCCGACGGTCTTCGTCCACGACGGGCACCCCGGCGGCGCGGGCTTCGCGGACCGCGGCCACTCGGCGTTGCGGGCCTGGCTCTCGGCGACGCGGGCGGCGATCAGCGCGTGCTCGTGCCCGATGGGCTGCCCGTCGTGCGTGCAGTCGCCCAAGTGCGGCAACGGCAACGACCCGCTCGACAAGGCCGGCGCGATCCGGCTCCTGGACGTGCTCCTCCGGGCGGCGGTCTGACCCGGCGGGTCATCGCGGCACCAGCCCGCCCGACCAGACCGGA
>NZ_DATLEC010000008.1:0-2668 GCF_035525475.1 Lentzea sp. | reverse complement strand
GCCGAAGATCGTGCTGCCGAAGGCAGGCCAGACCTGGGACACAGCACTTCGGGATCCCTACGACAGGCACGGTCACGGCACCGGCACCGCCGCCATGGCCGTCGGCCGCAACGCCGTCTCCGCCAAGACCCCGTCCGCGCTGCCCGGCGGCAAGCTCGCCGTGGCCAAGGTCGGCACCAAGGACGGCGCGATCGAGGGCGACCTAGCCGCAGCGGTCCGCTGGGCCACCGACACCGTGCACGCGAACGTGATCAGCCTGTCCATCGGCTCGATCGTCCCGGTGCCCGCCGAGCTGTTCCGAGAGACGTACGACGCCTTCGCCGACGCCCGCAGGAAGGGCGTCCTGGTCGTCGTCGCCAACGGCAACGGCTGGGGCAACGCCGGCGTGCTGCCCGGCGACCCCGGCTGGGCCAGCGGCTACGCCTCCTCCACCAACGCGGTGGCCGTGGGCGCGAGCGGCGCCATCGGCCTGCTGGAGTCGACCGATCCGGAGGTGGCTGCGGGCTTCAGCGTCACGTCGGCCGGCATCGACGCGGACAACGCCTACGTCGACGAGGGTGGGACCAGCTTCTCCGCGCCCTTCGTCGCCGGGTTCGCCGGCGCGCTCGTCAAGGCCACCCGGGACGCGGGGCGCCCGGTCGACCCGGCGCGGATCGAGCAGCTGCTCAAGTACGCGGCCACGGACACCGTCGTACCGCCGCAGTTCGAGGGCTACGGCACCCTGTCGCTCGCCGAGCTGGCCGGCGCGCAGGCGCACGCACGGGCCGGGACGCTCCCGACGCGGCCGTCACCCGACCTGAGCGGGATGTACGTCGAGCAGGTCGCCGGCACGCTCCGCTCCGCCTGGAGCGACTGACCTACTCGAGCTTGAAGCCGACCTTCAGGGTCACCTGGAACGCCTTGACGTCCCCGTTCTCGACCTGACCGCGGATCTCGGTGGCCTCGAACCACTCGACGTTGCGGACGGTGCGGGACACCCGCGAGATGCCGTTGCGGATGGCCTGCTGCACCGACTCGGGCGACGTCCCGACGACCTCGGTGATGCGGTAGATCGAGTCGCTCACGGAGCACTCCTGTTCGCTGTGTGGTCCCCGCAGGATGACATCCCGCACCGGTGAGGCAGCATGCGAGGTGCGCGGTCCTGCCCGGGGTCCGCGGGAACGTGGTCGGATGCGGCTCGCGAGAGCCGGTGGCGGAGGTGAGTGGCGTGTCCCTGCAGGACGACGTCGCGGCAGCGCGACGCGCCGTGGTGGCCCTCGAGGAGGCCACCGCTGCGGTCAGCCGGCACTACAACGACACTGTCGACGTACGCCGCCTGAAGGCCGACGTCGCGCGCCTGTCGGGCGACCTGGACCTGCTCTGCGGTGCCCCGCCCACAGCCCGGACCGAGCCATTGGAGATCATTCCGGACACGGAGTACTCCCACGACTTCTGGATGGACGCCGAGGACGAGGGGCTAGGCGCCTCGAACCGCAAGCCGACCTAGCCCGCCCCCGACCCGAACGGATCCCGCAGACCGCAATGACGACGACGACCCCCGCGCCGGCGGGGACCGGGGCTCCCGGCCGCGCCAGCATCCCCTTCCGACACCTGCGCACCGATGCCTGGTGGCTGCAACCGGCCATCACGGTGTTCGTGCTCGTGGCCTTCATCGTCTACTCGACGTTCCGCGCCTTTGAGAACGCGCACTACTTCGTCGAGCCGTACATCTCGCCCTTCTACTCGCCGTGCATCATCAAGGCGTGTGAGGGCAACAGCTTCCCGGAGCTGTTCGACGGGCCGTCGTTCATCAGCCCGGCGCTCTACATCCTGGTGATCCCGCTGGGCTTCCGGCTCACCTGCTACTACTACCGGAAGGCCTACTACCGGTCCTTCTGGCTGTCGCCGCCGGCGTGCGCAGTGGCCGAGCCGCACAAGACCTACACCGGCGAGACCCGGGTGCCGCTGATCGGCAACAACATCCACCGCTACTTCTTCATCGCCGGCCTGGTCTTCAACACGATCCTGACGTACGACGCGGTGCTCGCCTTCCGCAACGAGGACGGCGAGTGGGGCCACGCCGGCCTCGGCACGCTGGTGCTGCTGATCAACGCCGCGCTGCTCTGGATGTACTCGGTGTCCTGCCACTCCTGCCGGCACATCATGGGCGGCCGGCTGAACCACTTCTCCAAGCACCCGATCCGCTACCGGATGTGGACGCTGATCTCCAAGCTCAACGGCAGCCACATGAAGTACGCCTGGGTGTCGCTGTTCGGCGTGGCCCTGACGGACTTCTACGTGCGCCTGCTGGCGACCAATGCCTTCAGCGACCCGAGGTTCTTCTGATGTCCGGCACCGACTCCGCCACCGAGCGGCATTTCTACGACGTCGTCGTCGTCGGCGCCGGCGGCGCGGGGCTGCGCGCGGCGATCGAGGCGCACGAGTCGGGGGCCCGCACGGCAGTGGTCTGCAAGTCCCTGCTGGGCAAGGCGCACACCGTCATGGCCGAGGGCGGCATCGCCGCGTCCATGGGCAACGTCTACCCCGAGGACAACTGGCAGGTGCACTTCCGCGACACCATGCGCGGCGGCAAGATGCTCAACCACTGGCGGATGGCGCAGCTGCACGCGCAGGAGGCGCCCGACCGGGTCCGCGAGCTCGAGGACTGGGGCGCGCTGTTCGACCGCAC
>NZ_DATLEC010000269.1:0-8450 GCF_035525475.1 Lentzea sp. | reverse complement strand
GGGGGGGGGTGGGGTTTTGTTGGGGGGGGGGGGTGTGTGTTGTTTTGACTACCCCCCTTTACCCCCCCCCCCCCGGCCCGGTTCGATTCGGTAAGTGGCTGCTGTTGCGGGTGCCGCACAGCGCATTTCGGCGGTCAACGGCTAACGTCTCCCTGTGGCAGACGACCTGAGCACCACCATTGCCGAGGCCGCCCGGTTACTGGCCGACGCCCGTGATGTGACCCTGTTGAGTCATGTCAACCCCGACGCTGACACGCTCGGGAGTGCTTTGGCTGTGGGGCTCGCGTTGCACCGGCGTGGGGTTGCGGTGCGGGTGGCGTTCGGTGCGCCCGAGGTCGTGCCCGAGTCGTTGGAGGTCTTGGACGTCGCCGGGTTGCTGGTTCACCGCGACGAGGTGCCGTTGGCGCCTGAGTTGCTGGTGGTCATGGACACGGGCAGCGTGCAGCGGCTTGGGCCGTTGGGGGACCGGGTTGCCAACGCTCGTGGGCCCGTCATCGTTGTTGACCACCACGTGTCCAACACGCGGTATGGGACTGTGCATTGCATTGATGAGCACGCTGAGGCGACTGCGCTCATCGCGTTGAAGTTGCTCGACGAGATGGACGTCGAGGTTGACGAGCCGATCGCACGGTGTCTTTATGCGGGGCTTGTCACCGATACCGGGGGATTCCGCAAAGCCGGGCCTTCCGCGCATGAGACGGCTGCCCGGCTGTTGAAGACCGGGGTGGACGCGTACAGCGTTACCCGGCCGTTGATGGATGCGCATCCGTTTGCGTACCTCGGCATGTTGTCGCGGGTGTTGGCCAAGGCCGAGCTCGATCAGGGCGCTGCGCATGGGCTGGGGTTGGTGCATGCGGTCGTGGGTTTTGAGGACGCGCTTGGGGTGCGGAGCGAGGAGGTGGAGAGCGTGATCGACGTCGTGCGCTCTGCTTCCGAGGCCGAGGTGGCGGCTGTGCTGAAGGAGTTGCGGCCCGGGCACTGGTCCGTGTCGTTGCGGGCGGTCAGCCGGGTCGATGTTCGTGAGGTGGCGCAGGTCCTCGGGGGCGGTGGGCACCGGCTGGCGGCCGGGTTCACGTTCGACGGGGGCTCGGAGCAGGTCGTCGCCGCGCTCAAGGGCGCGTTGGAGCGGGTGGGGTCATGACACGGACTGGTAGTCCGCGGCTGCTGCGGGAGATCAACGACCGCGCCGCGATCGAGACGTTGTTGCGCAGCGGTGCGATGACGCGGGCCGAGCTGGAAGAGGTCATCGGGCTGTCCAAGCCCGCCACGGCCCAGTTGCTGGCCCGGCTCGAGGAGGACGGCATGGTCGTCCGCACCGGGTTGCGCGGGGGTGGGCGTGGGCCGCGGGCTCAGATGTGGGCCGTCAACGGGAGTGTCGGCCACGTGGCGGCGGTGGCGTTGACGCCGGAGCTGATCGACGTGGTCATCGCCGACATCACGGGGTCGTTGCTGGCCGAGCACAGCGCGCCGATGCCCAAGGAGCACACGCTCCGGGCGTTCCGCGAGACGGTGCAGAAGGCGGCGGCGTTGGCTGGGCTTCGGCTCGACGCGTTGTCGCACGTCGTGGTGGGGACGCCGGGTGCGGTGGATCCCTCGACCGGGCACCTAGGGTTCGCGCCGCACCTGCCGGGGCTGGTGGACGTCGACCTGCCGTCGACGTTGCGCGACCTGCTGGGCACGTCGGTGTCGATCGAGAACGACATCAACCTCGCCGCGCTGGAGGAGATGAGCTCCGGCCGGGCCGTGGGCGTGCGGAACTTCGTGCTGTTCTGGCCGGCGGACGAGATCGGGTCCGCCGTCGTCGTCAACGGCGTGCTGCTGCGCGGTGTCACGGGTGGCGCGGGTGAGATCGACTCGATGCAGATCCCCGGCGGCCGGTACGGAGACCTGGTCGACAGCGAGGCGATCGTGGCGCTGGCGGCGTCGCACGGGATCGTGGCGGACTCCGGTCTGGAAGCCGTCGCGCACGCTCTGACCTCGGGGACCGGGGGACGCGTGTTCTTGTCGGACCTCGCTCGCAGGATCGCTTTGGGGTTGGCGAACGTCGTGTGCGTGCTCGACCCGGAGCTGGTGCTGCTCTCGGGCGGGGTGGCGCAGGCGGGCGGCGACACGTTGTGCGAGCTGGTGTCGGTCGAGCTGTTGAAGCTGGTGGTACCGCGTACGCCGGTGCGCCTGGCGCAGATCACGGCGAACCCCGTGCGGTCGGGGGCGCTGCACTCGGCGCTCGCGGTGGCGCGGGAGCAGGTGTTCGGGCTGCCGCAGCGGTCGTGAGCGGCGGCTGACGCCAGCCAGCGGCTGATGCCGGGCGGGTGGCGCTGGGCGGGTGTTCGGCGGTGGCGGTGGGTGTGGGGGCCGCTGTCACGCGTGCGGGTGCTGTCGGCGGTCGTGAGCGGTCGCTGCCACGTGTGCGTGCTCGGCGCCCGCGGTGTCGTGCGGGCGTGCTCGGCGCCCGCGGCCGTGGTGGTGGTCGTGAGTGGCCGCCATCACCGGACGGGAGTGCTCGCCAGCGCTTAGGTTCGACTGGTGGAGGATCGGGTTCCCGCTCGGCGGGTCATCGGGCTGGCGGTGCCCGCCCTGGGGGTGTTGGCGGCCGAGCCGTTGTACGTGCTCGTCGACACGGCTGTGGTGGGGCATCTGGGGGCGTTGCCGCTCGCCGGGCTGGCGCTCGGCGGGGTGTTGCTCACGCAGGTGTCGACGCAGCTGACGTTCCTCTCGTACGGCACCACGGCGCGCACGGCTCGGTTGCACGGGGCTGGGCGGCGTCAGGAGGCCGTCGAGGAGGGTGTGCAGGCGACGTGGCTCGCGTTGGCTGCCGGTGTGCTCGTCGTGGTGCTGGGGCAGTTGTTCGCGCGGCCGTTGGCGGAGCTGCTCGCGGGGGGCGGGGCTGTCGCGGACGCGGCGGTGGAGTGGGTGCGCATCGCGCTGTTCGGCGCGCCGTTCATCCTCGTCACGATGGCCGGCAACGGGTGGATGCGCGGTGTCCAGGACACGAGGAGACCGCTCAAGTACATCCTGATCGGCAACGGCATCAGCGCGGTGCTCTGCCCGGCGCTCGTCTACGGCGCGGACTGGGGGCTGGAGGGCTCGGCCATCGCCAACGTCGTGGCGCAGGTGCTCTCGGCAGGGCTTTTCTTCAAGGCGCTCATCGCTGAGCACGTGTCGTTGCGGCCGCAGTGGACGGCCATGCGCGCGCAGCTCGGCATGGGACGTGATCTGGTGCTGCGGAGCCTCGCGTTCCAGGCGTGCTTCATCAGTGCGGCCTCCGTGGCGGCACGGACGTCCGTCGGGGCGTTGGGTGCGCACCAGGTCGTGTTGCAGCTCTGGACGTTCCTCGCGCTTGTGCTCGACTCGTTGGCGATCGCGGCGCAGTCGCTGGTCGGCGCGGCGTTGGGGGCGTCGCGGCGCAAGCAGGCGGAGAAGCTCGCGTGGCAGATCACGCGGTACGGGCTGGTGTTCGGCATCGGGCTCGGGGTCGTGTTCGCGGCGCTGTTCCCCGTGCTGCCGCGGGCGTTCACCTCGGACGCCGGGGTGCTGGCCGAGATCCCGCACGCCTGGTGGTTCTTCGTCGCGTTGCAGCCGATCGCGGGCGTGGTGTTCGCGCTGGACGGGGTGCTGCTCGGCGCCGGTGACGTGAAGTTCATGCGGACGGCGACGCTCGGGTCCGCGGTGATCGGGTTCCTACCGCTGGTGTGGGCCTCGTACGCGTTCGGGTGGGGGCTCGCCGGCATCTGGACGGGGCTGTCGGCGTTCATGGTGCTGCGGCTCGTGGCAGTGGTCTGGCGGACGCGGTCGGGGGACTGGGCCGTGGAAGGTGCGGTCCGGTAGGTGTGAGCCGGCCCACGACATCGGGCCCTGTGGTCGACCTCACGGCATGAAATCGTCACCAATAAGGTTGTTTAGGCGATGTAACTAATATCCGCCCGCCTCCGACCTGGGGAGTGCCGTCTTGCCGTCGGTCGATCGCGCCACCGGAACCTCGTGGCTGATCTGGACCACCGCCGTACTCGTCTACTTCGCCGCCCTGTTCCACCGCACCACGCTCGGCGTGGCCGGACTGGAGGCGAGCGAACGCTTCGGGCTCGGACCCGCTCAGCTCGGTGTCTTCACCGTGCTGCAGATCGGTGTCTATGCCCTGATGCAGATTCCCACCGGCCTGCTCGTGGACCGCTACGGGCCGCGCCGGGTGCTCACCGTCGCCGCGCTGCTCATGGGCACCGGCCAGGTGCTCTTCGCCATCGCCGACTCGTACGGGCTCGGGCTCGTCGCACGGGCCGTGCTGGGCATGGGTGACGCGATGACGTTCATCAGCGTGATCCGGCTGGTCGCGTCGCACTTCCCGCCGCGCCAGTACTCGCTCGTCGTGGCGGTCACGGCCGCGATCGGCGGTGTCGGCAACCTCGTCGCCACCGTGCCGCTGACGCTCATGCTCGGCTCGATCGGCTGGACGTGGGCGTTCCTCATCGCGGGTGGCCTGACCGCGCTGTACTCGGCCGTGGCCTTCCTGCGGGTGCGCGACCTGCCCGCCGGGTTCGTCGCGCCGAAGCCGGAGGTCGTGCCGTTCAGGAAGATCTGGCCGAAGGTGCGGCAGGCGTGGAGCGTGCCCGGCACCCGGCTCGGGTTCTGGGCGCACTTCAGCACGATGTCCACGCCGGCCGTGATCGGTCTGCTGTGGGGCTACCCGTACCTCGTGCAGGCGCAGGGCATGTCCGCGAAGGCGGCGTCCTCGACCCTGGGCCTGCTCGTCATCGGCGCGATCGTGGCGAGCCCGATCATCGGCGGGCTGTTCTCGCGCAACCCCGAGTGGCGCATGCCGATCTCGGTCGGCTTCCTGGCGTTCGCCCTGGCCGGGTGGGCCGTGCTGCTGCTGTGGCCGGGCGGGCGCGTGCCGGTGCCGGTCATCGCCGTGGTGTTCCTCGTGCTGACCGTCGGCGGGCCGATCTCGGGCGTGGCGTTCGCCCTCGCGCGCGACTACAACCCGTCGCACCGCCAGTCCACGGCCAGCGGCCTGGTCAACGTCGGCGGTTTCCTCGCCGTGACCGTGACGGCGCTGGGCGTCGGTGTGCTGCTGGACGTCGTCGAAGGGGTGCTCAGCCCGCAGACGGCGTTCCGCGTCGCGTTGAGCTTCTGCGTGCTGGTGCTCGTGGTGGGCGGCTGGCGGATGCTCGTGTGGTGGCGGCGCGCGCGTGCGGCGGTGTTCGAGGCCGAGGAGCGCGGCGAGACGGTTCCGGTGCAGATCCGGCGTCGCCGTTGGGACGCTCTGCGCGTCGCTTAAGCTTTCGCGCCGTGAAACCCTCTGTTGCACCGGGCCTGGTCGTCGTCGACAAGCCGGACGGCATGACCTCGCACGACGTGGTGGCGCGTGTGCGCAGGATCCTCGGCACCCGCAAGGTCGGGCACGCCGGCACGCTCGACCCGATGGCCACCGGCGTGCTCGTGCTCGGCATCGAGCGCGCCACCAAGCTCCTCGGCCACCTCGCGCTCGACAGCAAGGCCTACCTCGCGACGATCGTGCTCGGCGCGTCCACCACCACGGACGACGC
The DNA here is from genome assembly GCF_035525475.1 of Lentzea sp. GTDB lineage: Bacteria > Actinomycetota > Actinomycetes > Mycobacteriales > Pseudonocardiaceae > Lentzea. The sequence continues at coordinate 2,910 of NZ_DATLEC010000269.1, read as the reverse complement.
CGAGGGCGAGGTCCTGTCCACTGTGGACGCCTCCGACGTGACCGACGAGGCCGTCGCCGCCGAGGTGGCGAAGCTGACCGGACCGATCCAGCAGGTGCCGTCGGCCGTGTCCGCGGTGAAGATCGACGGCAAGCGCGCATACGCACGGGTTCGTGCGGGTGAACAGGTCGAGATCCCCGCACGGCCGGTCACGGTGCACCGCTTCGACGTGCTGTTCACGCGCCGTGAGGACAAGACGGTCCTGCTCGACGTGATGGTCGAGTGCTCCTCCGGCACGTACGTGCGCGCGCTGGCCCGCGACCTGGGCGCCGCGCTCGGTGTCGGCGGCCACCTGGGTGCGTTGCGGCGCACCAGGGTCGGCCCGTTCGACCTCCGCGTGGCGCGCACGCTCGAGCAGCTGGAGGAGACGCCCGGCCTGTCGCTGGACCTCGACGCGGCGGTCGCCACGGCGTTCCCGCGCCGCGAGATCGACCCCTCCGAGGCGTCGGCGCTGTCCCACGGGCAGCGGTTGCGCGCGGGTGGGATCGACGGCACCTATGGCGTGTTCGGGCCGGACGGGCACGTCATCGCGCTGGCCAAGGACGAGGGAACCGCGTGCAAGCCCGTGGTGGTGCTCAGCCCGGCGGGCTGAGACAGGTGCCGAGCAGCGGGTCCGGCTCCCGACGTAGGCTGATCACCGTGCAACGCTGGCGCGGTCTCGATCACCTTCCCGGCGGCTGGGGCCGCTGCGTGGTCACCATCGGTGTCTTCGACGGTGTCCACAAAGGGCACCAGGCGCTCATCGGCAGGGCCGTCGAGCTCGCGACCGAGCGCGGCCTGCCGTCGGTGCTGATGACGTTCGACCCGCACCCGTCCGAGGTGGTGCGCCCCGGCAGCCACCCCGCGCAGCTCACCACGCTGCGCCGCAGGGCGGGGCTGGTCGAGGAGCTCGGCATCGACCACTTCGTCGTGGTGCCGTTCAGCCTCGAGACGTCCCGGATGCCCGCCGACGAGTTCGTGCACGAGGTCCTCGTCGAGAAGCTGCACGCGGCGGCGGTCGTCGTCGGCCAGAACTTCACCTTCGGGCACAAGGCTGCCGGTACCGTCGCCTTGCTGCGCCAGCTGGGGCAGCGGTTCGGATTCGCGACCGAGGGGGCTGATCTGGTGTCCGCAGACGAGGTGACGTACTCGTCCACCTACATCCGCGCGTGCATCGACGCGGGCGACGTGAAGGCGGCGGCCGAGGCGCTCGGGCGCCCGCACCGTCTCGAAGGGATCGTCGTCAAGGGCGACGGGCGGGGCAAGGACCTGGGGTTCCCGACCGCCAACCTGTCGACGCCGAAGTTCGCCGCGGTGCCGGCGGACGGCATCTACGCGTGCTGGTTCACCGACGCCAAGGGCACGAGGCTCAAGGCCGCCGTGAGCGTGGGGACCAATCCGACGTTCTCCGGGCGGGAACGCCGCGTCGAGGCGTTCGTGCTGGACGTGAACGAGGACTACTACGGCCAGCGGGTGGCCGTGGACTTCGTCGACAGGCTGCGCGAGATGGAGAAGTACGACTCCGTCGAGGCCCTGCTCGAACAGATGCACCGCGACGTCGACCGCACCAGGGAACTGCTGGCGGGGTCGTGAGCGTCAGATCAGGCGAAATGGGCATCTGAAAGCCGCTGTGCTGGCAGGATGCGTGCAGAGTTCGGGCTACTGGAGAGGCCAACGGTGGAGGACCACAAGATCGTGCAGCGCAACCTCGCGCTTCAGCGGGAGTGGTACGGGGAGCCTTTGGGTGACCGGGTGCGCCGTCTGGTCGTGGCTTTCAACGTGTCCCAGGCCCAGCTCGCGGACGTGCTGGGGATCAGCGCGCCGATGCTCAGCCAGGTGATGAGCGGCCGGCGCGCCAAGATCGGCAACCCGTCCGTGCTCGCCCGCATGATCATGCTGGAGCGCAAGGTCCTCACGCCGGACGTGGCGACCGGGGCACCCGAGGCGTTGCAGCGCGCGCTCGACGACGTGCGCGAGTCCAAGCCGACGGTGTCCCGCGACTCGTTGCCGGTCAACGGGGACGAGAGCGCCGCGTACCCGGTGCTGCGCCGCGTCGCGGACCGCACCGAGCTCCAGCAGGCCGCGGACATGCTCCACGAGGACTTCCCGGCGATCGCCGAACTGTTCCGGCGCGCCATCCGGGCCGCCGCGCGGTGACCTGGTTCACCGCGCTCTACCCGCCGCGCCACGTGGTCGACGAGCTCGGGGCGGTGCTCGACCCGGGCCTCGACGTGGAATGGACGAAGCCCGAGAAGTGGCACATCACGTTGTGCTTCCACGGTGAAACCGCAGATGAGGAACGGTTCGAGGCGCTCGAGGGTCGCGAGGTGCCGGAAATCCGGCTCAGGAACTTCGGCGACTTCCACGGCCGGGTCCTGTGGGCGGGAGTGGACGGCGACCTAAATGAGTTGGCAAGAGCAGCAGGCGCGGACGACAATTGGTTCGCGCACCTGACGGTGGCGTACAGGTACCAGGGCCAGGCTATGCCGGAGTTCCTGAGCAGCCCGTGGCAGCCGTCGGAAGCAGTGCTCGTGAGCAGCTCGGACGGTGTGCACACACCCGTGTCGCGGGTGGGGTTGCGCACGTCAACGCGCCGCTGAGCAGAGTGCCTGATAGCCTTCGCAGTTGGGTCTGGCTGCGGTCCGTGGCGGCCAGTACCGGCTACCCCGGCCAGCAATTCGGCGGACGGGGCCGCACGGACCTGAACAAGTAGGAGAAGTACCTAGTGGCACTGTCCACGGACCAGAAGAAGTCCATCCTCGGTGAGTACGGTCTGCACGACTCGGACACCGGCTCGACCGAGGCGCAGGTGGCCCTGCTGAGCAAGCGCATCGCTGACCTCACGGAGCACCTGAAGCAGCACAAGCACGACCACCACTCCCGCCGTGGTCT
>NZ_DATLEC010000205.1:0-2172 GCF_035525475.1 Lentzea sp. | reverse complement strand
CCACCCGCACCGGTCCCGCGGTAGGCACCCGGGGGTCCGAGCTGCGGTACATCACGCGTGAGTCCGCGGCGTACCTCTACTACCGGGTGTTCCACCGCAGCAGCGAGGCCGGTCCGCACGCGGTGTGAGCAGGAGACGGCGTCCCGCCGCCGAAGGAAGGGGCATGAACCGTCGATCCCTGCGCCCTTACGCCCTGGCGGTCACCGCCGCGCTGCTCGCTGCGACCCCGCTCGCGCTCGCCACGACAGCGACGAAGCCGGTGACCTTCAAGCGCGTCGTGCTCGCGGACCAGAAGGCGTACGGCGAGCCCTCGTTGGCGCTCTCGGACGACGGCAAGCACATCGCCATCTGCGTCCCGGGTGGCGCGGGCCAGACCTCGGTCTGGTACTCCAACAACGACGGCAAGAGCTTCGGCACCTCGCACACCACCAGCGACAACGGCGGTGGCGACTGCGAGCTGGACTACCTGCCGAACGGCACGCTGCTCAACGCCGACCTCGAGGTCACCGACTCGGCCATCCGGTACTCCAAGGACTTCGGGAAGACCTGGCACGGCACGCAGACCGCCGGTGTCGAGCAGGACCGGCAGTGGTTCGCGCACTCCCGCGACGGCAAGACCGCCTACCTCGTCTACCACGACTTCGTTGCCGAGGGCGAGTTCTACGCCCAGAGCAACGACGGCGGGATGACCTGGCCGGCCAATCTCGCGGCGCAGCCGGTGACCGGTGTGGACCAGGCGGCGCTCCCGGGCACCGGACCCGGTGCCCCCGGCCAGCCCGCCTCGCTGATCGACCAGGGCGTGAACACCTTCAGCGGGCCCATGCTGCTGAGTCCCGATGGCAAGGACATGTACGTCATCTACTCGATCTCCGACGCCAAGCGCAACGTGCTCGACGGCACGCCGCCGTTCGGCAAGAGCGCCGGCATCGTCGTGGCGCACAAGGGCCCTGAGGACGTCGCGTTCACCAACAAGTACGCCGTGCCCAACGACACCACGAGCGTCAGCGGGGCGATCTTCTCGTGGGGTGCCGTCGACAAGGCGGGCACCGTCTACGTGCTCTACAACTCCGACAAGGGCGCGCCCGGCCACTTCCACACCTACTACGCGTATTCCAAGGACAAGGCCAAGACCTGGAGCAAACCGGTGAAGGTCGATGACGCGCCGATGAACCGTGGCGCGCAGATCTATGCGACCGGTGACGCGGGTGCGCCCGGCGTGCTCGACATCGCGTGGTACGGCCACCGCGGGTCCGGCGGGTCCGACGATCCCACCGCCGTCTGGGACATCCACTTCGCGCAGGTCCGCCAGGCCACGTCCTCGCGTCCGCAGATCACCCGCGCCAAGGTCGCCGTGGGCGACCCCCTGCACCGGGGCAGCATCTGCCTCAACGGGCTGCTCTGCATCACCGGAGGCGATCGCAGCCTGGCGGACTTCTTCGAGCTGCAGATCGGCAAGGACGGCATGGCGCAGATCGCCTACGCCGACAACTACGGCGAGTTCGCGGACGGCAAGAAGGGCCACGTCATCTGGGCCAAGCAGACCGCCGGCCGCTCGGCGTACCAGCCGTAGATCCACGAAAAGGACCTGACAGCACGACGGCGCCGGGCCTAGCCTGGCGCCGTCGCTGTGTTTCACGAGGGAGGTGGGTCGTCATGACTGCCGTTGCGCTCACTCGCGCCCACCTCACCGGGGCAGCCCTGTAGTCGCTGCCCTCCTCCTGGAAGGCTCTTGCGTTGCAGTTCCCTGATGTCGCGGACGGTCTCGTCCCGGCCCTCGTCACCCGCGTCGACCGCTCCCTGTACGACGTGCTCACGCCGAGCGGAGCGCTGCGCGTGCCCGCCCTGCCATCGCCCTCCGATCCGCGTGACGCCCCGACCGTCGGGGACTGGCTGGCGCTCTCGCCGGTCGGCCTGACGGTGCACGAGGTGCTGCCGCGCACCTCGCTGCTCGTGCGCGGTACGGCTCGCGGGACATCCGTGGGCCAGCCGCTCGCCGCCAACGTCGACCACGTCCTGGTCTGCCTCGGCCTGTCCGGCCCGCTTCCCGTGCGCCGCCTCGAGCGGCTGCTCACCCTCGCCTGGGAGAGCGGTGCCGTACCCGTGGTGGTGCTCACCAAGTCCGACCTGTGCGCCGACGTCGACGCGGCCGTTCGCGAGGTCATGCCGCACGCA
>NZ_DATLEC010000200.1:0-5429 GCF_035525475.1 Lentzea sp. | reverse complement strand
GATGCTGTACGGCAACGGCATTGCCGGCCACACCGGTGTCTCCAAAGGACAGAAGGCATTCCTGCGCGTCGACCCGTCAGCAGGAGTCGCGGTCGCCGTGCTGACCAACAGCACCAACGCCGAACCCCTAGCCCACGAGATCTTCAGCGCCACCCTCGGGGAGATCGGCCCGCTACCGTTCCCGCCTGCCGAACGACGCCCGGTCGAAGACTGGATGTGCGGCACCTACCGCACCACCCTGTACGACACGACCCTGAGCACCGAGGGCTCGCGAGCGTTCCTGACCTACCGCCCGCGCAACGGCAAGCCCGGACGCCGTGTCGAGGTGACCCGGCTCGGTGACGACACGATCATCACCACCGAGCCCGCGCACCAGGTCCTGTCCCTCGTCAGGTCCGACGAAGGCGGTCGCGCCGACTTCCTGCACAACGGCGCCGCCGCGTGGAGGATTGCGTGATGGTCACCGTCTCCGACGTCCGGGCCGTGGCACTGTCGCTGCCGCGCACCACCGAGCACCTCATCCGCGACCGCGTGAAGTTCCGGGTGGGCCGGATCGTCTACGCGGCCCTGTCCCGCGACGAGACCGTGCTGGGCTTCGGCTACCCGCGCGAGGAACGCGAGGCGCTGGTCGCGAGCGACCCGGTCAAGTTCGCGTTCCCCAGCCAGTCGGACATGCGGTTCCAGTGGGTGCACGCGTCGATGGCCGAGCTGGACGTCGAGGAGACGACCGAGCTCGTCATCGGCGCTTGGACCATGTGTGTACCGAAGAAGGTCATCCGCGCGCACCTCGGTGAGGACTGTCTTTAGTCAACACTGAAGCTATTGTGGCGACTTGGAGCAGAGGCAGCCGACACCGCGCTCGATCCACTCCTGCCCCGTCGCTCGATCAGCACCGCGCGCACCTCGCGAGGGACTTCGTCGAGGCGGCGACGGAGGTGTGCTGACTGCGGCCTACCGCCGGTGCACGGACACGGCGTAGTCGCCGCCCTGGAACGCTTCCCGGTCCCACGTCGCGAACCGCTCCGCGAGCGTGAGCCCCGCCCGCTCGCAGTGCTCGTCGTACTGCTCGGCCGTGTAGCCGCGGTTCAGGCTGAAGCCGGCGACCAGGACCGCGCCGACGTGCTTCGCGACACCGGCGACGAGCGCGTCCTGCGTGCCCGGCGCGGTGAACAGCGGCACGTTGCCCGCCATGACGACCACGTCGAACGTCCGGCCCAGGTCGAGCTCGGCCAGGTCGGACCTGACCCACGTGATGCGCGGCGCCCGCTCCCGCGCGTGGGCGAGCATCGACTCGTCGAGGTCCGCTCCGACGACCTCGATGCCGTGCCTGGCCAGCTCGATCGCGACGCGTCCGGTGCCGCACCCCGCGTCCAGGACGGTCTTGGGGTCGTAGGCGCGCACGAACGCCGCCTCGCCGTGCACGTCCATCCCCGACTCGGCGAGCGAGTCGAACCTGCGCTGGTACTCAGCTCCGTTCCACACCCGGTGAGCATAGATCCGAAGATCGGCGGATACCGCCCGTGTGAGAGCGCTGCCAAGGTCAAGTGCATGACGCGCTTTCTGCTGGCAGTGGCGTTGCTCGTAGCGGCGGCCTCCCCCGCGCACGCCGCACCACTCCGATGGGTCGGCACCTGGGCCACCGCGCCCTCGTCCGCCGTGCCCGGCACGGACAACGGCTATCCGAACTTCTCGATCCGCAACATCCTGCACGTGAGCGCCGGCGGCAAGGAGATCAGAGTCCGGCTCTCCAACGCCTACGGCCGCACGCCCGTGCTGTTCGGCCAGGTCACGGTCGCACGCGCGGCCGGCCCGGACACGCCCACCGCGGTGCCCGGCACGATGCGCACGCTCACGTTCGGCGGCTCGCAGTCGATCACGGCACCGCCTGGCGCCGACGTCGTGAGCGACGGCGTGGCGCTGACCGTGCCCGCCGACTCGGACCTGCTGGTCAGCGTCTTCACGCCCGAACCAGGCGGTCCCGTCACGCACCACCAGCTGACCATGCAGAACTCGTACTTCACCCGCGACGGCAACCACACCGCCGACGAGTCCGCGGCCCCGTACCGCGAGCGCACCACCAACTGGCACTTCGTGTCGGGCGTGGACGTGCGGACGTCCACGTTGCGCGGCAGCGTGGTGGCGCTCGGCGACTCGATCACCGACGGCGCGAACTCGACGTGGGGCGCGAACCTGCGCTGGCCCGACCAGCTCGCCGACCGCGTCAACACCCGCCTGGGCGTGCTGAACGCGGGCATCAGCGGCAACCGGCTCCTGCTCGACGGCGGCTCGGCGGGCCCCAACGCGCTGGCACGCCTGAACCGCGACGTGCTGACCCAGACCGGCGTCCGGTCGGTGATCGTCTTCGAGGGCATCAACGACATCCAGCAGACGCCGCACGAAACCGATCCCGCCACGATCATCGCGGCGCTGAAGCAGATCGCGCAGCGCTCGCACGACCGCGGGCTTCGGGTGATCGGGGCGACGATCACGCCGTTCAAGGGCTGGAACAGCTACACCGAGGAGCTGGAGGCGGTGCGGCAGGCCGTGAACGCGTTCATCCGCGGCAGCTCCGACTTCGACGCGGTCGTGGACTTCGACGCCGTGATCCGCGACCCGGCGGACCCGCAGCGGATCCGTCCCGCCTACGACGAGGGCGACCACCTGCACCCCGGCGACAAGGGCTTCGAGGCGATGGCGAAGGCGGTCGACCTGGCCGTGCTGTGACCTGTTGAGACGCACGGTCGAGGTTCGCGGCGCCCCTGGCACGGTTGAATGTGCGGATCAACTCCACCCACCAGGGGGCTTGCCGATGCGTGTCACGATCCTCGCTGTCGTTCTCATGGCCGGGCTGACGGCGTGCGTGACCATCAACACGACCCCGGCCAGCCAGAGCCAGACACCCCCGGCCACCTCCTCGAACGCCGGCGAGCAACAGCCGGTGCTCGAGGCGGAGCTGACGATGCAGGAGAAGCCGGGCCTGGGCCTGCTCGCCACGAAGAACGCCGGCACCGCGCCGATCACGGTCCAGGGCTGGCCGAAGCTCTCCTTCAGCGACCCGACCGGTGTGCCCATGGCCATCCCGGTGAAACGGGAGCTCGTACCGGGCGAGGGCCCGTCGATCACCCTGCGACCGGGGCAGACCGCGTGGGCCGGCGTGCGGCTCGAGTCGGACGACAGCGACTCGCGCGCCCTCAACGTGCTGAGCGTCGAGCTGCCCGGCTCGGCGCCCGCGAAGGTGACGATCATCGGCACCAACGGCCAGGAGGTCATCGACACCACCAAGATCAAGGTGAGCTCGGCCAAGGTCGGCACGTTGCAGCCGATCACGCAGGGCGTCCTGACCTTCGACCACTGAGACCGCCTAGTCCTGCGGATCGCTCCAGCCACGGCTGTTCTGCAGCAGGTTCATGACGGCCGCGCGCAACGTCCCCAGGCGGAAGGGCACCTGCGCCACCACGTCGGGGGCGCTCTCCACCTCCTCGATCATCGTCAGCAGCCTCAGCAGCTCCGCGGCGCAGGACTCGTGCTCCCGCCTGCCGAGCTCGGTCACCAGGTTCATCTGAGCCGACAGCGCGGTCGTCTCGGTGCGGCCGTGCAGTTCGCGGCTCAACCGGACGATGGCCCGGTAGTCGTCCACGACCCGGTCCGCCGCGTCCTGCTCCGCGAGCGACGCCTGTGCCAGTGCGAGATCGAGGTGGCACGCGATGGTGAGCGGATCGTGTTCGCCCAGCGCCGCACGGGTGTTCTCGGTGAGCAGCACGAGCTCGGCGAGTGGCAGCTCGGAGCGGTGCCGCCGCCAGCGCAACAGCACGATGTTGCGGCGCGCCGCCAGCACCTCGGGATGGGTCTCGCCCAGGTACCGGACCCGCACGACCAGCGCGTGGCGGAAGAGCGCCTCGGCGCGCTCGTGCTGGCCGGACAGTTCGGCGAACCTCGCCACCACGCACGACAGCTTCGTGCCCAGCAGCTCCCAGTTCTCCGGCGCGGGCAGTCTGGCCCCGTCGCGGTGGATCCACTCCACCACGAACTCGCAGTGCGGGCTCAGCACCGCCCACGTCGACAGGTCCTCCTGCACCGCGGTGGAGAGGAAGCTCGTGTAGCCGTCGAGCGTCGCGTAGCAGAGCGCGAGATACGCCTGGACATCGCGCTGGACGTCGGGCTGGTGCCGGTTCGCCTCACGGATCACCGGATGCAGCACCCAGCACTTCGTGGTGACCGACGACGACCTCATGTCGCGCACCGAGACTTGTTCCACCAGACCGAAGTTCGTCAGGAACACGAACGCGTGGATCAGGTCCATCCCCGTGATGCCCTCGAACAGCGAGGACTCGGTCAGGATATCCGCGTTGGCGATGTCGCAGGGGATCGGCGCCTGCTCGAAGCACGACAACCACCGCAGCAACGGCCGGGCCCACGGCATCCCGAGGTCGGCGAGCAGGTCGAGCGACAACTCCCACGTGCGGCAGAGCAACTCGCGCTCGGCGAGCGCACTGCCGATCTCGTGCATGCGGTCGAGCTCGCCGAAGTGCCCGTGGAACACCAGGCGGTACTGCTCGAAGCTGTCCGGCAGAGCCAGTCCCGCCCTGGTGGGCAACGAGAGGACCGCGTTGAGGTAGCTGCCGGCCAGGCGGAGTGCCAACGGCAGGTACCCCAGCGTGCAGGCCAGCTCGCGTGCCTCGGCCGCTGTTCCGGAGGAGGGAGCGAGCGTCTGCAGCATCTCGACCGCGGCCTCCTCGTGCAGCGAGTTCACCTCGTGCGTCTCGGCACGGCTCCAGTCCTTGACGTTGCCGTGCCTCGTCGTCACCACGACGGTGCCGGTGTTGTGCTGCAGGGCCGATCTCCACTGCGCCAGCAGCCGTTGGTCGTCGACGCCGTCGATCACCAGCGCCCACGTGCCGGGCGCCTCGGCCAGCACCTTCTTCAGGAGGTTCGGCGCGGATCCCTCACCGCGCCAGGCGCGCACGACCTCGTCGACGCGGCGGTGCGGGTCCGCGTCGTAGACGACCTCGCGCAGCCCCGCGGACAGGCTGTTCTCCGACGACCCGTCCACCCACCACACCCTGGTGGCCGGGAACTCGCGGTCGAGGGTGTCCACGAGCGCGAGGGCCGCCGCTGTCTTGCCGCTCCCGCCGGTGCCGTGCAGCACGACCTGCGAGCCGTCGGCGCGCTGGGTGACCCCGACCAGGTGCGCCACGAGCCGATCACGCCCGAAGACCTTCCCCGGCAACAGTTCCATCGGCGCGATCGTCGACACCAGACCGGGTCGTGGCCCGCCATCGGGCACGCCGTGGAAGTGCACGTCGCGGATCGCGCCGGCCTGGACCGCGGTAACCGCGGAGTCGACGTTGTTGGACGTCGTACCGCGGTCGGACGGCACACCAACACTCACTCGGGCTCTCCGGTGGACTCGGCGGAACCCGCACGCTAGC
>NZ_DATLEC010000238.1:0-15332 GCF_035525475.1 Lentzea sp. | reverse complement strand
TCCGGCCAGGCCTGGCCGCAGGACGTGTCGCACAGGTGCCGGAACGTCAGCGTGATGGCCGCGATCGGGCGCTCGCCGTGGTCGAACACCGGGGCCGCCACCGAGGCGAACCCCACGGTCACGAAGCCGTCCTCCACCGCCCAGCCCTGGCGGCGTTCCGACGTCAGCACGCGGCGCAGCGCCGGGAGGTTGTGCGGGCCGCGGCCGGTGCGGTCGACGAACGACTCCACGGACGGGAACAGCGCCCTGACCTGCGCCGGAGGCAGGTGGGCGAGCATCGCCCTGCCGGAGGCGGTGAGGTGGGCCGGGAGGCGGACGCCCACGTCGGAGACGATCGACTGGGGTTGCCGGGGCTGTTCGCGTACCAGGTACAGGGCCTCCGCGCCGTGCAGGACACCCAGATGCGCGACCTTTTCCATCCGATCGGCCAGTTTGCGCAACAGAGGGCGTGCGAGGCGTTCCAGCGGGTCGTGGCGCAGGTAGGCGGAGCCGAGCTCGAACGCCGCCACGCCCAGGCCGTAGCGCTTCTCCTCGGGGAAGTGGGTGGCGAAGCCCGCCTCCGTCAGTTCCGAGAGCAGGTGGTAGGTCGTTGACCTGGGCAGGTTCAGCTCTCGCGCCACCGACGCCGCGGAGACGGGCCCCGGCCTGCCCGCGAGCAGCCGGAGGACCGCCAGCCCTCGCCGCAGCGCGGGAACGTCACTGCTGCTGCCCACGGAGGTGATTTTCCCACGTGATGCAGCCCACGCCGTTACTACATCAGGGCACACTCAACAGAACAGGCCCGAGACGCGTCTCTAGGGGTGTGACGGTTTTGAAGGGGGTCGGGATTGACACCGAGTTTCGATGACTTCGTGGCAGAACAGGTGACCCCGTTGCTGCGCTATGCCACCGTGCTCACGTGCGACCCGCACCTGGCCCAGGACGTGGTCCAGGAAGTGCTGCTGCGTGCGCAGCAGAAGTGGGACCGCATCGGATCCGTCGACCTCCCTCACGCCTACGTCAAGCGCATGGTGACCAACGAGTACCTCTCGTGGCGCAGACGCAGGGCAGCCAAGGACGTCGCCCTCTCCATGTCGACCCTGGAGTCCGTCACCCCGCCCGTCTCGGACACGACGCACCACTACGACGAGCGGGAAGCCATGTTGCAGCGGATCGCGAAGCTGCCCCGCAAACAGCGGGCCGCGGTCGTGCTCCGCTACTACGAGAACTACGAGGACTCGGAGATCGCACAGATGCTCGGTTGTGCCGAGGGAACCGTGCGCAGCCACATCTCACGTGCGCTGGCCACACTCCGCATGGAACACACGCCGGAACCCGCTGGTGTCGGGTTGCGGCTCGGGGAGGGCCTGTCGTGAACGACACCGAACAGCTCATCAAGGACGCGCTCGGCAAGCTCGCCGAACGCACCCCGCATCCGGGGCCGACGCTGAACGCCCTGCGGCGCAAGCGGAAGCAGCAGCGCAGCAACATCTTCCTGATCGCCACCGCCGGAGTGGCCGCCGTCGCCGTCCTGATCTTCGCGGGGATCATCGCCAGCGACAGGTACGCGCCCCCGACCTCGGACAACGCCGCCGCCGCGCTCATGCCGGGCACCGGCCACGGCGTCGAGATCAAGTACACGCCGCACTGGATGCCGGACGGGTACGTCGAGACGTTCCGCAGCGTCGGCGACAAGACCACCCGCGTCTGGGTGCCGGCCGGCATCAAGGACGAGGACCCGACGCAGCAGACCGGTGACGCCCGGATCAGCCTGACGAGCCAGAAGGAACTGCCGGACCTCGGCGGGTGGCTGGAGACCAGCGTCCGCGGGCTGAAGGCGTGGGTGAAGACGGTCCAGGGCCAGTCGCCCGGCACGACCACCGAGCTCGTGTGGCAGGCGCAGGACGTGCTCAGCGTGTCCGTCCGAGGAGAGGCGAACGGGCGGGAGACGGCCATGCGCGTCGCGGACTCGGTGCGGTCCGACGCGAAGCTCAGCTACCTCGCGCCGTTCTCGCTCGACGGCAAGCCCGCGAGCGACATCTGGGGCAGCACGCTGAACCGGTGGACGGCGCAGTGGCGCTCGGAGCAGTTCGTGGTGACGCTGTCGACGACCGCGCCCGCGCAGACCGGCGGCGCGCCGGTGGCCGTGCGCGGCAAGAAGGGCGCGATCGTCGGCAACGGCTCGCTCGTGGTGCAGGACAGCGGGCTGTGGCTCACCGTGGCAGGTGAGCCCGAGAGCAACGAGGCCCTGATGAGGAGCGACGAAGCCCTGGTGAGCGTGGCCAACCGGGTCTCGCTGCAGCACATGGACCACCCGGACGCGGACTGGCTCGGCAAGGGCATCTAGGCAGCCGTCTGGGGTACCAGACGCCATCACGCGCTCCGGGGTCGCTGAGCCGGCCCCGGAGCGCTGTGATGTCTGCATGCGACAACCGGTGGAGCTGGGTCCCAAGCCTCTGACCCTCGAGGACGTTCATGCCGTCGCCCGCGACGGCGCCCCGGTGGAGATCACCGCGGCGGCCCGTGAGGCGGTCGCCACCGCCCGCGGCCACATCGAACAGCTCGCCACGGCCGAACGCCCCACCTACGGCGTCTCGACCGGGTTCGGGGCGCTCGCCGTCCGGCACATCCCGCCGGACCGCCGAGCCCAGCTGCAGCGGTCGCTGATCCGCTCGCACGCCGCCGGTTCCGGTCCCGAGGTCGAGCGCGAGGTCGTCCGCGCGCTGATGCTGCTGCGCCTGCGCACCCTCTCCACCGGCCACACCGGCGTCCGGTTGTCCACTGTGGACGCGATGGCGGCGGTGCTGAACGCCGGCATCACGCCCGTCGTGCACGAGTTCGGCTCGCTGGGTTGTTCCGGCGACCTCGCGCCGTTGTCGGCCAGCGCGCTCGCGCTGATGGGCGAGGGCATGGTCCGCAACGCGTCGGGAGAGCTCGTCACCGCCGCGGAGGCGCTGGCGGAGGCGGGTGTCGAACCGGTGCGGCTGGCCGAGAAGGAAGGCCTCGCGCTGATCAACGGCACCGACGGCATGCTCGGCATGCTGGCGCTGGCGATCGCCGACCTCACCCGGTTGCTCGACATCGCCGACCTCACCGCCGCCATGAGCGTCGAGGCGTTGCTCGGCACCGACCGCGTCTTCGAGCCCGAGCTGCACGCGCTGCGCCCGCACCCCGGCCAGAACCTCTCAGCTGCCCGGATGCTCGCGTTCCTGCGCGACTCCGAGATCGTCGCCTCGCACCGCGGCCCCGACTGCACCCGCGTGCAGGACGCGTACTCGTTGCGCTGCTCGCCGCAGGTCCACGGCGCCGCCCGCGACACGGTGGCCTACGCGGCGACCGTCGCCGATCGCGAGCTGGCGTCGGTGATCGACAACCCGGTGGTGCTGGCGGACGGCCGGGTCGAGTCGAACGGCAACTTCCACGGCGCGCCCATCGCCTACGTGCTGGACTTCCTCGCCATCCCGCTCGCCGACGTGGCGTCCATCGCCGAACGCCGCACCGACCGGATGCTCGACGTTTCACGTTCGCACGGCCTGCCGCCGTTCCTCGCCGACGACCCCGGCGTCGACTCCGGCCACATGATCGCCCAGTACACGCAGGCCGCGATCGTGTCCGAGCTCAAGCGCCTGGCCGTGCCGGCGTCCGTCGACTCGATCCCGTCCTCCGCGATGCAGGAGGACCACGTGTCGATGGGCTGGTCCGCCGCCCGCAAGCTGCGCAAGGCCGTGGACGGGCTGACCACCGTGCTGGCGATCGAGCTCCTGACCGCCGCGCGCGCCCTCGACCTGCGCGCGCCCCTCAAGCCCGCCCCCGCGACGGCCGCCGCCGTGGCGAAGCTGCGCGAGACGGTCCAGGGCCCCGGCCCCGACCGCCACCTCGCACCCGAGATCGCTGCCGCCGAGGCCCTGATTCGAAGTGGAGCTCTGTGATGGTTGTTCGCGCTGAACGAGGTACCGAGCTGACCGCCAAGCAGTGGTCGACCGAGGCCGCGCTGCGGATGTTCCACAACAACCTCGACCCCGACGTGGCCGAGCGCCCCGACGACCTCGTCGTCTACGGCGGCACGGGCAAGGCCGCGCGCGACTGGCCGTCGTTCGAGGCGATCTCCCGCGAGCTGGCCGCGCTGGAGGCCGACGAGACGCTGCTCGTGCAGTCCGGACGCCCGGTCGGCGTCATGCGCACGCACGAGTGGGCGCCGCGCGTGCTGATCGCGAACTCGAACCTCGTGCCGGACTGGGCGAACTGGCCCGAGTTCCGCCGCCTGGAGGCCGAGGGCCTCACGATGTACGGGCAGATGACCGCCGGTTCGTGGATCTACATCGGCACGCAGGGCATCCTGCAGGGCACCTTCGAGACGTTCGCCGCGGTCGCCACGAAGCGCTTCAACGGCACGTTGAAGGGCACCCTGACCGTCACCGCGGGTCTCGGCGGCATGGGTGGCGCGCAGCCGTTGGCCGTGACGATGAACGAGGGCGTCGCACTGTGCATCGAGGTCGACCCGCAGCGCGCGCAGCGTCGCCTGGAGACCCGCTACCTCGACGAGATCGCTTCGGATCTGGACTCGGCGATCGAACGCGTGCTGGCCGCGAAGGCCGCCGGTGAGGCCGTGTCCGTCGGCGTCGTGGGCAACGCGGCGGAGATCCTGCCCGAGCTGCTGCGCCGCGAGGTCGCCGTCGACATCGTGACGGACCAGACGTCGGCGCACGACCCGTTGGCGTACCTGCCGGTGGGCGTGGCTCTGGAGGACTGGGCGCCGTACGCCGCCGCGAAGCCCGAGGAGTTCACCGACCGCGCGCGGGCGTCGATGGTCACGCACGTCGAGGCGATGGTCGGGTTCCTGGACCGCGGCGCCGAGGTGTTCGACTACGGCAACTCGATCCGCGGCGAGGCGCAGCTCGGCGGCTACGACCGCGCGTTCGCGTTCCCCGGCTTCGTGCCCGCGTACATCCGTCCGCTGTTCTGCGAGGGCAAGGGCCCGTTCCGCTGGGCGGCGCTGTCGGGAGACCCGGCGGACATCGCCGCCACGGACCGCGCGATCCTCGAGCTCTTCCCGGAGAACGAGCAGCTCGCCCGGTGGATCAAGATGGCGGGCGAGCGCGTCGAGTTCCAGGGCCTGCCCGCCCGGATCTGCTGGCTCGGCTACGGCGAGCGGCACCTCGCGGGCCTCAAGTTCAACGAGATGGTGGCGTCCGGCGAGCTGTCCGCGCCGATCGTGATCGGCCGCGACCACCTGGACTGCGGCTCGGTGGCGTCGCCGTACCGCGAGACCGAGGCGATGGCCGACGGCTCGGACGCGATCGCGGACTGGCCGCTGCTCAACGCCCTGGTCAACACGGCCTCGGGCGCGACGTGGGTGTCGATCCACCACGGCGGCGGCGTGGGCATCGGGCGCTCGATCCACGCGGGCCAGGTGACGGTGGCGGACGGCACCGAGCTGGCGGCGCAGAAGATCGAGCGGGTGCTGACCAACGACCCCGGCATGGGCGTGATCCGGCACGTGGACGCAGGCTACGACGAGGCCAGGGCGGTGGCGGCCGACAAGGGCGTGCGCATCCCGATGGAGGGCTGAAAATTGTCAGACCTCGCTGGGAGAATTGAAATCGGGGGACCCCCGGGAGGGGACCCCTGCGCGAGCGTGCCGGGACCCTGCGCGAGCGTGCCTGGGGATTCCCGCGCGAGCGCGCCGAGCGACCCCTGCGCGAGTGCTCCGAGGGGATTCCGCGCGAGCGCTCCGAAATTGTCGGTGCTACCTG
This sequence comes from Lentzea sp., assembly GCF_035525475.1. GTDB lineage: Bacteria > Actinomycetota > Actinomycetes > Mycobacteriales > Pseudonocardiaceae > Lentzea. Next base: position 9,600 of record NZ_DATLEC010000238.1, on the reverse strand, counting down.
GGACAATGGAATCAGGGGACCCCCTGGGAGGGGACCCCTGCGCGAGCCTGCCGGGGGTGGCGTGATGCTGGAGCAGATCGCGGACGTCGGCCGGGACGCCAAGCGCGGCGGCTACTCCCGCCACGCCTACGCCGGGCCCGAGCTCGAGCTGCGCCGGTGGTTCGTCGAGCAGGCCGTCCGGCGCGGCCTGGACGTCGAGACCGACCGGAACGGCAACCTCTGGGCGTGGTGGGGCGAGCCCGGCGACGACGCGCTCGTCACCGGCAGCCACCTCGACTCGGTGCCCGGCGGCGGCGCGTTCGACGGCCCGCTCGGGGTGACCAGTTCGTTGCAGGCCGTCGACCTGTTGCAGGCCAAGGGCTTCACGCCCGCCAGGCCGTTCGCCGTCACCGTCTTCGCGGAAGAGGAAGGCGGCCGGTTCGGCGTGGCCTGCCTCGGCTCCCGCCTCCTGACGGGTGCCATCGACAGGGACAAGGCGCTGAACCTCAAGGACCCGGACGGCATCACGCTGGCCGAGGCCATGAAGGCGGCGGGCTACGACCCCGAGCTGGCCGGCAAGGACTCAGAAGCCCTCAGGCGCATCGGCCGGTTCGTCGAGCTGCACGTCGAACAGGGCCGTGGGCTGACGGTGCCGGTGGGCGTGGCGAGCAGCATCCTCGCGCATGGCCGGTGGCGCTTCACGTTCTCCGGCGAGGGCAACCACGCCGGCGCGACGCTGATCGAGGACCGCCGCGACCCGATGCTCCCGGCCTCGCAACTCGTTCTGGCAGCACGCAGAGCAGCTCGCGGAGGAGGTCGCGCGACGGTCGGCAGGATCGTTCCCAACCCCGGCGGCACGAACGTCATCGCGTCCACTGTGGACGTGTGGCTGGACGCGCGCGACAGCGACGACGCACGCACCCGTGCGATGGTCGCGGAGATCTCGGAGGCGGCGCACGTCGCCGCCGAGGAGGAGGGCTGCGAGTTGCGGATCACCGAGGAGTCGTACGGCGACACGGTGTACTTCGACCAGAACCTCAGGGACGACATCGCGGCAGCGCTCGGCGGCGTTCCGGCGCTGCCGACCGGTGCGGGTCACGACGCCGGCATCCTCGCCGCGCACGTGCCGACGGCGATGTTGTTCGTGCGCAACCCGACCGGCGTGAGCCACGCGCCGGAGGAGTTCGCCGAGCAGGCCGACGTCGACGAAGGCGTCAGGGCACTGGCCGCCGCGATCGAACACCTCGCCTCGTGAACTTCTGGTGCGAGCGGGCCTGGCTGCCCGGCGGGCTCGCCGAACGCGTGCTGATCAGGGCCGAGAACGGCAGGATCACGAACGTGTCCACGGTGGACACGATTCCGCTGGGAGTGCGGAGGCTGTACGGCGTTGTCGTGCCGGGCTTCGCGAACGCCCACTCGCACGCGTTCCACCGGGCGCTCCGGGGTCGCACGCACGACGGCGGCGGGACGTTCTGGACGTGGCGTGAAGGGATGTACGCGCTGGCGTCCAAGCTGACCCCGCAGTCGTACTACCGGCTCGCCCGCGCGGTCTACGGCGAGATGGCGCTCGCCGGGGTGTCGGCCGTCGGCGAGTTCCACTACGTGCACGACAGGTCGAACGAGTTCGCCCACTGCCTGCGCGAGGCGGCCGCGGACGCGGGCATCCGCCTCACCCTGCTCGACACCTGCTACCTCGCGGGCGGCATCGACCAGCCGCTCACCGAGGTGCAGGAGCGCTTCTCCGACGGCACCGCCGAGGCATGGGCGTCCAGGGTCTCCGAGCTCGAGTCGGATGAGGTGATGCGCGTGGGTGCCGCGATCCACTCGGTCCGCGCGGTCCCGCGAGCGGAGCTTCGCGTGGTGGCGGAGGCGTTCCCGGACGCCCCGCTGCACGTTCACCTGTCCGAGCAGCCCGCGGAGAACAAGGCCTGCCTCGCCGCCTACGGCCTCACGCCGACCGGCCTGCTCGCGGAGGCCGGAGCGTTGTCACCTCGGACGACGGCCGTGCACGCCACGCACCTGACGCCCGAGGACATCTCGCTGCTGGGCGGCTCCGGCACGGGCGCGTGCCTCTGCCCGACGACCGAGGCCGACCTCGCCGACGGCATCGGCCCTGCTCGCGAACTGGCGGACGCGGGCAGCCCGCTGTCGCTGGGCAGCGACCAGCACGCGGTGGTCGACCCGCTGCTGGAGACCCGCGCGTTGGAGCACGGCGAACGTCTCCGCACCGGTCAGCGCGGCCGTTTCACACCGGAGGAACTGCTCCAGGCCGCCACCCGCCACTCCGCGCTCGGCTGGGACGGCGGGCGCATCGAACCCGGCGCGCCCTGCGACCTCGTGGCGATCAGCTGCTCGACGCCGCGCACCGCGGGATCGTTGCCGCAGCAGGTGTTCCTGTCGGCGACGGCGTCCGATGTGGACACTGTCGTCGTGGGTGGCAAGGTGATCGCGAGCAAGGGCGTGCACGAGACCCTGGGAGACGTCGGCAGGCTGCTGGCGGACGCGATCGAGGAGCTGTGGGCATGAGCGTGCTGATCACCGGCATCGGTGAGCTGACGACGAACAGCGAGTCCGCCGGCGACGCGCTGGTCATCGACGGCGAGCGGATCGCATGGGTGGGGCCGGCAAGGGAGGCTCCCGCCGCGGACTCGGAGGTCGACGTCGAAGGCCGTGCCGTGCTGCCCGGCTGGGTCGACAGCCACACCCACCTCGTCTTCGCCGGTGACCGCACCGCCGAGTTCGGCGCGCGCATGGCCGGCAAGCCCTACACGGCGGGCGGCATCGCCGTGACCGTCAACGCGACCCGGCAGGCGAGCGACGCCGAACTGTCGGAGGTCGTGCGCAGGCACGTCGCCGAGGCGCTGAAGCAGGGCACGACGTTCATCGAGACCAAGACCGGCTACGGCCTCAACGTCGCCGACGAGATCCGAAGCGCCCGCATCGCCGCCGAGCACGCCGACGAGGTGACGTTCCTCGGCGCCCACCTCGTCCCGCCCGGCGAGGACGCCGACACCTACGTCGACCTGGTCCGCGGCGAGATGCTCGACGCCGTCGCACCCCTCGTGCGCTGGGCCGACGTGTTCTGCGAGAAGGGCGCGTTCGACTACGACCAGTCCAGGGCGGTGCTGGAGGCGGCCAAGGACAAGGGACTCGGCCTGCGCGTGCACGGCAACCAGCTCGGCGAGGGCCCCGGCGTGCGGCTGGCCGTGGAGCTCGGCGCCGCGTCGGTCGACCACTGCACCTACCTGTCGGCCGCGGACGTCGACGCGCTGGCGTCGTCCGGAACCGTCGCCACGCTGCTCCCGGCGTGCGACCTGTCGACGCGCCAGTCGCTTCCTCCCGCCCGTGCCCTGCTCGACGCCGGTGCGACGGTCGCGCTGGCCAGCAACTGCAACCCCGGTTCGTCCTACACCTCGTCGATGGCGTTCTGCGTGACGACAGCGGTCCTGCAGATGCGGATGACGGTCGAGGAGGCCGTGTGGGCGGCGACGGCGGGCGGCGCGCGGGCGTTGCGCCGTGACGACGTCGGTGTCATCAGGCCTGGTGCGCAGGCTGACCTCCACGTGCTGGACGCGCCGTCGATCACGCATCTGGCGTACCGGCCGGGCGTTCCGTTGACGCACGCGGTGTGGCGTCGGGGAGAACGGTCCATCTAGGACTGAAGACGTACCACCCTCCGTGTGGGCCTACTGGCGGAGGACGTCAGGGCCGTACGGTGGCGCCGTGGACTTCGCGGAGGCCCTGACGAAAGCCGTCGACAACAGCGGTCTCAGCCTCGAACGCGTCCAGCACCACCTGGCCGCGCGGGGCATGCAGGTGAGCCTTTCGACGCTCAGCTACTGGCGGCGCGGCCGCAGCAGGCCCGAACGGCCGGAGTCGCTGAAGGTCGTCACGGCCCTGGAGGAGCTGCTCGGCCTCGGCGAGGGCTTCCTGACGGATCGGCTCGGCGACAAGCGCCCGCGCGGGCGGTGGGTCGGCCAGGCGATGTCGCTGGAGGACATGTGGGACTCGCGCGCCACCGACCTCGGCGAGGTCATGGCGCGCATCGACAGGCTGCAGCCGACGGCGTCGACGTACCTCAGCGTGAAGGACCGGCAGGTGATCGGGCCGGACCGGCGTGAGGTCGAGATGCACTGCACGGGCATCGTGCAGGCGCTGGAGGACGGCGTCGACAGGTTCCTGGCCATCCAGCTCGCCGACGCCACGGACCTCGGCGTGGCCACCATCGAGGCCGGACCGCCGTGCCGGCTCGGGCGGGTGCGCAGCGAGGACGCCACCGGGTTCCTCGTCGCGGAGGTCCTCTTCGACCGGATGCTGCGGGCGGGGGAGACGGCTCTCGTCGACTACCGGGTCCGGATGAGGCCCGGCGCGGACAGCGAGGTCTGCGACCGGCGGTTCCTGCGGCCGGTGGGCGACTACGTGCTGCAGATCGACTTCCACCCGGACGCGGTGCCGGCGCGGTGCTTCCAGTTCGCGCGGCCGTCGCTGCAGGAATCGGAGACCGCGCTGAACGACCTGTGGATCGGGACGACCGCGTCGACGCACATCCACGTGCGCAACTCGAAGCCCGGGATCTATGGAGTGCGGTGGGAGTGGGAGTAGGCCGCTACTGCCACCCCCACCGCAAGCGCCCCCAGAAGATCGATGCGCTCAGCCGAGCCGCATTCGGCCTGTGCATCGAGGGCGCCGGGAGGGCCGTCGCCGCTGCAGGGTTGCGGCGACGGCGAGTTCTCAGTCCTTCGTCATGCCATTCCCGGGGTCCGTGCGCCCATTCCTGATTCTCGCGTCAAGAATTCGGGCGACGGTGTTCGGCCAGGTCAACCGGATCGCAGCTGACATCTGCGCGGCCGTGGCGGCGATATCCGGTACCACCTCGCCGGGGGCGCGATGCCGTGCTCGCATCAGGTTTCTCCTCGCGGGGGAATGAACTGCGGAACACCATGAAACTAACGCGAGTTGTGCGCCGGATAACAGGTTCGAAACTTCAGTTGTCAATACTGTCAAAACTGTGGCGGTGTGCTGCGGTGATCACCGGTCGTAGCATTCGACCGTGCCGGAATTCGCCGAGGAGCTGGCCAGGGCCGTCGAGGTCAGCGGCCTCAGTCTGGAGCGCGTCCAGCACCACCTCGAGCAGCGGGGACTGCAGGTCAGCCAGTCGACGCTGAGCTACTGGCGCCGCGGCCGCAGCCGTCCGGAACGCCCGGAGTCGCTCGCGGCCGTCGCGGCGCTGGAGGAGATCCTGCAGCTCTCACCCGGCGCGTTGACCGGCAGGCTGGGGGACAGGCGCCCGCGCGGCCGGTGGGTCGAGCGCGCCACCGCGCTGGAGGGCATCTGGGGCGACGCCGCGATCGACCTGGGCCGCGAGATCGCCCGCGTCGACAAGCTGCTGCCGGCCCCCGCCAGGTACCTGAGCGTGCGGGACCGGGTGCTGATCGGCCCTGACCGGCGCGAGGTCGAGATCCGCAGCAGCGCGGTGATCGAGGCGTTCGAGGACGGCGTCGACCGGATGCTCCTCGCGAAGACCGCCGACGGCACCGACCTCTCGCCCGGCGACATCGTCGCCGAAAGGTCGTGCCGCGTGGGCAGGGTGCGCAGGGACGACGACCGCAAGCTGCTCGTCGCGGAGATCATCCTCGACCGCGTGCTGCGCGCGGGCGACACCGCGCTCGTCGACCTGCGGCTGATCTCCGACCCCGGCGCGGACAGCCTCTGCGCGGACCGCACGTTCCTCCGCACGTTGCGCAACTACGTGCTGGAGGTCGAGTTCCACCCCGGCGCGGTTCCCGTGCGCTGCCACAGCTTCAGCCGGTCGGGGCCGGACGCGCCGGACGTGGACACGGGCGAGCTGTGGATCGGCACGACCGCCGCGGCGCACCTGCTGGTGCCCGAAGCCCAGGCGGGCACCGCGCACGGCATCAAGTGGGAGTGGGAGTAGCCGTTCCCCCGAGCTGGAGCAGCTCCACGTGGCACTCGGAGTTCGTGAGGGGCAGGGTAGGAGCCATGGAGTACACCCACCTCGGCCGCAGCGGCCTGTCCGTCTCCCGCCTGTGCCTCGGCACGATGAACTTCGGTCCCGAGACGTCCGAGGCCGACAGCCACGCGATCATGGACCGCGCCCACGAACACGGCCTGAACTTCTTCGACACGGCCAACGTCTACGGCTGGAAGCAGGGCGAGGGCGTCACCGAGAACATCATCGGCCGCTGGTTCGCCCAGGGCGGCACCCGTCGCGAGAAGACGGTCATCGCCACCAAGCTCTACGGCAGCATGGGTGACTGGCCGAACGAGACCAAGCTGTCGGCGCTGAACATCCGCCGGGCCTGCGACGCCTCCCTGAAGCGCCTGCAGACCGACTACATCGACCTCTACCAGATGCACCACGTCGACCGCGAAACGCCGTGGGACGAGATCTGGGAAGCCTTCTCCGTGCTGCGCCAGCAGGGCAAGGTCATCTACTTCGGCTCGTCGAACTTCGCGGGCTGGCACATCGCCCAGGCGCAGGAGGCCGCGCGCACCCGCGGGTTCCTCGGCCTGGTGTCCGAGCAGTCGATCTACAACCTGATGACGCGCTGGGTGGAGCTGGAGGTCCTGCCCGCCGCCAAGCACTATGGCCTGGGCGTGATCCCGTGGTCACCGTTGCACGGCGGCCTGCTGGGCGGTGTGCTGCGCAAGCAGCGCGAGGGCACCGCGTCGCGCGGCGCGTCCGGCCGTTCCGCCGACGCGTTGGAGAAGTACCGCGGCCAGATCGAGGCCTACGAGAAGCTGTGCGCCGAGCTGGGCGAGGACCCGGCCAACGTCGGCCTCGCGTGGCTGCTGCACCAGGACGGCGTCACGGCGCCGATCATCGGGCCGCGCACCGGGGAGCAGCTGGACAACTCGCTGCGCGCGGCGGAGCTGAAGCTCGACGCGGACGTGCTGGGGAAGCTGGACGAGCTGTTCCCGGCACCGGCGCCGAACGGGTCGAAGCCGGCGCCGGAGGCCTACGCCTGGTAGCTCAGTCCTCGAAATCGTCGTCGTCGCGCGCCAGGTAGGTGGCGAAGCGCTCGATGGGGGTCTCGAAGTCCGGGTTGGCGTCGACGAACGCGCGGAGCTTGTCGGCGAGCCACGCGAAGGTGACCTCCTCCTCGCCGCGCCGGTTCTCGAGCTCCTCGATGCCGCGATCGGTGTGGTACATCGCAGTTCTCCTGTTGTGGCTTCAGAAAACGAGCCGCCGGACCCTGGTGGATCCGGCGGCTCGTCCGTTCATGCGGGCTTTACTCGAACGCGCGGGTGATGATCTCGCGCTGCTCGACCTCGTGCACCTTGCTCGATCCGGCCGACGGGGCGGCCATCGGACGGCGCGACACGCGGCGGACGGTGCCCAGGTGCTCGGGCAGCAGCTCCGGCAGGGCCAGGCCGTAGAACGGCCACGCGCCCTGGTTCGCCGGCTCCTCCTGCACCCAGCGGATGTCCTTCGCGTTCGGGTAGCGCTCCAGGGTCTCGGTCAGCTTGCGGGCCGGGACCGGGTAGAGCTGCTCGACGCGCACGATCGCCACGTCGCCGCCGCCGCGCTTCTCGCGCTCGGCGTGCAGCTCGTAGGAGATCTTGCCGCTGCACAGCAGGACCTTCGTGACCGCGTTCGGGTCCTTGATCGTCGGGTCGTCCATCACCGACTGGAAGCGGTCGTTGATGAACTCGTCCGTGCCGCTGACGGCTGCCTTCAGGCGCAGCATCGACTTCGGCGTGAACACCACGAGCGGGCGGTCGACGCCGTCGAGGGCGTGGCGGCGCAGCAGGTGGAAGTAGTTCGCCGGGGTCGACGGCACCGCGACGGTCATGGAGCCCTCGGCGCACAGCTGCAGCCAGCGCTCGATGCGGCCCGACGTGTGGTCGGGGCCCTGGCCCTCGTGGCCGTGCGGCAGCAGGATCACGACGTCGGAACGCTGACCCCACTTGGCCTCACCGGACGAGATGAACTCGTCGATGATCGGTTGCGCGCCGTTGACGAAGTCGCCGAACTGCGCCTCCCACAGCACCAGCGCCTGCGGGTTCGCGACCGAGTAGCCGTACTCGAAGCCGAGCGCGGCGAACTCCGACAGCACCGAGTCGTAGACCATGAACTTGCCCTGGTCCGGCGACAGGTTCTGCAGCGGCGTGTACTCGTCGCCGGTCTTGCGGTCGACCAGGGTCGCGTGGCGCTGCACGAACGTGCCGCGGCGCGAGTCCTGACCGGCCAGACGGACCTTGCGGCCCTCCATCGTGAGCGAGCCGAGCGCGAGCAGTTCCGCGAACGCCCAGTCGATGCCGCCCTCGCGCGCCATCTTGGCGCGGCGGTCGAGCACCGGCTTGACGCGCGCGTGCGGCGTGAAGCCCTCCGGCAGGTTCACGTGGGCGTCGGCGATGTGCTCCAGCACCTCGCGGCTGATGCCCGTGGGCAGCTTCGCCGGGATCTGCTGCTCGGCCTCCACCGACGGGCTGACCGTCACCGGGTGCTTCTCGAGCTCGCGGACCTCGTTGAAGACGTGCTCCAGCTGGCTGGAGAAGTCCTGCAGCGCCTTCTCGGCCTCTTCGACGGTGATGTCGCCGCGGCCGATCAGGGACTCGGTGTAGGTCTTGCGCACCGAGCGCTTCTGGTCGATCACGTCGTACATCGCCGGCTGCGTCATCGAGGGGTCGTCGCCCTCGTTGTGGCCGCGGCGGCGGTAGCAGACCATGTCGATCACGACGTCCTTGTTGAACGCCTGCCGGTACTCCACCGCCAGCTTCGCGACCCAGCAGCACGCCTCCGGGTCGTCGCCGTTCACGTGGAACACCGGCGCGCCGATCATCTTCGCCACGTCGGTCGAGTACTTCGACGAGCGCGAGTGCTCGGGCGCGGTGGTGAAGCCGACCTGGTTGTTCACCACGACGTGCACCGTGCCACCGGTGCGGTAACCGCGCACCAGCGCCAGGTTCAGCGTCGCGGCGACCACGCCCTGGCCCGCGAACGCGGCGTCGCCGTGCAGCGCGACCGGCAGCACGGTGAAGCCCTCGCCGCCCTTGTCGAGCATGTCCTGCTTGGCCCGGACGATGCCCTCCAGCACCGGGTCCACGGCCTCCAGGTGCGACGGGTTCGCGGTCAGCGACACCTTGGTCTCGCCGTCGCCGAACATCCGGAAGTACTTGCCCTCGGCGCCCAGGTGGTACTTCACGTCGCCGGAGCCGTGCGCCTGGCCGGGGTCGAGGTTGCCCTCGAACTCGCGGAAGATCTGCGAGATCGGCTTGCCGACGATGTTGGCCAGCACGTTCAGCCTGCCGCGGTGCGGCATACCGATGACGACCTCGTCCAGCTCGTGCTCGGCGGCCTTGTCCAGCACCGCGTCGAGCAGCGGGATGACAGTCTCGCCGCCCTCGAGCGAGAACCGCTTCTGGCCGACGTACTTGGTCTGTAGGAACGTCTCGAACGCCTCGGCCGCGTTGAGCTTGGAGAGGATGTACTTCTGCACGGTGGCCGGGGGCTTCTCGTGCGGGACCTCGACGCGCTCCTGGATCCAGTGCCGCTCTTCGGGCTCCAGGATGTGCATGTACTCGACGCCGACGGTGCGGCAGTAGGAGTTGCGCAGCACCCCGAGGATGTCGCGCAGCTTCATCCGCTCCTTGCCC
>NZ_DATLEC010000220.1:0-18038 GCF_035525475.1 Lentzea sp. | reverse complement strand
CACAGGAACGTCAGTCCGGTGCGCGTCAACGAGGTTGCCCGGCGGGCGCCGAAGTAGCCGCCGAGGTAGAACTTCGGCCGCCGCACGAACAGGAAGTCCTGTCCTTGATCGCTTCGCCGTTCTGTGAAGTGCGCGCGGTGGCAGGGCAGGCGACCGATGGCGGCCATGCCAGGGGCCGGCGGTCCGTTGCCCGGCTCGGCGGCTGAACGCGCGTCGTAGGCACCGTGGGAACGGGATCGTTTCCGCTGAGGCCGATCCGGTGAGGGCACCGAGCGGCCGAGCACAGATCTGCATTGGGAAGAACCGCCCGCCGGCGAGGGAAGCGGTGCTGACGATTGTGGTAGAACAGCGCTTTGCGCTGGTTGTGGTTGGTGGGTCCGCGTGGACGGGTGCGGCCAGGACGATGTGATGGTCGCCGGCCGGGAAGCGGTCGACGACGGGGCACTCGAACCAGGCCACGGCGCCGGCGACCGTCCCGTCGGTGGTGACCAGCATGACCGCGGCGGCGCGTGACGCATGATCACAGAGTCAGCGATACTGCCGGCAACACGTCGAAGGTGATTCGGCCGTGGTCCTCGGCCGTGATGTACGGCGTGAAGAACGGGTGGCGTGTGCCGACGGCGACGTCACGCCAGAATCGCTGAAGCGGGTTCTCGTGCGAGAAGCCGCTCGCGCCGTGCAGGTCGAGGAGCAGCTCCATCGCTTCGCGACACTCTCGGGCGGCGGTCGACAATTCCATTCGGAGTTCGCTTCGGTCGGCGACCGGCATTGCTTCGCCCGCGCGCAGCGCCTCGAGGGTGTCAGCGACAAGAAGCGCGCGCCGCAGAGCCGTTGCGGTGCGCCGCGTCGCCTCGGTGAACCAGAAGCGTCCGAGGGGGGAATCGGCGACGCGGGCGTAGGTGGTCGCGTATGGGGCCCGGTTGCCGGCGATTGCCGCCGCGACGGCATTCTGGGCTCCGCGTACGGCGCCGATCATCGGCGCGAGCGCCACCAGGCCGGCGGCGAAAAACTGTTTCTGAGAGGGCTGGGAGCTCGGGCTGTTCGGAAGGGTGATGAAGTCGTCCGGTACGAAAAGGTCCTCGGCCACCAGGGTGTGGCTGCTCGTGCCGGCCAGGCCCGCTGCTTTCCATGTCTGGTGGATCGTCAGCTCGGAGACCGGTACGAGGACGGGGAAGGTCACCGACGAGGCGCCGTCGGCGACCGGCACCATGATCATGGCCCAGGTCGCCAGCTCGGAACCCGATGCCATGGCCCATCCCCCGCTGATGCGAAGGCCGCCGGGCACCCGCTCGCCGTGGCCGCCTTTCGGCACCGCCGACGCGCAGACGACGACGTGGGGATCGGCCAGGAACGCGGCGCACGCCTTGGCGGAGAGCATCGACGGGATCATGGTTTTGGACGACGCGCTCAGCCCGACGATCCAGGCGGTCGAGGGGCAGCCGCTTCCCAGCTCGGCGAGCACCTCGATCATTGTTCGCAGGTCCGCGTCGTGACCACCGGCCTCACGAGGGACCGTGAGTGCGAATAGCCCTGCGTCGCGTACCGCTGTGACGCTGTCCGGGGCGGGCCGCATATCGCGTTCGGTGTGTGCCGCGTTGGCTGAGAGCGTCGGCACGGTCGCCCGGGCAGCGTCCAGCAACAGTTGGTTCATGGCTGATAGATGTCCTTGTCGGAGATGGCCGCAGGGCGGTGTCTTCAGTTCTGGATGAGGGCGAGGCGGGCGGCGTCGTCGGAGCCGGACTCCGCGGTGTAGACCACGGCGCGCAGGTCGCCCTCATGGATGGTCAGGATGTCGCAGTCGACGGTGATCGGTCCGGCATCGGGATGCTGGACCGTGACCGGATAGTCCCGGTGATGGGTGTCCACGGGCATCTGCCACATGTTCGCGAACGGCACGCTGGCTGCCTGCAGGTCCGAGAGCAGATCCTTGAGCCAGTCATCGCCGGGATACCGGATGGTGGTCCTGCGCAGATCGGTCACGATCGACGACTGGAACCGGATCTCCCGCTCGGACCACTCCTGCCTGCGCCCGGTGAAGGCGCGCCAGGCCATGTTTCGTTCCCGGTCGGCCTCGAGCACAGAAGTGGAGCACAGCCGTTCCCAGGCGGTGTTCCAGGCCAGCAGGGTCCAGGCCGCGTCGAGAACGCAGACCGGGATGTCGCCGAGCCGCTCGGGCAGGCGCCTGGGGCCGGCGCCTACCTCGTCGGGCACACGGCCTACGCGCAACGGAACATGCCCGGCAAGGGAGCACAGGTATTCGTACTCCTGGCCGGACAACCGCAGAGCCCTGGCAAGCGCGCGGAGTACAGCTGCGGACGGCCGTCCATGGCCTTGCTCAAGACGCTTGATGTACTCCGCCGACACCCGGCCGCAGCAGGGTCAGTGCCGCCGCCCCGGCCAGGGCCGCGCCGGCGGCCAGCACCTGACGGCGGGAGACTTCGGCGTTCACGCGGCCTCCACCGCGGTGTGGATGAGGTCGACGACGGCCTGCGGCTGGGAGACGTAGACGGCATGGCTGCCCTCGACCTCGCGCACGGTGGCGCCGGCGCGCTGGGCCATCTGCCGCTGCGCTGCCGGCGGAATCATCTTGTCGTCGGCGGCGACGAGGTACCAGCTCGGCTTGCTCTGCCAGGCGGCCTCGGTCACGGCACCATCGGCCGCGGCAAGCCCCCAGGGGACCTGCGAATCCGCCATGAACGCGGCCTGGTCGGCCGGCAGGTCACCGGCGAAGGAAGCCGCGAACTTGTCGCGGTCGAGAAGGAGGAAGCCGTCGCGCGGGGGCAGGATCGGCGGGACCGGAGCGCCTGGGGCCGGGTTCGCGACGAGGGACAGCACGGACTCGCCCTTGTCGGCCGCGAACGCCGTGATGTAAACTAGGCCGGTTACCCGCGGGTCGCTGCCGGCCTCGGTAATGACCACCCCGCCGTAGGAGTGGCCGACCAGGATGGCCGGGCCGTCGATGTCGTCGAGGACCTGCTTGACGGCGCCGACATCGCCTTCGAGGGTGATGGTGGGGTTCTGAACGACGCGGACGTCGTGTCCCAGCGCGCGGAGGCGGTCGTACACGCCTCGCCAACCGGAACCGTCGACGAAGCCGCCGTGGGTCAGGACCACCGTTGGCCGGATCTCACTCATCGCTTGCTCCTAAGATTTGCTCGAACTGATGCCACGACGATAGGAATGCAGGGCCTGCCGAGGCATCGGGGAAATCCCTCGAGCGGACCCTGCGGGGGGCTGGGCGAGGAGCCGCATTGCCCGCGATGACAGCTGAAGAGTTCGGGCTCTTCGGGCGTGAGACGGCTTTTCAGGTCATCGCGGACGCGAGTACCGCGGGCGGACAGGTCGTCGTCTCCGGCGAACCGGGCGTTGGCAAGAGCAGCCTGCTCAGGGCGGCCGGCCAGATCGCCCAGCGCGCCGGTCGTCGCGTGCTGGCCATCACGCCGACCCAGTTCGACCAGGGCCTGCCCTTCGCAGGGCTGGCCGACCTGCTGGCCCAATGCCCACCCGGCATAACCGACGGCCTGCCCGCACCTCAGCGCCGAGCCCTCGCGATCGCGTTGCAGCTCCTCGAGCCGGACGGCCGTGGGATGGATCCGCTCGCGGTGCCACTGGCGATCCGGAGCCTGCTGACCGACCTCTGCGAAGCCGGGCCGATCACCGTGATCCTGGACGACGCCCAGTGGCTTGACCTGGCCACGGCCGGCGGTCTCGCGTTCGCGCTACGGCGGCTCGCGGTTGGTCCGGAGCGCCTCAGCGTGCTGGTCGGGATCCGCCCCGAGGCTCGGCGGAGCGATCTGGTCCGCACCCTGCCCGAGCCGCGGCGTGATGTCGAGCTTGCGCCGCTGGACGAATCGGCGATCACGCAACTTCTGCACCGCAATTTCGGGTCGGCGTGGACGCAGGCGGTCAGCGCCGCCGTCGCCCGGACCAGCGAGGGCAACCCCTTCCTGGCACTGATGATCGCGCAGGCGATGCAGTCCGATGTCTCGCGCTGGCGGTGGAGCGCCCGCGAAGGTCACGACCCGGTGTTCCCCGTACCGCCGAGCCTGACAGACGTACTCGGCGAGAAGGTCTCGCTGCTGCCGGCCGCGGCGCAGGAGGTACTCCTGCTCGTCTCAGCCGCAGGCCGCCTCAGCGTCGGGCAACTCGACAAGTTCGTCGGAGCTGACCGCGTCATCGCGGCCCTCGAAGCGGCCGCGGACACCGACGTCGCGAAAGTCGGCCCGGAACAACGGGTCGCGTTCACCCACCCGCTGCTCGCCTCCGCCATCTACGAAGCAGCGACGTCGGCAGAACGGCGCCGCGCCCACCGGCTGCTCGCCGACTCCCTGGCCGACCCGGTGGAGCGGGCGCTCCACCGCGCCCGCACCACCGTCATGCCCGACTCGGAGGTCGCCGAGGAGATCGAGCGCGCGGCCGACATCGCGGCCGGCCGCGGAGCGCTGCAGCTCGCCGGTGAACTCCTCGAGTCGGCGGCCCGCGCCACTCCGGCCGCCGGGGCGGTCGCCGACCGGTTCGCGCGCTGGCTGCGAGTGGTGGACACGTACACCCTGGCCGGCGACACCGAGGCAGCCCTGGCCGCTTTGTCCGAACTCCATCCGTTGGCCACCGATCCGAAGGCCCGGGCCGAGGCCATCCGCCGCCGTATCGACCTCACGCGCCGCATGCCCGGCGCCCGGTCACTCGCCGAACAGGGACTGGCACTCGCCCCGCCCGGAACCGAGGTGCGCATCGAACTCATCACGCTTCTCGGCGCGCTGCACCGCCTGGAGGGCAATGGTCCCGAAGCGCTCCGGCTGACCCAGGAGGCGGTGGCTGACGCTCGCGGGCGCCATCAGGATGCCGCCCTTCTGCGGGCGCTCTACGGACGACTCACCGTCGAACGCCACTGGGCATCCGGGGATGCCGCGCGGACACTCGCTGAGATCGACGATTTGGTGGCGTCGACGCATGATTTCCCCGGCGCGGTTCTGGCCTGGACCCGGGCCTTCTTCGCGTCCTGGAATGATCCAGAGGCCGAAGCTCCGGTACGACTGGAGATTCGCTCTGCTCTCGAAGCCGGTCGTTACGGCGATCTGACGCAGCTCTACATCGCCCTGATCCTGTACCTGACCCGTGCCTCTCGCATTCCGGAAGCACATGCCGCCCTCGACGAAGCGGATCGGGTCGGTGCCTGGTCGCTGTCGGCGTTTCAGGAGCCGCTCGCCCGAGCGCTGGTCGCGGCCTACACCGGCGCCCTGGACCTCGCCCGAACGGTGGTCGAGGCCGCCGTCGAGGAGTCGCGCGCGATCGAATCCACGTACTGGCTCAGCTCTTTCCTGGCCATCCGTGGCTTCGTGGAAACCTCGGCCGGCGAGTGGCAGGCCGCCCTGCACGCGCTGCGGGAAGTCGCAGCCGTGTTCGATCGCACCCACATGGTCGACCTCGAGCAGGTTCTCTGGCCGATCGACTACGCCGACGCCGCCCTGCAGGTCGGCGCGCTCGACGAGGTGGAGCGGGCAGTGGCGTTCCTCCGCCGGCAGGGCGCATCAGGCCGCCCCGAGGCCACGGTCGCAGCCGACCGTTGCGAGGCCCTCCGCCGCGCCGCCACCGGAGACGTCGACGTGGCACTCCAGTCGCTGCAGCGCATCGTCGCCCTCGACGGCATCGAATCCCCGTTCGAAGCGACCCGATCCCGTCTCGCGCTCGGCCAGGTCTATCGCCGCGCCGGCCACAAACGGAACTCAGCCGACACCTTGACCACGGCCTCGAAAGAGTTCACCCGGCTGGACTTCCCCCGCTGGGCCGAACGAGCTCAGCTGGAACTGGCCCGATCCGGCCTGCACCACTCCGGCACCGAACTGACCCAGAACGAACGCCGGGTGGCAGAGCTGGTCGCCACCGGACGATCCAACCAGGAGGTCGCCGCCGCGCTGTTCGTGTCCGTGAAGACCGTCGAAGCCCACCTGACCCGGATCTATCGCAAGCTGTCGGTCCGGTCGCGAACCGAACTGGCCCGGCGTTTCGCCAACGGCACTCCTTGACACGGGCAGACTCCACGCGAAGACGGGCGCGTTTCGGTATCGGTGTGCTCTGAAGTCTGGCGAATTTGGTGTTCTTCGCGGCGTTCGTGTTCGCTTTAATAGACTGCGGTCGCCGTGTTTTTCGTCGCCCGCAACCGCTGGAACCAGGCCGGGAACGATCGCACGCCGGCCGATCTCATGGCCATGACGCTGGCGCCCGCGAGGCGGTCACCGATATCCAGGCGTGACCTGGCCCTCCGGTCGGCAGTCGTTCTCGACGGGGCCATCGCCTCCTGCTGGGCGGTGCGCGCGATGCGGGACAGCAGCGAGTTCGGCAACGTCACACGTTCGTGCGTGATCCACTCCATTACCTACCGCAACGATTAGGACTTTCTGTAACCGCACACGCCTTGTGCGAGACGCGCCGTGACCCGGACAGCGGTTGCCGACCATCGTCCGTACCGCCGCTGCGCCACCGAAAACCCTGCCGGCGGGGACAGCATCTGCTCGTCGGCGTCGCGGCACATCAAGCGCGCGGAACGCCGACAGCGCACGTTTGGCGACTCGTGGGAACAGTTCACGCGCATCGTGCTGATGGTGCGCGACGGCCGCATTCCTCCTGAGGCCCTGCGGATGGAATCGCAGTGGGCCGATGCCGCAACCCCGACCCTCGCCGCGCAGGCCGACGCCGCCATGGAGCTGCACTCGGCGGACCGACTGTTGCCCCGCCGCTTCGCCTGCCGTTCGCTGGCTACCCCGACATCGACATCCGGGACGTGCAGGTCGAGGACGCCGAGGCGCGTCGCGGGTGGCGACCAGGCCGCCGAGTTAGGCCCGAAGCCCATCCCCGAACCGCCTCGGCCGAGCCCACGGCGCTATCGATTCCCTCGCCGCGTCGCCTGGCCGGGCAGCTCGGCAGCCAAGTGCTCCTGCCGCCCGCCGTGCAGTTCATCGAGCCGCGGCGACCGGAGTGAGCACCGGGCGCGGTACCCGCACCACATGTTGCGCGCAGGCTTCCAACCTGGCGGAGATCGGCTGGCCCTCCCAAATCAGGACCTCGAACTCCCCGTAGTCGCCCAGCGCGGTGAAGGCACGGTCAGCCGACGCCACGGCAAAGCTGCGGCAGCCTTGCTGATGGGCATAGCGCGCATGGCATAACAAGGCCTGCTCGGCAGCGTTGGCATGCTGCGGCACCCGCCGCGCCGCAACGCCCAGCTCTGCGAGCACGTTCAGTGTGAGGTCCTCGTGCGTGTCCGGATGGCTGTAGCTGGCCATCACGTGGTGAACCGGTCCGGCCGCCGCCATCAGCGCGTCTACCCTCGCGCGCAGCAGGCGGGGACGCGGCTGATTCGGTCCGACCACGTTTTCCACGTCGATCAGCAGCACCTTGTCCGTTGCCTCCACGACGCCGATTCTGCGGCCCCGAGCGCGGTCCGGCTCGTTACCGTCCCCGACTGGGTGACCTGGGTCGGCGGTTCACCTACGGCGGTCAGCGATGGCAGCGCGTCGCCGCTCCTCGTGCTCGTCGGAATAGCGCACCTGGTGACAGCGCGCCAGCCGGGCGGTCGAGGCCGGTCACGGTACGCAGGCTCGACACCGGCGAGCGGATCGACGCGGCACGTGCGGAGGACGAGGCGTTCTGAACCTGGGCGATCCTGGAGACGTTGCGGCATACCGGTGTCCGCGTCGAGAAGCTTCTGGAGATCACTCATCTCGCCTTGGTGTCCTATCGGCCATCGCGCGTCCAGCTCGACGGCGAGCCACCTTTGCCGACTTCACCTGACGGCCGAATCCCACTTTGCCTGCATAAGTGCAGTTCAAGTGCAGTTCATGGAGAAGATGCAGCGGAGTTCGAGACCCCACAGGCAGCCACTAGCGACTTGATCCGGTGAAGCTTCCTGAGTGCTGACCGCGATGGACCTCCGGACATCGACATCGAGTCCGACCGCCGTGAGGAGGTCATCCAGTACGTCTACGACAAGCACGGCCGCCACCACGCCCCGCAGGTCGCCAACGTCATCACCTACCGGGCCCGCTCCGCAGTCCGTGACATGGCCCGCGCCCTCGTCCACTCCCTCGACCAGCAGACCGCCTGGTCCAAGCAGATCGACGCCTGGTCCCCGCTCAGCGCCGAGGCGCATCCCGGCATTCCCGCCAGCGGTGCTCGAGCTCGCCGGGCAGATCGAGGGCGCGCCGCGGCACCTGGGCATCCACTCCGGCGGCATGGTCATCGCCGACCGGCCGGTCTCGGAGATCGTGCCGGTCGAGAAAGCCCGCATGCCCGGGCTGGCGGGCGTACACGTCGGTGCTCCCCTGCACCTTCCGGACGAGGCACCCTCGTGACCCTGCGTCATGCACGAGTCCAGGGCAATAAGTCAGGGCGCGAGCTCGAGCTTGACCGCCGGTGATGTAGTGCTGCTAGCAAAGAGGACGGGCCGCCGCAATGAGGATTATCAAAACACCCAACTGCGGGTCTGAGGACGTGACGCCCTGATCAGCCGCTGCTACGGTCGAAAAACCCTGAAGATCGAAACTGCGGTGAATTCCCAGCATTTTCCGGAGCGGACTCCTGAAGGCGGCAAGGAGATTCTCGTGCTCATCCGAGGTGAGGGCCTGACCATCGACGACGTCGCCCTCGTCGCAAGGCAGGAAGCCCTCGTCGAGTTCGACGAGGACCAGATGACCAAGGTCGAGCTGACACGAGAGCGCGTTCAGAAGTGGGGAGCCGACGGGCAGCCCATCTACGGCGTGAACACGGGCTTCGGCGAGATGGTCTTCATGAACGTCCCTCCTCGCTTCGAGACGGACCTGCAGGAGAACCTGTTGCGTTCGCACGCCGCCGGTGGCGGTGAGCCCTTCACCGACGAGGCCGTGCGAGCCATGCAGGTGGCGCGGCTCAACTGCCTGGTCAAGGGACATTCCGGGATAGGCGCCGACGCGCTGTGCCTGATGCGCGAGCTGCTCAACCGGGGCATCCACCCTGTTGTCCCGCAACAGGGTTCGCTCGGCGCCAGCGGAGACCTGGCGCCGCTGGCACACCTGGCGCTGCCGCTCATCGCCGCCGGCCGCGTGCGCAAGGGCGCGACCGTCCGGCAGTCGGCGGAGGTGCTCGCCGAGGAAGGGCTGGCACCGGTCAGGATGAGCTACAAGTCCGGGCTGGCCCTGATCAACGGCACCTCGGCGATGACAGGCGTCTCGGCGCTGGCCCTGGTCCGTGCCCGGCGGCTCCTCCGCTTGGCGCTGTGGGCGTCCGCCACGTTCATCCAGGTGATGCGCGGGTCGACGGGGGCGTTCAGCGAGCACGGGCACGCGTTGAAGAACCACCGCGGGCAGAGCGAGGTCGCCGCGGTGATCACGCGGCTGCTGGCCGGCAGCGCTCTGACCCGCGAGCACGCCGAGATCATGGCCCTGGTCAGCGCGAAGGCCGACGGCGAGGAGGTCGCGCCGGTCGACGACTACCTGCAGAACGCCTACACCCTGCGCTGTGTCCCCCAGATCCTCGGACCCGTGCTCGACACCATGGCCTACTGCCGCCGGCTGGTCGAAGAGGAACTGAACTCCTGCAACGACAACCCCTTGATCTTCGACACCCCGGAGACCGTCTTCCACGGCGGTCACTTCCACGGCCAGTACATGGCCATGGCGTCCGACTTCCTGAACATCGCGCTCACCGAGATCGGCGTGCTGGCCGAGCGGCAGCTCAACCGGGTGCTCGACCCCCACCTCAACAAGGGCTTCCCCGCGTTCCTCGCGCTCGGGGACGAGGGCCTCTACTCCGGGTTGCAGGGCTCGCAGTACCTGGCCACCAGCATCGCCTCCGAGAACCTGGACCTGGCGGCGCCGTCCTCGGTCAAGTCGATCCCGTCCAACGGCCAGAACCAGGACGTGGTGAGCATGGGCCTGATCGCGGCCCGGAAGTCCCTGCGCCTCACCGACAACGTGAACATCATCGTCTGCGTCCTCGTGGCGGCCTGCTACCAGGCCGCGACGATCACCGGCATCGAGCGGTTCAGCCCGTCCGTGCGCGGGCTGCTGGAACTGCTCGCCACCAAGGTGCCCGGCTACCGCGACGACGTGGGCGTCGCATCGGACTTCCTGGCCGAGGTCAGGAACACCGTGCTCGCCGACGAGGCCGACGCGCTGCTCCCCGCTCTCGACATCCCCGCCGATCCGGTCTGAGGGGCGACGATGGTGAACCAGTCCGGCATGACCATGCGTGAACGGCACCTGCGCAACGCCGCGATGCTCAACGCCCAGGACGTCATCGTCGCGGCCTACCCGGCCTCGGGTGCCGCCCTGCTGGGCAACGTCCTGATGGAGCTGGGGCACTCGTTCGTCGATCCGCATCTCGACGAGATCCAGGAGGACGGACGGCTGCGCGAGCCCGGTGACGAGGAGCTGCGCCGTTACCGAAGCCGGATCGCCGGCAAGTCCACCCCCGGTCAGGTCGGCGGCAGGAGGTTCTTCAAGAACCACCTGCATCCTGACCACTTCCGGAACCTCGCGACGGAAGCCGTGGTACTGCTCGTGCGGGACCCGAGGGACGCCCTTTATTCGTCGTACCGGTTCTTCCAGGGTTTTGCTCCCACCGTGCTTTCCTATCTCGCCATCGACGAGGTGAGCTTTCTGGAGTTCCTGGAGGAGAAGGGAACGGTGAGCGAGCCTGCTATCACCGTCGACGGCTGGGTGGATTTCTACCGCGCCTGGGCCGAAAGGGCAGAACGCGCACCCCGCTCGGCTGTCGTCCGTTTCGAGGAGCTGAAGACCAGTCCCGCGGACGCGATGACCCGGCTGCTGGAGACGCTCGGACTGATCGCCGACCGGGCCGCGGTCGAACGGGCGGTCGAGCGCAGCAGCTTCGAGAGGATGCGGGCCCACGAGGAGGAGGTCGCCGGTGACACGGGCGAGAACCCGCCCATGATCATGCGCCGCGGCCAGGTCGGCGAATGGCGGGAGTGGTTCGGCGACAACGAGCTGTCGGACCGGTTCAGGGTGCCGCACATGATCGAGGCGGCGGCGCGTTTCGGCTATCGGATCAGTTGATCGTCAGAACAGGAGGACCCTGCGTGGTCAGCACCGACCAGCCTTCTGTCTTGCCCCCTTCGCTCGACTACTCGCCGTTCGCGACCACCTACAAGGACCGGGCCGACTACGTCCCGGCCGTCGTGGACGCCCTGCTGCGGGTGGCCGGGATGCGTCAGGGAGATCTGATCTGCGACATCGGGGCTGGTTCGGGGCACCTCACCGAACCCCTGTTGCAGCGCGGGTTCTCCGTCGACGCCGTGGAACCGACGGCCGCCATGCGCCGGCTCGGTGAGCAGCGGACTCACGGCTATCCGCAGGTTCGTTGGTATGACGGCAAAGGCGAGGCGTCGGGCAGGGAATCCGACACGTACGCGTTGGTGACCTTCGGCTCCTCGTTCAACCTCACCGACCGCGCCCGAGCTCTCGCGGAGACCGCACGCGTCCTGCGCGAGTCGGGCTACTTCGCGTGCCTGTGGAACCACCGCGTGCTCGAAGACCCGTTGCAGGCGCGGATCGAGGAGCTGATCCACGATCGCATCCCCGGCTACAGCTACGGAATGCGCCGCACCGACCAGACCGACGTCATCGTCAGGAGCGGTCTCTTCGAGACGCCGGTCGCGCTGTCCGGCACCCAGGTGTTCAGACTGCCGAGCCGGGCCTGGTGCGACGCGTGGGCTTCGCACTCCACACTCGGTCAGCAGGCGGGCAGCGGGTTCGCCGGACTGGTGGACGAGATCCGCGATCTGGTGCGCGCCGAGGCCGGGGACTGGATCGACGTTCCCTACACCACCAGGGCGTGGGTGGCCCGGCTCGTCCGGGATGGCAAGGACGCCCGGCGGTGACCGCGCCGCTGGTCCGGCTCGGGACCAAGGCGGAGACGCTGGAACGGTTGCGGCCGTTCATGACCAAGGCCCGGATCCTGCCGTCGCTGCACTTCACGCTGCGGGAGTGGCAGGACGGCCGGGATCGCGTGCTCGCGGGGCTGCGCCGCCGCGAGTGGGCGGCGGGACCGGTCATGGTCCGCAGCAGCGCGACCACGGAGGACACCGGGACCGACTCCAACGCCGGGCGGTTCCGGTCGGTGCCCGCCAGGAACGAGTCCGAGATCGCCTCGGCCGTGACCGAGGTGTTCGCGTCGTACGGCCGGGTGGACGCGGACGACCAGGTCCTGGTCCAGCCGCTGCTCGAGCGCGTCCTGGCGAGTGGGGTGGCTTTCTCCTGCGACCCCAACAGCGGTGCTCCCTACCGGGTCGTCAACTGGAGCGGGACCGGCAGGACGGACGCCGTGACCGGTGGTGGCCGCGCGGAACTGCACATCTCCTACGGGGCGGCGTGGGCAGGTCCCGGCGAGGCACCGGACCCCGGGGTGGGCGCGGTGTGGGAACTCCTGGCCGAGTTGCACCAGCTGCTGGGTGAACGGCGGCGCCTGGACATCGAGTTCGCGTTCTCGGAGAACGGTGAGCTGATCCTGCTCCAGGTCAGGCCTTTGGCGGTGAAGGAGGTCGTGGCCGCGGAGGCACATCGCGCGACGTTGGCGGGCACCGCCCGGCAGATCACCGAAGCCATCCGGTCGCGCTCGCGGGCGCTCGGCACCCGCGCGGTCTACGGCGTGATGCCGGACTGGAACCCCGCTGAGATGATCGGGTTGCGGCCACGGCCGCTCGCGGTGTCGTTGTACCGCCACCTCGTCACCGACCACGTCTGGGCGGGCGCCAGGACGCGGTACGGCTACCGGGACATGACCGGCACGCGGCTGATGGTCCAGTTCTCCGGGCTTCCGTACATCGACGTGGCCGCCAGCCTCACCTCGTTCGTCCCCCGCGAGGTGCCCGACGAGCTCGCCGACCGACTCGTCGGGCACTGGCTGGACCAGCTGGTGGCGAAGCCCTACCTGCACGACAAGGTCGAGTCGCACATCGCCGTCCCCGCGGGCACCTTCAGGACAGCGCAGCGGCTGGAATCCCTGACAGCGGCCGGTTTCAGCACCGGCGAACGCGACGAGCTGGCGGGCCACCTGCGCCGGTTCACCGACGAGCTCGTGCGGGGTGACCTGTGGGAGCAGGACGTCGCCAGGCTGCGCCTGCTCAACGTGGCCGACATCGGCGAGACGCACGCCGCCGGGTGCGGTGCGGACGACGCCGGCTGTTGCGGTCCGGCGCTGGTGGCCCGGCTGGACGTCTGCGCGGCCTACGGCTCCGGTCCGTTCGCGGCCCTGGCCCGCGCCGCCTTCATCGCCACCGACTTCCTCGAGGACCTGGTACGCGAAGGAGTCTTCTCCCTTTCCGATCGCGCCCGTTTCATCGGCGGTCTCGGGCTCGTGGCCAGTGAGATGCGCCGGGACTTCGCCGAGCTGGACAGGGCGGTCTTCCTCAAGCGCTACGGCCATCTGCGGCCGGGAACCTACGACATCCTCTCGCCCCGCTACGACGAGACGCCCGAGCGCTACTTCGACTGGTCGGCGAAGGACCAGCCGGTGCCGTGTGAACGCGCCGCGAGTCCCCCATTCGAGCTCAGTGGCGAGCAGCGGCGGCAGATGGAGGCCCTGCTCGTTCGAGAGGGCCTGACCTTCGACGCCTCCCGGTTGATGGACTTCCTGGCCA
Source organism: Lentzea sp. (assembly GCF_035525475.1). Classification (GTDB taxonomy): domain Bacteria; phylum Actinomycetota; class Actinomycetes; order Mycobacteriales; family Pseudonocardiaceae; genus Lentzea. Next base: position 4,411 of record NZ_DATLEC010000220.1, on the reverse strand, counting down.
CGGCGATACGCGGACGTGAGCACGGCAAGCTGGCCTTCACCTCGGTGCTCGGTGACGTGCTGACCGGGGTGAGGCGCCTCGGTGAGCGGTCCGGGTGCGGCGTCGACGACATGAGCTACCTGGACGTGCCCACCCTCGGCACCCTGACCGGGAACCCGGCTCACGACCTGCCGGTGTTGCGCGAGGCCGCGGCACGGGGACGGGCGGCCCACGCCGTCAGCCGGACCGTGGTTCTGCCGCCGCTCGTCACCGGTGCGGCGGACGTCAGGAGCTTCGCCCTGCCGCAGATCCGCCCGAACTTCGTCACACAGCGCAAGGCGACCGCACGGGTCGCCCGCGTCGACGCCGGCGATCCCCCTGACGGCGCCATCGTCATGGTCGCCAGCGCGGACCCCGGTTACGACTGGCTGTTCACCCGTGGCATCGCCGGGCTGGTGACCGCCTTCGGCGGCGCGAACTCGCACATGGCGATCCGCGCTCTGGAACTGGGCATCCCGGCGGTGATCGGCGCGGGCACAGCGCTGTTCGACCAGTGGTCGCGAGCGCACGTGCTCGAGCTCGACGCGGCCAGCGGACTCGTGACGGTGATCGCGTGAGCCTCCGGATCGGGATCACCCAGCGGTGCGTGGACGACGAGCCGACCGGTGAGCGCCGGTGGGCCCTCGACGCCCGCTGGTTCGAGTTCCTGGCGGCCTGCGGCGTTCTCCCCGTGCCGTTGCCCAACATCGCCGCGGCAGCCGTCCACACGGCGAACGAACTGAGCCTGGACGGCTTTCTCTTCACCGGCGGCGGCGATCTCGTCCAGGCGGGCGGGAACCAGCCGGAACGCGACCTGACCGAGCGGACCTTGCTGGCGCTGGCGATGCGGGAGGGCCGGCCGGTGCTCGGGGTGTGCCGCGGCATGGAACTCATCGCCGCCGCCCTGGGTGCTCAGCTCAAGCCAGTGGAAGGACACGTCGCCACCCGGCACACCATCACCTCCGAGGAGGGTGAGCGCGTCGTGAACAGCTACCACGACCTCGCCGTCGACGGGCTTCCGGCCGAGCTGGAGGTGACGGCGTGGTGCGGGGACGTCGTCGAGGCCGTCCGGCACCGGGACGCCCGCGTCGAGGGGATCATGTGGCATCCGGAGCGGGAACCCGCGCACGACCCGCGGGACCTCCTGCTGGTCCGCCGCCTGTTCCGGGCGGCGACCCCGTGAAGGCGGTAGTCCTGGCCGCGGGGCAAGGGGCGCGGATGCGGCCGTACACCGACGACCGGCCCAAGTGCCTGATCGAGCTGAACGGCCGGACCCTGCTCGACCGCCAGGTGTCCGCGTTGCGCGCCGGGGGCGCCGACGAGATCGGCGTCGTCACCGGCTGGCAAGGTGACAAGTTCGCCTGCACCGGCCTGCGCACGTTCGAGAACCCCAGCTGGGCGCGCAGCACGATGGTCGAGTCGCTCGCGGCCGCGGACGACTGGCTGAGCACCGAGCCGGTCATCGTCTCCTACGGCGACATCGTCTTCCCGGCAGCGACCGTCCGCCGCCTCGTGCGATCGGCGGCGCCCCTCGCCGTCGCGTACGACACCGGCTGGGAGGACGTCTGGCGGCAGCGGTTCGACGATCCGCTGAGCGACGCGGAGACGTTCGAGATCGACGCCGACGGCTTCGTGACCGGCATCGGGTCACGACCGCGCGGTCTGGCGGACGTGCAAGGGCAGTACATGGGCCTGCTGCGCCTGACCCCGCAGGCGTGGGCGGTGCTGCGGGCCGCGCGGGCCGCCAGTGCGGAGACCGCGGCGCTGGACATGACGGGCCTGCTCGGCCACCTGATCCGGACCGGCGGCGTGCGGGTGTCGGGGGTGCCGAACGACGGTCCGTGGTGGGAGTTCGACAGTCCGTCCGATGTGGAGCCCGGCCTGCCGGTGCTCGACAGCCTGGACGCCGAGCAGGAGGCGAGTGACCGCGGTGGAAGCCGGAGTCGTGTGGATCACCGGTCTGTCCGGGACGGGCAAGAGCACGGTGGCGTCGATCGTCAGTGACAGGCTGACCGGCACCGGCTGTCGTCCGGTCGTGCTCGACGGGGACCGGCTGCGGCGGATGATGCCCACTCCCCCTGGCTACACCGGCGCGGAGCGAAGGCAGGTCGCCGAGTTCTACTCCCGGCTGGCGCACGAACTGGCGGGCCAGGGACATCTCGTGCTGTGCGCCACCATCTCCCTCTTCCACGACGTGCAACGCTGGAACCGGGAGAACATCGACGGCTACCTGGAGGTCTGGCTGCGCGTCCCGCTGGCCGTCCTGAAGGACCGCGCGGGCCGAGCCGCCTTCTACGACCACCGGAGTCTCGGCCCCGGCCAGGCCCCGCTGCGGAACGTCGTCGGCGTGGACGAACCGGCGCAGTTCCCCAGCGAGGCCGATCTGGTCATCGACAACTTCGGGGACACCACGGCGAACGACGCCTCCGACCGGATCGTGGACGCCATCACCAGGTGGCGCTGACGTGCACACCGCGCGGCAGGCGACCCCGCTGAGAACCGACCGCAGGATCGCGACCGCCACAGCGGTCCTGCTCGGAACGAGCATGGGCATCCTCTCGTACGGCCAGCCCGTCCTGCTCAAGGCGATCATCGAAGCCCGCGGGATCTCCACCACCCAGCTCGACTCGGCGGCGAGCCTGCAGTGCCTGGTGAACGCACTCGCCTCGACCGTCGTGGTCGTCCTCTGCCGCCGGATGCCCGCACGGCGGGTGGCAGCCGGCAGCGCGATCGCGTGCGCGGTCTCGGTGATCCTGCTCGCCATGACCCGCACCCCGTGGCAGCTGTACCTGACGATGTCCCTGCTCGGCATCGCGATCGCCGGCTGCGGAACCCTGGTCGTGAGCACGTTCGTCATCAAGAGCACGCACAACAGGGACCGGGTGCTCTCCGTGGCGTTCATCGGGTCGAGCGCGGGCGGGATGATCTGGGCCCCGGTCGTCTCCTGGGGCCTCGCCGCGGGCGGCCTGGCAGGGGCGGCCGTGCTGATCGTGCTCGGCTTCACCCTGCTGGTCGCGGCGAACGCCGTGCTCTTCCTGCGCCTGCCCGATCTACCGGGCGGACGGACCGACGCCCCACCGGCGCACGAAGGCGTTCTCCTGCGACACGCGGCACGCGCTGCCCGCTTCTGGGCGCTGCTCGTCGGCAGCACCCTGCTGACCCTCACGCAGGTCGCGGGCGTGTACCACGTCCTGTTCATCTGGCAGGACTCCGGCATCGGCTCTCCGGCGCTGCCCGGTGCCGTGGTGGCAGCCTTCGCCGGAATCGGTCGCGTGGCCGCGGAACTGTTGCTGCGATCCTTGTCCACCGCCTACTCGGCCGGGTTGACGTGCGCGCTGCAAACCGCCGGATTCATCCTGCTCTCCACGGGCGGCACCATGCCGGTGCTGTTCGTCGGGTCGGCGCTTCTCGGCATCGCGGTGGGCAACAGTTCGCTGGTGGTGCTGCTGCTGACCCCGGAGGCGTTCGGCCTGCTGGACATCGAGCGGATCGCCGGGACGATCTACCTGTGGACCGGTATCGGCGCCTCGTCCGGTGCGATCGTCCTCGGTCTGCTGCGCCGTGGGGCCGGCGGTTACCAGGTCCCGGTCCTGCTCTTCGCCCTGCTGTCCGTGCTCGCGGGGGTGCTGCTGTGGCAGAGCGGACGACGAGGGCCCACGAAGCCGTAATTGCTCCGATTCGGTCGCGGTGCGCGCCGAGTTCACGTGTTCGCCAGTGTGGTCCAACGCGAGTACGACGGCCTGCTCGACAGACAACTCGGCACCGCGTGCGATCGCCGTGTCGATCGCCTCGTGTCCCAACGACAGGCGGACGCTGTCGAGGCAGGCCCGGTTGACCAGCGGGCCGTCGCCGACGTCGTCGATCCAGAAAACGTAGAACGCGCGCACGACGGCGTTCGAGTGCCGGATCGTGCGCGGGGCGTAATGATCACCGGGGTACCGTTTCCTGGTGACCGCGTTGACCGTGGCCGCCGTCTGAACCGACAGCGTCCTCGGGCTCCGCCTGGGCTTGACCGCCTGCTTCATCCACAGCACCAGATCGCGGACCTCCGCCAACGTCGCCCGGTTCCAGGGAACGTCGACGACCGCCAGCCACCGCCACCACCTCGACAAGACGGAGGCGTAGCTGCGGACCGAGCTGTCGCTGTTGTCCTGGGCAGCGAAATCCACCAGGAACCGCCGGACCGCCTCGACCGGCCGGTGATCGTCGTCGGCCACCATCCAGGGCGGCACACCGTTGCACCGCACGACCCTGCCCCATCGCGGCAACCGGATCACCGGGACATCCCGGTCCACACCATCCATTGCGCTGTCCTTCCTGATCGGAATGCCCGAGATCTACAGACGGCGGGCACCGATCTCCGCGACATCCACGGCGTGTCTCCGGTTAGTCC
>NZ_DATLEC010000210.1:0-43346 GCF_035525475.1 Lentzea sp. | reverse complement strand
GCTGGCGCCGCTGCACTCGATCACCACGACCGCGCACCGGCTGGAGGCGGAACGCCTGGACCAGCGCATCGAGCTGGACGGGCCGCCGGACGAGCTCAAGGAGCTCGCGGACACCTTCGACGGCATGCTCGACCGGCTCGCCTCGTCGTTCGACAGCCAGAAGCGGTTCGTCGCGAACGCCTCGCACGAGCTGCGCACACCGCTGGCCGTCCAGCGGACGTTGATCGAGGTGGCGCTGGCCGCACCGGACGCGTCCGACGAGGTGCGCCGCCTCGGAACACACCTGCTCGACACGAACGAGCGAAGCGAGAAGCTCATCGACGGGCTGTTGCTGCTCGCTCGCAGTGACCGCGGGCTCGCCACGCGTGAGCTCGTCTGGCTCGACGAGGTCGTCGACGACGAAGTGGAGTCGTGCGCGGCTCTCGCCGCCGAGAAAAACGTCACGTTTGCAGTTCAGACTCGCAGGTATCTGGTGGACGGCGATCCGGTCCTACTCGCCCAGCTCGTCGGCAACCTGTTGCGCAACGCCGTCCTCTACAACACCCCTGGCGGCTCCGTCTCGGTACGGCTTGATCAAGAACTCGTCGTCACCAACACCGGTCCCACCGTGCCTGCCCAGGCAGTACCCGGGTTGTTCGAGCCCTTCCGCCGGCTCCGCGACCGCACCGGGACCGCCGGATCGGGCCTCGGACTGTCGATCGTGCAGTCCGTCGCGAGGGCTCACCAGGGCTCGGCGAGGGCTCGCCCGAACGGGGGAGGCGGGCTGGTGGTCCAGGTGAACCTTCCGGAAACGGGAGTGCGACAGGCCTCGTGAACTGGCAAGATCACGTAGAGATATCGGCGAGCCTCCCACCCGCGGACGGCTCGTTGTCCTAACGTTGTCTGCTGGCGAGGTGCGAATTCAGGGAGGCCACGATGCGAGCGCTGCGAGTCATCGGGCTCGACGAGGACGGCAAGTCCGTCATCCTCGAGGACCCCGAAAACCGCGGCGAGCGCTTCACGCTCCCCGCTGACGAGCGCCTGCGGGCGGCCCTGCGCGGTGATCTCGCGCGCCTCGGCCAGATGCAGATCGAGTCCGGTGAGGCCCAGATGCGGCCGCGGGAGATCCAGGCCCGCATCCGCTCCGGCGAGTCCATCGAGCAGGTCGCGGAGGCCTCCGGCATGCCGGCGAACCGCATCGAGCGCTTCGCCTACCCCGTGCTCCTGGAGCGCTCGCGCACGGCCGACCTGGCCCAGCGCGCGCACCCGGTCCGCGAGGACGGCCCGGACGTGCAGACGCTCGGTGAGGTCGTCGCGCACTCGTTCGGCCTGCGCGGCCACGACCTGTCCGACACCAAGTGGGACTCGTGGCGCGGTGACGACGGCCGCTGGATCGTGCAGCTGCACTGGATGACCGGGCGTTCGGACAACCGCGCGCACTGGGCGTTCCACCCTGGCGCGCAGGGCGGCACGGTGACGGCGCTCGACGACGTCGCGGTCGACCTGATGGACCCGAACCCGAACCGGACGCTCCGCACGGTGCGCCCGGTGACGCAGCTCGCGCGGCAGGCGCTGGAGGCGACCCCGGTCCTTCCCGCGACCGTGCCCGTGCTCGAGGAGCCGGCACCCGTGCCGGTTCCCGCCCAGGCACCGCCGCCCGCGCCGGCGCCCGTCGCGGCGGAGAAGCCGGTGCAGGTCCCGGTCCAGGAGAAGCAGCCGGAACCGGAGCCCGCACCTGTCCCCGCCGCACCGCCGGTCAAGGAGCAGGAGCCCGCCGCGGAGAAGCCGGTCCGCAAGGACCCTCCTCCGAAGCGGGGGAAGAAGAACCACCCCATCGTCCCGTCGTGGGAGGACGTTTTACTCGGCGTGCGGTCGAACCGCTGAGTGAGGCGCTGACGCCGTGGGACGTCGTGTCGCGCTGGCTGCCGGAGTGGGTGCACTCCTCGGGCTGGCCTGGTGGGGAATGTTCGAGCTCATCTCCTCCGGGACCGTCTGCACGTTCGACGACTGGGGCTGTCTCGGCACCTTCGTGACGGCCGTACCGGTCTTCGCGGTGGTGGCGGCGGTCCTGGCCGGGATCGCGCTGCGTTCGCTGGGCGAGTCGCGGGCATGGCTGGTGGCCGTGCCCGCGACCCTCATGGCCGTGGTGGCGATGGTGCTCCTGCTCGCGGTGCCGTGGACGGGGTTTCTGGTGTTCGCGGCGCTGTTCGCGCTGATCGCCGTGCTCACGTCGGCCCGCGGTGAAGGTGCTGTGGAGGGTTCGTGAAGACCGACCTGGTGCGGGCCCTGATCCGGTAGTTCTTCACCCATGTTGTTGCGCACTGTCGTCGGAGCCGTCGCCGGAGCGGTGGCGGGCGCCGGGTTCCTGTCCACCTCCGGTGTGGCGGTGCGGTACTGCAACGGCGGTCCCGGCCGTGCCGGGTGCGGCGGGTTCCTCGTGCTGGTCCCGCCGAACCTCGTGCTCTGGATCTTCGTGGCCGGAGCCGCCGTGCTCGCCGGTTTCCGGTTCCTGCGGCAACGGCACGGCTGGTGGGTGACGGGGGTGGGCGGTGCGTTGTGGATCCTGCTGGTCGTGGCGGTCTACCACGTGACGTACACGTATCTCGACCTGTACCAGGCGGAACGCGGACCGGTCATCTCGGCGGCGACGGTGGTCGCCGCGAGCCTCGCCTTCGCGGTGGCCGCGCTGTGCATCGGCCGCGGGAGGACGGCGTGAACGCGTCCGCTCGTGCGGTTCTCGCGGTCTTCGCCGGTCTGGGCGGCGCCGTGGCGATCTTCCTCCTGTTCGTGTCCGGGGTCACCCACCCCTGCCTCGCGGCGAGCCTGCGGCCCTGGGACGACATCGAGTGCGAGGAGCGTGCCGCTGGCATCGTCGACGTGCTGCTGCCCACGGTGCCGGTGGGCGGCCTGGTGGTGGTGGCGTTGCTGCACGTCTGGCTGCTCAAGATGGTCAGGCAGCCCCGGCCGTGGTCGGTGGTGGTTCCCGGCGTGCTGCTGGTCGTCGCGCTGGAGGCGGTGGCCGCGAGCATCCACTGGGGCAGCGACCGGGAGCTCCTCGTCCTCCTCCCGATCCCCGCGGCGGTCCTCACGGCGGCGTTCGCACTGGCCGGTGTGGTCACGGGGTTCGGACCGTGGTGGGCGGTCCTGGGGGACCGCGCCTTGGCCCTCGTGGCGCCCGCTCGTTACCGTGGCAGGCGTGACCGAACAGAGCACCGCGGGCAAGACGGGTAAGGCGGGCCGCCGGCTGCTGTTCCGGGTCGTGCTGTCGACGGCCGTCGGAGCAGGACTCGTGCTCGGCTGGACCTGGGCGTACGAGTCGGGCTTCCTGAAGTCGTGGCTCGACAGCACGTCGATGTCGACGTTCCTGCTGCTCGTGCTGATCGGGTTGCCGCTCGCGCTGGTGTCGTCTCTTGTGCTGGCCGGGCCGATCCTGTGGGTCTTCGGGGTGCGGCCGGTGTGGCCGATCATCGTGCTCGGACCGGTCGTGCTGGGGATCGGGCTCTACTTCAAGGTGCACGAGCCCGCGACGGCGTGGTTCACGAACCGGCACCACGCCGAGGCGTTGCTCGCGGCCGTCGCCTACGGGCTCGTCGCACTGGTCACCTTCCGGAAGGCGTAGGGACCTCGTCCAGCAGGTTCAGGTCCCAGCCCTCGCTCTCGCACCAGTCCTCGGCCTCCTCGCGGGAGACGGACGTGGCGTGCCGCGGTCTCGGGCCCGGCAGGTGGTCCCAGCCGTCGGGGGCCAGCACGTAGCTCGCCCCGTCACGGGTGGCGATGAGCCGTCCGTGTGGAAACGCCATCGTCTGCTCGGTCCGCAGATACCGCGTCATGGTCGTAATCGTGCCCTTGACCTCGACCTAAGTCGAGGCAGCACGCTCCGGAGGAGAAAAACCGGATGCTGAGCACGGGTCTTCCTTCGTAGTTTGGAGGTGACCTGGAGGGGGCTCGTCGCGTGGGCGATCAACGTAACTCGACAATCAGGACCTTGCGGAGGTTGTGGCCGTACGTGCGGCCGCACCGCGCACGGATGGCTGTCGTGCTGGCGGCGACGATGCTCGCGATGCTGTGCGGTCTCGGCATCCCGCTGCTCACGCAGCGCATCGTCGACGGTCCGATCCAGAACGGGGAGACCGCGGTCCTGCCGTGGCTGATCCTGGGCGTGCTGGCGCTCGGGCTCAGCGAGGCGGCGTTGTTCTACATCCGGCGCAAGGTCGTCGCCAGACCGGCGGCGGAGGTCGAGGCGCGCATGCGGTTCGACCTGTACCAGCGGCTGCAGCGGCTGCCGGTGTCGTTCCACGACCGGTGGCAGTCCGGCCAGCTGCTGTCCCGTGCGACCAACGACCTCACGACCGTGCGCCGGTTCGTGGCGTTCGCGGTCATCTTCCTGATCGTGAACACCCTGGTCGTGCTGATCGGGCTGGGGATCATCGCCGCGCTCTCGCCGTGGCTCGTGGTCGTGTCGCTGTGCGGCGCGCTGCCGTTGATCATCATCTCGTTCTTCTTCGAGTCGAGGTTCAAGGTCGTCGCACGCAGGGCGCAGGACCAGTCGGGCGACCTGACGACCACGGTCGAGGAGTCGGCGCTCGGCATCCGGGTGCTCAAGGCGTTCGGGCGCGGGCCTGAGCTGTCGAAGCGGTTCCTGGCGCAGGCGCGGGAGCTGCGGTCGACCGAGCTGAACAAGATCTCGATCCTGGCCGCGCTGTGGTCGGTGCTGATCGTGTTCCCGGAGCTGTCGATCGCGGGCATGCTCGGCGTCGGCGCGATCGGCATCGTGGACGGCACGATGACGGTCGGCACGCTCGTCGCGGCGGTCGCGGTGAGCGCCTACCTGCGCTGGCCGACCGACTCCATCGGCTGGCTGCTGGCCGAGACGAACCAGGCCGCCTCCGCGCTGGAGCGCTACTGGGAGGTCATCGACTCCCCCGTGACGATCACCAGCCCCGACTCGCCCGTGCCGCTGCCCGCGCCGCTGCGCGGGCACGTCCGCTTCGAGGGCGTGCGGTTCGCGTTCGAGGACGGCCGCGAGGTGCTGAAGGGCATCGACCTCGACCTGCGGCCCGGCGAGACCGTGGCGCTGGTCGGCGCGACCGGTTCCGGCAAGACGACGCTGACCGCGCTGGTGCCGCGGCTGGCCGACGTGACGGCGGGCCGGATCACGATCGACGGCGTCGACGTGCGGGACCTCTCGCTGGAGGACCTGCGGACGGTGGTCGGCACGGCGTTCGAGGAACCCGTGCTGTTCTCCGCGTCGGTCACCGAGAACGTGGCGCTGGGCGTGCCCGACGTCGACGAGGAACGGGTGCGCGAGGCGTTGCGGGTGGCGAGGGCCGAGGAGTTCGTGGACCAGCTGCCGTGGGGACTCGCGACCCGCATCGGCGAGCAGGGCCTGTCGCTGTCCGGCGGTCAGCGGCAACGGCTGGCGCTCGCGCGTGCCGTCGTCGGCAGGCCGGCCGTGCTGGTGCTGGACGACCCGCTGTCGGCGCTGGACGTCCACACCGAGGCCGAGGTGGAGGCGGCGCTGCGCCGGGTGCTGCGCGGCGTCACGGCGCTGGTCGTGGCGCACCGGCCGTCGACCGTGCAGCTGGCCGACCGCGTCGCGATGCTCGTCGACGGCAGGATCGCCGCGTTCGGCTCGCACCGGGAGCTGTTGGACAACAACGAGGAGTACCGGCGTCTGCTGTCCAGTGCGGACGCCGACGACAAGGTGGAAGAGGAGGTGGCGTCGTGAGCTCGGCAGCGGTGACCCAGCCGGTGGCTGAGGAAGAGGAGTGGCGCGGCGTCGCCGCCGAGGAGATCGACGAGATCTCGCACCAGACGGGCCTGCGCCTGCAGGCGCGCTCGCGCAAGCTCCTGGGCTCGTTGCTGCGCCCGCACGTCGGCCGCACGTCGCTGGCGATCGCCGCGGTGGTCGGCGGCAACCTCGCGAACCTCGCGGGGCCGCTGCTGATCGCCGCCGCGATCGACAGGGGCATCCCGGCCGCGGTCGGCGGCAGCGCGTCGATCCTGGTGTGGTGCGTGGCCGGCTACGCGGTCTGCGCGGGGCTGACGACGTTCCTGCGCTGGGCGTTCCTGCGGGTCTCCGGCCGCGTGGGCCAGGACCTGCTCCTGGACCTGCGCGGGCGGATCTTCCGGCACTCGCAGCGGCTGTCGGTGGGCTTCCACGAGTCCTACACGTCCGGCAAGGTCATCGCGCGGCTGACGAGCGACGTCGACGCGTTGCAGGACCTGCTGGAGGAGGGCCTCGACAGCCTGTTCAACGCGGCGTTGTCCGTGGCGGGCATCGCGGTGATCCTGTTCTGGCTCGACGCCCCGCTGGCGACGGTCGTGGTCGCGGGCTTCATCCCGGCGTACGTCATCTGGCGCTGGTTCCGCCGCCGCTCGATGGACGCGTACCGGGGAACGCGCGGCGCGATCGTGAAGATCATCGTGCAGTTCGTGGAGTCGATGAACGGCATCCGCGCGGTGCAGGCGTTCCGCCGCCAGCCCCGCAACGAGCAGATCATGACGGGCTTCAACGGCCAGTTCCGCGACGCGAACACCGACGCGCTGGGCGTGATGGCCGCGTTCGTCGCCACGATCCGCGTGATCGGCAACGTGTCGCTGGCCGCGGTGCTGGCCTGGGGCGCCTACCGCGTCACGGGCGGCTCGCTGGAGCTGGGCGTGCTGGCGGCGTTCACGCTGTACCTGCGCCGCTTCTACGACCCGTTCGACGAGCTGGCGATGTTCGCGAACTCGTACTCCTCGGCCACGGCGGCGCTGGAGAAGATCTCCGGCCTGCTGGAGGAGCAGCCGTCCGTCCAGGAACCGGAGTCGCCGGTGGCCCTGCCGCACGCGCGGGGCGCGATCCGCTTCTCCGAGGTCGAGTTCCGCTACCCCGGGACGTCCCGGCAGGTGCTCCCCCGGTTCTCGCTGGACGTGCCCGCGGGCCAGACGGTGGCGCTGGTCGGCGCGACCGGCGCCGGCAAGACCACGCTGGCGAAGCTCGTGGCCCGGTTCTACGACGCGTCGTCGGGCTCGGTGCAGCTGGACGGCGTCGACCTGCGGTCGGTGGCGGACGAGGACCTGCGCCGGGCCGTGGTGATGGTGACGCAGGAGAACTTCCTGTTCTCCGGCTCCGTGGCCGACAACATCGCGCTGGGCCGCCCGTCGGCGTCGCGTGCCGAGGTCGAGGCCGCGGCGGCCGAGGTGGGGGCGCACGAGTTCATCCGCGCACTGCCCGACGGGTACGACACCGACGTCCGCAAGCGAGGCGGGCGCCTGTCCGCGGGGCAGCGGCAGATGGTGGCGTTCGCACGGGCGTTTCTCGCAGATCCCGCCGTGCTGGTCCTGGATGAGGCAACATCGTCACTGGACGTGCCCACCGAACGCGCCGTGCAGGCAGCGCTGGAGACAGTGCTGGCCGACCGGACGGCGTTCATCATCGCCCACCGCCTGTCGACGGTCCTGATCGCGGACCGCGTGCTGGTGCTCGATGGTGGCATTGTGGTGGAGGACGGCTCCCCTGAGGAGCTGATCGGTGAGCGGGGCCGGTTCGCCGCCCTGCACACGGCCTGGCGCGACTCGCTCGCGTAGGCCTGTGGTCGCGTTCGCGCCAATGGGGATCTGGCGCGAACGCGACCTCACGACGTTGGGTGCGGGTTCCAGCGGAGGGGTCACCGGCCGTGCGAATGGTCGCCTTGCGTGCTTGGGCGCGCAGGCAGTGTCGACGCGTGGGGTTCATCGCCGCTTCGCGTCGATAGCGATTGGGCCACACCGCTCACCGGCGGTTCACAAGGCTGTCCGGCTCGCTTCGCATCGCCCTCGGGCGTACCCCGCAGGTGTGCTTGGTGGTGGTTGCTTCGCGTTGGTCCACGAGGCAAGCCGATGTCCCGATCTTCCCCGGTCCGATAGGTTCTCCGCGAGACTCGGGAGACCTAGGAGGGGTTCGTGGAGTTGCGAGTCCGGGACGGCCGCGCCGTGCTCGCCGGGGAGGACGAGTCCGGTGAGCGCGAGGTCGACCCGCACAGCCTGCCCCTTGGTGCTGATCTTGCCGAGGCGTTGCACGAGTGGGCCCAGGTCGCCGATGCCGTGGTGCGCACCGAGACGCCTGCCGACGGGGTGGCCAGTGCGCTGGTCGCTCGGCGCGGCAAGCAGCTCGCGGGCAGGATCGCGGCCGTCATGAACGCGCCTGTTCAGTACACCGACCCGGTCAGCGGGGAGCTGATCAGCGTCGACGCGCCTGAGGTGGCGGTCAAGGTGCAGGTCGAGGACCTCGCGCAGGAGGAAGCGGAGCTGGAGCCCACGCCTTGGGGTACCGGGCTCACGGTCAGCTTCATCACCGCCGCGATCGTCGCTGTGACCGTGGTGTCGTTGTCGTTGGGGCTGGGGGAGACCAGTCCGTGGCTGGCGCTCGTGGCGAACGTGCTGGTGGTCGGTGGGCTCGCGCCCAGCGTGTGGCTCGGGCGCAACGTGCCGGTGTGGCGGTGGGTTGCTTACGGCGTGGTCACCGGTGTGGTGGTGGCCTGGCTGTCGTTGATCCTCACGTTGCTCTAGAGCAGGGCGTAGAACGCCACGGCGCCTGCTGTGGCTACGTTGAGCGAGTCGACGCCGGACGACATCGGGATTCGCACGGCCAGGTCTGCCGCGTCGATCGCCTCGTCGGTCAGGCCCGGGCCCTCCGAGCCCAGGAGGACTGCCACTCGGCGGCCTCGCAGATTGGCGTCTGCGAGATGCAGGGCGGTGGGGCGCGGGGTCAGAGCGGCAACTGTGAACCCCTTGTGCCGCAGGATGTTCAGCGCTGCGGGCCACTCTTCCGTGGTAGCGAACGGCACGCGCAGGACGTGGCCCATCGAGACGCGCACGCTGCGCCGGTACAGCGGGTCGCTGCAGCCGGGGCCCAGGACCACTCCGTCGACGCCCAGGGCGGCGGCGTTGCGGAAGATCGAGCCCAGGTTCTCGTGGTCGCCCACGCCTTCCAGCACGGCCAGACGCGTGGAGCGGTCGGCCAGCTCCTCGAACGGCACCGCGGGGGCCCTGCCGGCCGCGGCCAGTACACCCCGGTTCAAGTGGAACCCCACGACCGACGCCATAACCTCCGCTGAGGTCACGTAAGCGGGAACGTCCAGGTCAGAAAGGTCCAGCGCCTCGATCCTCCGCCGCACCCCGAGCAGCCCGCGCACCGGGTACGGCGAAGCCAGCAGACGTTCCACGACCACGACACCCTCGGCGATCACGAGACCGCGCCCTCCCGGGCGGTCGGGCCTGCGGTCGGCCGTCGAGAGGTCGCGGAAGTCGTCCAGCCGCGCGTCCGCCGGGTCGTCGATCTCGATCACCTTCGCCACGCCGGAAGTTTCGCACCCCGGTGGCGGGGAACAGGCGGGTAGTCCGAAGGGCGGAGCCGCACGCGTCCGACCAGCGGATGATCGCTGGTTGTCACATCAAGGTGACGGAGAGCACCGATTTGGGCGATGGAAAGGATGTTTCGCCTGTGTCACGTTGAGCGTTCCGCCTGCCCGCGCCCACCGGCGCCGAGCGAAGGGGTAGCGGCATGGGAAGCGAAGTGTCCAGCCGCACGTTCACCAGAGACGATCGCCAGCGTTATCGCGAGAAGATGCAGCGGAGTCTCGACGCACTGGCCACGATGCTGGCCGAAGACACCTTCTCCTTTCCCCGTCGGCAGATGGGACTCGAGATCGAGCTCAACCTCGTCGACGACGCGATGCGTCCGGCGATGGCGAACTCGGAGGTGCTCGAGAAGATCGACGACCCCTCCTACACGCTCGAACTGGGACAGCAGAACCTGGAGATCAACGTCCCGCCGCGCGAGCTGGCGGGGGGTGAGATGCTTGGCCTGGAAGAGGAACTGCGCGCCTCGCTCGACTACGCCGACTCCAAGGCCCACGACGTCGGCGCCAACCTCGCCATGATCGGCCTGCTGCCCACGTTGCGGGAGCGGCACTTCGACCGCAGGTGGCTCTCCGAGAGCCCGCGGTACGCACTGCTCAACGACACCATCTTCGCCGCCCGCGGCGAGGAGATGGTGCTGCGCATGGAAGGCTCTGCGATGCCGGGCAAGGGGCCGGAGAAGCTCCTGAGCTACGCGGAGTCGATCCTCCCCGAGGCCGCGTGCACGTCGGTGCAGCTGCACCTGCAGGTCGAGCCCACGCACTTCGCCTCCCACTGGAACGCCGCGCAGTGCCTGGCGGGGGTCCAGGTCGCCATCGCCGCGAACTCCGCCTTCCTGCTGGGGAAGGCGCTCTGGCACGAGACGCGCATCCCGTTGTTCGAGCAGGCCACCGACACCCGCCCGGACGAGCTGAAGAACCAGGGCGTCCGGCCGCGCGTGTGGTTCGGTGAACGCTGGATCACGTCGATCTTCGACCTGTTCGAGGAGAACGTGCGCTACTTCCCCAGCCTGCTGCCCGAAACCGACGACGAGGACCCGTTGGAGGTGCTCGAAGCCGGTGGCGCGCCTCGTCTTTCGGAGCTGCGCCTGCACAACGGCACGATCTGGCGCTGGAACAGGCCCGTCTACGACGTGGTGGACGGCGTGCCGCACCTGCGCGTCGAGAACCGCGTCCTGCCCGCCGGGCCGACGGTGCTCGACACGATGGCCAACGCGGCCTTCTTCTACGGCGCCCAGCGAGCGCTCGCCTCCCAAGAACGTCCACTGTGGACTCAGATGTCGTTCCAGGCGGCGGAGGAGAACCTCTACACCGGTGCACGGCACGGCATGAACGCGCAGTTGTACTGGCCGGGAATCGGCTGGATCCCGCCGGACGAGCTGGTGCTGCGCCGGCTCCTGCCGATGGCGCACGACGGCCTGCGCGACTGCGGCGTCTCCGACGAGGCCCGCGAGCGCTACCTCGGCGTGATCGAACAGCGCTGCCTCGCGCGGCGCACGGGATCGTCGTGGCAACGGGAAACCGTTGCACTGCTGGAGGATCGCGGCCTGTCGAGGGACGCGGCCCTGTCGGGGATGCTCAAGCGGTACATGGAGCTCATGCACGCGGGCGAACCCGTGCACACCTGGCACGTCGGCTGAGACGCGACTTCTCCCGGACGACTCGGGCAGGCCGGCGTCAACGGCGCCGCCGGCCTCCTCATCGCCGACGCCCTAGCGGCGGCGTCCGGACTTCAGCGGCGCCACGTCGGCACCGTCGTGCGAGATCCGGCACTCGTCGGGCGTCACGGCCTCGACCGCCAGCGTCAGCTCTCCCTTCACGCCCGTGTAGATCGACTCGCCGCGCGAGGCGAGCGACGCGTGCACGCGGTTCGAGTCGGTGAAGTCGCGCTCGTCCTTCACGCGCTTCTTGCCTGTCTCCTCCGGACGGGTGGCGCTGCGGAGGTTGACCTCCAGCCACGCCGCCACCTCCGCGGGTGAGGTGAGCACTTCCTCAGGGGTGCGCTCGAGCCGGACCTGCCGAGGAGAGGCGTGGTCGAGCGACGTGTGCTCCACGTAGGCGTGCCAGTGGGTGTTGCGCAGTGACCAGGTCTGTTCGACCGGCCAGTCCTCCTCGGTGGTCATGACTCATATCTTCCACCCTTCACGTGAGGAAACGTGAGGAGGTCACCGACGTTGATCTCGTGATCCACCCGCACGGCGGAAGCGAGCCTCCGATCGTGCGTGACCAGCAACAACGTTCCTTCGTAGTTCTCCAGCGCCTGTTCCAGCTGTTCGATCGCCGGCAGATCCAGATGATTCGTGGGTTCGTCCAGGACCAAACAAGTCGTGCCGCGCGCCTGGAGCAACGCGAGCCCCGCGCGCGTCCGTTCCCCCGGCGAGAGCTCGCGGGCCGGGCGCAGCACGGTGTCCGCGCCGAGCCGGAACTTCGCCAGCAACGTGCGCACCTCGACGTCCTGCAGCCCGGTCGCATCGGCCACGATCCGCAACGCCGACGTGTCCGAGGCGAACTCGGCCCGCAGCTGGTCGACCTCGCCGACCACGACGCCCGGCCCGATCGAGCGTTCGCCCGAGACCAGCGGGATGCGCCCGAGCAGCGCGCCGAGCAACGTCGACTTGCCGGAGCCGTTCGGACCGCTGATCCGCCACCGCTCGCCCGCGCCGATCGTGAGGTCGGCCGGCCCGAGAGTCACGTCGCCACGGCTGACCACGGCCTGCCGCAACGTGAACGCGACGGAGCTGCCCCGCCCGGCCGACGGCAGGGTCAGCCGCAGCTGCCACGCCTCGCGCGGCTCCTCGACCTCCTCCAGCCTGGCCAGCTGACGGTCCACAACGGACGCTTTCGCGCTGAGGTTCTCCGCCGACTGCGTGCGGCCCGCGCGGACGTTCTTGTCCGGCTCGTCCCTGCGCGCCTTGGCACTGCCCGCCCGGTGCACGCCCTGCCGCGACCACTCCTTGACCTGCCGGCTGCGCTGCGTCAGCGAGTCGCGCTTGGCCGCGTACGCGTCGTACTCCTCCTGCGCGCGACGGCCCGCGTTCGCCTTCTCCTCGGCGTAGGCCTCCCAGCCTCCGCCGAACACGGTGATCCGGTGCGAGAACTCGTCGAGCTCGGCGATCGCGGTCGTGGTGCGCGCCAGGAACTCCCGGTCGTGACTCACCATGACGATCGCGCCCGGATATCCGGCGACGTGGGACTCCAGGAGGTCGAGACCGCTGGTGTCGAGGTCGTTCGTCGGCTCGTCGAGCAGCAGCACGTCCGCTCGCGTCAGCAGCACCGCCGCGAGCCGCAGCCGCGCCTGCTGCCCACCGGACAGCTCGTCGGACGCACGTCCGTCGAGCAGGTCGGCGGGCAGGCCGAGCCGGTCGCAGACGGCGTCCGCGCGTTCGTCGAAGTCACCGGCACCGATCGCGGTCCAGTGGTCGAACGCCTCCGGGTAGTCCTGCCCGCCACCCTCGCCGAGCGCCTCCGCGGCCTCCTGCAGCCACCGCTCGGCCTCGGCGACGCCGGTGCGGCGCGCGAGGTGGTCGCGCAACGACTCGCCGGAGCGGTGGTGGGTCTCCTGGGTCAGGTGCGCGACCGTCCCGGAGCGTGAGACCGATCCGGTCTCCGGCAGCAGCTCACCGGCCAGCAGGCGGAGCAACGTGGACTTGCCGACGCCGTTGGGCGCGATCAGGCCGACGCGGTCACCAGGTGAAACATCGAGATCAACCTCCGAGATCACGGTCCTCGGACCGAACGACAGCGAAATGTTCCTGGCTGTCAGCGCGGACACGCTTCGAAGTTACGACACTCCGCAACTGGTTTACGAGTTGCACCACAGCAAGCACCACGCCGCCCACGTGAAGGTCGCGGCCCTGACCCGGTTCCCGCGACTCCGGCAGAGGATGCTCCGACAAGCGCCCGCCGGACACGACGAGGCCCCCGCTCTGCCCGGAGCGGGGGCCTCGTCCGTTCCCGAACTGACTGCCGCTCCCACCACGAAGCGACGAGACTTAGGTTAGCCTAACTTCGATATCTGGGGAAGTCCTCCTGATCAAACCCCTCGCGACCAGTTCGACGACGGTGGAGACGGCGGCGGCCTCGACGGCCAGCAGCGCCAGGAGCACCACGATCTGGAGCGCCCCCGCCTGCCAGACCGGAGCACCTCCGAGCAGCATCCCGACGAACGCGCCCGGCAGGGTGACCAGGCCGACGGTCCGCGTCTGGTCGAGTGGAGGCACCAGCGCCTCCGCGGCGGGCTGGCGGATGATCAGGCGGACCGCCGTGGGTTCCACGAAGCCCAGCGCGAGCGCGGCCTCGTACTCGCCCTTGCGGTCCTGGAGCGTGTCGAGCGCTCGTCGCGCGGAGAGCGTGGTGGCGGTCATGGCACCGCCGATCAGGATGCCGCCGACCGGGATCAGGGCGATGCCCCGGACCGGCAGCAGGCCGATGACGATCAGCAGGCCGAGCGCGGGCACCGTGCCGATCAGGATCGCCACCGCCACCCAGACGCCGCCCCTGCCGGCTCCGGTGCGCCTCGCCGAGGTCGCGGTGGCGACGACGGCCATCAGGACGAGGAAGGCGCCGGTGAGGCCGAGGTGGCTCAGGACGAACGTGATCACGGCGGAGACGGCCGCGAGTTGCAGGACGGCGCGGACCGCCGCCTTGAGGAACGGTTTCGGGGTGGTGAGGCCGGTGAACCACGTGATCGCGCAGGCCGCCCCGGTGAAGAGCGCGCAGACGATCAGCAGCCGCACCCAGTCGGCAACCAGGACCATGCTCGGCTACGCGTCGTCGAGGCCCTGCTGAGCGGTGCGTGACCCTCGCCTCGCGGCCCGGCGTTGCCAGTAGAACACTCCGTATCCGATGATCCCGAGCAGACCGCCGGACAGAGTCGTCCAGAGCAGCGTGCTGTTCGAGCGGTCGGCCACGAGAACGACCAGAAAACCGAGGAACCACAGCGCGGTACCACCCAGCACGACCGGCACGGGATCGGCCAGCCGGTGCGGCAACGGCGGCGGGTGCGGGGCGGAGTCGCGTTCGGACACATCGGTAAGGAGAGCAGATGCTGGACGGGTTCTTCAAGATTTCCGAACGCGGGTCCACCGTGTCGCGTGAAGTGCGCGGCGGTGTCGTGACGTTCTTCACGATGGCCTACATCGTCGTGCTGAACCCGCTGATCATCGGCAGCTTCGCGCCGACGGGTCCCGGCGCGCACCCCGACGTGCTGGGCGACATCCTCCCCGTCGGCCAGGTCGCCGCCGTGACGGCGCTGGTCGCCGGCGTGATGACGATCCTCTTCGGACTGATCGCGAACTACCCGTTCGCGCTGGCCACGGGCCTGGGCATCAACTCGTTCGTCGCGGTCTCGGTCGCCGCCAAGGTCTCGTGGCCGGAGGCGATGGGCCTCGTCCTGGTCAACGGCCTTGTCGTGCTCCTGCTGGTCGTCACGGGCGTGCGGACCGCGGTCTTCAACGCCGTGCCGAACGAGCTCAAGGCCGCGATCGCGGTCGGCATCGGCCTCTTCATCACCTTCATCGGCCTGGTCGACGCCGGGTTCGTCCGCCGCCTGCCGGACGCCGCGAACACCACCGTCCCGGTCGGGCTCGGCATCAACGGGTCGATCGCGAGCTGGCCGACGCTGGTGTTCGTCGTCGGACTCGTGGTCACGGGCGTGCTGTTCGCTCGGAAGGTCAAGGGCGCGATCCTCATCGGCATCGTCGCGACGGCGATCTTCGCCATCGTCCTCGAGGCGATCGTCAAGGCAGGCCCGTCCGCGGGCGTCAACGCCAAGGGCTGGAACCTCGGCTACCCCGCGCTGCCCGACCAGGTCTTCGGCGTGCCGGACCTGTCGCTGCTCGGCGACGTGTCGTTCGGCGCCTGGACGCGGCTCCCGGCCCTGACCGCGGCGTTGATCGTCTTCACGCTGGTCCTGACCGACTTCTTCGACACCGTCGGCACCATGACCGGCCTCGGCAAGGAGGCGGACCTCATCGACGAGGACGGCCAGCTGCCGAACGTCAGCAAGGCCCTGTTCGTCGACGGCCTGGGAGCCGTGGCCGGCGGCGCCGCGTCGAGCTCGTCGAACACCGTCTACATCGAGTCGGCCTCCGGCATCGCGGAGGGCGCGCGCACGGGCCTGGCCAACGTCGTGACCGGCATCCTCTTCCTCCTGGCGATGTTCTTCACTCCGCTCTACGAGGTCGTGCCGATCGAGGCGGCCGCACCGGCGCTGGTGATCGTCGGCGCGTTGATGATGATGCAGATCCGCGACATCGACTTCACCGACTTCACCATCGCGCTGCCCGCGTTCCTCACGATCGTCGTCATGCCGTTCACCTACTCGATCGCGAACGGCATCGGCGCGGGCTTCGTCAGCTACGTCCTGTTGAAGGCCCTGACCGGCAAGGCGCGGGCCGTCCACCCCCTGATGTGGATCGTGGCGGCCGCTTTCGTCGTCTACTTCGCGCTGGCCCCGATCCAGGCCCTGCTGACCTGACCTTTCGGCAGGAAACTATTTCGTGAGGTATGCTAACTACGTGGCGCACGATCAGCACGGACTGGCGAGCAGGCTGAGGCTCGCCGTCGTCCGTCTCAACCGTCGCCTGCGGGCACAGCGCACCAACTCGGCGGTGTCGCTCACGCAGGTGTCCGCGCTGTCCACACTGCACAAGTGCGGACCGCTGACGCCAGGAGAGCTGGCGTCGAAGGAAGGCGTGCAGCCGCCGTCGATGACAAGGGTGATAGCAGCCCTGGAGGAGTTCGGCTTCGCCACGCGCAGCCCGCACCCCACCGACGGCCGTCAAGCCATCGTCGAGCTGACCGATGAAGGCTCGTCGTACCTGCAGGACGAGATCACGGCCCGCGAAGCGTGGCTGGACAAGCGACTCGCGGAACTGACCCACGACGACCGGGAACTGCTCTCGCGCGCAGCGGAAATCATCGACAGGATGGCGGGGCAGTAAGGACGTGTCGGGTTACGCGGGTAGTGGAGCAGACACTTCGCCACCTCGTCGTACCGGAATGTTCGGTTCGTTAGGCATATACAACTATCGCCTCTACGCCTCAGGCCAGATCATCTCGCTGGTAGGCGTGTGGATGCAGCGCGTGGCCCAGGACTGGCTGGTCCTGGAGCTGTCGAACGGCTCCCCCATGGCCCTGGGCATAGCCGCGTCACTGCAGTTCCTCCCGGTCCTGCTGCTCTCGATGTGGGGCGGCGTCCTGGCGGACCGCATGGACAAGCGCAAACTGCTGCTCTGGCTGGAATCCGCACTGGGCGTCTGCGCCCTGGCACTGGGCCTGCTGGACGTGACAGGCGTAGTGGAACTCTGGCACGTCTACCTGCTGTGCCTGCTGTTAGGCGCCTTCTCGGCAGTGGAAACCCCAGTCCGCCAGTCCTTCGTAGTGGAAATGGTCGGCCGCGACCAGCTGACCAACGCCGTGGCCGTCAACTCGATGATGTTCAACCTGGCCCGCATCATCGGCCCGGCGATAGCAGGCGTCACGATCGTCGCCATAGGCACGGGCTGGGTCTTCCTGGCGAACGCCATCAGCTTCGTGGGCGTGGTGGGCGGCATCTGGCTGATGCGAACGACCCAGCTGCAACGCTCCGACCCCCTTCCCCGCGAAAAGGGCCAGCTGCTCTCGGGCCTCCGCTACGTCCGCAGCCGCCCGGACCTGCTGACGGTCATGCTCCTGGTCTTCTTCATCGCCACCTTCGGCATGAACTTCTACATGACCCTGGCAATCATGGCCCGCAACGTCTTCGGAGGCGACGCAGACGCCTACGGCCTGCTGTCCACGCTCATCGCCGTGGGCACCTTGGCCGGAGCAGCCTGGGCAGCAAAGCGAAAAACACCGAGAATGAGCGTGTTCATCGGCTCAGGAATCATCTTCGGCATCCTGGAAATCATCTCCGGCACGATGCCCACGATGATCCTCACCGGCCTGATGATGATCCCGGTGGGCATAGCGATGATGACCTTCACGACCACAGCGAACACCACCATCCAACTGGCCGTGGAACCAGAGATGCGCGGCAGGGTGATGGGCATCTACATGCTGGTCTTCCTGGGCGGCAACCCGGTGGGCGGCCCACTGATGGGCTGGCTGGGAGAAATCAACGGCCGAGCACCGATCATCATCGGCGGAGCGGTGTCGACGGTGGTGACGCTGACAGCGTGGATCATCCTGACGCGACGTGGGGACATCGCGAGGCCACGGTTGCGCAAGACACGCCGGCAGGCCGTCGCGGAGCCCGGGGAAACGGTGGACGTGGCGGCCTGAGTCGTCAGGGCGCGGCCGAGCTGTCAGCCCAGCAGGGTCGCCGCCGTCGGTTCGGTGATCAGCGCGGCGAACGTGTGCCGGTCCTCCCACCGCTCCGTCACCCAAGCCAACGCCCGCGCAAGCCCCTCAGGCGTGTCAGAGGCATGAGGCACCCCATCAGCCATCCACCACTCAACCCGCTGCCCATCGACGACCAGCGACTCGTGCACCACGACGACGCCGCCGGGCAGCGGCACCTCGAGCAGTTCGCACGCCATCCGCACGGCCGCCAGGTCCTGCCACTGCACAACCTCACCAACATGATCAGGCGACCCGTCGAACTCCTCCGACGCCAGCGCCAGGTCCAGCAGGTCGGCCAGTTCCTCAGAGCCGTCGGCGAGCAGAACCCGAGAAGCAGGCACGACGCCGAGCAGCCACGGGTGGTCGAGCACAACAACGTCATCGGCCTCGACAACCGACCCGCTCAAAACCCGAACCCGCTCCGGCGGAGCGAAGTCCCCCTCGGGCAAAGCCGAGTAAGCCCGCAAGACCACAGCATCAGCGATGACCCGATCCGGATCCCCCAGCCGTTCAAGAACGAACTCGGCGTCATCATCGTCCAGGATCTCCAACCGAGACCGAACCCCGGCAGCCCGGAGAACATGCTCAGGCAGCCCCGAATCCGGAACGACGTCGAACAACCCGTCGAGCAGCGAAGCCTCAGCCAACCGGTACTCCCGAGGAGCCTTCCCAGCCAGCGAAGCATGCCGGGCGATCCACCACCCGGTGTACCCGTCAGGCTCGACAACAGCCCGCCAGGTGACAGGATCAGAAGCGAGCAACCGCAAAGCAGCCGGCCAGTCAGCCACCAGATCCAGATCCCGGACAGCGACCACACGAGAAGGCTCGTCAAGCCCAGAACCCCACCAGGCGGACTCATCGGCAAGGTCGTGATCAGGACCAGCAGGCTCGTCGTCGACCACCAACGAGAACCCGTCCACCACCCCGACAGCCACCAGAGCGGCACGCGGGTAGGACTCGACAACCTCCTTGGACAACAGCGGAAAAGCGTCAGCCTCGACGACACCGACCAACGGCGAGTCGGGCATCAACAGCTCATCGGCCCGATGCCACTCCCCGGAAGCATCAGGCAGAGCCAGGGCCCCAAGCCAAGGCTCTTCCCCAGAACGCACCCCAGCCCGATCAACCAGCCGAAGAACGGTCTCGATCAGATCCTCACCATCGAGCCCGGCCTCGGCATCCTCCACAGACCGCGCCACGTTCTCGCGCAGCTGCGGATCAGCCAGCAGCTCGGAAGCCCCGGCCTCGACAGCCCCGAGCCGAACCAGCAACGGATGCACGGCATCCGGATGCACGACCCGCAACCCGGGCAACGGCTCATCGGCGATCAAAGTCGTACGAGGCCCGGTGACGGTCCGACCGTCGGCCAACGGCACGGGCAACGACTGCAAGGCTTCACGAACGTCCGGATCCACCTCGGCGAGCGGCTCGAAGGCGGCGTACACCTCACGCCACCAGCCGGGATCACCGGAGACCTCGGCCAGTGCGGCAACGACCTCGGCGGTCGACACGCGCGGAACCTCCAGCGCCGCCAACGCCTTCGCGTGCACCGGCGCGGACAGCTCGGCGTCCAGCAGGCCGGGCAGGGCGTCCTCGACCAGGTCGACGAGCTCCTCGGACCCGACGTCCAGCACACGGGCCCGGGAAGGAGCGATCCACTCGCCGGAGGCCAGCGGCAGCCACTCGGCCGCGCGCAACGACCGCAGCACCGCGGTCCGCAGGCGGTCGTCCACTTCGGACAGCGGGAAGCCGGGCAACGGCACCAGGGCCGTCCGCTCCACGGCGGGAACCCGCGAGACCAGGGCGGGGTACAGCGCGGCGGCGGCGTCCAGCACCGCCCACGCGGCGGCCCCCGGCAGGATCCGGCGGCGAGACGGCTCGACCGGCAGGGTGGCGATCAACCGCGCGGGCAGCGACAGCCGCTCGTCGGTCGGGGTCGGCGCGTGCAGCACGTCCTCACCCAGGGGCGCGTCCAGCGGGTACGCCCACGAGACGGTCCACTGAGGACGTTGCTCGACGCCCTGGACCAGCTCGGCGGGCAGCTCGCCGACCTCGCGCTCGACCAGCCAGCGCGACGAGCCGACGGTGACCACGCCGTCCGCGGTGACGAAGCGCTCCCACGACTGGGAGCCCACCTCGACGCGGCGCAGACCCGGCAGCGCCAGCAGCAGGTCGGGGACCTCGGCGGCGAGGTCGTCCAGCGAGAGGTCGACCTTCAGCGGTAGCCGGACCTCGGTCGTGAAGCCCTCGGGCACCTCTTCGGCACACGGCCACACCAGCCGCAGCACCGGCACGTCACCACCGCGCTCGGAGGCCAGCTCCGGCACCTCGGCACGGGTCCGGGCGGCGGAGAACTGCACGCCACCCGACGTGGAGACGACCCGCGGTTCGTCGGTCACGGCCAGCACGGCCGCGAAACCGACGCCGAACTGGCCGACACCGGACTCCTTGGCGGAGGCCCGCAGCGACGCCAGCGCGGCGACACCGGCCTGCGTCAGCGGAGCGCCCGTGTTGGCCGCGCGCAGCTCACCGTCGACGAGGCTGATCCGCAGCACACCGGGCTCGGCTCCGGCCGCGTCCGCCGCGTTCTGGGCGAGCTCGACGAGCAGCCGGTCGCGGTAGCCGCCGAGGCGCAGGTCCTCCTCGGCGTTCGCGTCCTCGCGGAAGCGGGTGGGCGAACCGCGCCAGGCTGAGAGGACCGAGGTGCGCAGGGCCTCGGTCCCGAACGGGTCGGTCACTCCGAGACGTCCAGCTGCGCGTCGTCGTAGACCAGGTCGGCGACGGGCACCATCGGGCTGATGTCGACCTCGACCTGCGAGTGCGCGCCGCAGCCGTACTCGACGTGCACGACGTGGCCGTCGGCGGGCGCGATCTCGTTCGCGCACACGCCGAACGCCGCGCCGAACGCACCGGTGACGCGGGTGTAGAAGCCGCACGTGCCGCAGTGCGCGGGGGCGCTGCGGGCCATGTCGGAGTGGGGGCCGAAGTCGGAGTTCGCCCAGCGGTCCGCGGCGTCGAGGCGGCCCTCGCGGGACAGGACGCGGGTGCGGCCGAAGCCGATCTCCAGCGCCACCTCCTCGATCGCGGGGTCGTCGGACTGCACGTAGGCCTCGACCAGGCGCGGGTCGTCCTCCCGGGGTGGCATGAGGTCGCCGACACCGAGGTCGCCGGCACGGACGCGTTCGCTCCACGGCACCCACTCGGGCGCGACGAGCGCGTCCTGGCCCGGCAGCAGCACGACCTCGCTGACCGACACCGGGGTGCCCTCGCCCGCGTGGGCGACGGTCACGGCCCAGTTCCAGCCGCGGTAGCCCGCGTGCTCGGCCTCGAACAGGTGCGTGACGGAGTACTCGTCCTCACCGTGCACGCCGACGTGAGCGCCGACGCGTTCCACACCTGCCTCTTCCTCGGCGGCGGCGCGGGCGAGATCAACGGCGTCGAGGAGCATCTCTGTCGCGGTCACGGTTGAATTGTGCCGCAGGTCTTCGCCGGGACGAAAACTCGTGCCACCCTCGGTCGGGTGCGCTCACCCTCCTGGCTGGTCCTCGTCGCGGTCATGGCCGCCTGCTCAACGCAGCAGGAAACAAAACCGCAGGTAGAAGTCCTGCAAAAGATCCCGCACGATGCAAGTGCGTTCACCCAGGGGTTGGAACTCGTCGACGGCGTCCTCTACGAGGGGACCGGCCTGGAGGGTCAGTCGACGATGCGGGCGCTCGATCCGTCGAGCGGGAGCGTGCAGAAGCAGGTCGACCTGCCCCCCGACTTCTTC
The DNA here is from genome assembly GCF_035525475.1 of Lentzea sp. Lineage (GTDB taxonomy): Bacteria > Actinomycetota > Actinomycetes > Mycobacteriales > Pseudonocardiaceae > Lentzea. The sequence goes on along the minus strand of NZ_DATLEC010000210.1, from coordinate 21,890 downwards.
GGCGAGGGCATCACGGTCGTCGGCGACACCATCTGGCAGATCACCTGGCGCAACGGCGTCGCGATCGAACGGGACCGCAGGACGCTGAACGAGCTCCGCCGCGTGAGCTACGAGGGCGAGGGCTGGGGCATCTGCGACGACGGCGGGCGGCTCGTCATGAGCGACGGCACCGCGAAGCTCACCTTCCGCGACCCCAGGACGTTCCAGGAGACCGGAAGCGTGCAGGTCACGCGCGGCGGCCAGCCTCTGACCGAGCTCAACGAGCTGGAGTGCGTCGGCGGCAAGATCTGGTCGAACGTGTGGAAGACCGACCAGATCGTCCGCATCGACCCGTCCACCGGCAAGGTGACGAACACCTACGACCTCGCCTCGCTCAAGCCCTCCGGCGACGTGGACGTGCTCAACGGCATCGCGCACATCCCCGGAACCGACGAGTTCCTGGTCACAGGCAAGAACTGGCCGACCATCTTCCGAGTGAGGTTCAACGGGATGGGGCAGGATTGACGTGTGACGGGCGACCGCGGGTGGAGTGACGAACCGGCTCCGAAGCGCTACCCGTGGCAGGACGACGAGTACCGGCCGCGGGAGCGCCGCGAGACCACGTCCGAACAGGGGTTCCAGCCTCCGCCCCGCCGGCCGCAGCAGACCCGTCCACTGCCCAACCAAGACCAGCAGACGACTCCGACGCCGAAGCCGCCGCGCAAGCTCACGGTCACGCGCGTCGCGTGGTTCCGCAGCAAGCAGCTCTCGCAGCAGGCGGTCGCGGCGTTCCGGCGCGCGGCCCGTGCCGACGGCGCCGGCAAGTCCGGTATGACGTCGGTCACCTACGCGGTGATGATGAACTACGCCGCCGACGCCGCGATGGCCGTGGCGCTGGCGAACACGTTGTTCTTCTCGGCCGCGTCCGCCGAGTCCAAGACCAAGGTCGCGCTCTACCTGCTGATCACGGTCGCGCCGTTCGCGCTGGTCGCGCCGGTGATCGGCCCGCTGCTGGACAAGGTCCAGCGCGGACGGCGGCTCGCACTGGCAGCGTCGTGCGTGCTGCGGGTCGTGCTGTCGGTCGTGATGGCGCTGAACTTCGACAACTGGCTGCTGTACCCGGCGGCGCTGGGCAGCATGGTCCTGTCCAAGTCCTTCACCGTGCTCAAGTCCGCGATCACCCCGCGCGTGCTGCCGCCGGAGATCACGCTGTCCAAGACCAACGCCCGCATGACCGTCTTCGGGCTGGCGGCGGGCGGGGTGTTCGGCGCGGTCGCCGCGGGCTTCGCGAACCTGTTCGGCTCGCCGGGCGCGCTGTGGTTCACGGCGGTGCTGTGCCTGGCGAACGCGTGGTTCTGCATGAAGATCCCGTCCTGGGTCGAGGTGACCGAGGGCGAGGTCCCGGCGACGCTGAGGGAGAGGCCCGCCAGGCACCGGGTGTCGCGGCACGTCGTGGTCTCGTTGTGGGGCAACGGTTCCATCCGCATGCTGACGGGGTTCCTGACGCTGTTCGCCGCCTTCGTGGTCCGCGCGCAGACCGAGGGCGACGCGGTGCGGCAGCTGCTGCTCCTCGGCGTGATCGCGGCCGCGGCCGGCGTCGGCAGCTTCCTCGGCAACGCGATCGGCGCCCGCCAGCAGTTCGCCAAGCCCGACGAGGTGGTCCTCGCCTGCGTCGGCACGGCGCTCGCCGCGACGGTCGTGGCCGCCGTGCTGCCGGGCCTGGTCACCGCCGCGGTCGTCGGCCTGCTCGGCGCCACGGCGTCGTCGCTGGCCAAGATCAGCCTGGACGCGGTGATCCAGGACGACCTGCCGGAGGAGTCGCGCGCGTCGGCGTTCGGCCGCTCCGAGACGATCCTGCAGCTCGCGTGGGTCTTCGGCGGCGCGCTGGGCGTGCTGCTGCCCCCGACGTTCTGGATCGGCTTCGTCGTGCTGTCCGCGTTGCTCGCGCTCGGCCTCACGCAGACGTGGATGTACCGCAACGGCACGTCGCTGCACCTGGTCGTGGCGAGACTCGTCCGCAGGCCCGCTCCTGCCACCCCGTAGGCTGCCTGACGTGCGTCGACTTGCTTGCGTGATGGCTGCCAGCGTTCTCGTGCTGACGGGGTGCTCGTTGCCCCGCCACCACCCCGAGGTCACGTTCTACGCGAACGGCAAGGCGATCCGGGTGGAGCCCGCGGTCTACTGCGACGTCAACGGCGACAACTGCGCCGAGCAGTCCCAGCCCGCGCAGCTCAGGGTCCCCGCGGGCAAGGTCGTGCAGATCTCGGTGGACGGTCAGCTCGCCGACGGCATCTGGGAGGCCGTCTTCCTCTACCGCGACTCCGCGGGCAGGGAGCAGACCACCGGCACCGGCCTGCTGGGCAAGGGCGAGAACTTCACCTACACCCTCGCCCTGCCGAACAAGACCGACCAGCTGATGGGCATCGAGATCCACGAGGCCGCCGCGGCGGTCCTGGAGACCGGTCAGCCGCTGCTGCGCGGCTACTGGGCCGTCGAGGTCACCGACTAACGTCGGCCGAACGCCTCCCACCACTCGCTGGGTGCGATCCGCAGGGCGCTGTCCATCAGCGCCTTGCCGGTGTCGGTGACCACCGAGCCCTGCATGGTCTGGATGAAGCGCTCCATCTTCGAGACGCCCGCGGCCTGGTACTCCCTGGCCTGCAGCAGCAGCTCGAGCTTGTCCGCGTCACGCGAGCAGCGCGCCTCCGGCGTGAAGTCGTAGCTGGTCTTCGCCGACTCGTGCTCGGCGACCAGCGCCTCGATGTGCGCGGCCAGCGGTGTGGGCAGGTGCTGGACCTGGTCCCTGGCGACGTCCTCCGGCGGCATCCGCACGTCGAGGTAGAGCTTGCCGACGTACGGGATGTCGCCGATGCGCGCCTCCGGCACGTCGTGGAAGAGCCCCAGGGTCGCGGCGCGGTCGGCGTTCGCGCCCTCCTGCACGGCGATCGCGTACGCCAGGACGCCCACCCGGAACGAGTGGGCGGCCACCGTCTCGGGGTTCTGCACCCCGGCGAAGAGCCACCCCGCTCTGGGCAGGCGTTTGAGCTGGCCGACCTCGTAGACGAACTCGACGATCCGATCCGCGTCAGACATGACGCCGATCCTTTTACGGATCGAGGTCCCGCGCCACCGCCCTGACGATCTCGGCGATGAGCTTCATGTTCTTCTTGTCCGACGGGTAGCGGCCGCGGCGCAGGTCGGGCTGCACCTTGTTCTCCAGCAGCTTGATCATGTCGTCGACCAGGCCGTGCAGCTCCTCCGCGGGACGGCGGCGGGCCTCGACGACGGACGGCGCGGGGTCGACCAGGCGCACGGACAGCGCCTGCGGCCCGCGGCGGCCCTCCGCCATGCCGAACTCGATGCGCTGGCCGGCCTTCAACCCGGTGACGCCAGGAGGCAACGCGGACTTGCGGACGTAGACGTCCTCGCCACCGTCCTGGGTGACGAACCCGAAGCCCTTCTCCGTGTCGTACCACTTGACCTTGCCGGTCGGCACCGCGCTCACCATTCCCTTGCTCTTGCACAACGAACGCGCCCCGGGGGCGTACCCAGGACGCGTCCCACCAGAGTAGCCAGAAGAGCAGGCGGAGGGCACCTCCGTTAGCGCGATCGATCCGCACTACCCTGGGGCCATGACCGCTCCGAGGCTGTTGCCGCTGGCCGTCGGCCTGTTCGCCGTGGGCGTGCTGGCGATCGCCGCGGTCTTCGTGCTGTTCGCCACCGGCCACAGCGACCTGCCGGTGTGGCTGAACGTCGCCGCCACCTACCTGCCGGCCGTCGGGCTGGCGCTCGGGATCATCGCGGTGGTCAGGCGATCACGCCAGAAGAGGTCCTGAGCCAGTCCGGGAACTCGCGCAGGTCCTCCAGCACGACGGCGGCACCCGCCTCGGCCAGCTCCGCCCGTGAGCAGGGCCCGGTGGCCACGCCGACGCCCAGCGCCCCGGCCGCCGCCGCCCCGTTCATGTCGCCGACGTGGTCTCCCACGTAGACCGCGGCACCGTGCAGCTTGAGCGACTCGGCCTTGCCCGTCGACCACAGCTCCCCGTAGAGGTGGTCGACCTCCCAGGCGAGAGCTTCCAGGTGCAGCGCGGCGTTCTTGCGGTACTTGCCGGTCACGACCATCGTCTGACCGCCCAGCTCCCGCACGCACCGCAACGCCGCCGCCGCGCCGGGCAGCGCGACCGTAGCCGGGATCACGACGTCCGGGTAGAGCGAGCGGAAGAGCGCGATCAGGTCGGGGACGTCCTCCTCGGACACGCCCATGTCGCGGTAGATCATGTCGAGGGGCGGGCCGAGGTTCGCCGCGAAGTGCTCACCGTCGAGGTCGTACCCGGTGCGCCGGCCCACCTCGTTCATGACGGCGGCCATGCCGGGTCTGGGGTCGATGAGGGTCATGTCCAGGTCGAAGCCAACGGTGAACGGCACGGAACCCGACTTTACGTCTTTACAGGAAACATAATCGTGTAAAGCTGGGTGGGTGAGCGACATCACTGAGCTCTTGCTGGAGGCGGCCGCCGACCTCCTGGCCACTCGTGGGTTCCACGGGCTGCGCATGATCGAGGTCGCCGGCCGCGCAGGGGTGAGCAGGCAGACCGTCTACAACGAGTTCGGCAACAAGGAGGGACTCGTCCAGGCCGTCGCGGCGCACAAGACGGAGGAGTACCTCACCGGGATCGTGACACGGCTCAAGGAGGACCCCGACCCGTGGACGGCGATGCGGTCGGCGTTCCGCTTCACCTTCGAGCAGACCGAGAAGGACCGGCTGGTCTCGGCCGTGCTGACCGGGCAGGACGCCGAGGACCTGCTGCCGTTCATCACGATCCGCGGCCACCCGATCCTGTTCCACGCGACCGAGGTCGTCGAGCAGCACCTCAGCGCCCACTTCCCCGGCAGGCACGTGCGGCTGACGGCGGAGACGACGGTGCGGCTCGCGCTGAGCCACCTGCTGATGCCGAGCGGCGACCTGGACAGCGCGATGGACGCCGTCGTCGGGGTCGCGAAGGCCACACTGGAGGCCTGATCACCCGATTGTCGCCATAGGGTGGCAGCAAGGGGTGGAGGTGTCCGCGACGTACGAGCACCCACTGGTTCGGGTGCTCGTACGTCGCGTGGGCCGCGGTGCCGGCCTACCTGTCGTAGGAGACGCCGAGCCGGCTCAGGACCTCCTCCATGATCCGCATGACGTCGAGCGTCGCGGACCACGGCATGTCGGAGTGCTCGAACCCGCCCTGGCCGACCCGGATCTCGACCTCGTGGATCTGGTGCCGGTACCCCATGTCCTCGGTCGTGTGCTCGACGCCGTTGACGACCACCCTGGTGGGGTTGTACATCGACTCGGGGATCTCGATCGAGCCCTCGGTGCCGGAGATCGAGGCCGCACACCCGAGGTCGGAGACCAGCGAGCTGCTCAGCAGGGCCTGCGCGCCGTTCTCGTACCCGAGCAGGACCGAGGCATCGGTGTCCACTCCGGACGGTGCGAGGCCGCCGTGCGCGGCGATGTGCGTGGGCGGGCCGAGGATCTGGTGCGCGAACGCGATCGGGTAGACGCCGAGGTCGAGCAGCGATCCACCGCCCGCCTCCCTGGCCCACAGCCGGTCGCCTGCGTCGAACGCGTGCCGGAAGCCGAAGTGCGCGCGAACGGTCCGCACCTCACCGATCTCACCGTCGCGGACGGCCTGGTGGACCTTGCGGATCAACGGGTTGAACCGCGTCCACATGCCCTCCATCAGGAACCGCTCGCGGAGGGCGGCCCGCTCGACCATCTCCTCGGCCTGCGCGACCGAGAGGCCGATGGGCTTCTCGCACAGCACGTGCTTGCCGGCGTCGAGCGCCGCGAGCGTGACCTCGTGGTGCTGGGCGTGCGGCGTGGCGACGTAGACGATCTCGACGTCCTGGTCGCGCAGCAGCTCGCGGTAGTCGCCGTACGCGCGCTTGATCCCGAACCTGTCGGCAAACGCTTGCGCCCTCGTGACGTCGCGCGAGGACACGGCGAGCACCTCGACGTCCGGGACCTTCAGCATGTCAGCGGTCACGGTCTGCGCGATGCCGCCTGTAGCGATCACACCCCACTTCATGCGATCAGCTTAGATTGGAGGCATGCGCCTCCTCCTGAACGTGATCTGGCTGGTGCTCGCCGGCTTCTGGATGGCCGTGGGCTACGCGGTCGCCGGGCTGGTCTGCTGCATCCTGGTCATCACGATCCCGTGGGGCGTCGCGTCGTTCCGCATCGCCAACTACGCGCTCTGGCCGTTCGGCCGCGAGGTCGTCGAGAAGCCGGGCGCGGGTACCGGGTCCCTGCTCGGCAACGTCATCTGGATCGTCGTCGCCGGCCTGTGGCTCGCGATCGGTCACATCGTCACGGGCATCGCGCTCTGCGTCACGATCATCGGCATCCCGCTGGGCGTCGCGAACTTCAAGCTGGTGAAGGTCTCGCTGGTGCCGCTGGGCAAGGAGATCGTCGACCTGCCCTGAGCCGCATCAGGCGTGCCGGGCGCTGTCGTCGAGGCCGAGCAGCTCCACCGACTTCGCCCGCATCTCCACCTTGCGGATCTTGCCGGTGACCGTCATCGGGAACTCCTCGACGACGTGCACGTACCGCGGGATCTTGTAGTGGGCGAGCTTCCCGCCGCAGAACTCGCGGACGGCCTCCGCGGTCAGCGGCGCCGCGCCCTCGCGCATGCGCACCCAGGCCATGAGCTCCTCGCCGTACCGGGCGTCGGGCACGCCGACCACCTGCGCGTCGAGCACGTCCGGGTGCGTGTAGAGGAACTCCTCGATCTCGCGCGGGTAGATGTTCTCTCCGCCGCGGATGACCATGTCCTTGATGCGGCCGGTGATGTTCACGTAGTCGTCGTCATCCATCACCGCGAGGTCGCCGGTGTGCATCCAGCCCGCGGGGTCCACCGCCTCCGCGGTCTTCTCCGGTTCGTCCCAGTAGCCGAGCATGACGGAGTAGCCGCGCGTGCACAGCTCCCCCGGCTCGCCGCGCGGGACCGTGAGGCCGGTCTCCGGGTCGACGATCTTCACCTCCAGGTGCGGCCCGACGCGGCCGACCGTCCCGACGCGACGGTCGAGCGAGTCGTCGACGCGCGTTTGCGTTGACACAGGGGAGGTTTCGGTCATGCCGTAGCAGATCGAGACCTCGCTCATGCCCATGCGGTCGACGACCTGCTTCATCACCTCGACCGGGCACGGCGAGCCCGCCATGATGCCGGTGCGCAACGACGACAGGTCGTAGCCGTCGATCAGGTCGAGCATCGCGATGAACATCGTCGGCACGCCGTAGAGCGACGTGCACGTCTCTTCTTGCACGGCCGCAAGGGATTTCGCCGGGTCGAACGCCGGCGCGGGGATCACGACGCACGCGCCGTGGCTGGTGGCCGCGAGGTTGCCCATGACCATGCCGAAGCAGTGGTAGAACGGCGGCACCACGCAGATGCGGTCGTTCTCGGTGTAGTCGACCAGCTCGCCGACGAAGTAGCCGTGGTTGAGGATGTTGTGGTGCGAGAGCGTCGCGCCCTTGGGGAAGCCCGTGGTGCCGGACGTGTACTGGATGTTGATCGGGTCGTCGCGGTCCAGCTCGACGTCCGGCAGTTCGTCGCCGGTCCACTGCGGGTCGTCGACGAAGACGACGTTCTTCACCGCATCACACCGCGGCCGGACCTCGTCGATCATGGCGGCGTAGTCCGAGGTCCTGAACGACCGCGCGGACACCAGCGTGTGGATGCCGGCCTGGTTCAGCACGTACTCCAGCTCGTGCACCCGGTACGCCGGGTTGACGTTGACCAGGATCGCGCCGATCCGGGCCGTCGCGTACTGCACGAACACCCACTCGGCGCAGTTCGGCGCCCAGATCCCGACCCGGTCGCCCTTGCGCACGCCGAGCGAGTGCAGCCCGGCGGCGACGCGGTCGACCTCCTCCGCGAGCTCCGCGTAGGTCCACCGGCGGTCGGTGGCCCTGTCGACGAGTGCCTCGCGGTCGCCGAAGCGCGCGACGGTCGCCGCGAAGTTCGCGTGGATCGTGTCGCCCAGCAGCGGGGCGGCGGAGGTGCCCGAGGAGTAGCTGGCGTTCATCCGCCAGACGGTAGTCAGGCTCCGGCGTATGGCAAGGGGACGACCAGGCACGGACCGCCGCTGTAGAGGCCCGCGTCGATCGCCAGCACCTTGCCGTCGGCGTACACCAGGGGCCCGTCGATCTGGTCCGGCGGCACCCCGAGCTGGTCGGCGATGACGCTGTGGCCGTGCACGACCTTGGTGCCGCCGAGGGTCGCGAGCAGCTCGTCCGCGATTTCAGGCCCCTGCGGACCGCGGAACGCGTAGCGCGTCGTCATCTTGCGCCAGCACTCCCACCAGTCGACGAGGTCGTCGCCCTTGAGCACCGTGCGGACGGCCTCGTTGACCTCCTCGATCGAGGACCCCCATTCGAGGTAGGCCACCGTGTCGGAGTGCATCATCAGGTGGTCGTCGCGCAGCGTCAGGACGGGCCTCGTCGTCAGCCACTCGACGTGGGCGTCGGTCAGCCGGTCCTGGTCGCTGCGCAGCCCGCCGTTGAGCAGCCAGCTGCGCGCGAACGACCGCGGCCCGAGGCTGTCCGGCACCTGCTCGTCGCCGAACCGGTACATGCCGAGCAGCAGGACCTCGTGGTTGCCGATCAACGAGTTGACCGAGCCACCGGTCTCGGCCGCCTCCTGGCCGAGCCGCATGACCAGATCGATCACACCGACGCCGTCGGGGCCGCGGTCGACGAAGTCGCCGAGGAACCACAGCTCCGCCTCACCGCCCGTCCAGTGCCCGTCCTCGTCGCACAGCTCCGCGACGTGCAGGGCCCTGGTCAGCTCAGCGAGATGTCCGTGCACGTCACCTACGACGTGCATCGGGCGTCGATCCGTGTCCACCTCCGCGACGATAGGTGATGCAGCCTCCCGCGTCAGTGGTCAGTCCAGTCGCCGAACGGGTCCGCAGAGTGACCGACGAGCTCGGCGATCGACTTGAGCACGCGCGTCGGGCGGTACGGGAACATCTCGGCGGTCTCGGCGGTGAAGACCCCGGACAGCACGAGGATGGTCGACAGGCCCGCCTCCAGGCCCGACCGCACGTCGGTGTCCATGCGGTCGCCGATCATCAGCGCCTGCTCGGAGTGCGAGCCGAGAGCGCGCAGGGCCGAGCGCATCATCAACGGGTTCGGCTTGCCGACGTAGTAGGGCGCACGGCCGGTGGCGCGCTCGATCAACGCCGCCACGGCGCCGGTGGCGGGCAGCGAGCCCTCACGCGACGGGCCGGTGGCGTCGGGGTTGGTCGCGATGAACTTCGCGCCCTCCTCGACCAGCCGGATGGCCTTGGTGATCGCGGTGAAGCTGTAGGTGCGGGTCTCGCCGAGCACCACGTAGTCCGGGTCGCGGTCGGTCAGCACGTAGCCGATCTCGTGCAGCGCGGTCGTGAGGCCGGCCTCGCCGATCACGAACGCCGAGCCGTTCGGGCGCTGCGAGTCGAGGAACTTGGCCGTGGCCAGCGCGGACGTCCAGATGGACGACTCCGGGATGTCCAGGCCGGTGCGCTGCAGGCGTGCCCGCAGGTCGCGTGGCGTGTAGATGGAGTTGTTCGTGAGCACGAGGAACGGGGTCTCCGAAGCGCGCAGCTCCGCCACGAACTCGTCGGCGCCGGGGATGAGGTGCTCCTCGTGCACGAGGACGCCGTCCATGTCCATCAAGTAGTGCCACATGGGTCTAAGTATCGATCACGCGCTTGCGAAACGTCGCGATCTGGAGCTTGAGATAACGCTCGATCACCTCGAGCTCGTCGTCGTCGAAGTGCCCGAGCACCTCGATCATGCTCTGCCGCGCGACCTCGAAGATCTGCCCGAACTTCTCGAGGTCACCCACCGCGACCTCGACCAACACCTTGCGTCGGTCGTGCGGGTCGCGGACACGCCGGACGTAACCGGCACGTTCCAGGCGGTCGATGACGCCCGTGACGGCACCGGTGGAGAGGCCGGACAGCTCGGCGATCCGGCCGGCGGTGACCGGCCCCTCCGCCCGCATGGCGAGATCGAGGCACTTCTCGTCGGTCGCGGACAGGCCCATCTGCCCGGCGACCTTCGTGTGGAACATGACGGTCTGAGCGCTCTGCTCCCGCATGTACCAGGTGAACCTCTCCAGCACTTCCGGTCTCATGTCGAACATCTTAGCCACTAAGACAATTCCTCGTGAGGGTGCTCCAAACGGGCGGAACGTGAGAAACCTCGTGCGTGGAGTCATCTGCAAGGGGTTGGTCATTAAGCTGGACAGGGTGACAGCAGTGGACCTGGGACTACCCATCGTGCGTGGCACTCCCGACGCGTCCGCGCGTCCGGACACGCCACTGCTCGTCGACAGGTTCGGCAGGGTGGCGAAGGACCTCCGGGTCTCGCTCACCGACCGCTGCAACCTCCGGTGCACCTACTGCATGCCCGCCGAGGGCCTCGACTGGCTGCGGAAGGACGAGCTGCTGACCGACGCCGAGCTGATCCGGCTGATGCGGATCGCCGTGGTCGACCTGGGCGTGACGGACATCCGGTTCACCGGCGGCGAGCCGCTGCTGCGGCGCGGCCTGGAGCAGGTCATCGCCGCGACGGCCGAGCTGGAACCCCGTCCGCGCATGTCGATGACCTCGAACGGCATCGGGCTCGCCCGGCGGGCGCGGTCGTTGAAGGACGCGGGCCTCGACCGGATCAACATCTCGCTCGACACCCTCGACCCCGACCGGTTCGCCACCCTGACCAGGCGCGACCGCATCACGGACGTGCTGGACGGCCTCGACGCCGCCCGCGAGGCCGGGCTGAAGCCGGTGAAGGTCAACTCCGTGCTGATGCGCGGCATGAACGAGGACGAGGCCGTCCCGCTGCTGCGGTTCTGCGTCGAGAACGGCTACCAGCTGCGGTTCATCGAGCAGATGCCGCTCGACGCACAGCACGGCTGGACGCGCACCGACATGGTCACGGCCGATGAGATCCTCACGAAGCTCTCGTCCGGGTTCACGCTGACCCCGTCCGAGGTCCCGCGCGGCGGCGCCCCCGCCGAACGCTGGCTGGTCGACGGCGGTCCGGCCGTCGTGGGCGTGATCGCATCGGTGACCAGGCCGTTCTGCGCCGCCTGCGACCGCACCCGGCTCACCTCGGACGGCCAGATCCGCAACTGCCTGTTCAGCCAGGGCGAGACCGACCTGCGCGCGCTGCTGCGCGACGGTTCTCCCGACGCCGCTATCGCCGACGCCTGGCGCGCCACGATGTGGGCCAAGGCCGCGGGGCACGGCATCAACGAGGCGGGCTTCTCGCAGCCCGACCGCCCCATGAGCGCGATCGGAGGATGACAGTGGTCTCTCCCGTGACGACCGCGGTCCAGGTCCGCTACTTCGCGGGCGCGCGAGCCGCGGCCGGGGTGGCCGAGGAGGACCTGCTCCTCGACACCGCGGAGCCGACCGTGGCGCTCGTGGTCAGCACCATCGCGGACCGGCACGGCGACCGGCTCGGCAAGGTCCTCGCGGCGTCGAGCTTCCTGCTCGACGGCGTGGCGGTGCGCGACACGTCGGTGCGCGTGCCCGCCGGGTCTCAGCTGGACGTGCTGCCGCCGTTCGCGGGCGGCTGAGCGAGCAGGTCCCGCTCCCAGAAGCGGCACTCCGTCTCGGCGGCCAGGTTCAGCCCTGACCGGGTGGCCTCGTCCGCGGCGGCGTGGTCGCCCATCGACCGCTGCACGCGGGCCAGCACCGCGAGCACCCGGACACCGCGGACCCGCATCTCCCCCTCCCTGGCCCGTTCGCGGGCGCGCAGGGCGATCCTCAGCGCCTCGCCCGGTTCCCCCGCCGCGTGGTGGTCGGCGGCGAGGCCCGCCAGCGCGTTGACCTCACCGCGCAGGTAGCCGTTCTTCAGGCTGATGCCCAACGCCTCGTCGTGCGCGCTCATGGCCTTGTCGACGTCGCCCAGCGCGCGGTAGATCTCGCCGAGCGTGTCGTAGCCGTCGCACTCGTCCTTGGAGCTGTTCGCCTCCTGGGCGTGCCGCAGCGCGTCGAGGGCGAACTCCAGGGCCTCCTCGGTGCGTCCGCGCACGAAGGAGAGGGCGGCGTGCGAGTCCAGGCCGGGGATGCGGCGGACCAGGCCGTGCGGGGCGACGGCGCGCAGGTCGTCCGCCTTGGCCAGGTACTCCTCGGCCAGGTCGTAGTCGCCGAGGAGCTGGCGCACCTCCACGATCGCGTTCAGCGCGAGGATGCGGCCGACCAGCAGGTCCTGCTCCTCCGCGATCTCCAAGGCCCTCGTGACGTGCGCGACCGAGATCGAGAGCGGCCCGAGGTCCAGGTACACGCCGCCGAGGTTGAACAGGACCGCCGGGTTGTCCGGTGACATCTCCAACGCCTCGCCGAGCAGCCGCGCGGCGGCGCGCAGGCGGCCCAGCTCCCAGTTGACGATGCCGCTGTTGATCAGCAGCGACGTCATCACCCGGTCGTCGCGGTGGACCCGCAGGACGTCGAGGGCCTTGCCGAACTCCTCGACGGCGTCGGCGAGGGTGCCGGTGCTCCAGTGGGCGAGGCCGAGGCTGCCGTGCATGACGGCCGTCGGCACCCGCGCGCCCGCCTGCCGGGCCGCGGCCAGGCCGGCCCTGGCCGCGGCGAACCAGTCGACGTGGTGGGCCTGGAAGTGGAAGTGGCCGCGCAGCATGTCGGTGAGCAACCAGGCGACCGGGTCGGCACCGGCCTGCTGGACGGCGGCGACGATGTTGGCCCGCTCGGCGTCGAGCCACGCGACGGCCGCAGCCTCGGAGTCCGGGTCGTGCCTCGGGAGGTCCTCCGCCAGCTCCGGCAGGTCCATCCGGAAGAACTCGCGGTTGAGCACGCGGGCGGCCGCCTCGGCGTTGAGGAGGTAGTAGTCGAAGAGGCGCCTGCGCGGGCTCGGGTCCTGCGTCAGGTGGACCGCGTACATGCGGAGCAGGTCGTGCAGGCTGTACCTGTTCCCGTTGCCGTGCACCAGGTTCGCGGCCACGAGCAGGCGCAGCGGCTCGTCCGCGCACTCGCCCAGCAGCGCGGTGGCGGCCTCGGCACCGAAGTCCTGGCCGGGAATCAGGCCGAGCAATCGGAACAACCGTTGCGCCTCGAGGGGTTGCGCCTTGTACGACAGGTCGAACGCGGCGTTGACGGCCGCGTCGCCCTCGATCTCCAGCGCGTCCAGCCGATCGTCGCCGCGGAGGTCGGCGAGGTAGTCGCTGATGTGCCCGGCCGCCACGTTCGCGGCCGCGATCCTCAGCGCCAGCGGGAGGTTCGCGCAGAGCCGCACCAGCTCCGCGCGGTCGTCCGGCGACCCGGTGATCCGCATCCGCGCGAGGAGCTCCTGCGCCTCGTCGTCCGCGAACACGGCCAGCCGGATCTGCTCGTGCTCTGCCAGGTCCGTCCGGCTGGTGACGAGCACCCGGCACCTCTCCCCCGACGGCAGCAGCGGCCCGACCAGGTCGCCGGTGGCGTTGTCGACCACCACGAGCACGGCGCGGTCCGCCGTCATCCGCCGGAACAGCTCGACCTGCGCGTCGAGGTCGACCGGGACCTCCTCGGCCCCGAGCGCGCGCAGGAACCGGTGCAGCGCCTGGTGCGGCGTCATCGCGGTGGCGCTGTCGAACGCGTGGAGGTTCACGTACAGCTGCCCGTCGGGAAAGCGCTCGCTCAGCCGGTGCGCGACGTGGACGGCGAGCGAGGTCTTGCCGACACCCGGCGGCCCGGTGATGGCGAGCACCGGCGCGGTGCTGCCGAGCGCGGCGGCGATCTCCCCGGTCCTGCCGACGAAGTCCGGCAGGTCGGCGGGCAGCTGGTGCGGCCCCGGCTTGCGCAGGACGAGCCGGTAGCCACCGGGCTCGGTGATGACCTGCTCGGTGGCGCGCAGCCGCTGCACGAGGTTGCGCAACGCCTGCTTCGGGTTCGCGGGCCGCTCGTCACCCCAGACCGCGTCGATCAGCTCGCCGAACGCCACGGCCTGACCGGGCTTGGCGGCCAGCGCCTGCCGCAGCGCGTCGATTTTCACATCTCCACATCATGGCCACACGACCACTGCGGCGACCAGGGTTTCGCACATGCCGGCGAAGGCCGGTCGAAGCCGTTCGACACGTCCACGATCGGCCGAACAAGCGTGAGCCACGCCTCACTTTCCGTGATAGATCTCGGCCGATCTCAAGATGGAAACGAACCGGTAACGACACCTTTGAGCTGCGGTTTCACCGTCTCCAACCAACTTGGCGGAACGTTACAGTGATACGGGTCACGTAGCCAAACATTTGGCGAGCCCGCTTTCGGTTACGTACGGTCGCTTCTCGGCTGGCCCCGACCAGTCACGAGCACGACCGGAGGACCACGCATCGAACCCAGTCCGAGGGTTCTCCGGAACACACCCCGAGCGAGAGAAACCGCCGGACTGGGACGCAGGGACGTACCGGGCCCCGAACCCGAGTTCCTGCCCGCAGATGCGGGTGGACCGAGAGGCACATGGCTTTCAACCGAGGCAAGCAGGGCAAGCACGGCAAGCAGGGCTCCGCCGCTCGCACTATCGCCAAGGTCGCGGCTGTCGGCATCATCGCCGGCGCCCCTCTGGGCATGGCCGTTGGCACCGCCGGCGCCGCCCCTGGAATGGACTGGGACGCACTCGCGCAGTGCGAGGCCAGCGGCAACTGGGCCGCCAACACCGGCAACGGCTTCTACGGCGGCCTTCAGTTCACGCAACAGACGTGGAACGGCCACGGCGGCGTCGGCAACCCGGCCAACGCGTCCCGTGAGCAGCAGATCGCGGTAGCGGAGCGCGTGCTCCAGTCGCAGGGCCCCGGCGCGTGGCCGGCCTGCAGCGCCAAGCTCGGCGCCTACAAGGGCAAGACCGCCCCGGCCCCGCAGCAGCAGCAGCCGCAGCGCAAGGTGCAGCCGCAGCAGCAGCGCACGGCCGCCGCGCCGGTGCAGCAGGCCCCGGTCGTAGTGGTGGCGGGCTCGACCTCGAACCCGAACGGCAACTACGAGATCAAGGCCGGCGACACGCTGTCCAAGATCGCCGAGGCCAACAAGGTCGAGGGCGGCTACCAGGCCATCGTGGAGAAGAACAAGGGCTTCATCACGAACCCCGACCTGATCTTCCCTGGCCACAAGATCCAGATCTGATCTGGACCGGCCGCACGAACCGCAGTCCCGCAACAGTGGACTGATGCACGACCAGGGACCTCGCCGCACCCCCCGGCGGTGAGGTCCCTGCTTGCATTCCGGGCACGGGCAACACGCACGGGAACGCGCAGGAGCAACGGAAAACGAGCCGCCACCCTGCCGCGCAGGCCAACGGCGAAGCCAAGGCACACCCGAAACCGCGATGCGAAGCGAGCCGGACAGCCCTGTGAACCGCTGGGAAGCGGTGTACTCCAACGCTTTTGCGATTGGGGCTTGACTTGGGTGCGAGGTGCTACCTTGCCGGGAGCGGGCGGGTGCGGAGCGTCCGGCCTTGTCCGCCCGATGAAGCGCCTCGCAAAGGCCCCGAAGTCAAGCCCCGATCGCTATCGACGCGAAGCGGATGAACCCCGCAGCGTCGTCCAGGTCTGCACGACCACGCTGGAACCGCAACAAACCACGGCCCAAGGTGACCCTCAGGGACAGTTGACCCACTCGTCAGCACCGTCCGAGAAAACCTGCCGCTTCCACACAGGCAACCGAGCCTTGACCTCGTCCACCAGGTCGGCACACAAAGAAAATGCCTCCCCCCGGTGCTCAGCAGCCACCGCGCAGGCCAGCGCCACATCCCCGATCTTCAACGGCCCGACCCGGTGCGAGACAGCAATCCCGTGCACCCCGGTGTACTTGGAAGCCAACGAGGCGACAACCTCAGCCACGACATCCGAAGCGGACGGGTGCGAGTGGTACTCCAACTCCAGCACCGACCGCCCACCGTCGTGATCCCGCACCACCCCGGAGAAGGTGACAACAGCCCCGGCCCGGTCGGAAGCCACCAGATCAGCGTGCTCAGACACCGACAACGGCTCCTCGGTGACAAGGGCCCGCAGCACCACGCTCACCTGTGGTCACCTCCACGCAGTTGGTCGAGCGCATGCTCCAACACGGACGAAAGCACGTCCAGCCCGTCCCGGACCCCACCGGTGGACCCTGGCAGGTTGACGATCAACGTCCGCCCAGCCACCCCGGCCACACCACGCGACAACACAGAACCGGGAACCCGCGGCCACCCGGACATCCTGATGACGTCGGCCAGCCCGGGGATCTCGAAGTCCAGCACCGCCCGAGTCATCTCAGGCGTGCGGTCGGTAGGGCTGATACCGGTACCACCGGTGGTCAGAGCCAGATCGGCACCGGACGCCACCGCCGAGACCAGGGCCTCGCGAACCGGTTCCCCATCCGGCACGACGACCGGATCAGAGACCGAGAACCCGCGCTCACCAAGCCAGGAGACGATGATCGGACCGCTGCGATCGGAGTAGACCCCGGCCGAGGCGCGGTGGGAAGCCGTGATCACCACTGCCTTCACGGGCGCACCCACAGTCCGGACTTGCCGCCTTCCTTGCGCTCCACCCGCACCGCGTCCAGGGAGGCGGCCGGGTCGACCGACTTCACCATGTCGTGCAGGGTCAGGCCGGCCACCGAGACGGCGGTCAGCGCCTCCATCTCGACGCCCGTGCGGTCGGTGGTGCGGACGGTGGCCGTGATCAGGACCGAGTCCTCTGCCAGGGCCAGGTCCACCACCACCGACGACAGGGCGATCGGGTGGCACAGCGGCACGAGCTCCGAGGTGCGCTTCGCCGCCATGATGCCGGCGATGCGGGACGTCGCCAGTGCGTCGCCCTTGGGCAGGCCGTCGGAGCCCAGCAGCGCGACCACCTCGGCTGTCGTGTGCAGGACCCCGGTGGCAACCGCCGTGCGGGTGGTCTGCTCCTTGCCGGAGACGTCGACCATGCGGGCCGCGCCTTGGGAGTCCAGGTGGGTGAACTGCTTGGTCATACCGCGATCGTAGGCCCGCCCACGGGCACGTGGTGCGCTACGCGGTCGCGGCCTTGCGGACCGCCTCGGCCACCGCGGGGGCCACGGTGTTGTCGAAGACCGACGGGACGATGAACGACGCGTTCAGGCGGTCTCCGTCCACCACGTCGGCGATGGCGGCGGCGGCGGCCAGCAGCATCGCGTCGGTGATGGTCCTGGCGTGCGCGTCCAGCAGGCCGCGGAACACGCCGGGGAACGCCAGCACGTTGTTGATCTGGTTCGGGAAGTCCGAACGGCCGGTCGCCACGACGGCGGCGTGCTGCTGGGCCTCCATCGGGTCGATCTCCGGGTCCGGGTTGGCCAGGGCGAACACGATGGCGTCCTTGGCCATCGTGGCGACCTGGTCGGCGCCGAAGAGGTTGGGGGCCGAGACGCCGATGAACACGTCGGAGCCGACCAGCGCGTCGTGCAGGCGGCCGGACTGGTTGTCCTTGTTCGTGGACGCGGCGATGGACTTCAGGTTCGAGTCCAGGCCGGGGCGGTCGCGGTGCACGATGCCGTCGACGTCGACGGCGATGATGTCGCCCGGCGTCTGGGCCTGCAGCAGGCGGATGATCGCGGAACCGGCCGCGCCGACGCCGCAGACCGTGATGCGGCAGTCCTTGATGTCCTTGTTCACGACGCGCAAAGCGTTGCGCAGGGCCGCGACGACGACGATCGCCGTGCCGTGCTGGTCGTCGTGGAAGACCGGGATGTCGAGCTTCTCGCGCAGGCGGGCCTCGATCTCGAAGCAGCGCGGCGCGGAGATGTCCTCGAGGTTGATGCCGCCGTACACGGGGGCGATGAGCTCGACCGCGCGGATGATCTCCTCGGTGTCCTGGGTGTCCAGGCAGACCGGCCAGGCGTCGACGCCCGCGAACTTCTTGAACAGCGCGGCCTTGCCCTCCATCACGGGCAGGGCGGCGGCGGGGCCGAGGTTGCCGAGACCGAGCACGGCGGAGCCGTCGGTGACGACCGCGACGGTGTTGCGCTTGATCGTCAGGCGGCGCGCGTCGTCCGGGTTCTTGGCGATCGCCTCGCAGACCCGCGCGACACCCGGCGTGTAGGCGCGGGAGAGGTCGTCTCGGTTGCGCAGCGGCACCTTCGACGCGATCTCGATCTTGCCGCCGAGGTGCACGAGGAACGTGCGGTCCGACACCTTGCGGACGACGATGCCGGGCAGCGTCTCCAGCGTGTCGGTGATGTCCTTGGCGTGGTTCGCGGAGAGCGCGTTGCACGTGAGGTCGATGACGACGCGGTCGTTGTGCGACTCCACGACGTCGAACGCCGTGATCACTCCGCCCGCGCGGCCGACGGCCGAGGTGAGGTCACCCGCGGCGCTCGCTGACGGCGGCGCCTCCAGACGAACGGTGATCGAGTAACCAGGGCCGGGGACCGGCATCGTCTTCCTCCCACGCAGTGCTGCTCAAGCGGGAAGTGAGCCTATCCCCGGGCCCATTGCGGTACTCACGCGACTCGGCAGTCTTAAGACCGCCCTGACAGTCCGATCAGGACAGCTCGGACTTGTTGATCTCGGTCACCGGGTGCGTGTAGCCGAGGTCCTCGACCGGCAGCGGGAACGTCACCGTGCCGAACGGGGAGAGCGCACCCTGCACGTCACTGGTCAGTTCAGTGACGGGGTGGCCGCCGTCGGGGCCCTCCGGCCAGTGCGGGTCGACCCGTCCAGGGCGTCCTTTCGCCACGTTCTCCTCCTCGGTGGTGCCGATGACGCGACAAGTGTGACAGACCTGGTTTTCTCCTCCGGGCGACGATGGGATGAGGGCCGACCCATATACCGTGGTGAGAATGTCCGGCACCACTCTCGCCGACTGGCTGCGCGCCCAGGACGACGACGCACTCGTCGCACTGCTGCGCGCGCGTCCTGACCTGGCAACGCCCCCACCTGCCGATATGTCCGTGCTCGCGACACGGGTCGGCACCAGGGCGTCGATCGCGCGCGCCTGCGAGGACCTCGACACGTTCACGCTCGCGGTGCTCGAAGGCCTGGTCGTCCAGGGTGCGGACGCCGAGCCCGTGGCGTTGGCCACACTCGCCGGGCTGCTCGGGCCCGACGTGAAGCCCAAGCCGCTCCGGCAGGCCGTGGCGAGGCTGAGGTCGCTCGCGCTCGCGTGGGGCGACGACGAGCTGTCGGTCCCGCCGGTCACGCGCGAGGCGTTCGGCTCGTTCCCCGGCGGCCTGGGCCGCGGGACGGGGCAGACCTACGACCTCAGCGGCCTCTCCGAGGGCGAGGAGCGCGTCCTGCGCAAGCTCGCCGCCGGACCGCCGATCGGCGACACCAAGGACGCCTCCCGCGTCGTGCCGCTGGAGAAGGCCGAGACGCCCGTCCAACGGCTGCTCGCCCGCGGTCTGCTGCTGCGGCGCGACCCCGGCACCGTCGAGCTGCCGCGGGAGATCGCGTTCGACCTGCGCGGCGCGCGCCCGCTGGGCCCGATCCAGGTCACCGAGCCCAGGCCGAAGACCACCGTCCTGCAGCAGAGCAGCATCGACGCCACGGGCGGCGGCGAGGCCCTGGAGCTCGTCCGGCACGTCGAGAACCTGATCGCGAGCTGGTCCGCGGAACCGCCACCGGTGCTGCGCACGGGCGGCCTGGGCGTGCGCGAGCTGCGCAAGGCCGCCAAGGACCTGAACGTCGACGAACAGCGCGCCGCCCTGCTGATCGAGCTCGTCGTCGGCGCGGACCTGGCCGCGAACACCGAGGCCGCCGAGCCCGAGTGGGTGCCGACGACCAAGGCCGACGTGTGGCTCGCCGCGACCGCCGAGGTCCGCTGGGCGACGGTCGCGCACGCCTGGCTGGAGCTGCCGAGGCTGCCCGCGCTGGTCGGCCGCCGCGACGAGAAGGACAGGCTCTTCACCCCCCTCACGGACGAGATCCGCCGCGTCCAGGCGCCGCGCGACCGCCGCTGGGTCCTGGAGACGCTCGCCGCGTTCCCCAAGGGCACCACGATCACGAACCCGGCCGACCTGGCCGCGTTGCTCGGCTGGCGGGCGCCGCGCCGCGGTGGCAGGCAACGCGACGAGCTGGTGCGCTGGACCGTCGAGGAGGGCACCGCGGTGGGCGTGCTCGCCCTCGGCGGGATCACCAGCGCCGGCCGCGTGCTGCTCGACGAGGGCCCCGGCCACGCCGCCAAGACCCTCGGCGAGGCGCTGCCGGCACTGCTCGACCACGTGCTGGTGCAGGCCGACCTCACCGTCGTCGCCCCCGGCAGGCTCGAACCGGACCTCGCGGACGAGATGGCCCTGGTCGCGGACGTCGAGTCGGCGGGCAGCGCGACCGTCTACCGGATCGGCGAGGCCACGGTCCGTCGTGCGCTCGACTCCGGCCGCACCGCCGACGACCTGCACGAACTCTTCAAGACGCGCTCGCGCACGCCGGTGCCGCAGTCGTTGACGTACCTGATCGACGACGCCGCCCGGCGCCACGGCCGGCTGCGCGGTGGCGCCGCGGGCTCGTTCCTGCGCTGCGACGACCAGGTGCTGGTCAGCGAGGTCCTCGCGCACCCGGAGGCCACCCGGCTGGAGCTGCGCCGGATCGCGCCGACGGTGCTCGTGAGCCCGTTGCCGCTGGCGGACGTGCTGGACGGGCTGCGGTCCGCCGGCTTCTCCCCCGCCGCGGAGGGTCCCGACGGCCAGGTCCTCGACCTGCGGCCGGGCGGGCGCAGGACCACGCCGAGGCAGCGGTCGGCGCGCAAACCGGCGTCACCGGCCGTGCTCGCCGAGGAGCGGCTGGGCGAGTTCGTCAGGCTGGTGCGGGCGGGAGACCGTGCCGCGGCGACGCCACGGGGTGAACGGATCGCCGTTCCCGGCCATCTCGGCGCCGGTCCGTCGGCGACCCTGTCGCTGCTGCAGCAGGCCGCACGGGCGCGGCGCAGGGTGCTGGTCGGCTTCGTCGACTCCCACGGCACGGCGGCGCAGCGCGTGATCGAGCCGCACGTGGTCGGCGGGGGCGTGCTGGAGGGCTACGACCACAGCTACGGCGAGGTGCTGAGGTTCCCGCTCCACCGCGTCACGTCCGCCGCGTTGGTGGACGACGAGGCCTGACGGGCCTGTCGTCGAGGCGTACCGGTGTCGGGCCCCTGTGACAGGAGCCCGGATCACCGCGGCGCCGGGACCAACCGGGCCGGAACGCGACGACGAGGCGAGCGCCGCACCCGGAAGGTGGCGCTCGCCTCGTCGTACGTCTGCAGCTGTGCCCGGCGAGAGGTCAGCCCGCGCGGACGGACATCCACTGGCGCATGGCGTGCTCGACCAGTGTGATGAGCGTCTGCTTCGTGGACTGACGGTTCCGCGCGTCGCACGTCACGATCGGCACCGATTCGTCGATCGTCAACGCCTCGCGCACGTCCTCCAGCCTGTGGTGCAGGAGGCCGTCGAAGCAGTTGACGCCGACGACGTACGGCAGCTGCCGGTCGTCGAAGAAGTCGATCGAGGCGAACGCGTCCGCGAGCCTGCGGGTGTCGACCAGCACGATGGCGCCGATGGCACCACGCACGAGGTCGTCCCACATGAACCAGAAGCGGTGCTGACCCGGTGTACCGAAGAGGTACAGGATCAGGTCGCTGTCGAGCGACACGCGGCCGAAGTCCATCGCGACCGTCGTGGTGACCTTGTTCGGCGTGGCGGAGAGGTCGTCCACCCCCGCGCTGGCCTCGGTCATCACCGCCTCGGTGGTCAACGGGACGATCTCGGACACCGAGCCGACGAACGTCGTCTTGCCCACACCGAAGCCACCCGCCACCACGATCTTGGCGGACGTCGTCGGCTTCCGTGCGCCCTCGGCGCCCTGGGGACTAGAGCCTGCGAAGCCCACTGAGCACCCTCTCCAGGAATTCCATGGAAGGCCGGTCCCCCACGACCAGACCGCCCTGGTGAATCAAAACCAATCCCATGCTTGC
>NZ_DATLEC010000187.1:0-10930 GCF_035525475.1 Lentzea sp. | reverse complement strand
CTCGCGCGGCGGTCGTGGCGCGGTGTGGCAGGCGTCCGACGACCACGCAGGGATCCTGCCGTCCGGGGTGCGGATCAGGGCGGTGCTCCCGCTGGCGCCAGCACCTACCATCCCCGCGTTTCTTCCGCCAGTACCTCCACGGCCGGCGGAATCCCGTCGTCAGCCGGGGTTGTCCCGGTGTGGAGGTCGTGACCCGTCAACAGGTCGGCTGAGAACTCCACCAGACGGTCCCAGCCGACACGCCAGCTCTGTGGGAGCTGATCCCTAACGCCCCTGCAGCGACTTCACCTTGTCGCCGAAGGTCCAGCCCTTCGAGCCGTCCCAGTTGATCGACCAGGTCATGAGCCCCTTGAGCTGACCGCCGAAGCTGTTCCACGCCTGCCCGACCAGCGAGGGGCTCATGTACCCGCCACCGGCACCCGGCTGGGCGGGCAGGCCGGGCACCTGCTTGTCGTAGGGCACCTTGATCGTGGTGCCCTGCACGACCAGCCCCTTGTTCAGGCACTGGGTCTGCGCCACGAACCCCTGCACGGTGCCCGCCTGGTAGCTGTCGCCGGAGCACCCGTACATGGACCCGTTGTAGTACTGCATGTTCAGCCACCACAGACGCCCGTTGTCCGCGTACTTCTTGATGATCGGCAGGTACGCGCCCCAGATGGAGCCGTAGACGACACTGCCGCCCGTCACGTACGCCGTCTCGGGCGCCATGGTGAGCCCGAAGCCGCTCGGCATCGCGGCCAGCACACCGTCGATGATGCGGATCAGGTTGGCCTGCGACGCCGACAGCTGGCTGATGTTCCCGCTGCCGACCAACCCGGTCTCGATGTCGATGTCGATCCCGTCGAAGTTGTACTTCTTCAGGATCGGCACCACCGTCGCGACGAACCGGTCGTCCACCGCGGCCGAGCTCAGGTCGATGCCCGCCGCGGCACCCCCGATCGACAACAGGATCGTCGCGCCTGCCGCCTTCGACGCACACATCTCGGCGGGTGTGGCGACTTTGACGCCGGCGTCCATGCCGTCCTCCCACAGCACCGTGCCGTCGGACCGGATGACGGGAAACGCCGCGTTGATCACGTTGTAGCCGTGCTGCTTGATGCGCGTGTCGGTGATGGGGGTCCAGCCGAACGGCGGGTGGACCCCGTTCGACGCTCCGTCCCAGTTCTCCCAGTACCCGTGCAGGACCTTGCCCTGCGGGCGGGCTTTGAGCGCGCACGTGTCGGCTGCTTGGGCTGCTTGGACCGTGGACGGGAGGAGGACTGTGCTCAGGAGCAGGAGCAGGGCCGTCAGCGCCCTGGGGAGCATGCGGGCAGGCATTCGCTCACCTTTCGCGTTCAGGCGGCGACCCGCTGTCATTGAAGCACGGAATGGTCCAGACCTCTACCGGTCGAGCGGTGGGTGTGGTGGAGCGCGGGTAGCGGTGGCCTGCGGCGTGGGGACGCGGCGCGGGTGCGGTGAGGCAGCAGGCGTGGTGGACACGCGCGCATAGAGGTGGGTGACGGGCACGGCGGGTGGCGGCGGGCGTGGCGAGCAGGTGCCGGGCGGGCCGAGGCGGGCAGATGCCGGCTGGCAGAGACGAGCGGCTCACGGCTGACGGTGAGCGCCGCTGACGGATGCGTGGCGCGTGGAAGACGCCGCAGACGCGAGGCTCACGCCGGGAATCGCTTCAGGTGGCCCCGGCAAGCCCCAAAACGGCGCAAGCCGCTCCGGGCGCCCGGTCGTGCGCCGAGCCGTTGCCGGACTGGTGGTCCCGTCCGGCAACGGCTCCGTCCCCCACTCCCCCGCCCGCGTTGCAGGACAGGTAGTCCTACCCGGCAACGGCTTGGTCTTCCGGTTGCCCGCCCGCGTTGCCGCACTCGCCTGTAGCCCGCCTGGCTGTCCGACGCCGGATACTCCCCGCGGCCGCGCCCCCTCGCCGTTGGGCCGCCCGCGTCTCTCAGGCCGTCAGGCCGCCTTCAGGGACCAGAGCGTCTCCTCCGAGACCTTCCACAGCTGGGCTGCCGCCTCCGGGTCCTGGGCGTAGGGGGCTACGCCTCGCATGTGGGAGCCGCCCTCCACCGGGGCCGCCTCGGCGCAG
Organism: Lentzea sp.; assembly: GCF_035525475.1. Lineage (GTDB taxonomy): Bacteria > Actinomycetota > Actinomycetes > Mycobacteriales > Pseudonocardiaceae > Lentzea. The sequence goes on along the minus strand of NZ_DATLEC010000187.1, from coordinate 8,853 downwards.
TCCTCGAAGTACCTGCCGGAGATGCCGTTCAGCAGGGGCGTCGTGGCGACCACGAGGGTGGTGGCGGCGCCCTGCTCCGGCGTCTTCACGCGGCGGGTGGCCGCGGCTCCGCTTTGGCGGATGCGGTCCTGCAGCTCCTCCTGGGTTAGGTGGCGCTGGAGGTTGGTCGCGATGCTGCCGGGCATCAGGGCGTTCATCGTGATGCCCTCGGAGGCCCAGCGGGCGCCGGCTTCCACGCCGAACAGGATGTTCGCCGTTTTGGACTGGCCGTAGGCCTGCCAGCGGTCGTACTCGCGGTGGTCGTAGTGGATGTCGTCGAACACGACCTCGCTCATGAGGTGGGCCGACGAGCTCACGTTCACCACGCGGGCGCCTTCTGCCCGCAGCGAGTTGAACAGCCCCAGGGTCAGGGCGAAGTGGCCCAGGTGGTTGGTCGCGAACTGGAGCTCCCAGCCCCGCGGCGTGCGGGTCAGCGGGGTGGCCATGACGCCCGCGTTGTTGACCAGCAGGTGCAGCGGGCCGTCCCAGTTGCGGGCGAAGGCCTTCACCGACTCCTGGTCGGACAGGTCCAGGCGCGCCGCCGAGATGTGCTTGTTGCCGGTGGACCTCGCGAGCGACGTGGCGACTCGCTGGCCCGCGTCGATGTCGCGGGCGGCGATGGTGACCTCGGCGCCGGCCACGGCCAGCGCCCGGACGGTTTCCACGCCGATGCCCGACGCGCCGCCCGTCACGACGGCGCGGCGGCCTGCCAGGTCGGCCACCCGGGCCACTTCCAGCGCGGTCGTCTCGAACCCGTAACCAGTGTTGATCATGCCTGCACCTTCAGCGTTTCCTCGGAGACCTTCCACAGCTGGGCGGCGGCCTCGGGGTCGGCCGCGTAGGCGGCCAGGCCACTGGTCATGCCCTCTTCGTGCGGGAGTGCCTCGTCGCAGTCTTCGAAGTAGAGGCCTGAACGGCCTTCGACCAGCGGCGACACCGCGAGAACCAGCGTGGTGGCCGCGCCCTGCTCCGGCGTCTTGAACCGCATCGGCCTGTCACCGCCGCGCAGCCGGCGCCGCTCTTCCAGCTCCTCCGGCGTGATGTGGCGCTGCAGCGCCGTGAGGATGCCGCCCGGCATCAGCGCGTTCATCGTGATGCCCTCGGAGGCCCAGCGGGCACCGGCCTCCACGCCGAACAGGATGTTCGCCGTCTTCGACTGGCCGTACGACTGCCAGCGGTCGTACTCGCGGCGCTCGTAGTGGATGTCGTCGAACACCACGGGGCTCGACAGGTGGCCGGCCGAGCTGACGTTCACGACGCGGGCGCCCTCGGCGCGCAGCGCGTCGAACAGGCCCAGCGTCAGCGCGAAGTGCCCGAAGTGGTTCGTGGCGAACTGCAGCTCCCAGCCCTCCGGCGTGCGGGTCAGCGGCGGGGCCATCACACCCGCGTTGTTGACCAGCAGGTGCAGCGGACCGTCCCAGGCCCGCGCGAAGGCCTTCACCGACTCCTGCGACGCCAGCTCCAGCGGCGCCACGAGGATCTTCTCGTTGCCCGTGGAAGCGGACAGCGCGGAGGCGACCTCACGGCCCGCCTCCAGGTTCCGCGCCGCGATGGTGACCTCGGCGCCCGCGGCGGCGAGGGCCCGCACGGTCTCGACGCCGATACCGGACGCCCCACCGGTGACCACGGCGCGACGACCCGAGAGGTCGACGCCCTCGACGACCTCGAGAGCGGTGGTCTCGAAGCCGAACGGGGTGGTGATGCGCTCAGTCATCTGATTTCCCCAACCTTGTCCTACAATGAAACGGAGGTGCCTCCGGTTCGAGTTCCACACTAAGCGGAGGAGCCTCCGGTTAGCAAGTGACATGCCCCATAGGAGTGATGAAGTGCGTGCTGACGCGGTCCGCAACCGAGGGCTGCTGATCGAGGTGGCGCTCGACGCGTTCACCCACGAGAAGGACGTCACCCTCGGTGCCATCGCCAAGAAGGCCGGCGTCGGGATCGGCACGCTGTACCGGCACTTCCCCACCCGCGAAGCGCTGATCGAGGCGGTCTACCGCACGGAGCTGGAGAAGCTCTGCGACGCGGCGCCCGAGCTGCTCGAGACGCAGGGGCCGGAGGCGGCGCTGCGGGAGTGGATGGACCGCTTCATCGCCTATGCGGCGACTAAGCACGACCTCAAGGACGCGCTGCAGGCCGTGATCGCGGCGGGCGTGAACCCGTTCGAGCACAGCCGCGCGAAGCTGGTCGAGGCCGTGAGCGGCCTGCTGGCCCCGCTGAACGCGCGAACGGAGCCGCTGGACCTGATGGCGTTGCTGGTCGGCGTCGCCCAGAACGGTGACCCGGCTCAGGCGAGGCGAATGCTCGACCTGATCATGGACGGGGTCCTCCACGGCGCTGCGAGCCGGAACCCCGGGACTCCGCGCGCTGCCGCTCGAACCGCTCCACCATCTCCTGCGCCTCGTTGATCAGGAACGTGTAGAAGTCCCGCATGTACTCGAGGCGGTCATGCGCACGACCGGGCCCGACCGCCTCGACGCCCGTGTCGACCGCGCGCAGCACGGCGTCGACGACGGAGTGCTGGCGCGAGTACAGCGTCGTCCACGCGTTGTCGAGCATCCGGAAGTGCTCGCGCCGGCTGCCCTCGACGTAGACCCGCTCGATCACGCCCATCTGCGCGACCAGCTTGATCGCGGCCGACACCGACCCCGCGCTGACCCCCAGCTCCTCCGCGAGGTCGCCGGCGGTCAGCGACTCCTTCTCGGTGAACAGGAACGCCGACATCACCCGCGCGCCCATCCGCTGCATCCCGACTCCGACCAGGGTCAGCGCCATGTTCTCGGCCGCCTGCTTGCGATCTGTCTCGCGGGTCACATCTCCCCTGTCTTCAGAAATTTCTGAACGTTCGCTAGCCTCAATCCTAGGGGAAGGGGCTGGCCATGGCCACAGCACTCGTCGTCGGCGCCGGGGTCTCCGGTCTCGCGACCGCACTCAGACTGACCCGCAGCGCGTGGGAGGTGGTCGTGCTCGACCACGGCCCGCACCACGAGGACGTCCCGATCACCGGCCCGGACCGCCACGCCGCGAAACGGCTCGCCGCCCTGCCCTGCTCGCTGCACTACGAGACCCGGCACAGCACCGTCACCGCGCTGCGGCCCGACCGGTTCGGCGTCACGGTCGCGTTCAACGACCACGAGGACGAGTGGTTCGACATCGTCGTGTGCGCCCAGCCGTGCTGCGCAGCCGAGCGATTACCCGGTCTGCGCCTGCAGTCGTGGTCCCGCGACCACGTCGCGCTGCTCTACCGCGCCGTGCAGGACACCGGCATCCCGCTGTGCGCCGCCGAGCTCCTCGCCGACGCGTTCGACATCCACACCGACGACCACGCGGCTTTTGCTTGGTGGGAAACCACTTTGAAGCCTCACACCGTTAGGCGGACCTTTACCCGCGTCCGGTAAGTCTCCTGCTCATGACCACGTTACGGAGACGCACCTTCATCGTGGGCGGCCTCGCCGGAGCGAGCGCCGGGGTCGGCATCGGACTGGCGGCCACCTCCCCGGCGAACGCCATCGGCTACCCGTTCACCCTGGGGGTCGCGTCCGGCGAACCAGCGGCGGACGGGTTCGTCATCTGGACCCGCCTCGCCCCCAACCCCCTCAACGCCGACGGTCTCGGCGGCATGCCGAACACCGCCACGGCCGTCGAATGGCAGATCGCCACCGACGAGCGCTTCACCAGCCTCACCCGCACCGGCACCTTCACGACACAGCAGGCCAGCGCCCACTCCGTGCACGTCACCCTCACCGGCCTCGAACCGGGCCGCGAGTACTGGTACCGCTTCCGCACCGGAGGCCACATCTCCCCCGTCGGCCGCGCGCTCACGGCACCCGCGGTGGGCACCTCCCCCGCGCTGTCGATGCTCTTCGCCTCGTGCGCGCACTACGAGGAGGGCTTCTTCACCGCCTACCGCAGGATGGCCGAGGAGCACCCCGACCTGATCCTGCACCTCGGCGACTACATCTACGAGGGCGCCGCGACCACCACGAAGGTCCGCAAGTTCGCGCCCTCCTCCGAGATCAGCACGCTCGCCGACTACCGGGTGCGCCACGCGCAGTACAAGACCGACCCGGACCTGCAGGCCGCGCACGCCACCGCGCCGTGGCTCGTCGTGTGGGACGACCACGAGGTCGAGAACAACTACGCCGATCTCGTCCGCAACGACAGCAGCCCCACCGGCGACTTCAAGGCCCGCCGCGCGGCCGCCTACAAGGCCTACTACGAGCACATGCCGCTCAGGAGCGCGCAGGCGCCGACTGCGGAGAACATGCTGCTGCACCGCAGGGTCCGCTGGGGAAGCCTCGCCACGTTCCACATGCTCGACACCCGCCAGTACCGCGACGACCAGGCGTGCGGCGACGGCACCAAGGTCTGTTCGGACGCCGACGCCGCGGCACGCACGCTCACCGGCACGTCGCAGGAGTCGTGGCTGATCGACGGCCTGCGCCAGAAGCTCGGCACCTGGGACTTCCTGGGGCAGCAGGTGTTCTTCGCGCAACGGCTCGCCGCCGCGGACGGGTCGAAGAGCATGGACGCGTGGGACGGCTACACCGCCAACCGGGCGCGCATCCAGAACGCGTGGGACACCAACGGCAACAAGGGCACCGTCGTGCTCACCGGCGACGTGCACCGCAGCTGGGCCGCGAACCTCATGCAGAACTACGGCACGCAGAACCGGATCATCGGCACCGAGCTCGTCACCACGTCGGTCACGTCCGGCGGTGACGGCAACGCCGCCGACAACAGCCTCAACCCGACGCTGAACCCGCACGTGAAGTACTTCAAGAACCTGCGCGGCTACGTGAAGACGCAGACCACCTCCACCGAGATGCGCGTCGACTTCCGCGCCGTCGACAAGGTCTCCGTGCGCGACTACCCGGTCAAGACCGTCGGCAGCTACGTCGTCGAAGCCACCAACCCCGGATTGCAGGCGCCGTGAAGACACTGCTGATCGCGAGCCTCCTGCTGGCACCCGCTCCCATGACGTGGTCCACGGTCAACAGCGACTCGACCGGCGACCAGGACAACGCGTCCGTCTCGGCCACCCGCAACGGCTACACGGCCGTCGTGTGGGAGGACGACCGCGACACCACCGAGCCCACCGACCCTGTCCACTCCGACGTCTGGATCCGCCTCTTCAAAGAGGGAACGCCGGTCTACGAGAAGAAGCTCTCCACCGGCGGCACCGGCACCTGGCGCCACTGGCAGCCGGACGTCGCGCTGCACGAGGACGGCAGCGCCGTCGTCGTCTGGTCGGAGGACCCCGACGGCAACGGTTACTACAACGTCGCGGTCCGCTCGGTCAGCGCGTCCGGCACCGTCTCCGGTTCCGGCACGGCCAACGCCAGCGCCGACGGCCAGCAGCACTTCCCCAGCGTGGCGGCGGATCCGGACTCCGGCGGCTTCGCGGTGACGTGGGAGGACCAGCAGGGCACGGCCGCGCCGACCGTGCGGGTGAGCGTGTTCGCGTCGATCTCGTCGAAGTCCTACGAGGCCCAGGTCAACAACGCCGGCGGCACCCACGCCAAGCCCCAGGTCGCGATGAGCGCCGCGGGCAACGCGGTCGTCGTGTGGGAGGCGGACGCGAACGTCGCCCGCAAGATCGTCACCGCGGCCGGCGGCGTGAAGCAGGCGCAGACCACGACGGGGCAGGGCAGACGCCCCACCGTGGCGGCGAACTTCAACGGCGACTTCGCCGTCGCCTGGGAGCAGTCCGGCGTCCGCACGCAGTCGTTCACCCCGGCCGGCGTGCCGCGCGGTGCCGTCGCCCAGACCACCGGCACCGACCCGCAGGTCGGCATCGACGACCAGCTCGGTGTCGCGGTGACCACGGCGGAGGCGCAGGACGTCCACACGCAGGTCTACAACCCCGACGGCACCGTCACGGGCCGTCCCGAACGGCAGCTCACGGTCTCGAACGCCACCGGCAGGCAGGACGAACCCGCCGTGGGTGTCGACCCGTGGGGCCGCGTCACCGTCGTCTACACCGACGACAACGACGGCAACGGGTTCGACCAGATCTACCTCGGCACCGGCCTGAGCACCCAGGCCTGGTGACCTAGCGCCGGTCGAGGGGCCTGCGTCGCTGGTGGACGTCCAGCAGCGACGCGGGCTTCCAGAAACCGTTGACGTCGTAGGTGTCGGTGCCCGGCGGGACGATCTCGTCGATGCGGTCCAGCACGTCGTCGGTCAGCACCAGCGAAGCGCCCTCCAGCAACGACTCCAGCTGCTCCATCGTGCGCGGACCGGTGATCGCCGACGTGACGGCGGGATGCGTCGTCGCGAACGCGATCGCCAGGGCGGGCAGCGACACCCCCATCTCGTCGGCGAGCTTCGCGAACTGCTCGACGGCCTCGAACTTGGCCGCGTTGCCGGGCAACGACTCGTCGAACCGCTCGGGGTTCAGCGACGCCCGGAACGCCTCGGCCGACGCGCCCCGCCGGTGCTTGCCCGACAGGAACCCGCTGGCCAGCGGACTCCACACCAGCACACCCATCCCCAGCCGCTGACACGTCGGCAGCACCGACCGCTCGATCCCGCGCGCCAGCACCGAGTACGGCGGCTGCTCGGTCCGGAAGCGCATGAGCCCGCGGTTCAGCGACACGTGGTGAGCCTCGACGATCTCCTCCGCCGGGAACGTCGAGCAGCCGAACGCCCGGATCTTCCCCGCCCGCACCAGGTCCGTGAGCACCGACAGCGTCTCCTCGACGTCGGTCGAGTAGTCCGGCCGGTGCACCTGGTAGACGTCGATCCAGTCGGTGTCGAGCCTGCGCAGGCTGTCCTCCACCGCGCGGACGACGTAGCGGCGCGAGTTGCCGCTGCGGTTGCGCCCCTCCCCCAGCGGGAAGTGCACCTTCGTGGCGAGCACGACGTCGTCGCGACGGCCCTTCACAGCCTTGCCGACGATCACTTCCGAGTCGCCGGCCGAGTACATGTCGGCGGTGTCGACGAAGTTGATGCCCGCGTCGAGGGCGCGGTGGATGATCCGCACGCCGTCTTCGTGGTCGTCGTTGGCCACCGAGCCGAACATCATGGCGCCGAGGCAGTGGTGGCTGACCTCGATGCCGGTTCCCCCGAGTACGCGATAGCGCATGTCCATGCGGCGAACCTAGGAACTAGAGCGGGCTCTAGGTCAAGTGCGGCGGCACCTATGCTCGGCCTCATGCAGTTGAGCATCGGACAGGTTGCCGAACGCACCGGGCTGAGCGTGCACGCGCTGCGGTTCTACGAGAAGGAGGGCATCCTCGCCCACCAGGTCCACAGAGGACCGGGCGGGCGCCGGGTGTACACGCAGCAGGACATCGACTGGTTGCGCATGTGCATCATGCTGCGCATGTCCGGGATGCCGGTGCCGGAGATCCGCCGCTACACCGAGCTGGTCCGGCAGGGTGACGGCAACGAGCTGCAGCGCCTCGAGATCCTCAAGGAGCACCAGGACCGCGTCGGAAGGCAGATGGAGCAGCTGCAGGAGTGCATGGACCTGATCACGCACAAGGTCGGGATCTACCAGGACTACGTCAATTCGATCGCCGCCGGGGCCGTCGGCCAATAACCTCGGGCTCATGCCTGTCGTGCTCTCGTTGAACATCGCCCAGCAGACGGTTCCGGTCGACTACGCCCGGGAGGGCGCCACCGGCATCGACAAACGTCCGGTCGACGGGCCGCTCGAAGTCCGCGCACCCGGCGCGAAGGGCTCGGCGGGAAGTGGTGTCGCGGGTGACGCGATCGCCGACGTCATGAGCCACGGCGGCGACTACCAGGCCGTCTACGCCTACGCGCGCGAAGACCTCGACTGGTGGCAGTCGGAGCTCGGGCTCGACCTGCGCAACGGCCGGTTCGGCGAGAACCTGACCACACAGGGCATCGACCAGACGCACGCCCGCATCGGCGAACGGTGGCGGGTCGGCACGGCGTTGCTGGAGGTCACCGCGCCGCGCATCCCGTGCAGGACGTTCGCGGGTTTCCTCGGCCTCAAGGGCTGGGTCAAGCGGTTCACGCAGGTCGCGCGGCCCGGCGCCTACTTCCGGGTGCTGGAGGCCGGGGCCATCGCGCCGGGCGACGAGATCACCGTCGTGCACCGGCCGGAGCACGACGTCACGGTGGAGATGTTCTTCCGCGCCGTGCTGACGGAACCCGCGCTGCTGCCCCGGCTCCTCGAAGCCGGGGACTCCGTGCCGCCCGAGGTGGTCGACCTCGTGCACCGGCGCACGATGATCGAACTGGACTTTTAGACCGCCGGGAAGTTCCGCACCCAGCGCTTCTGCCACGGCGTCTCGACGGCGCGTCGGTGGTAGTTCGCGCGCGTCCACGCCACGGCCTCGGCGGCGGGGACGCCGGCGAGCACGGCCAGGCACGAGATCACGGTCCCGGTGCGCCCGATACCACCGCTGCACGCCACCTCGACGCGTTCGCCGGACAGCGCGCGGGCGTGCAGCGCGCGGATCAGGCGCACGGCCGCGTCGTGGTCGCGCGGGAGGCGGAAGTCCGGCCAGTCGATCCAGTCGTGGACCCACGGCACGTCGACGGGCTTCGGTTGCAGGTACACCCCGTAGTCCGGGTGCGGCTCCACGAGCCTGCCGTCCCGCAGCCCGCGTCCCGTCACCACCGCGCCGTCCGGCAGCTCCACCGTCTTCATGAGCGTTCCCTAAGGTCGATGTTGTTCGGGGTGGGTGCCCTGGATGCCCAGAGCGATGGGGTGTGGCTGATGAGCTGTTTGCCGTGAGGTGGCTCTGGAGGAATGGCCGCCCCGTCGTTCTGGACGCCCTGGCCGCTGATTCAGATCTGGTGCGGACCGTCGCTGTTCAGGGACCTGCTGGC
>NZ_DATLEC010000172.1:0-6271 GCF_035525475.1 Lentzea sp. | reverse complement strand
CACGTTCGTGCGCAACAACGGCTGCACCGCGCAGAACGCCCCCGAACCGGCGGCGGGAAGCCGCAGGCACATCATCACGAACTACAGCGGCTGCCGCGCGGGCTACCCCGTGGTCTGGGCGGCGTTCGACGGCGGGCACACCCCGGGACCGATCGACTCCGGCGGCGACGGGTGGCAGACCTGGACCTCCGGCGAGGTGTGGAAGTTCATCACCCAGTTCGGCGGTGGCAGCGGCCCGACGAGCACGTCGAGCACTCCGAACACGACGCCGTCCACCCCGCTGCCCACCGAGTGGCCGTGCCGGGTGAGCGACAAGATCGACTCGTGGGCCGAGGGCCTGACGTCGAACATCACCCTCACGAACACGAGCACGGCACCCGTCGACGGGTGGTCGCTCGTCTTCGCCCCGCCCAGCGGGCAGACGATCACGGGCGGCTGGAGCGCCACCTACTCCTACTCCCCCACCCTGGGCCAGGTGACCGCGACGAACGCCTCGTACAACGGGCAGATCGCGCCCGGCGCGTCGATCACCTTCGGCTTCCAGGCGACCCACACGGGCAACGCCGGGAAGCCGGACTGGTTCAACCTCAACGGTCGCCTGTGCCAGGTCGTCTGACAGGAGCACGAACACCATGCACCAGAACAGGAAGTGGTGGATCGCCATCGCGGCGGCCGCGGCGGTGGTCCTGTCCGGCGTCGGCGCGGCCCACGCGCAGGCGCCGGACAGGACCGGCTCTCTCGCGGCGACACCGGGCTGCGGCAAGGCCCCCACCCTGCGCAACGGCAACCAGACCATCCAGAGCGGCGGCAAGAACCGCTCGTTCATCCTCAGCATCCCCGACAACTACGACAACACCCGCCAGTACCGGCTGGTCTTCGGCCTGCACTGGTGGGGCGGCACGGCCGACCAGGTGGCGGGCGGTGGCAGCGACGGCGACGTCTACGCCTACTACGGCCTGCGGCGGCTGGCGGACAACTCGACGATCTTCGTGGCACCGCAGGGGCTCGACAACGGCTGGGCCAACTCCGGCGGTGAGGACGTCCGGTTCGTCGACGACATGCTCAGCCGGATCGAGAACGACCTCTGCGTCGACACGACGCAGCGGTTCTCGCTCGGCTTCAGCTACGGCGGCGCGATGAGCATCTCGCTCGCGTGCTCGCGCCCGACCGTGTTCCGCGCCATCGCCGCGATCGCGAGCCCCGGCGAGATCAGCGGATGCGCCGGCGGCACCGCCCCCGTCGCCTACCTGGGAATCCACGGCGTCAGCGACAACATCGGCTCGGGACGAAGCCAGCGCGACCGGTGGGTCAGGAACAACGGCTGCACTCCGCAGAACGCGCCCGAGCCCGCGGCCGGCAGCCGCACCCACATCACCACCCACTACGCGAACTGCCGGACCGGCTACCCGGTCGCCTGGGCCCCCTTCGACGGCGGGCACCAGCAGGGACCGGTGGACGGGTGCGCCGGCTGCGAGAGCGGCGCCCGCAGCTGGGTCAAGACCGAGGTATGGAACTTCTTCACCGGCGGCACGACGCCTCCTCCGACCTCGTTCCGGTTGCGCGGCGAGGCCTCGGGCCGCTGCCTGGACGTCACGGGAGCGGGCACGGCCAACGGCACCCAGCTGGTCGCCTGGGACTGCCACGCAGGCGCCAACCAGCAGTTCAGCAGGAACGGGCAGGCGCTGCAGGTGACGGGCAAGTGCCTGGACGCGCCCACCGGCGCGACCTCCGGCACCAGGGTCCAGATCTGGGACTGCCACGGCGGCGCCAACCAGGCGTGGACGTCCGGTTCCTCCGGCACGGTCACGAACGTCCAAACAGGACTGTGCCTGACCGCGAGCGGCACGGCCAACGGCTCGGCCGTGACCGTGGCCTCGTGCCAGGGCGGCGCCGACCAGCGCTGGTCCCAGTCCTAGCAGGAGGCGGCCGCCGGCCTGGGGCCGCCTCCACCCACGCCCGCGCTGACGGGCCACTTCGAGGAGACGACGTTGCCCCACGAACAAGACGAACGTCCAGGGGTCCGCAGGCGCACGGTCCTCGGTGGCGGGCTCGCGGCGCTGGCCGCCACAGGACTTCCCGGTCCCGCGGCCGCCAGTGCCGCGACGCCCGCACCGGCAGCAGCACCCGCGAACGGCGCGCTCGCGGCGGCGTGGCCCGACCCGCCCAACGGTTTCCCGGAGTGGAACAACAACATCGGGATCTTCGCCGTCAACGCCCAGCCGGCACACGCCACGTTCATGCCGTACGCCGACCTCCAGCAGGCGCTCGCCGGGGACCGCACGACCTCGCCGTTCCGGCTCGACCTGACCGGCACCTGGCGGTTCAAGCACGTCACCCGCCCTGCCGACCGCGACCAGAACTTCTGGCGCGCCGACTACGACGACAGCGGCTGGGCCACCCTCCCGGTGCCGTCGAACTGGCAGCTGCACGGCTACGACGCCCCGATCTACCTCAACGTCACGTACCCGTGGTGGGGCGCCAACGGCCAGAACGAGAACGCCCAGCCCCCGTTCGCGCCGCAGCGGGTCAACCCCGTCGGCCAGTACCGCCGGACCTTCACGCTGCCGTCCACCTGGCAGGGACGGCGGGTCCACCTCCACTTCGAGGGTGTCAAGGCCGGGTTCTACCTGTGGGTCAACGGGACGAAGGTCGGCTACCGCGAGGGGTCGTACACACCGGCCGAGTTCGACGTCACCGACCACGTCCGCGCGGGTTCCAACCTGGTCGCGGTCGAGGTCTTCAAGTACCCGGACGGCGACTGGCTCGAGGACCAGGACATGATCCGGCTGTCCGGGATCTTCCGGCCGGTATGGCTCTACTCGCTGCCGCCCGTCCACCTGCGCGACTTCACGATCACCACTCCGTTGCGGGACAACTACACCAACGCCGACCTGGTGGTCGCGGTGGCCGTCCGCAACAACGGCGGCCAGCAGTCCGGCGGACTCACCGTCGAGACGCAGCTGTACGACCAGAACCGGCAACCGGTGTGGCCGGAACCGTTGCGGACGGCGGTGAACGCGCCCTCGCCGGGTCAGGAGACGACCGCGCGCGGCGCGAAGGCGGTGCAGGGGCCGAGGCTCTGGTCGGCCGAGCACCCGAACCTCTACACCGCCGTGCTCACGTTGCGCGACCCGTCCGGCGCGGTGACCCAGACGGTGTCGGCGCGGGTCGGCTTCCGCGAGTTCGCCCTCGTCAACGGGCTGATGCGGATCAACGGTCAGCCGGTGTCGCTGCGCGGCACCAACCGGCACGAGATGCACCCGGACCGCGGAACGGCGCTGACCCGCGAGGACATGGTCCGCGACATCACGGTGATGAAGCAGCTCAACATCAACTCGGTCCGCACGTCGCACTACCCGAACAACACGATCTGGTACGAGCTCGCCGACGAGTACGGCCTGTACGTCGTGGACGAGACCAACCTGGAGACCCACGGCATCCGCGACGACTACCCGGACTCGAAGGCGGACTGGACCTCGGCCGTGCTCGACCGGGCGGCCCAGATGGTGCACCGGGACAAGAACCACCCGTCGGTGATCATGTGGTCGCTCGGCAACGAGGCCGGTGGCGGCAGCAACTTCGTGGCGATGCGCGACTGGATCCGTGCGGCCGACCCCACCAGGGTCATCCAGTACGAGGGCGACAACCGCCCCCAGGTCAGCGACATCCGCTCCGCCATGTACGAAAGCCCGGCGGGGGTGCTGAACCGGGCGAGGAGCACCTCCGACACCCGGCCGTACGTGATGATCGAGTACACGCACAGCATGGGCAACTCCACCGGCAACCTCAAGGAGTACTGGGACGTCATCCGGGCCAACCCCGTGCTGCAGGGCGGCTGGATCTGGGACTTCGTCGACCAGGCCCTCACCTGGAGGACCGCGTCCGGCGTCACGTACCTCGCCTACGGCGGCGACTGGGGCGACAACCCGAACGACGGCGCCTTCTGCGGCGACGGCATCGTCACCCCCGACCGGCGGATCAGCGGCAAGGCCGTCGAGGTCAAGCAGGTCTACCAGGCGATCGTCGTGGCCGCCGGCAGTTCCTTCGACACCGTCCGCATCACCAACGAGCACCTGTTCACCAACGTCAACGAGTTCGTGGTGGACTGGGCGCTGGTCGCCGACGGCACCGTTGTCCAGAGTGGACAGCTCACCTCGGCGCAGGCCGACGTGCCACCGCTGTCGACCAGGACGGTGCAGCTGCCGGTCCAGCGCCCGGCGAACCCGGCTCCTGGCGCGGAGCACTTCCTGCGGCTGTCGTTCAAGCTGCGCACCGCGGCACCGTGGGCCGGCGCCGGTTTCGAGGTGGCCAAGCAACAACTGCCCGTCAACCTCTCCAGCCCGCCGGTGGTGCCGACACCGGTCACGTCGGTGCCGGTGGTGACCGCGACAGAGACGGGTGACCGGATCACCGTCACCGGTCAGGACTTCAGCGTGGTCATCGCGAAGGCGACCGGTCTGATCACCTCCTACGACGCCCTGGGCATGCGCCTGCTGAACTCCGGGCCCGTTCCCAACTTCTGGCGGGCGCCGACCGACAACGACGTCGGCAACGGCCACCCGAGCCGCAACGCCACGTGGCGCAACGCCGGCGCGAACCGGACGGTGAGCAGGGTGGTGCTGGACCGGCCGTCCGACCGCGCGGCACGGGTCACCGTCAGCGGCACCCTGCCGACCAGCACGGTGTCGACGTTCACGACGACGTACACGGTCTACGGCAACGGCGAGATCAAGGTCGACAACTTCCTGCACCCCGGATCGTCGAGCCTGCCCTACCTCCCCGAGGTCGGGACGATGCTGTTCGTGCCGGGTGAGCTCTCCCGGCTGCGCTACTACGGCCGCGGCCCGCACGAGAACCAGTGGGACCGGAAGACGGGCTCCGACGTCGGCGTGTACTCCTCGACCGTGGCCGAGCAGTGGACCGGTTACCTCCGGCCGCAGGAGAACGGCAACAAGACCGACGTCCGCTGGGTCGCTCTCACCAACGGCTCCGGCCGCGGCCTGCTCGCGTACGCGGAACCGCTGCTCGAGGTGAACGCGTCCTACTTCACCCCGGAGGACCTCTCGAAGGGCGTCCGGCACGACTACCAGCTGACCCGGCGCCAGGACGTGGTGCTGCGGCTGAACCTGCGGCAGACCGGTGTCGGCGGCAACGACAGCTGGGGCGCACATCCCCTCGACACCTACAAGCTGTTCCCCAACCGGGACTACAGCTACACGTACCGGTTGCGCCCGCTGCCCGACCTCGCCCAGGCTCTGGCGCTGTCCCGCCAGCCGGTCGGCAGCACCGGCGGCGGCACCGGCCCGGTGCAGCCGGGGGTGGACTACCGCCTCGTCGCCCAGCACAGCACCAAGCTCGTCGACATCAACGGCGCTTCGACCGCGGCCGGCGCCACCGCGATCCAGTGGAGCGCCACGGGCGGGTTGAACCAGGTGTTCGACTTCCTGGACTCGGGCGGCGGCTTCTACCGCGTCCGCGCACGGCACAGCGGTCTCGTGCTCCAGGCGGCGAGCTCGAGCACCGGCGCCGACATCACCCAGCAGACCGACACAGGCGCCACCGCCCAGCAGTGGCAGGTCGTCGACCACGGCCTCGGCGTGATCGGCCTGGTGAACCGGCAGAGCGGCCTCTCCCTGGACGTGTGGGAGGCGTCGACCGCCGACGGCGCCCGCCTTTCGCAGTGGACCACCGGTACCGGGCTGAACCAGAGGTTCGGGCTGCAACGGCTCTAGGAGCGTCAGGACCCGAAAGGACGACGAGGCCGGCTCCCCCGCGGAGGGGAGCCGGCCTGTTCGTCGTGCTGCTCGGTGTCAGGCGGTCAGCGTTGCAGCGTCAGCACGCCGGGCCGGTACGGCAGGAGGCCGTAGTCGCCGCCCGAGTTCGGGTTGCGGCCCTGGTAGAGGAGTTGCAGGTTGCAGGGGTCGATGGTCTTGGTCTGGTCGGGGTTGGTGCGGATGATGTCGCCGTGGCTGATGTCGTTGGTCCAGGTGGCACCGCTGTTGGCCTTGCCGGCGAACGGGTTGCTCTCGGTGGCGGCCTGCGGGGTCCACGACCCGTTCAGGCTGCTGGACGTGAACGAACGGAAGTAGCGCCCGTTGTTCCCGATCGCCTCGACGATCATGAGGTACTGGTTCTGGCCCTGCACCTTGTAGACCTCGACCGCCTCGAACAGGTTGTTCGTGGTGTCGCTCATGACGGTCGTGTAGGACGAGCCGAAGTTGCCCGGGAAGTTGCCGATCGGCATGCTGGCCCGGTAGATCTTGCCGTTGTC
>NZ_DATLEC010000170.1:0-48389 GCF_035525475.1 Lentzea sp. | reverse complement strand
GAGCGGCGGCGGTCCTGGAGCCCATCGCGGTGACGGAGACCACAGACGAACCCTCTCCGGAGCCTGAATCTGACGCTTAAGCGTCAAAGACCGACGCGGGCACTGCCGCTTCGACCTGTAGCCAATCGTGTGGGTAAAGTGTGGATCACGCAGAAACAGGTGAGGCCCCATCCACTGTGGACGGGGCCTCACCTGCGTTAACGCTCCCCCAACTGGACTCGAACCAGTAACCCTGCGATTAACAGTCGCATGCTCTGCCAATTGAGCTATGGGGGAATGTTCGGTTGTTCTCGCCTGCCAGGCTTGGTTCTTCCTGACAGTGGGTAACTCTACATGAGCCGCAAAACGGGTTCCGCAAGGACCCCCGCTTTGCGGCGAAATAGGCCCTGACCAGGCACGATGAGAGGAGACCGCATGAAGGGCATCTTGGTGGGTGCGGCAGTCGGCTACGTGCTCGGCGCCAAGGCCGGACGGGAGCGCTACGACCAGATCGTGCGCCTCTGGCAGCGCTTCACCGCGAACCCCACGGTGCGCAAGACGGCGAGCCAGGCCAAGGACAAGGCGTTCGAGGCCGCTCACCAGGCGAAAGACCTGGCTGTGGATGCCGCGGACAAGGCGGCCGAGAAGGCTCCGTGGAAGAACAAGGAGCAGGCGAACGGCCTGCCCGTCACGCCGGTCAAGTGACGATCTTCACACCTGGGCCACCGCGAAGATCCGCCTGAACGGGAACCACGTCGTGCCGTCGGCTCGCTGGGGATATGCCTCGCGCAGCCGCGGCGCGAGTTCCGCGACGTAGGCATCCCAGTCCGCTGAGGACAGTGCCGCGCGCACGGGTCGCAGGGCCGTGCCGCTCACCCATTCGAGCACCGGGTCCGGACCTGCGAGCCGCTGCACGTACGTGGTCTCCCAGACGTCCGCGGAGGAGCAGTCGCCCAGCAGGTTCGCGTACCCCACGGGGTCCAGGACGGGCCGCTCGGCGCGGAAGACGTGCGCCAGCGACGCTCCGGCCACCTCGCGGATCAGGCGGTGCGACGCGTCCGCGTAGTTGCCCGGCACCTGGAAAGCGAGCCACGCGCCGGGTGACAGCGCCGAGACCCACGACGACACGATCGAGGGATGTTCCGGCACCCACTGCAGGACCGCGTTCGACACCACGACGTCGGTGTCCGGCAACGGTTCCCACGTGGTCACGTCGTCCACCCGCGCGTCGACGCCGGCGGCACGAGCGGCCTCGACCATCTCCGGGGACGAGTCGAACGCCTCCACCACCGCCGAAGGCCACCGCTCGGACAGCGACGAGGTCAGGTTGCCGGGCCCGCAGCCCACGTCGACCACGCGCCGGGGCTCGGCGGCCCCCACGCGCGCCACCAGTTCGTAGAACGGCCGCGCCCGGTGATCGGCGAAGGCCAGGTACTGCGCCGGATCCCACATGCCGCTAACAGTACACGCGTACTGCTAGCCCGCAAGCCTCGACACCAACGGTGCCACGGCCTCGCGCACGGCCTCCAGGTCCACGCCCGCGTCGCCGCGCGCCTGCCACACGACGCCGTCACGGCCGGGGATCTTGCGCCGCAGGACCCACACTCCGGGCGACTCCAGACGCTCGCGGGACCGGATGGAGCCCTCCACGCGCTGGCTGATCGCCCGCAGCACGCGACCGGGGTCGTCGACCGCGAACCTCTGTGCCGGAAGGTCTTCCAGCAGCACGACGGGTCCTTCGGTGGAGGCCTCCACCGCCTCCACGACCCGCAGCGCGCCCTCCCACTTCACCTTGCTGACCAGGTGCCAGCCGATGCGGCGGGGACCCGGCAGCCACAGGCCGAGCGACGTCACCACGACGTGCCCACCGCCCTGCACGCCGGTGAAGGCGATCACGGTCTCGTCCGGTTCCAGCGAGCCGGTGAACCCGTCCGGCGCACCGTTGCCGAACAGCCGTCGGAACAGTCCCACTACAGCACTCCCGCGCTCTGCTGCAGGAGCGCCTTGCGGTACTCCTCCAGCGCCACCAGGTCGCCCCACAGGGCGCGGTACTCGTCGGCGTCCTTGATCGGGGACAGCCGCCGCAGCCGCGACTTCACGTCCTCGACCTGCTTGCCGACCTGCACCTCCTGCAGCCGCGCGATCACCATCGACACGTAGCGGAACTCGTCGTTCTGCTTGACGGTCAACGGTTCCACCGCGAGCTCGGTCAGCACCGACCGCACCGACGCGTGCGAGCACGCCTGTGAGATCGCGTCCAGGTACGCCGAGCCCGCGAGCCCCGAGGCGGCGCCACCGGCGGCACGGATCGCGCGGTGCAGCGCCACGTACGCGGGGTCGGTGAACGCCTCGTCGGGCAACGAGTCGTACAGCGGACCGGCGTACTCGGGCAGCCGCAGCGCGACCTTGAGCACCTCGCGTTCGGGCACCAGCCGCGGGTCGCGCGGGTTCGGCCGCGGCGGGCCGTCGACCTCCACGCCCAGCGCCATCTGGTTCGGGTCGGTGCGCTGCGCGGGGGCGGCCGGGCCCTTGCCTCCGGCGGTCTGGCGCACGCGGCGCACGACCATAGCCTCGTCGTCCCAGCCCACCCACCAGGCCAGGCGCGTCGCGTAGCCGTCGCGCTTGGCGCGGTCCTTGATCTGCGCGACGAACGGCACCATCTTCTTCAGCGCCTCGACGCGGCCGTCCACCGAGTCGAGGTCGTAGGCCTTGAGCTGCGCCTTGATCGCGAACTCGATGAGCGGCGTGCGCCGCGCCACCAGGTCGCGCACCGCCACGTCGCCCTTGGCCTGCCGCAGCTCGCACGGGTCCATGCCGTCCGGCGCGACCGCGATGTAGGTCTGCGCGGAGAAGTGCTGCTCCCCGTCGAACGCCTTCAGCGCGGCCTTCTGGCCCGCCTCGTCGCCGTCGAAGGTGAAGATGACCTCGCCGTTCACGTCGTCGTCGATCAGCAGCCTGCGCAGCACGTTCATGTGGTCCGTGCCGAACGCGGTGCCGCACGAGGCGACCGCCGTCGGCACACCGGCCAGGTGCATCGCCATCACGTCGGTGTAGCCCTCGACGATGACCGCCTGCTTGCGCTTCGCGATCTCGCGCTTGGCCTGGTCGAGCCCGAACAGCACCTGCGACTTCTTGTAGATCATCGACTCGCTGGTGTTCAGGTACTTCGCCTGGATCGGGTCGTCGTCGAAGATCCGGCGCGCGCCGAACCCGACGACCTCGCCGCCGATGTCCTTGATCGGCCACAGCAGCCGCCGGTGGAACCGGTCGATCGGCCCCTGCTTGCCCTCCTTGACGAGCTGGGACTTGATCAGCTCCGCGACCTCGAAGCCGCGGCCGAGCAGGTGCTTGGTGAGCTTGTCCCAGCCGCCGGGGGCGAACCCGCAGCCGAACTGGCGTGCCGCGGCCTCGTCGAACCCGCGCTCGGCCAGGAACTCGCGCGCCTTCTGCGCCTCCGGCGTCGCGAGCTGCTCCGCGTAGTACTCGGCGGCCGCCTTGTGCGCCTCGATGAGCCTGCTGCGGGTGCCGCGGTCGCGCTGGATCGTCGCGCCGCCGCCCTCGTAGGTGAGCTGGATGCCCGCGCGGTCGGCGAGCCGCTCGACGGACTCCACGAACGACAGGTGCTCGACCTTCATCACGAAGGCGATCACGTCGCCGCCCTCACCGCAGCCGAAGCAGTGGAACGTGCCGTGCGAGAGGCGCACGTTGAACGACGGCGTCTTCTCGTCGTGGAAGGGGCACAACCCCTTCAGCGCACCGCCGCCGGCCCTCTTGAGCGAGACGTGGTCCCCCACGACCTCGTCGATGCGGCTGCGCTCACGCACCAATGCGATGTCGCTCTCCCTGATGCGTCCTGCCACGCCCCCGAGTCTAATCCTTTGGCAAACTGCCAACCGTGACCACGGCCGACGTCTTCGGACTCCACCGCACGCACCTGATCGGTGTCGCCTACCGGCTGACCGGCAGCGTCGCCGACGCCGAGGACGCCGTGCAGGAGGCGTGGCCCCGGTTCGCGAAGGCGGAGGGGGTCGAGGACGCACGGGCCTGGCTCACGACCGTCGTGAGCCGCATCTGCCTCGACCGGCTGCGTTCGGCCGCCGTGCGCCGCGAGACCTACGTGGGGTCGTGGCTGCCCGAGCCGTTGGTCACGACCCCGGAGGACGACGACCCGCTGGCCACCGTCGTGCGGTCCGACGGCGTGCGCATGGCGGCGTTGGTGCTGCTCGACAAGCTCACGCCCGACCAGCGCGTGGCGTTCGTGCTGCACGACGCGTTCGCGGTGCCGTTCAGCGAGATCGCGAACGTGCTGGGCGTCTCGGAGGCCGCGGCCCGCCAGCACGCGTCACGGGCCCGCAAGACCGTGACGGGTTCCACACCGCCGCCGCGCGCCGCGCTGGACGAGCAGCGCGAGGTGCTGGAGAAGTTCCTCACCGCGATGGTGAGCGGTGACATCGACGCCGTGCTCGGCCTGCTGCACCCGGACGCGGTGATGATCGGCGACGGCGGCGGCAAGGCGCGCACCGCCGTCAACACGGTCTCCGGCGCGGACAAGGTCGCCCGCTTCTTCCTGGGCCTGCTCCGCAAGTACGGCTACCCGGAGCACCGCCCGGTGCTGGTCAACGGCGACCTCGGCATGGTCATGGCGGCGCAGGGCGACATCGCCTCACGCGTCACCACGTTCACCGTGCACGACGGCAAGGTCACCGCCATCTACGACATGGCGAACCCGGACAAGCTCGGCCACGTCGGGTTCTGACCGGGGTCACCACCGCAGGCGCAGCAGCTTCCCCACGTCGCGCAGCTTGGGAATCGCGCTGACGACCTTCATCTGGATCCGGCCCGCCCCGGGCAACGCGTCCAGGTGCGGCAGGTCCACGCTGCGCCAGGCGTCCACTGTGGTCAGTCCGGGGTGCAACGCCTCGATCTCGCGCGGATCGTCGACGCCCCAGTGCAACGTCGCACCGGCGTTGCGCACGGCGGGGACGAGCTTCTGCAGCTTGATGCCCCACGAACCGTAGACGTCGAACAGCAGCTCACCGCTCGAGAACCGTTCGGTGATCCTCCTGATCAACGCGTGGCCCTCCTGCTGCGTGAGGTACATCGAGAGGCCTTCGAACACCGCCACCACCGGCCGGTCCGCAGGGACACCGTTGAGCCACGCGTCCTCGGTGACCGACGACGCCACGAGCGCGTAGTCGCCGCCCGGCGCGGGCAACAGCTTGTGCCGCAACGCGACCACGTCCGGCATGTCCACGTCCACCCACCGCACGGTGTCCGGCCGGTCGAGCCGGTGCGCGCGGGTGTCGAGACCGCAGGCCAGGTGCAGCACCGTGCAGGACGGGGTGCGCCGGAGGAAGTCCCGCGTCCAGTCGTCGAGCACCCGCGCGCGGATGGCGACACCCACCGCCGACGTGAGGTTCATCCCCGTCTTGCCGAAGTCGTAGTCGATGCGGTCGACGGCGCGCTTCGCCTCGTCGTCGTGCAGCACGGACGCGGGCCGTTCGCTGTCGACCGCCCGGCCGTACAAGGTGGCGAGCATGGTCTCCTGCGCACCCGTCAGGGCGATCTTCTCCACCTCCCTAGTCTGTCGGGACGCGGCACGCGTCACCACTGGTGAACCCCTGGTCCCTGATGCCGAACGCGCTGTTGAACCGCGCCCGCTGGTTCTCCAGCGCGATCTGGTAGGTCAGCGCGACGAGCTCCTTGCGGCCGAGCAGGTCCTCCAGCTCGGCGACCTGCTCGTCGGTGACGGTGACGGGCGTGTCCGTCATCGCGTCGGCGTAGGCGAGCGCCTTGCGTTCCAGGTCGGTGAACAGGTCGGAGGTGGCGTACGAGTCGATGTGCTCGAGCCGCTCGATGCCGAGTCCTCCGTGCTTCATCAGCATCGCGCCGAAGTCGACGCACCACGAGCAGCCGAGCTTCACCGCCGTCCGGTAGACGCAGAGCTCGAACAACGGCCCGTGCACCGCCTTCTTGACCGCCAGCTCGTGCCGGCCGCTCGCCACCAGCAGCTTCGGGTGGTGCGCCGTCACCGTGACGGGCTCCGGCACCGCGCCGAACTCGCGCCGCGCGAACCAGTACACGGCCTTGGTCAGCAGGCCGGCGTCCTTCGTGGAGACTCCCTTGATCCTCGTCATGACCTGGGGACGGGACGGCCTGGCGAAATGTGACACCTTTGGGTGACTGGGGTGCGGGGCGGCCAGCTCATAGGGTCCCTGCATGAGCAACGACTTCGTGCTGGACATCGATCACGAGTCGGCCGGGCTGCTGGCGGGAACGCTGCTGGCGGGCGACTCGTGTGCGGTGCCGGTACGACACCAGAACGTCAAACTGCTGCTGTGCGCGCTGCCGGGCGAGGACGGCATGAGGCTCTTCCTGCGGCGCAACACACCGGGCTAACGGTCGTACACCGCGACGTACTCCATCAGCAGGTCGCGCGACCGTTCGTTGTCGAGCGCGACGGCGTGCATGCGCCGGAAGACCGCCACAGCCCGTTCCACGGTCTCGAGGTCGCTGGCGAGCATCCAGTTCGCGAGGTAGACGAGCGGCGGTTCGTGCTCGTACTGGATCAGCGCGTAGTCGAGCCCGACCGCCGCCGCCCCGCCCGCGCTCTCGGGCACGACCCGGATCGACGGCGCGTGGAACAGCAGGTGCAGGACCTGGTCCTCCATCAGCCGGTTGTTCCCGACGGCGGTGCGCAGCGCGTACTCGTGGATGAAGAACACGCATTGCGGCAGCACACCGTCGCTTTGCAGCTCGGGCGCCGGCGCGAAGCCCAGTGCCTCTGCCAGCGCCTTCTCGTAGCACTCGGTCCGCAGGAGAACGGGGATGGTGACGCCGCTGAAGCAGGTGATCCGCGTGGCGCCCGCCGCGGCGAGCACGACGAGCTGCTCGCCGGCACCGTGCTGGGTCATGCCTGGAACGGTAAAGCCGTGATCATGGTCTCGCCGCGCGAAACACTCGCTCTACAGGGCGAATGCTCCCCCGAACGGTTACGGACGGGCGACCTGCGCGAGGAAGTAGACCGCCTTGGACGCGGTGTGGCGGACGGCGAGCAGGAACGGCCGGTCGACGGTCACCACGACCGGGTCCACCGGGATCTCGATCGACACGGTCCGGAACGTGACCGCGGTGGCCGCGGCGCCTTCGAGGCCTTCCTCGTCCAGGCGCAGGACGGCCTCGTGGACCACCTCGTCGACGAACATCCGGTCGTCCGGCGAGAGCCCGCTGAAGTCGGCGTCGCGCGAGAACATGCGCTCGACCCCGAGCTGCCGCAACGTGTTCTTGAGGGTGAACTTCGCCCGTACGTCCACTTTGGGCAGTGAGAGCTCGAGACGGGTGAAACCGTCCGCGTCGAACACCGACGGGTCCAGGGGCTGGTCCAGCGACTCGTCCGGCAGCAGGACCACGGTCTCGACGCCGGAGCCCGCGGGCAGCACGATCGTCTGCCAGCCGTTCCGGTGGGCGTAGCGGAACTTCTCGGTCACCTTCATGGTCGGCACGTCCACGTCGCCGCCGGGCGCGTGGAACGGCTTCGCGGCGGTGTCCCAGGCGGCGAACGGGTTCAGCCAGCCCACCTTGAGGTACAGGGCGTTGACGATGATCGCGGCGGCGTCCGCGGGCGGCGGGTCCGGCAGCAGTTCGGGGATCAGGCCGCGGGTGGTCTCGGCGACGTCGGTGTTGACGAGCTTGCGGACGGTCGACGGGTCGGAGAACGCCGTGCGCCGCACCGAGGACGTCAGCGAGAAGTCCGGGTCGAGCCTGAGGTCGTCATCGGCCCACAGCGTGTTCGCGACGGCCAGTTCGGGCACGTCGAGGGCGTCGGAGGCGTCGAAGTCGCGCAGCAGGCCGTCGAGCTCGGCGCGGGTCTCGCCACGGGCGGCCTCGCGGGCCAGCGCGAGCGCGCTGGCCACCGAGTACGGCGACCAGCACGCGTTCGAGGACGGATCAGGTACGGCGACGCGGTGCAGGGTCAGGGCGAAGTCGGCCTGGTCGGTCACGAGGTCTCCTGGGAATCGGATTCAGTGGCGCGGGTCCGGCGGTGACATCACGGGATGACGTGTTCGTCCGAAGCTACGCCGATGCGCGGTGCCAGGCCACGGCCTGCGCGTCCGTGAGCAGCGCGACCTGGTCGACGACGACGCGAAGCCTTGCGGCAGGGGAGGAAGCGGCCGCGAAGACCGGGCGGAACGCGGGGTCGAGCGACGTCGGCCGCTCCAGCAGCCGGGTGACCAGGCCGGTGATCAGCTCACGTTGCTCCGCCTGCATGGCGAGGCGGGCGGGGTCGCTCATCACGTACCGGACCGCCATCGCCTTGAGCAGCGCCACCTCCGCGGCGACCTGGCGCGGGACCTCCAGCGACGCGTTGTAGCGCGTCAACGGCCCGTCACCGTGCACCTCGCGCGTAGCGGTGACGGCGGCGGAGGCGAATCGGCCGACCAGTTCGCTGGTGAGGTTCTTCAACGCCACCTGCGCGCCGAGCGAGCCGTCGTACTCGTGCTCGGTCCAGTACGCGATCACCGGCAGCGTGAGCAGCTGCTCGGCGGTGTCTTCGAGGTCCGACACGGACTCGTCGGAGAACGTCTTGGCGGCGAGCGACGCGATGGCGGCCCGTTCGTCGGGACAGGCCAGCGCGCCGAGGCTGATGCGGTGGGCCAGCACGCCGTCCTCGACGTCGTGCACCGAGTACGCCACGTCGTCGGACCAGTCCATCACCTGCGCCTCGATGCACCGCTCACGGTCCGGTGCGCCCTGACGCATCCACTCGAACACCTCGACGTCGTCCTCGTACACACCGAACTTCACCGTGCCCGGCGTGCGCGTCCACGGGTACTTCGTCGACGCGTCGAGCACCGCACGCGTGAGGTTCAGGCCGTGCGCGGACTTGGGTTCCAGGCGCGCGAGGATGCGGAACGTCTGCGCGTTGCCCTCGAAACCACCACATGGGCCTGCCAGCTCGTTGAGCGCCCTCTCGCCGTTGTGCCCGAACGGCGGATGGCCGATGTCGTGCGCGAGGCCGGCCGTGTCGACGATGTCCGGGTCGCAGCCCAGCTCCTCACCGATGCCGCGGCCGATCTGGGCGACCTCCAGCGAGTGCGTCAGGCGCGTGCGCGGCACACCGGTGACCTCGGAGCCCTCGCCGGGGCCGACGACCTGGGTCTTGCCCGCGAGCCTGCGCAACGCCGCGGAGTGCAGCACGCGGGCGCGGTCACGGGAGAACGGCGTGCGCGTGTCGGTGCGGGCACCCGGCAGCGCGGCGCTCTTGGGTCCCTCGGGGAGCAGGCGCTCCGCGTCGTGGCCGGTGTATCCCATCACCCGATTTTAGGGAGGTTCAGCTCCTCGAACACGCCGGCGTGCGCCTTCATCAGGCGGTAGTACAGCAGGGCTCCGGTCTCGCGCTTGATGTAGAACCACTGCGTCTCGCGCGTCTGCACGTTCGGGCCGACGCGGGTCGGCGACGTCCACGCGCGCAGACCGGCGTCCTCGGCCATCGTGCGGGCGCGCAGCGAGTGCCACGGGTCGCTGACGATCACGGCGGTCGTCAGGTCGCGCTCCTTGGCCACCGACGCGACGGCGCGCAACGACCCGAGCGTGTCCGCGCCCTCGCCGACCTGCAGCACGCGGTCCTCCGGCACACCGCGCTTCACCAGCCACAACTTGCCGACCTGGCCCTCGGTGAAGTTGTCGCCGGGCTGTCGGCCACCGGTCGTGGCGATGTAGCTGACGACACCCTCCTGGTAGAGGCCCAGCGCGTGCTCCAGGCGGGCTTCGAGCACGTCGGACGGGACGCCGTTGTACTGCGCGGCGCCGAGGACGACCGCCACGTCGGCCTTCGTCCAGTCGTCGACGCGCGCGACCTGCCAGACGCGGAACGCCGTGCCGCCCACCACGAGCACGCCGATGACCAGCGCCCCGAAGACGAGGCGCAACACGATCCGGCGAATCCTGGCGAATGGCTTGAGGGGCGTGGTCCGCACACCCTGCATGGTTCCAGACCGGGGCGGTCTCGCGTTGACGCCCCTGCGAGGATCAACGCCATGCCTGCCGAACAGCCCACCGTCCTCGCCACCTCCGGAGGCTGGCGCCCCGGTCACCGCAGCGCGCTGGAGTTCAACAAGCTGATCCACTTCGCGCTGGAGCTGTCCGGCGTGGAAGGCCGCAGGCCGCGGCTCCTGCACGTCGGCACGGCGGGCGGCGACCAGCGGGCGATGAACGCGAACGTGGCGGAGGCGGGCGCGATCGCGGGCGTCGACGTCTCGTTCCTGAACCTCTTCACGATGCCGCCGACCGACGACCTGGAGAGCTACGTGCTGTCCCACGACGTCGTGTGGGTGGGTGGCGGCTCGGTCGCGAACCTGCTCGCGGTGTGGGAGGTGCACGGCCTCGGACCGGTGTTCCGCGCGGCGTGGGAGGCCGGCGTCGTGCTCAGCGGCGTGTCGGCGGGCTCGATCTGCTGGCACGTGGGCGGCACGACCGACTCGTTCGGCCCGGACCTGAGGGTCGTCACCAACGGCCTGGGCTTCCTGCCCTACGGCAACGGCGTGCACTACGACTCCGAGGAGCAGCGCCGCCCGAAGGTCCACGAGGCCGTCGCCGCCGGTGTGCTGCCGAAGACGTACTGCACCGACGACGGCGTCGGCCTGCTCTACCGCGGCACACAGCTCGTCGAGGCGGTGACGGAACGCCGCGACTCGGGCGCATACGTGGTGGTCAGGGACGATTCTTCAGCAACCGCACAGGAGGAGAAGCTCGACACCAGGCTCCTGTGAGACGGACCTTGGAAGGGTGCGCTGGACTCTGATCCTCTTCCTCGTGGCGGTCGTCTTCGCGATCCCGGACGCGTCGCCGTGCTCGGCGCACGCGAAGCCCTCAGCCGATATATCGCGCGGCCCGGACGTGCTGGACGATCCTGATATATCGGATACCGGTTCTGATGCATCGGATACCAGATCGGCGATATCCGATATATCAGCGGCTGATATATCGGATATCGCGGCGGCGGGCGGTGCGTCCGACGTCGGCGTCGCCGTCCTGGACCTCGACTCCGGCGAGACGGTCGCGGAGCAGGGCGACAAGCCGTTCTACTCGGCGTCGCTGTCGAAGCTGATCCTCGCCGTCGACGCTCTGAGCCGGCCGTTGTCCGCTGAAGACCAGGACCTGGTCCACCGCGCGCTGAGCGCCAGCGACGACAACGCGATGGACGTGCTCTGGACGAGGTTCGACGGCATGGACGCGATCGGCCGCGTCGCCGCCGAAGCAGGCCTCACCGGCACGCACGCCCCGGACGACCCGTCGCAGTGGGGCGAGGTCGTCATCACCGCCGACGACATGGTGCGGCTCTACCACTACATCCTCGGCTCACCGGTGCGCGACGCGGTCGTCGCGGCGCTCTCCGCCGCCCCGGCCACGGCCGCCGACGGCTTCGACCAGGCGTTCGGCCTGCTCGGCGTCACCGGCGTCTACGCCAAGCAGGGCTGGATGTACTACCTGCCGAGCGACGTCTACCTGCACAGCGCGGGCGTCCTCGACAACCGCTACGCCGTCGCCGTCCTGACGACGAACCCGACCGGCGACTGGACGACGGCCCGTCAGTCGATCAACGCCGTGACGCAGGCCGTCCTCGCGAAGCTCGGCGTCAAGGGCTGACCCGCAACACCTTGCGCGCGGTGAGGAACGCGACCCCGCCGAGCACCACCGGAATCGCCAGTGCGGCGAGGTACACGGCCGCCCCCACCGTGAACGGCACCGGCCGAGCCTCGTCGCTCAGCAGCGCCACCTCGAGCAACCAGGCGATCATCGCGCAGACGATCGTGCTCCCCCACAACACCCCGAGCACCCGGCACAGCAGCGGGGCGTTGTTCACGTCGAGGTACCCGTCCCGGGCACAGGTCCGGACACCGATGAGGCTTCCGCCGGACAACAGCCCCCAGAACGCGCTGAGCCCTGCCGTGATCAATCCCATCCGAGCGAACGGGTCGTGAGACGACGGCAGGTTCACCCCTACCGCGACGAGCACGATCCCGGACACCAGCGCCAGCCAGACGACCGCCAGCCCCGTCATCGCCGTGCGCGCCCTGATCCACTCGACGCGCGGAACGGAGATCCACACCCAGTACGGCGCCGGCCCCTGACCGACGACGATCACCTGCCCGCTTCCCAGTCCGAACCGACAACCGGCATGGTCCACTCGCGGCCGATGTCGTGGATCTTCTGCATGATCGCGTTCTGCTCGGTCTCGATCGTGTTGGTGTGGGACTCCAGCGCCATGACCGCGGCGCCGATGATGCCGATGACGACGGTCAGGCCGCCTGCCACAGCGCCGATCGCGGCCGGGATGCCCACGACCGTGCAGGCCGCCGCGATCGCGCCGGCCGCCGCCACGGCGAAGGTGGTGAGGGCGACGATCATCGAGATCCAGAACGCGTCGATCGAGTTGGCCAGGGTGTTCAGCGACGCGCGCATCTGGTTCGCGACGTCCTTCACGGCGGTCAGGCCCTGCGGCTGCGGCGGGACGGCGGCCGCGTAGGCGCGAGCAGCCCGGCCCTCCCACTCGACGTTCGTGCGCATCTTGTCGAGCGTGAGCGTGCCCGCGATGTCCCCGAGCACGTCGCCGACCTGCTCGACCCAGCCGGTGCCGACCTGCCGGAGCCTGTCCGGGTCACCCGTCTGGCGA
This sequence comes from Lentzea sp., assembly GCF_035525475.1. Lineage (GTDB taxonomy): Bacteria > Actinomycetota > Actinomycetes > Mycobacteriales > Pseudonocardiaceae > Lentzea. The sequence goes on along the minus strand of NZ_DATLEC010000170.1, from coordinate 35,737 downwards.
CAGACCTGGCTGACCCGGTCGCGGAACTCGGCGATCCTGCCGGTGAGCCACCGGACGTCCTCCTCGATCTGGTCGATCATCGGTCGCAGCGGCGGAGGCACCCAGGTCAACGTCGCGTTGACGACGTCGAAGAACCGTTCCAGATCGCGGTCGACGGCCTCGACCTTCTCGGCGGCCTGCAACGCCAGTGCATTGGTCACCTGAGCTCCCCCGTGAGCCGGTGCAGGTTCGCGGCTTCCTCGCGCTCGTAGGTGTCGGCGGCGGCACGCAGGCCGTCGCCGACACCGTGGAACGCCGCCGTCGCCTGTCGCAGCAGGTCTTCGAGCACCGTCCTGACGGTGTCGTACGTGCGGTCGAGGCCCCGGTCGACCGCCCACATCGACATGTCGTGGCCCGTCAACATCAGTCCGGCGATGGCCTTCTGAGGGCCTTGCACGCTGTCTGCGGCGGCCGACCACAGACGGGCGTCCGCGCGCATCGCCTCCAGCGCGACTTCCAGGTCGCTCACGCCAGTCCCACCTTCCGCAGCAGCCTCGCCGGATCACTCGCCAGTGCCTGGAGCCGCGTGATGGCCGGCCCCGACGGAGGAGAAGGAGGCGTGCCGCGGTCGTGCAGCGAGCGCAGCACCTCGGCGAGCTCGCCCTCGACCTCGGCGGTGGGCGCGGCGTGCAGCCAGTGGCCGTCGATCTCGACGCGGACGACCCGGCCGGACCGCGCGGTGCCGCTGACGTGCCCGGCGCGGCTTTCTGCCCGCAGCAGGGCGTTCACCGTACTGCCGGGACCGGCCGCGAATGCGGCGAGCTCGGCGTTCACGGCGGCGAACAGCCGTTCCGCGTCAGCACGGGTGAACGGCGTCTCGTCCACCTCGGCGCTCGGGGAGGGCGGCTCGACGGCCGCCAGATCGCCCTGCGCTTCCACGTTGCGCGACAACGCCTGCATGGTCGCGTTGTTGGCCGCGGTGAGCACGGCGGCACCCAGCGCGCGTGGGTCGAGAGTGTCACGCCACCGCGCGGTGAGCCGCACCTCGCGCACGCGACCGTCGGGCTCGACAACGACCGAGACCGCGCCGCTCGCGTCCGTGCCGACACAGCTGTCGTCCTGCTGAGCGGGCGGCTGTGGTCGCCGCTCGAACTCCCGGTCCTCGGCTTCCTCGAAGCCCCACCTGCGGTTGTCTTCACCCACTCCGCGCCCCCTGCACGCTGTGACGAGCCGACTTCACAGCGTAGCAGGGTCTACGTCCGAACGGAGTAGTGTCAGCAGCCGACCAGACGTGCTGCCAGGTACGACTCGAGCTGGTCCATCGCCACGCGCTCCTGCGACATCGTGTCGCGCTCTCGCACCGTGACGGCGAGGTCGGTGAGCGTGTCGAAGTCGACCGTGACGCAGAACGGGGTGCCGATCTCGTCCTGGCGGCGGTAGCGGCGGCCGATCGCGCCGGCGTCGTCGAAGTCGACGTTCCAGTTGCGGCGCAGCGCGGTCGCGAGGTCGCGGGCCTTCGGCGAGAGGTCGGCGTTGCGCGACAGGGGCAGCACGGCGACCTTGACCGGGGCGAGACGGCGGTCGAGCTTCAGCACGACGCGCTTGTCCACGCCGCCCTTGGCGTTCGGGGCCTCGTCCTCGGTGAACGCCTCGAGCAGGAACGCCATCATCGGGCGGCCCACGCCGGCCGCCGGCTCGATGACGAACGGCTTGTAGCGCGAGTTCGTGGCCTGGTCGAAGTACGACAGGTCGACGCCCGAGTGGTTCGAGTGCGTGGTGAGGTCGAAGTCCGTGCGGTTCGCGATGCCCTCGAGCTCACCCCACTCCTGGCCGCCGAACCGGAAGCGGTACTCGATGTCGACGGTCCGCTTCGAGTAGTGCGACAGCTTCTCCTTCGGGTGCTCGTAGTGCCGCAGGTTCTCCTTCGACACGCCGAGGTCCGTGTACCAGCGCGTGCGCTCGTCGATCCAGTACTGGTGCCATTCCTCGTCCGTGCCGGGCTCGACGAAGAACTCCATCTCCATCTGCTCGAACTCGCGGGTGCGGAAGATGAAGTTGCCCGGCGTGATCTCGTTGCGGAACGACTTGCCGATCTGGCCGATGCCGAACGGCGGCTTCTTGCGCGACGTGGTCTGCACGTTCAGGAAGTTCGTGAAGATGCCCTGCGCGGTCTCGGGGCGCAGGTAGTGCAGGCCCTCCTCGGTCTCGATCGGACCGAGGTGGGTCTTGAGCAGGCCGTTGAACATCTTCGGCTCGGTGTAGGAGCCGCGCACGCCGCAGTTCGGGCACGGCACGTCGGAGACGTCGCCCTCGGCGATCTCCTTGCCGGTGCGCTCGGAGTACTCCTCGGACAGCGTGTCCGCGCGGAACCGCTTGTGGCACGACTCGCACTCGACGAGCGGGTCGACGAACGCCTCGACGTGACCGGAGGCGACCCACACGTCGCGGGGCAGGATGACCGACGAGTCCAGGCCCACGACGTCCTCGCGGCCGCGGACCATGAAGTTCCACCACTGGCGCTTGATGTTGTCCTTGAGCTCCACGCCGAGAGGCCCGTAGTCCCACGCCGAGCGGGTACCGCCGTAGATCTCCCCGCACGGGTAGACGAACCCCCTGCGCTTGCAGAGGCTGACAACGGTCTCAATACGATCGGCGGCCAACGGGAACTCCATCGGGGGAATCAGATTCGGGAGCCCAAGCCTAGCCCGTCACGTCAGGCTCCGAACGGGCGACTGGAGGGCCTACCCTGCACGAATGGAAGACCGGCTGCGCGAGCTGTGGGACTTCGCCGACCTCGGCGGCACCGAGGCGAGGTTCCGCGCGCTCCTCGACGACGTGGGCACCGACGACGAGCGCGCGGAGGTGCTGACCCAGCTCGCCCGCGTCGAGGGACTGCGGGAGGACTTCGCCGCGGGGCACGCGTTGGTCGACGAGGCGGAGGTGCTCGTCGCGCCCGACTCGACCGGCCGGGTCCGCGCGTTGCTCGAACGCGGCAGGCTGCACCGCTCCGGCGGCGATCCCGAGTCCGCGCAGCCGCTGTTCGTGGCGGCGTTCATCCTGGCCAAGACCCGCGGTGACCTGTCGCTGGCGGTTGACGCCGCGCACATGGCGTCGCTGGTGGACGACCCGGAGAAGTGGACGAAGCAGGGCCTCGAGATCGTCGTCGCCCACCCCGAGCTGGTGCGCTGGCTCGGCCCGCTGCACAACAACCTCGGCTGGTTCTACTACGAGAACGGCCGGTACGACGAGGCGCTGGACGCGTTCGAGAAGACGCCGGAGGCCTACGGGGAGAGCGGCAAGGCCAAGACGCTGCACGCGCTGGGCCGCTCCGCCGAGGCGGCGGAGGCCGCGCGCAGGGCGCTGGAGCTCCTCCCCCACGACTCGCACGAGGAGTGGGTCGAGGAGATGCGGGCTATCGCCGCGGGTTCGTAGGCCCGGAGGCCTCGCCGAGCCGGACGGTGAACGCGTCCTCCGCGAGCAGGCTCGTGTGCTCCTCGACCTGGCCGTCGACGCTGGTCAGCGTCGGCTCGTACATCGCGGGCTCGTCGGTCAGCGCCTCGGACAGCAACGGGATCACGTGTTCGCGCACGGGGAACGGCGACATCGCGCGCCGGTAGGCCACGACCGACTCGAACTCGACGGTCAGCACCCACCTGTCGTCCTCGTCGGTGGACCGCGCCAGGGTCCCGCGCAGGCATCCCGGCTGCGCAGTCAGCAGCTTCAACGCCTCCTCGACGCGCGAGGTGAACGTCTCGGGATCGGACACGCGGAACCGGCACACGAGTAGCACGGTGCAAGGATGGCACGGTGACCAACAAGCGCCCCCTGCTGCCCGGTGACGGCCCGCTCGCGCGCGTCCGCCCGGTCGTGGCGTTCGTGCTCGTGCTCGGCCTGTTCGTCACCGGCGTCCTCGTCAGCGGCACGCTCGGCGCGGTGCTCCTCGGTGTGCTCGTCGCCGGCGCCGCGGTGCTGCTGGCGGCCACCTGGAAGGTGCTTTCCCCAGCTCACCGCACATTGCGCGTGGTGGTCCTGATGGTACTGGTGCTCATCACCGTAGAATTGGTTGTGAAAATCCCTACCAGGTGAGGTGTGCCGCCATGACCGCTCAGCTGCACGGTGAGCACTCCCCCGAACGCGCGGCGCCCGCACCCGCGCCGCGACACGCCCCCCACGCGCTCGCCGAGGCGGGTGACCTGCTGCGCGCGCTCGCCGCACCGGTCCGCATCGCCATCGTGCTGCAGCTGCGGGTGCACGACCGCTGCGTGCACGAGCTGGTCGAGGCGCTGGGCGTGGCCCAGCCGCTGATCAGCCAGCACCTGCGCGTGCTGAAGTCGGCGGGCGTGGTGCACGGGGAAAGACACGGCCGCGAAGTCGTGTACCGGCTGGTGGACGAACACCTGGCGCACATCGTGGTGGACGCTGTGACGCACGTCGAGGAGAAGTTGTGACCGGACTGAGGTCCACCAAGCAGCGCACCGCGGTGTCGAACCTGCTCGACCAGCTGGACGACTTCCGCAGCGCCCAGGAACTGCACGAGGAACTGCGCCGCCGCGGCGAGGGCATCGGCCTGACCACGGTGTACCGCACCCTGCAGTCGCTGGCGGACGCCGGCCAGGTCGACGTCCTGCGCACCGACTCGGGCGAGGCGATCTACCGCCGCTGCTCGGCGCACCACCACCATCACCTGGTGTGCCGCCACTGCGGCCGCACGGTCGAGGTGGAGGGCCCCGCCGTCGAGAAGTGGGCTGACCGCGTCGCCGCCGAGAACGGCTTCTCCGAGGTCAGCCACACCGTCGAGATCTTCGGCACGTGCGCGGAGTGCACGGCGAAGGGTCTGAAGTAGCTCTACGACTCGTAGGGCTCGACCGGCTCGGCCACCGGGGTGAACGACTCCACGGTGAAGCTCGGCACCCACGAGTTCTTCTCGCTCGCCGACTTCGGCACGACCTGGCCGGTCACCTCGACCCACTGCTCGTCGGGCAGCGAGGGCACGTCGCCGGTCACCCGCACCTTCAACGGCCGGGCGTCCGCGGCGCAGCACGAGATCGCGAGCCGCGCGACGAACGTCTCGCCCTCCGAGCGCAACAGGAAGCCGGTCAGCCGGACCCGGCGGCCGTCCAGCGTTCCCGACTCGTCCCACGCCGTGCGCGTGACGAACTCCGTCATCGACAGCGGGATCACGTCGCCGGAGGGCAGGTCGCCGAGCAGGTTGCGGGACCGCTGCGTCTGGTTCGTGTCGGCGGCGGAGTTGACGACGTCGCCGCCCAGCGCGGGCGGCGAGATCAGGAACACCGCCATCACCGGCAGCAGCATCAGCCAGGTCGAGCGCGACGAGTGCGAGTGCCCGTGGTCGTCGTCGGCGGCGGCCGCCTTGCCGCGCCGGATGTCGGTGACGATCGCGACCAGCGCCAGCCCGATCATGATCACCCCCGCGGCGATCAGCAGCGGCAGCAAACTCTTCTGCACGTACCTGAGGTACAGGCCGGAGAAGCTGATCTTCAGCAGCGCCCCGCCGAGCAGGACCAGCAGGATGTTCTGGGTTTCGCGCCTCACAGCAGCACCACTCCCGTCACCACGGCGCACAGGATCGCCACGACGAAGGTGGCGGGCGCGAAGCGGAAGGCGAAGGACTTGCCGAACGCACCGGCCTGCAGCGCGATCAGCTTCACGTCGACGGCGGGGCCGACGACGAGGAACACCAGGCGCGGCAGCAGGGGCAGCGCGGAGAACGCCACCGCGACGAACGCGTCGGCCTCCGAGCACAGGGCCAGGATCACGGCCAGCAGCGCCATGACGATCACGCCCAGCACGATCTGGCCGCCGAGCGTCTGCATCCACGCGACCGGCACGAACGTCTTGAACGTCGCCGCGAACAGCCCGCCCAGCACCAGGAACCCGCCGGCGTCGACGAGGTCGTGGCGCGCGCTCTCGGCGAACACGGCCCACTTCGAGGAGCCGGTGTGGTCTCCCAGGCGTGCCAGCGCGCGTTCCGCGATCCACTCCACCTTGCCGAACCGCACCCACAGCCAGCCCATGACCATCGCGGTCAGCAGTGACCCGGTGAACCGCGCGACGACCATCATCGGGGTGTCGTTGAACGCCACCGCCGTCGAGACCAGCACGATCGGGTTCACCGCGGGCGCCGCCAGCAGGAACGTCAGGGCGACGGCCGGTGCGACGCCCTGCTGCATGAGCCTCTTCGCCACCGGCACCGAGGCGCACTCACAGCCCGGCAGGGCCACGCCCGCGACACCGGCCACGGGCACGGCCAGCGCCGTCTTCGAGGGCAGCAACCGCCGCAGCGCCGAGGCCGGCACGAACGCGGCGATGGCGCCCGAGATCAGCACGCCCAGGACGAGGAACGGCATGGCCTGCACGCAGATCGCCACGAACACCGTCGAGGCCGTGCGCAGCTTCGGCACGTCCAGCAGGTCGACGAGCCGGGACTGGAAGAGCAGTGCGAGAACGAGGATCCCGCACAGCACCTCCAACGACGTGATCTTCAGCCGAGGCGGGCCGGAGCGCCGCTTCGACGAGCGGATCTCGCCGGTGATCGTCATTCCGCGTCCAGGTCCAGCAGCCGCCGGTACTGGCGGGCCATGCCCTCGCGGATCTCCTCCGGCGACGGCGGCTCTGCGAACTCGGCCTCTTCCTCCTCGAGGTCGTCGTCGTCGAAGTCGACGGGCGTGCCGTTGACCGTCTCCCCGGCCTCGGCGTCCTCCTCGAGAGCGGCTTCGCGGAGCTCCTCGATCGTGGCGGTCACGTCCTCGGCCGACAGCGCGGGCAGCATCGGCTTCACGATGGCCAGCACGCCTCCCTCGGCGTCGTCGAGGGCCACGGCCTCGGCCAGCGCGACGGCGTGGTCGCGCTCGTAGGGGCCGCAGATGAACGAGTCCCAGTCGTCACCGCCCGACGGCTCGAACATGACGGTCCACGGGAACTCGTTGACGTCCGAGTCCTCTTCCGGCTCGTAAATGATCACGCCACCCATGGAAGGGTCCTTTCTCAAGAAAACCGGGAGAGGAGCTCGCCGCGCACCTGCGACGCGGTCGACACGACCAGCATGAGCAGCGTGCTCAGCGGCTCGGGCTTGAGGCCGTCCGCCGGGAACGCGTACCGCAGCATCACGTCCGTGCCGCCGCGCTCCGACGGGATGACGCCGAGCGTGCCGAACAGACCCTGACCAGCACGTTCAGCGACCCACACGGCCACGTCACCCGGCAGGTCCCACGCGACGACGACCGTCAGCGAGAGCACGGTCAGCCCTTCGGCCAGCTCCATGCCCTGCACCGCGCACGGCACGTCGCCGTGGCGGAAGCTCAGCGCGCCGTCGTCGTCCACGGACACGTCGTGGAACAGCTCCAGCGCCTTGCGCGCGGCCTCCAGGGCCTCACCGCTCGCGTTCACGACGACACCACCTCCTCGTCCGGCTTGTCGACGGCTCCGCCGAAGCGGCGGTCGCGGCCCGCGAACTTCTCGCAGGCGCGCCACAGGTCGCGGCGGTCGAAGTCCGGCCACAGGATGTCCTGGAACACCATCTCGGCGTACGCGGACTGCCACAGCAGGAAGTTCGAGATGCGCTGCTCGCCCGACGGCCTGATGAACAGGTCGACGTCGGGCATCTCGGGCTTGTACATGTACTTCGCGAGCATGCGCTCGTCGACCTTGTCCGGGTTGACCTGCCCGGCGGCGACCAGGCGCGCGATCTCGCGGGCGGCGTCACCGATCTCGGCACGGCCTCCGTAGTTCACGCACATCACGAGGTTCAGCACGTCGTTCTCGGCCGTGCGGACCTCGGCCTCCTGCAGCTGCTTGATGACGCTGCCCCACAGGCGCGGCGAGCGGCCGGCCCAGTGGATGCGGACACCCATCTCGTCCAGCTCGTCGGTGCGGCGCGCGATCACGTCGCGGTTGAAGTTCATGAGGAAGCGCACCTCCTCGGGGCTGCGCTTCCAGTTCTCGGTGGAGAAGGCGTAGAGCGAGAGCCACTTCACGCCCAGCTCGATGGAGCCCTTGGCGACGTCGAGGACGACCTGCTCACCGCGCTTGTGCCCCTCCACGCGCGACAGCCCGCGCTGGTTGGCCCAGCGGCCGTTGCCGTCCATCACGATCGCGATGTGCTTGGGCAGCAGGTCGGCGGGGATGTCCGGGGGCGTCGCACCGGAGGAGTGCGGCTCCGGGGGGCGCGGAACGCGCTTCTCACGCTCGGAGCGGCGACGACGCAGCATGGAACCAGGCTTCCTCTCACGAAAACCGTTGTCGGTACGCGCCAGACTAGCCGTCGGCCGGCTGCGCCTTGCGCTCGACCAAAGGCAACGACCGCAGCTGCCGTTCGAGGTGCCACTGCAGGTGCGCCGCGACCAGGCCACTCGCGTCGCGGCGGGCGATGTGCGGGATCTCGTCGACCACGTTCCACTGCCCGTGCAGCAACGCCGAGAGCAACGCCAGCGTGTCCTGCGACGGCGAGGCCGAGCCCGGCGGACGGCAGTTCGGGCAGCACGAGCCGCCTGCCTGGATGTTGAACGCGCGGTGCGGACCGGGGTCGCCGCACTTCGCGCACTCGTTGATCGCGGGCGCCCATCCCGCGAACGCCATCGCCCGCATCAGATAGGCGTCCAGCAGCAACGACGGGTCGCGTTCGCCCGCCGACAACGCCCTCAGAGCACCGGCGACGAGCATGTAGAGCCGCAGGACGGGCTCGCCCTCCTCGGCCGTGAGGCGGTCGGCGGTCTCGAGGATCGCGCACGCCGCCGTGTAGCGCTGGTAGTCGCCGACGATGCCCACGCCGAACGCGTCCAGCGTCTGGACCTGCGTGATGATGTCGAGCGAGCGGCCGGGGTGGAACTGCACGTCGACGTGGCAGAACGGCTCCAGCCGCGCACCGAACTTCGACGTCGTGCGGCGCACGCCCTTGGCCACGGCGCGCAGCTTGCCGTGGCGCTGGGTCAGGAAGGTGATGATCCGGTCCGCTTCACCGAGCTTCTGCACTCGAAGCACGATGCCGGTGTCGCGGTACAGGTTCGCCATCAGCAGCCCGCCATCTAGAACCCCAGGCGGCGCAGCTGCTTCGGGTCGCGCTGCCAGTCCTTGGCGATCTTGATGTGCAGGTCCAGGTACACACGGGTGCCCAGCAGCGCCTCGATCTGCTTGCGCGCGGCCGTGCCGACCTGCTTGAGCCGCTCGCCCCGATGGCCCAGGATGATCGCCTTCTGCGACGGCCGCTCCACGAACACGAACGCGTGGATGTCCGTCAGGTCGTCACGCCCCTCGCGCAGCGCCATCTCCTCCACCACCACGGCGATGGAGTGCGGCAGCTCGTCGCGCACGCCCTCGAGCGCGGCCTCGCGGATCAGCTCGGCGACGAGCGTCTGCTCCGGCTCGTCGGTCAGGTCGCCGTCCGGGAACAGCTGCGGACCCTCCGGCAGCTTGCCCAGCAGCAGGTCGCTCAGCCTGTCGACCTGGAAGCCGTCCACCGCGGAGACGGGGATGATCTCGGCGAACTCCATGACCTTCTGCAACGCGAGCAGCTGCTCCATCACCTGCTGCTGCGAGACCAGGTCGGTCTTGGTGACGATGCCCACCACGGGCGTGCGCTTGGCGACCTTCTCCAGCTCGGCGGCGATGAACTTGTCGCCCGGCCCGACCTTCTGGTCCGCGGGCACGCAGAAGCCGACGACGTCGACCTCCGACCACGTCTCGCGCACCAGGTCGTTGAGCCGCTGGCCCAGCAGCGTGCGCGGCCGGTGCAGACCGGGCGTGTCGACCAGCACGAGCTGGCCGTCCTCGCGGTGCACGATGCCGCGGATCGTGTGGCGGGTGGTCTGCGGCTTGCTGGACGTGATGGCGACCTTCGTGCCCACCAGCGCGTTCGTCAGCGTCGACTTCCCTGCGTTCGGGCGTCCGACGAAGCACGCGAACCCGGAGCGGTAACCATCCATCAGTCCATTGTCCCTCTAGCCGGTTGTGGCCGTTCGGTGGCCCTCAGACCCGCTCGCGCAGCTCGCCGGAGGTGTCCGCCAGGTACACCGGGCCGGACGGCGCGAGGTCGCGCACGGCGGCCAGCGACTCGGCGTCCACACGCGACTCCTCGGTCACGACGACCGCGGCCTCCAGGCCCTCGGCGCCGCTCGACACGGCGGCCGCCACAGCCGCCTGCAACGCCGTGAGCTTCAACGACGGCAACGCGACGGTGGACGCGTTGTACGTCCGGCCGTCGAGGTCACGCACCGCCGCACCCTCCGCGGCGCCGTTGCGCGCACGGACGGACCGCGCGAGCGTGACGAGCTTGGCGTCCTCGGGGTCCAGGTCAGTGCTCATTTCTGGCATCTTCCTCAGTCTCCTTCTGCACGGGACGCACGAGCACGGTCGTCACGCGGATGCGGCCCCGCACGTCCTTGCCGCCCTCCGCACGCATGCGCAGGCCCGCGATCTCGGCCTCCGTGCCGGGCAGCGGAACGCGCCCGAGCCGTTGCGCGAGCAGTCCGCCGACGGTCTCGACCTCGTGGTCGTCGAGCTCGGTGCCGAACAACGCGTCCAGGTCGTCCACCGGCAGGCGCGCGCTGACCCGCACCGCGCCGTCCTCGAGGTGCTCGACCGGCGGGCGGTCGTCGGTGTCGGACTCGTCGGTGATCTCGCCGACGATCTCCTCGAGGATATCCTCGATCGTGAGCAGGCCGGCGGTGCCGCCGTACTCGTCGACGACGATCGCCATGTGCTTGCGGGACAGCTGCATCTCGCGCAGCAGGTCCGCGATCGGCTTCGAGTCCGGGATGAAGCTCGTCGGGCGCATCAGCTCGGAGACGCTCTTCGGGTCCTCGCCCTCGGCGAGCGTCGCCCGCATCAGGTCCTTGAGGTTCACCACGCCGAGCACGTCGTCGACGCTCTCGCCGATCACCGGGACGCGGGTGTAGCCGGTGCGCAACGACAGCGCGAGGGCCTGCCGCAGCGACTTGGCCTGCTCGATCCACACGATCTCGGTGCGCGGCACCATGATCTCGCGGGCGATGGTGTCGCCCAGCTCGAACACCGAGTGGATCATCTCGCGCTCGCCCTCGTCCACGACGCCGCGTTCCTGCGCCATGTCGACGAGCTCGCGCAGCTCGACCTCGGAGCTGAACGGACCCTCGCGGAAGCCCTTGCCGGGCGTGATGGCGTTGCCGATGAGGATCAGCAGCTTGGACAGCGGCCCCAGCACCCGGCCGAGCTGCCGCACGGTGCCCGCGGCGAGCAGGCTCACGCCGTACGGGTGCTGACGGCCGAGGGTGCGCGGGCCGACGCCGACGAGCACGTACGACACGACGAGCATGCTCAGGCACGAGTACAGGACGGCGAGCCAATCCTGTTCCACGTAGTCCAGGAACACCGTCGTGACCAGCACCGCGGCCGACATCTCGCACGCCAGGCGCAACAACAACAGCAGGTTGACGTGCCGAGGCCGGTCGTTGAGCACCTGCAGCAACTGCCCGGTGCCCCAACGTCCCTGCCGTTGCAGCGACTCCACCCGTGCGCGGGACACGGTGCCAAGCGCGGCGTCCACACACGCGAAGACACCCGCGACGAGCACGAGCAGTACGGCCAGCACGATCACACTGGCGGGGTTCGCGCTCATGCCGCGTCAGTCTTCTTCGGGGTGCTGCAGCGGACGCTGCTCGTCCAGGCCGACCGCACCGAGCACCTTGTCGTCCGTGCTGCGCTGGAGCGCGGCCCGTTCGGCCTCGTCACGGGCGTTGCGGAAGTCCGCGAGGATGCGGTTCTGGAGCGTGAACATCTCACGTTCCTCAGCCGGCTCGGCGTGGTCGTAGCCGAGCAGGTGCAGCACGCCGTGCACGGTCAGCAGGTGCAGCTCGTCCAGCAGGCCGTGGCCCGCCTTCTTGGCCTGGTCCTTGGCGAACGCCGGGCACAGCACGATGTCCCCGAGCAGCGCGGGACCGAGCCCCGCGGCATCGGGCCGGCGCGCGGAGTCCAGCTCGTCCATGGGGAAGGCCATGACGTCCGTGGGACCCGGCAGGTCCATCCAGCGCTCGTGCAGGTCCGCCATCACGTCCAGCTCGACGAGCAGGACGGACAGCTCGGCCAGCGGGCTCACGCCCATGCGGTCCAGCGCGAAGCGGGCGGCGGAGACGATGGAACCCTCGTCGACTCCGACACCCGACTCGTTGGCGATCTCGATGCTCACGGCGCCTATCGTCCCCGGCGCTGGTTCCCCCGGCGTGCACCGGGTCCGTGATGTGGCCCGTTCTGGTCCAGGACGTCCTGCTGGACCTGCCACTTCTCGTAGGCGTCGACGATGTCGCCGACCAGGGTGTGGCGCACCACGTCCTGGCTGGTCAGCACCGAGAAGTGCACGTCGTCGACGCCTTCGAGGATGTCCCTGACGACCCTCAGGCCGCTGCGCTGGCCACCCGGCAGGTCGACCTGGGTGACGTCGCCGGTCACGACGACCTTCGAGCCGAAGCCGAGGCGGGTGAGGAACATCTTCATCTGCTCGGGAGTCGTGTTCTGCGCCTCGTCGAGGATGATGAACGCGTCGTTGAGCGTGTTGTGCGTCAGCAGGTAGTCCTCGGTGACGTACAGGGAGTCCTGCGCCGCCACCTGGATGCACACCGTCTCCGTGCGGCCCGCGGGCTCGATGCTGTCGATGAACCGCATCGGACGCCCGCCACCACCGGCGGCGTGGTACTTCTCCCGCTTGCGCTTGAGCCGGAACGGCTCGACGCCCTCGGGCAGCCGGATGTCGACGATGTAGGCATCGTGGCGGTAGCCGACCTCGCGACCCTTGGCCATACCCGGCTTGCGCCCCTCGGCCGGCCGGCAGCGCCAGTAGGCGACGCCGCCGAGTGAGCGGACCAGCCCGACCACGTCGTCGCGCAACCGTTCCGACGTCGTCGTGTACTGGATGCGACAGGTACGTCCGCTCTGGGTGACCGGGCCGCCATCGGAGTCGAGGAGCCCTTGGAGGACGGCCACGCGGACGTCCGCACCGTTGTGCAGGTACAGCTCGGGTACGAACTTGGTGTGCGACCGCGTGCCGTGCAGCCCCAGCCCACGCATCACGGCGGTGACGGGGTTCTCCAGCGTCACCAAATCGCCGGGCGCCTTCACGCGGTTCAACGTGTAGTCGTACTGGTTCTTCTTCATCACGGCGATCGGCTCGAGCGCCACCTGCAGTGCGAAGGCGAGAGCCGGGTCCGCGGTGGAGAACGACGGCGTCGTCGAACCCGTGAGACATCCGACACCGATGAGCAGACCGAGCGAGTACGGGTCCATCGGCACTTCGCGCTCCGGCAGGCACACCGGCGCGCTGAGCAGCGGAAGCTCGTAACGCCGGGCGTGCGCCGCACGCAGGTTGCCGATCATCTCCCTGGTTTCGAGCACACGCCACGGCTTGTTCCGGCGGCGGTCGGACGCCGTCCGCACCGTCCAGAGGTGTTCCCCGCACGCGAGCGTCGACGACCCGTCCTGCGCGGTGACGCGGTAGACGTCCTTTTCGCCCTGCGGGTAGACACCGAGCACCGGTGTCGGCTCGCCGTTCGAACCGATGACGAGGTCGCCGACCTGCAGCGATCCGATCGGCCGGTAGCCGTCCGGGGTCAGGACCGGCGTGAAGATCGGCTGGGCGCGGCCACGCATGTAAGCCAGGGGTGCGACCTCGATCGTGCCCGCCTGCATGAGGCGAGGGATCGACTCCGGGTCGATCATGTCGTGCAGCGCGTCGTACAGCGGGCGCAGGTACGGGTCGATCTTGTCGTTCAGCGTGCCGGGCAGGTAGCCGAGCCGTTCGCCGGCCTCGACGGCCGGGCGGGTCAGGATGATGCGGTTGACCTGCTTGGCCTGCAGCGCCTGCACGGCCTTGGCCATGGCCAGGTAGGTCTTGCCGGTGCCGGCGGGGCCGATGCCGAACACGACGGTGTTCTTGTCGATCGCGTCGACGTAGTGCTTCTGGTTGAGCGTCTTCGGCCTGATCGTGCGGCCGCGGCGGCTCACGATGTCGAGGCTCAGCACCTCGGCGGGCGACTCCGCCTCGTTCGCGCTCAGCATCGCCACCACGCGGCGGACGGCGTGCTGGTCGATGGACTGGCCGCGGCTCGCGAGCGTGACCAGCTCGGTGAAGACGCGCTCGGCGAAGGCCACGTCGGCGGGGTCGCCGGACAAGGTGATCTCGTTCCCGCGCACGTGGACGTCGGCGTCGAGCAGTTCCTCCACGAGGCGGAGGTTCTCGTCACGCGACCCCAGCAGGCTGAGCACCGCACCATCGGGCACGGCGAACCGGGACTGACCTTCCTTGTTGCTCTGCTGTGTTTCGTCGGCCACGTGGCCCCGGCCTGCTTCCTGTCGCTCGGATCTGGTGGCGTCGATGCTAGTCCGGCCGAAAATCAGTGGCTACCGGATTGCTCACCGTGTGTGCTCATGAGTTGTGGAGATCCGCAGGCTTGGTGTCGAGGACATACCCGAGTGCATGAAGCTGGTGACGGACCGGGGTTGGAGCTGGTCACCCGCGCAGTGGGAGATGCTGCTGGCCCTCGGCCCCGGTTACGGCGCGTTCGACGAGAGGGGGTTGCTCGGCACGACCGTGGTCACGCCGTACGCCGAGATGCAGGCGATCAGCGGCGTGCTGGTCGGTTCCTGGGCTGGTCGGCGGGGTGTCGGGAGCGCGCTGATGTCCCACGTGCTGGGAACCGGCCCGTCGGTGCTGTACGCGACCGCGATGGGTGAGCCGATGTACGAGAGGCTCGGCTTTCACTCGGTCGGGCGTGCCTCGGCGCACCACGGGGAGTTGAACGAACCGGCGACCGGCATCACGCGGCCCGCGACGCCTGAAGACCTGCTCTCGGTCGTGGCGCTGGACCGGGTGGCGAGCGGGCTCACGCGCGAGAAGTTCTGGGCGCACGTGTTCGGTCCGTCCTCCTCGTACACACCTCACGTCGCTGAGGACGGTTTTGTGTGCACACGTCGCAACGACGACATGCTGGTCATCGGTCCGCTCGTGGCGCCGAACGCCTCGGTGGCGTGCGAGATGATCGCCGACGTGGCCGCCGGCGCCGGACAGGTCCGCGTGGACGTGAGCGGCCAGGACGTGGCGGAGTTCCTGCTGAGCAGGGGTTTCGAGGTGCGCGGGGGCTGCGCGCTGATGGTGCGCGGCGTCGAAGACGTCGGCGGGGACCGTGCGCGGTACTTCGCGCCCGCGTCGCTCGCGCTGGGATGACTGGGGGAACTGCCTTGGAACTGCGACGACTCGAACTGGACGACGTCCCCGCGTGCTCCGACCTGGCGGAAAGCCGGTCGTGGCCGCGCGAGGAGAAGAAGTGGGAGTTCCTGCTCACGCACGGCGAGGGCTGGGGGCTGTACGACGAGCAGGGCCTGATCGGCACGACGATCGTGACGCGCTACCCGGAGCTGGCGTCGATCAGCATGGTGCTGGTCGCGGAACGCGCCACGCGCCGGGGTCACGCCCGGCGCCTGGTGTCCCACGTGCTGGACGCGGACGTCTCGACGTTGTTCGCGACGGACATGGGGCGTCCGCTGTACGAACAGCTGGGCTTCCACGCCGTCGGCTTCACCGACATCCACGCGGGCACCTTCACCGGGCAGTCGGCCGGTGTGTCGCGCGTCGCCACAGCGGCCGACCTCGCCGACGTCGTCGCCCTGGACACCGAGGTCACCGGCATCACGCGGCCGTACCTGTGGGAGTCGTTGCTCGCGATGGGCACCATCCGGATCTCCGGCCACGGTGTCGCCGGCACGTGGCAGGTCCGCGACCAGCGGATGCTCATCGGCCCGATCGTCGCCGACACCGAGGCCGACACGTGCGCGCTCATCGCCGACTGCGCCGCCGGCGTCCCCAGCGTGCGCGTCGACGTGCACGACCCGGAGGTGATCGCGTTCGTCCGCGAGCACGGCCTGGAGTCGTGGGGCGAGGCCACCTGGATGGTCAGGGGCGCCGAGAAGCTGCCCGGTGACCGCGCCCGCTACCGCGCTCCCCTGCTGCAGGCGCTCGGTTAGAGGCGCGTGCCGCCGAGCAGGTGCAGGTGGGCGTGGAAGACCTCCTGCCCGCTGTCCGGTCCGGTGTTGAACAGCAACCGGTAGCCCGACTCGGCGACGCCTTCGGCCTCGGCGACCTCCTTTGCGGCGGCGAAGAGGTCGCCGAGCTGGTCGCCGGTCAGGTCGACGGCGTCCGGCACGTGCTCGCGGGGGATGAGCAGCACGTGCACCGGTGCCTTGGGCTGGATGTCGCGGAACGCCAGCGTCGTCTTGGTCTCGTGCACGACCGTCGCGGGGACCTCACCGTCGACGATCCGGCAGAACAAACAGGACATGCCCCGACGTTAGGCGAAGAAGGCGTCCAGCTGCTCGTCGACGGCCTCGACCATCTCGGCGGCCGTCAGCTCGTCCGGTCCGAGGCCGTGGTGGATGTTGAGGCCGTCGATCAGCACGATGAGCCGCCGCGCCGCCTTCGCCGGCACGACGCCCTCCCGCAGCTCCCCCGCTTCCCGCGCCGCGGCGAGAACACGCGCGACCCCGCTGTACAGCTCGCGCGTGCCGAGGCGCTCCAGCTCGTGCAGCGACGGCTCGACCATCGCCCGCGGCAGGAACGACAACAGCACCGCGGCCTCGACCCGCCGTTCCTCGTCCAACGCCAGCATCTCGTGCGCGAAGGCCCTCAGCAGCGCCCGGTTGCCTGCCGCCCCGTCGAGCTTCTCCAACCGCGCGATGAACCGCCGGTACGCGAGCTCCATCGCGAACCCGAGCAACGCGTCCTGCGTCGGGAAGTAGTGGCGCAGCGACCCGCTCGACCACCCGGACTCGGCCGCGACGGCACGCACGGACGCGTGGTCGATCCCGTCGCGCCGCACGATGCGCCAGACGGCCTCGGCGAGTTCGCGGCGGCGTTCCTCATGGTCGACAACCTTCGGCACCGGCCATTTTTAGCAGCCGCGCGCAAGCCGCCCGACAGCCGCGCGGCACCGCTCCCAGGCGCGGGTGCCCGGCGTGATCATGTCCATGTGCCCGGCCCCCTCCACGACGTCGAGCTCCGCCTGCGGCTCCACGGCGCAGAACCCGATGCTCTGCTCCACCGGAACGTCCTCGTCCCGATCCCCGTGCACGCAGATCACGGGCTTCCCGATGGGCACGAGCGCCTGCGGCGAAGCCTCCGCGAACTGCTCTTCGGAACACAGCTCCAGCGCCCTTCCGGTGATGTGCCGGGTGAAGTCGAGCGCCGCGGCCTGAGCCACAGCCCCGACCACTCGCGCACTGCGCTTGGCCGCCCACACGGCGAGATGCCCACCGGCACTGTGCCCGAGCGTCACCACGGGCCCGAGATCGACAGCGTCAAGAGCGGCCAGCACGTCCTCCCCGGTCTGCGGCCATCCCCCACCCCCGCCGACCCGCCGGTACTCGATGTTCCACACGGCGAACCCATCAGCAACCAGCACGTCGGCAAGAGGCCGCCCGAGCTCCAACCCGTACCGCTGGTGCCAAAAACCACCGTGAATGACAACAACAGCACCCAGAGTCACACCAGAGGGAACAGAAAGCTCACCGAACTGACTGTCATGGTCACCGTAAGCAATTCGCTGCACACGCAGAAAGTACGTGAAAACGCAGCCCCAGAACGTGTCAGACCCCCTGAGTACGTTGAAACGCAGGGGTCCCCGGCAAGGGGGTACCCCTGCGCAAGCACGCGATCACACAAATGGACCCCAAGAACCACACAAAGAACCGGACCGCCAAAGCCGGGGACCACGGAGGAAGGCGAGCCGGAGCGAGCCCAGAGTCCGCCGAAGAAAGCCCGCCGAAGCCAAGACGAAGAGGAAGAGACACCATCTCCAGGTCGCCGGGCGCACTCCCCAGCACCAAGGCAGCCCGGACCAAGATGGGGCAACCAACGACAAAGCCGAGGCCACAGGGCCGAGAGGGACCGCGGGACGGGTGATGGGGCCCGCCCATGCCGAAGGCGAGGCGACCAGGGCTTGTCCCCGGCGCGGGGCCTTGGGGGGCTCGGCCCCCAAAAGACACCCTTTCGGGTAACCCAGCGAAGCGCCGAGCAGGACAACCCACAAGGAGGCGCCCCGCGGTCCGAAGCCTGGGGGTCGCTTCGCCGCGAGGCGCCGACGCCGGACCGAGGGGGGAGGTGTCCGGCGAGTCCTTTGGTCAGAAGGGCTTAACCGTCTACCCCGTTTACGGCTAGACCAATTGAACCCCTCTGCAACCAGGGTAACCCCATCGGCCTGCGATTCGCTACAACTTGCGTCAAGCCAATCCATCCGGTGTTCATCTTCGAAGTGACTGGGGTCACCACCGTGCGGTGAGTACCCCGATGGCACCAAGAGCAACCGCGGCGGCGGTAGATGCACGCAGAACGGTGGGGCCCAATCGGACCACCCGCGCACCCGAAGATCGCAAGGCCTCGAGCTCGTCGGGCGTGATCCCGCCTTCGGGACCCACCACGAGCAGCACGTCTCCTTCGGCGGGCAACGCGATGTCGGCGAGTCTCTCGTCCGCGCTCTCGTGCAGCACGAGCGTCAAGGCGGACGACGACACGCGCTGGGCGAGCTGTGCGGTGGACGCCGGTTCGTCGACGAACGGCACGCGTGACCGGCGTGCCTGCTTGGCCGCCTCGCGCACCGTGGAACGCCAGCGCCCCAACGCTTTCGCGCCGCGCGGGCCGTCCTCCCACTTCGCCACGCAGCGGGCCGCGCGCCACGGCACCACACCGTCCACACCGGCCTCGGTGGCGAGCTCGACCGCGAGCTCGCCGCGGTCGCCCTTCACCAGCGCCTGGGCGAGCACCACGCGTGGCGTCGGCTGGGGCTCTTCCCAGCGTTCGGCCACGCGCAGCGACAACGCGTCGCGGTCCACCGCGACCACCGAACACCGCACCAGCACGCCGGATCCGTCGGACAGCACGAGTTCCTCACCCGCGCGCAACCGGCGGACCGTGGCGGCGTGGCGGCCTTCGGGGCCGTCGAGCACGAACTCCTCGCCCGGCGGCAGCGCCGGGACGAGGAAGACGGGCAGGGTCATCGGTTGCCGCGGGAGGCGCGCAGACGGGAGAACAGCCCGCCGCCGCCCTTGCCGTTGTGGGACAAGGAGGGCTCGTTCTCGCCACGCAACTCGGCGAGGTCGCGCAGCAGCGTGGTCTGCGCGGCGTCGAGCTTGGTCGGCACGACGACCTCGAGGTGCACGTGCAGGTCGCCGCGGCCGTCGACGCGGCCGGTGGAACGCAGCTTCGGCATGCCGCGGCCCGTCAGCACGAGCTGCGTGTTGGGCTGCGTGCCGGGGTCGATCTGCAGTTCTTCCTCGCCGTCGAGCGTCTTCAGCGGGAGCGTGGCGCCCAGCGCGGCGGTCGTCATCGGGATCTGCACGACGCAGTGCAGGTCGGCGCCGTCGCGTTCGAAGATCTCGTGCGGCTGCTCCTCGACCTCGACGTAGAGGTCGCCGGCCGGGCCGCCGCCGGGGCCGACCTCGCCCTGGCCCGCGAGGCGCACGCGCATGCCCTCGGCGACACCGGCGGGGATGTTCACGGAGATCGTGCGGCGCGAGCGGGTGCGGCCGTCGCCCGCGCACTGCTGGCACGGGTCGGGGATGACCTCGCCGAAGCCGCGGCAGACCGGGCACGGGCGCGACGTCACGACCTGGCCCAGGAACGAGCGCTGCACCGACTGGACCTCGCCGCGGCCGTGGCAGGTGTCGCACTGGACGGGCTTCGAGTTGTTCTGGGTGCCGGCGCCGTGGCAGCGGTCGCAGAGGATCGCGGTGTCGACGGTCAGCTCACGGCTGGCGCCCGCCGCGCACTCCTCCAGCGTCATCTCGAGCCGGATCAACGCGTCGGAGCCCGGCTGCACGCGGCTGCGCGGACCACGGCCGCTGCCGGACGTGGCGCCGAAGAAGGCGTCCATGATGTCGCCGAGACCGAAGCCCGCGAACGGGTCACCGCCCGCGCGTCCGCCACCGCCCGAGTCGAGCGGGTCGCCGCCCAGGTCGACGACGCGGCGCTTCTCGGGGTTCGACAACACCTCGTAGGCGGCCGTCACCTCCTTGAAGCGGGCCTCCTCGTTGGGATTGACGTCCGGGTGCAGCTGCCTGGCGAGCTTGCGATAGGCGCGCTTGATCTCATCCTGTGTCGCGTTCTGCGAAACACCGAGGATGCCGTAGTAATCCCTGGCCACCTTGTTCGCTTTCGTGTTCATCTCAAGTGCAAGACGTTTCTGGTCAACGACCGGTCAGGATCTCACCGACGTAGTTGGCGACCGCGCGGACGGCCGCCATGGTCCCGGGGTAGTCCATGCGCGTCGGCCCGACGACGCCGAGGCCTCCGAGCGGGTTGTCACGGCTGCCGTAGCCGATGGACACCACGGAGGTGCTGCGCATCTCGGCGGCCTCGTTCTCCTCGCCGATGCGCACCAGCACGCGACCGGGGTCGCGGGAGGCGGCGAGCAGCTTGAGCACGACGACCTGCTCCTCCAGCGCTTCCAGCACCTGCCGCAGCGATCCGGGGAAGTCCGTGATGTTGCGGGTGAGGTTGGCCGTGCCGCCGAGCACCAGCCGTTCCTCCGGGTGCTCCACCAGGGTCTCGATCAGCACTGTAGCGACCCGCAGCATCGGCTCGCGCAGGTTCGGCGGAACCTCCTCCGGCAGCTCGGCGACCTTGGCGGACGCGTCCGCGAGTCGCTGCCCCGCCATCGCCTGGTTCAGCACTCCGCGCAGCTGCGCCGTGTGTTCCTCGCTGATCACGTCACCCAGCTCGACGATCCGCTGGTCGACGCGCCCGGTGTCGGTGATCAGCACCAGCATCAGCCGCGACGGCGTGAGCGGCAGCACCTCGAGGTGCCGCACGGCCGCACGCGACAGCGTGGGCACCTGGATCACCGCGACCTGCCGCGTGAGCTGTGCGAGCAACCGCACACTCCGGCGCATCACGTCGTCGAGGTCGAGCGCCCCTTCGAGGAAGCTGCGGATGGCCCGCTTCTCCGCGACCGACAGGGGCTTGACCTCGCTGAGCTTGTCGACGAAGAGGCGGTACCCCTTGTCCGTCGGCACGCGCCCGGCACTGGTGTGGGGCTGGGCGATGTAGCCCTCGTCCTCCAGGGCGGCCATGTCGTTGCGCACGGTCGCACTGGACACACCGAGGTTGTGCCGCTCGACCAGCGCCTTGGACCCGACTGGCTCCTGGTTGGACACGTAGTCGGCGACGATGGCGCGCAGCACCTCGAATCGACGCTCGTCGGCGTTCACCGCTGTATCACCTCCGTGTCCCCGTACTCCTGAGTTTACCCAGGCGATTCGATGCCCGGCGTCCGCTCTGAAGTCGTGCTCGCCCGAGGCTCCAGTTTTTGTCGGTGGCGGTCGCTAGGGTCCAAACCGTGAACGAGGACAGGCGCAGGCACCTGTCAGTGGTCAGGGACGGCGATCCGCCGCCGACGCCGGGCAGGGCGTGCCTGGTGCACAGCGCCGACGAGTGGTGGCCGGGCACGGTGACGTGGGAGGACGCCCGCCGGGCCGACGGGTTGTGGTGGGGCGAGGTGCGCTACCGCAAGGGCTCCGTGCTGCTCACCGAGGTGCGCAGCCAGCACGACCTGCGCGCCCGCTGACCTACGGGAGCAGGCGCCGGACCACGGCGTCGGCGAGCAGGCGGCCGCGGTCGGTCAGCACGCACCGGTCGTCCAGCGGCTCCAGCAGCCCGTCGGCGATCGCCTGCTTCGCCTCCTCGCGCCCGGCGTCGTCCAGCACGTCGACGGGCAGCCCCTCGGCCAGCCGGAGCTCCAGCAGCACCCGTTCGACCCGCTGGTCCTCGGCCGACAGCACCTCGCGGCCGGCGGCGGGCGACGACCCGGCGGCCAGCAGCGACGAGTAGCGGGCCGGGTGCTTCACGTTCCAGAACCGCACGCCGCCGACGTGGCTGTGCGCGCCAGGACCGAAGCCCCACCAGTCGGCGCCCTTCCAGTACAGGACGTTGTGCCGGCACTGCGCGGCCGCCGAGGTGGCCCAGTTCGACACCTCGTACCAGGAGAAGCCGGCGCCCGAGAGGACCGAGTCGACCCTCTCGTAGGAGGAGGCGAGCACGTCGTCGTCCGGCATCGGCAGGTCGCCGCGGCGGATGCGGCGCGCGAGACCGGTGCCGTCCTCCACGATCAACGCGTAGGCGGACACGTGGTCGACGCCCGCGTCCAGCACGGCGTCCAGCGACGCGGCCAAGTCGGAGGGCCGCTCCCCCGGCGTGCCGTAGATCAGGTCCAGGTTGACGTGGTCGAACCCGGCCGCGCGGGCCTCACGCGCGGCGTCGACGGGACGGCCGGGCGTGTGTTTGCGGTCCAGCACAGCCAGAACGTGCCGCGCCGCGGACTGCATGCCCAGCGACACGCGCGTGTAGCCGGCGGACCGGATGCCCTCGAAGAACGACGGCGAGGTCGACTCCGGGTTCGACTCCGTGGTCACCTCGGCGTCCGGGGCCAGGCCGAACGAGTGGCGCACCGCGTCCAGCACGTCGCCGAGGCCCGAGGCGCCCAGCAGCGAAGGCGTGCCGCCGCCCACGAAGACGGTCGAGGCGGCGGGAGCGGAGCCGAGAACCGACGCCGCCAGGTCCAGCTCGCGGCGCAGCCCCTCCAGCCACGACTCGGGCGACGCCGACGAGCCGAGCTCGCCGGGCGTGTAGGTGTTGAAGTCGCAGTAGCCGCAGCGGGTCGCGCAGAACGGCACGTGCACGTAGATGCCGAACGGGCGGGCACCGACGCCGGAGACAGCGGACGGGGGAAGCGAACCGTCAGCGGGCGCGGGCTCGCCTTCGGGCAAAGCGGAGGGCATGACTCCCAGTGTCCACTACACGGCCCGAATGGCGGTGTCCGACCAGGGGAAGTATCTGTCGGTGACAGAGATATCACTGAGTGAAACCAGCCTAGGATGTCAACTCCTCCTCGTCAATCCCAGCATTCGGTTGGCGGTGGACCATGCTCTGGACGCCATGCACACTGAGCACATGCCTTCGACTGGAGTCCGCCTCGTGGCCCGCCGCCACGTCGACTTCCGTCGTGTCTCCAGCGCGATGTGCCGTCGTTCGGCCTGACCGCGCGCTGATTCGTTCCCGTCGGCGCCCGGCGCGCTGACGACGCCCCCACCACAAGCACCTCCGGGCTCGCACGCGCACCGAGCGCCTCGAAACCCCGGAGGATGGCGATGGTCCCGCCGCAGACGTCACCGCGCGCCAAGCAGCGTCGCGGCGAGGGGCAGTGGGCGCTCGGTTACCGAGAGCCGCTGAACCCCAACGAGCGGAGCAAGAAGGACGACAACCCGCTCAACGTCCGCACCCGCATCGAGAACATCTACGCCCACGGCGGTTTCGACTCCATCGACCCGGCCGACCTGCGCGGACGGTTCCGCTGGTACGGCCTGTACACGCAGCGCAAGCCCGGCATCGACGGCGGCCGCACGGCCACGCTGGAGCCGGAGGAGCTGGACGACGAGTACTTCATGATGCGCGTCCGCAGCGACGGCGGTGCGCTCACCACGCAGCAGCTCAAGGTGCTCGGCGAGATCTCGCAGACCTATGCGCGCGACACCGCGGACATCACCGACCGGCAGAACATCCAGTACCACTGGATCCGGATCGAGGACGTTCCCACGATCTGGCAGAAGCTCGAAGCCGTCGGCCTGACCACGATGGAGGCGTGTGGCGACAGCCCGCGCGTCATCCTCGGTTCACCGGTCGCGGGCATCTCCGAGGACGAGGTCGTCGACGGCCAGCCTGCGATCGACACGATCCTCGAGCGCTACATCGGCGACCCGCGCTTCTCCAACCTGCCGCGCAAGTTCAAGACCGCCATCTCCGGCCTGCAGGACGTCGCGCACGAGATCCAGGACATCGCGTTCGTCGGCGTGCACCACCCCGAGCACGGGCCCGGCTTCGACCTCTGGGTCGGCGGAGGCCTCTCCACCAACCCCATGCTGGGCAAGCGACTGGGCGCCTGGGTGCCGCTGGACGAGGTGCCGGACGTGTGGGAGGCGGTCATCAGCGTCTTCCGCGACTACGGCTACCGCCGGCTGCGGCACCGCGCGCGCATCAAGTTCCTCGTCGCCGACTGGGGGCCCGAGAAGTTCCGCCAGGTCGTGGAGGACGAGTACCTCGAGCGCAAGATGCTCGACGGCCCTGCGCCCGAAGTGCTGAGCCAGCAGGTCGACCACATCGGCGTGAACAGGCAGAAGGACGGCCTGTTCTACGTCGGCGCGGCGCCGGTCGCGGGCCGCGTGTCCGGTTCGATCCTGGTCGAGGTCGCGAAGGTCGCCGAACGCGCGGGTTCCACGCGTGTCCGGTTCACGCCGCACCAGAAGATCATCGTGCTGGACGTCGCCGAGTCCGAGGTGCCCGCCCTCAAGAGCGACCTCGCCAAGCTGGGCCTGCAGGTCGACCCGTCGCCGTGGCGGCGCGGCATCATGGCCTGCACCGGCATCGAGTTCTGCAAGCTCGCGATCGTCGAGACCAAGGCCCGCGCCGACAACCTCGTCACGCAGCTCGAGGCCAACCTCAAGGACATCGTCGACGGCGTCACGGCGCCGATCACCGTGCACATCAACGGCTGCCCCAACTCCTGCGCCCGCATCCAGACCGCGGACATCGGGCTGAAGGGCCAGATCGTCACGGACGACCAGGGCAACCAGGTCGAGGGCTTCCAGGTGCACCTCGGCGGCGGGCTCGGCCTCGACGCCGGGTTCGGCCGGAAGCTGCGCGGCCACAAGGTCACCGCGGACGAGCTGCCCGAGTACGTCGAGCGCGTGGTGCGGAACTTCGTCGCCCAGCGCGAGACCGACGAGCGCTTCGCGCAGTGGGTCGGCCGCGCGGACGAGGGGTCGCTGCGATGAGGGCCAGCCGACGTACGTGTCTCAGCGGAGGCTGCCATGAGTGAGAGGGCGACGCCGTTCTACTGCCCCTACTGCGGTGACGAGGACCTCCGGCCGCAGGAGGAGCCCAGCTACGCGTGGCTGTGCACCGGGTGCCGCCGCGTCTTCAAGGTCTCGTTCGTCGGGCTCAACCTGCCGCAGGAGGTGAAGAAGTGAGCGATCTCAAGGAAGACCTCAGGATCGTCGCCGAAGCCGCGCAAGAGGAGCTGGCAGGCGCTTCCGCTGTCGAGGCTCTGGAGTGGACCGCGCGCACGTTCGGCGAC
The DNA here is from genome assembly GCF_035525475.1 of Lentzea sp. Lineage (GTDB taxonomy): Bacteria > Actinomycetota > Actinomycetes > Mycobacteriales > Pseudonocardiaceae > Lentzea. The sequence continues at coordinate 10,607 of NZ_DATLEC010000170.1, read as the reverse complement.
AGCTACATCGTCGCGTCGAACATGCAGGACGCCGTGCTGATCGACCTCGCCGCGAAGGTGAAGCCGGACTTCGACGTGCTGTTCCTGGAGACGGGCTACCACTTCCCGGAGACCATCGGCGTGCGCGACGCCGTCGGGGTCGTCTACCCGCAGGTGCGGATCGTCAACGCCGCCGCCGAGCAGTCGGTCGAGGAGCAGGAACGCGAGTTCGGCCTGCTGTACCAGTCGGACCCGGCCACGTGCTGCAACCTGCGCAAGGTCGTGCCGCTGCGCAGGGAGCTCGCGAAGTACGACGCGTGGGTCACCGGTGTGCGCCGCGTGGACGCGCCGACCAGGGCGAACACGCCGATCGTGCAGTGGGACGAGCGCAACGGCCTGGTGAAGATCAACCCGATCGCGCCGTGGAGCGACGACGAGTTCAACGCCTACATCCGCGAGAAGGGCGTCCTCGAGAACCTGTTGGTGCAGGAGGGATATCCCTCGATCGGCTGCCTGCCGTGCACCGCGAAGCCGTTGCCGGGGCAGGACGCCCGCAGCGGACGGTGGGCCGGTCAGTCGAAGACGGAATGTGGGTTGCACGGATGACTCTGGCTCTGGACACCCTGGGACGCCTCGAATCGGAGGCGATCCACATCTTCCGCGAGGTCGCGGGCGAGTTCGACCGGCCGGTGATCCTCTTCTCCGGCGGCAAGGACTCGACGCTGCTGCTGCACCTCGCGATCAAGGCGTTCTACCCGGCGCCGGTGCCGTTCCCGCTGCTGCACGTCGACACCGGCCACAACTTCGACGAGGTCATCGAGTTCCGCGACCGCGTCGTCGCGCGGCACGGTCTGCGCCTGGAGGTCGCGAAGGTCCAGGACTGGATCGACGACGGCCGCCTCGAGGAGCGCCCGGACGGCACGCGCAACCCGTTGCAGACGGTGCCGTTGCTGGACTCCATCACGCAGCACAAGTTCGACGCCGTCTTCGGCGGCGGGCGCCGGGACGAGGAACGCGCCCGCGCCAAGGAGCGGATCTTCAGCCTGCGCACGGCGTTCGGCCAGTGGGACCCGAAGCGCCAGCGCCCCGAGCTGTGGAACCTCTACAACGGCCGGCACCGCGCGGGTGAGCACGTCCGCGTGTTCCCGCTGTCCAACTGGACCGAGCTCGACGTGTGGAACTACATCGAGCGCGAGGGCATCGAGCTGCCGGACATCTACTACTCGCACCAGCGCGACGTGTTCCTGCGCGACGGCATGTGGCTCGCCGAGGGCCCGTGGGGCACCGCGCGCGAAGGCGAGACGTTGCAGCGCAAGACGGTTCGCTACCGCACGGTCGGTGACGGCTCCTGCACCGGTGCCGTCGAGTCCGACGCCGCCGACATCCGCGCGGTGATCGCCGAGGTCGCCGCGTCACGGCTGACCGAGCGCGGCGCCACGCGGGCCGACGACCGGTTGTCCGAGGCCGCCATGGAAGACCGCAAGCGGGAGGGGTACTTCTAGATGAGCGACCTGTTGAGGCTGGCCACGGCGGGCAGCGTGGACGACGGCAAGTCCACGCTCGTGGGCAGGCTGCTCTACGACACCAAGTCCGTGCTGGCGGACACGCTCGACGCCGTGCACCGCGCGAGCGCCGATCGCGGTCTGGCGACTCCGGACCTGTCGTTGCTGGTCGACGGCCTGCGGTCGGAACGCGAGCAGGGCATCACGATCGACGTGGCGTACCGCTACTTCGCGACGCCCAGGCGGTCGTTCGTGCTCGCGGACACCCCCGGACACGTGCAGTACACCCGCAACACGGTCACCGGTGCCTCCACCGCGCAGCTCGCGGTCCTGCTGGTCGACGCGCGCAAGGGCGTCATCGAGCAGACGCGGCGTCACGCGGCGGTTCTGGCGCTGCTGGGCGTGCCGCGGCTCGTCCTCGCGGTCAACAAGATCGACCTCGTCGGCTACGACGAGGTGACGTTCTCCCGCATCGCCAAGGAGTTCACCGCTCACGCCACCGCCCTGGGCTACACCGAGGACTCGGTCGTCGAGATCCCGGTGTCCGCGCTGGCCGGTGACAACGTCGTGGACAAGTCCGCGAACACGCCGTGGTACTCCGGCCCGACCCTGCTGGAGCACCTGGAGACCGTGCCTGTCGAACCCGACCCGCACGACGCCCCGTTCCGCTTCCCCGTGCAGTACGTGATCCGCCCGCGCACCGCCGAGCACCCCGACTACCGCGGGTACGCCGGTCTGATCGCCGCGGGCACGGTCAGGCCGGGCGACGAGGTCGTGGTGCTGCCGTCGGGTCGTCGCTCGACGGTCACGAAGATCGACACGGCGGACGGCGAACTGGCGGAGGCGGCGGCCGGCCAGTCCGTGACGTTGCTGCTGTCCGACGACATCGACATCTCCCGCGGCGACCTGATCGCGGTGGCGGGCAACGAGCCCAAGGTCACCGACGAGCTGGACGCCACCCTGTGCTGGCTCGCGGAGAAGCCCCTGCGGCCCGGCGCCCGAGTCCTCGTCAAGCACGGCACGCGCACCGTGCAGGCGGTGGTCACCGACCTGCGCGACCGCTTCGACGAGCAGACGCTGTCCAGTGTGGACAGCCCGCCCTCGCTGGAGCTCAACGAGATCGGCCGCGTGGCGCTGCGCCTCGCGGAGGAAGTACCGCTGGACGACTACAGCTTCAGCCGGCGCACCGGGTCCTTCCTGGTGATCGACGCGAGTGACGGCTCCACGCTCGCCGCCGGACTGGTCGGGGCTCCGCTGCCGTTGCTCGAGAACGGCGTGGAGAGCTGTACCGGGGGTAGCGCGGCTACCCCCGACAACCACGCCCTCGTGTCCCCCGGTCCCTGAAAGGCCCACTCCCCGTGAACCTCAAGCCCGCCATCGCCGTCGCACTGATCGCACTGACAGCCCTGTCCGGATGCAGCCGCGCCGGCGGCGGCGAGACCCCCGCCGCCGAGTCCAAGGGCGCCGCCGCCGAGGTTCGCCTCGGGTACTTCCCGAACGTCACGCACGCCGCCGCGCTGATCGGCGTGGAGAAGGGCCTGTTCGCGAAGGAGCTCGGCGGCACCAAGCTCACCACGCAGACGTTCAACGCGGGTCCCGACGAGGTGAACGCGCTGCTGGGCGAGTCCCTCGACATCGCCTACATCGGTTCCGGCCCGGCGATCAACGCCTACGCGAAGTCCCAGGGCGCAGCCGTCCGCCTCATCTCCGGCGCGACGTCCGGCGGCGCGCAGCTCGTGGTGAAGCCCGAGATCAACTCGATCGAGGACCTCAAGGGCAAGGTCGTCGCCACGCCGCAGCTCGCGAACACGCAGGACGTGTCGCTGAAGAAGTACCTGGCGGAGAAGAACCTCACCGGCCAGGTCACCGTGCAGAACGTGGAGAACGCGGCCTCGCTCGACCTGTTCAAGAAGGGCGACATCCAGGCAGCGTGGGCGCCGCAGCCGTGGTCGGCGCGCCTGGTCGCCGAGGCGGGCGCCAAGGTGCTGCTCGACGAGAAGACGCTGTGGGAGGGCGGGGCGTTCCCGACCACCGTGGTCATCGTGCGGACGAAGTTCCTGCAGGAGCACCCGGAGACGGTCGAGGCCGTGCTGAAGGGCCACGTCGCCGCGATCGACTGGGCGAAGGCGAACTCCGCCGAGGCGAGGAAGACGGCCAACGCCGCGCTGGAGAAGCTCACGTCCAAGAAGCTCGGCGACAAGATCCTCGACGCCGCGTGGGACAACATCGAGCTGACCACCGACGCGCAGGCCAAGCACTTCCCGCAGCTCGCGAAGGACGCCGTCACCGCCGGTGTGGCGAAGGAGGCCGCGAACGTCGCGGGCTACGCCGACTTCACGCTGCTGAACAAGGTCCTCCAGGCACAGGGCAAGCCGCAGGTGCAAGCAGCCGGTCTGGACAAGAAGTAACTCTCCGAGGGGACACGGACATGACCGCCACGCTCGAGACCACTGCTCTGTCTACTGTGGACACCGCCGTCGAACTGACCGGCGTCCGCAAGGTGTTCGGCCACGGCAGCTCGGCCGTGGTGGCGCTCGACGGCGTCGACCTCAAGGTCAAGCCGGGTGAGTTCGTCTGTCTCCTCGGCGCGTCTGGCTGCGGCAAGACCACGCTGCTGAACATCGTCGCCGGCCTGGACGGCGCGACGTCGGGTGAGCTGCGGCTCAACACGTCGCGCCCGGCCGTGATGTTCCAGGAGCCGGCGCTCATGCCGTGGCTCACCGCGTCCCGCAACGTGGAGCTGGCGCTGCGCTTCGCCGGTGTCGGCCGGTCGGCGCGCAGGCGCCGTGCGCAGGAGCTGCTGGAGCTCGTGCGGCTCGGCGACGTCGCCGACAAGCGCCCGCACGAGCTCTCCGGCGGCATGCGTCAGCGCGTGGCACTGGCCCGCGCGCTGGCGTCCGCCACCGTCTCCGCGGACGGCGCTCCCGCCCTGCTGCTGATGGACGAGCCGTTCGCGGCCCTCGACGCCATCACGCGTGACGTGCTGCAGAGCGAACTGCTGCGCGTGTGGGAGACCACCAACACCGCGATCATCTTCGTGACCCACGACGTGCGCGAGGCCGTGCGCCTGGGCCAGCGCGTCGTGCTGCTGTCCTCACGCCCCGGCCGCGTCGTGCGCGAGTGGGACGTGACGGACTCCTCCGACGAGGTCCTCGGCGAGATCAACACCCATCTGCGAGAGGTCATCAGTGGCCACGCCTCCTGACACGCTCGACAAGGTCGGCGCCGGCCTCGACGCGCTGGACGCACCCGTCGAGGCGCACAGAGCGTCGCTGTGGCAGCGGTTCCTGAAGACGGGCGTGCCACCGCTCATCGCTTTCGCGTTGCTCCTGGGCGTGTGGCAGGGGCTCTGGGCTTCGGCGCTCCTGCCGGAGTTCCAGCTGCCGGCTCCGGTCAACGTGTGGAACGAGCTGGTCCGCTCGATCTCGTCCGGCGAGGCGTTCGGCATCCTGTGGACCTCGCTGCACCGCGCGGTGCTCGGGTTCCTCGCGGCCGTCGTGATCGCCACGCCCCTCGGCCTGCTGGTCGCGAAGGCCAGGGTGGTGCGCGCGGCGATCGGCTCGTTGCTGACCGGCCTGCAGTCACTGCCCTCGGTGGCCTGGGTCCCGGCGGCGATCCTGTGGTTCGGCGTGACCCCGTCGACGATCTACTTCGTGGTGCTGATGGGCTCCGTGCCGTCGATCGCCAACGGCCTGGTGGCGGGCATCGACCAGATCCCGCCGCTCCTGCCGCGCGTGGGACGCGCCCTCGGCGCCGGACGACTGGCCTCCGCCCGGCACATCCTGCTGCCTGCCGCCCTGCCCGGCTACCTGGCGGGCCTGAAGCAGGGATGGGCGTTCTCGTGGCGGTCGCTGATGGCCGCGGAGATCATCGCGACCTCGCCGCAGCTCGGCATCGGCCTCGGCCAGTACCTGCACAACGGGTCGTCGCTGAACGACATCAACATGGTGATCGCGGCGATCTTCCTGATCCTGCTGGTGGGCATCGGGATCGAGCTGCTGCTGTTCCGCCCCCTGGAGCGCGCCGTGCTGCGGGCCCGCGGCCTGACGGGGGCGCTGTGATCCCACTCGTCGCCGTCGCGCACGGCAGCCGCGATCCCCGCTCTGCCGCGTCGATCCACGCGTTGTTGTCCGTCGTGCGTTCCCTGCGGCCCGAACTGGACGTCCGCGGCTGCTTCCTGGACCTGTGCGCACCCCGGCTGAACGACGTGCTGCGCGGGCCGTCGGTGGTCGTACCTTTGTTGCTGGGCAAGGCTTATCACGCACGGGTGGACGTGCCGGCCGCTGTGGCCGAGTCGCGGGTGCCCGCTGTGGTCACCCCGGTGCTGGGGCCGGACCCGCGGCTGGAGTCTGCTGCCCTGCGGCGGCTTTCCGAAGCGGGCGTCGACTTCGGCGACCGGTCTTTGGGTGTGGTGCTGGCCGGAGCCGGGTCGTCGCACGAGCCCGCCAACGAGGCCGTGGCCTCGGTGGCGCGGCGGTGGGCCCGGGAGTCGGCTTGGGCTGGGGTGGAGGCCGCTTTCGCTTCGATCGCGTCGCCTTCCGTACCCGAGGCGATCGAGCGGTTGCGCTTGAAGGGGGCCACGCGGATCGCTGTCGCGTCGTGGTTCCTGGCGCCGGGGTTGTTGCCGGACAAGGTGGCCTCGCTGGCGGGCGATGCTGTGGTGGCGCGGCCGTTGGGTGACGACGTCGAGGTCGCTCAGCTGGTGCTGGACCGGTACGACGAGGCGTTGGCGCGGCAGGCGGTGGCGGCTTAGCCGTTCAACGGCCGGGCTTGATCTTCACGATCACCCGAAGAGGAATTGCCGGCCCTGCCTGCGATCCTGTTCGGATGCACATGTTCGTCGACGAGTCGGAACGTGGCGGCTACCTCATGGCAGCCGTTCTGGTGTCTCCGACCTCGCTGCACTCCTCGCGCGCGATGATGCGAGGCTTGCTGCTCCCCGGTTCCCGGCGTGTGCACTTCAGGACCGAGAAACCCGCGCGACGCAAGCTGATCGCGGACAGGCTGGCGGTCTGCGACTTCGTGGTGAACATCTACGCCGGCCGCGGGAAGAGCGAGCGAGTCCGGTCGAAGCTCCTGCCGTTGCTGGTCGAGGACGCCATCGGCCTCGGTGTCAGCAGGCTGGTGCTCGACTCACGTGACCCCGTCGCCAACGGCCGCGACCGGCTCCTGATCGGTACCCGCACCAAGGCCCACGAAGCCGGACTGGTGTACGAGCACATCCACTCCTCGGCCGAGCCCGCGTTGTGGGTGAGCGATGCGGTCGCCTGGTGCCACGGCGCCGGGGGCGACTGGAAGAGGCGGGTCGCGCCGGTCGTCGACCTGGAGCAGCTCAGATAAGCGCGAAGCCCAGGCAGCGACCGTCCGGACGCGCACCTGGGCTCACTTCCTCCACCTAGCGGCGAAGGCTATGCGCGCAGCCTAGCGCATTTGGCCCCAACCGCCGCACCCCAGGCCGCTGTCTAACCCTTCTGGGTGGACAGGTACCCGACCACGCCAGCCGATGCCGAGCAGCGCTCCCCGGCGATCGTCACCACCGTCCGTTCGGGCGAAGTGAACTGTGAACCGTTGACGTGAAACCTACTCATGAGTAGTCAGGTGACTACGCCGCGTGCTGGAAGTGTCCCTCGTCCACTCAACGGGGAGAGGCCATGAAGCTAGCCGGAATCGGGTCCCTGCTACTGGTACCGATGCTGATGTTCGCCTCCAACGCGTCAGCAGCCGCTCCGCAGACCATCACCTACAAGCTCCGGGCGAGCGCCGTCGGGCAGACCACGGACTTCACGCTCGACCAGGGCGTCGACGCGTCGGCGCCGGCGAGCGTCGCGCCGGGTGGCACCCTCGCGGTCACCATCGACCCCGCGCCCAACACCGTCCCGACCGAGGCGGGCGGGCGGCAGGTCCGGGAGATCAAGGGGCTCGCGCTCAAGCTGCCGGTGCCCGCCAACTCCTCGTTCAGGTCCGCAAGCCTCTCCGGCGGCGCAGGACTCGGTGGCACGCCGACGATCGGCCTCTCCGGCACCGACGTCGTGCTGACCGTGCCCGGTCCGATCAAGGGCGGCGCGCGCTTCGAGCTGCCGACCGTCACGATCAACCTCCAAGCGGGCGGCAGCGGCACGATCGCCGCGAAGCTGGGCGGCTCGAGCTACGACGCGCCCGGCCTCACCTTCACCGCGGTGGTCACCGTCATCGGCTTCCCGGTCAACGCCGCCGCCAAGGGCTACCCGGATCCCAGCCCCGTCCTGACGACCACGACCATCGGCTGACTGACGCCCCACCCCTGCCGGGCGTCAGTCAGCAGCTTCGACCGATGTTGAGCGACGTGCGCAGGTCTTCGAGCGAGACCCGCGCACGCCTCACTCCTGGACACTCGCCACCAGCTTCCCGAACGCCTCGGCCGTGTCGGCGCGGTTGAACTCGTACCAGGCCTCCAACGTCCGCGGCGTGTACGCCTCCAGCTCCGCCAGCACCTCACGCGCGAACTCCAACGCGCTCGCGCCGCCCGCCGTGATCACACCCCGGTCGCGCACCACGCGTTCGTCGCGGTAGAGCGCCGCTCCCCCATAAGTGCCCAGAGTCGCGCGGAAGTTCGACGTGTGCGCCACGTCGTCGAGCAGCCCCTCGGCCGCCAGCGCGACCGTCCCGCCGCAGATCGCCGCGACCGGCTTGCCCGCCTCGCGGAACCGGCGCGCCAGCCTGCCGAACTCCGCCAGCGCACGGCCCTCCCACCCGTCACCGCCCGGCATCACGAGCATCGCGGCGTCATCGAGGGACACGTCGGTCGCAGCGATGTCCGGCACCATCCGCACACCACCGACGGTGCGGATCGGGTCCGTCGTGAGCCCGACCGTCCGGATCTCGTAGCGCCCTGGCCGCTGCTGGAACCGTTGCAGGCTCACCTGCGCCGCCACGTGGCCGTACTGCCAGTCGGCGAGCTGGTCGGCCAGCACGAGGTACACCTTCTCGGATGTCATGCCGGCACACTGCCAAAACCGCACGGCTAAGGTCAGCGGCATGGCAGATGAGCTGGTCCACTACGAGGTGCGGCGTGGCATCGCGACGATCACGCTGGACTCCCCCCACAACCGCAACGCCCTGTCGTCACAGCTGCGCCGGGAGCTCCGCGAGCACCTGACCGCGGCCGCGAAGGACGACCAGGTGCGCGTGGTCGTGCTGACCCACACCGGCACCGTGTTCTGCTCCGGCATGGACCTCAAGGAGGCCGCCGGCGCGAGCGCGGGAGACCAGGGCGTCAACGAGTTCCCCGCGATCCTCGAACAGCTCTGGACCAGCCCGAAGCCGGTCGTCGCCGCACTCAGGGGCCCGGCCCGCGCGGGCGGTGTCGGCATCGTCGCGGCCTGCGACATCGCCATCGCCGCGAACGAGGCCACGTTCGCGTTCAGCGAGGTGCGGATCGGCGTCGTTCCGGCGGTCATCTCGGTGACCGTGCTGCCGCGCCTGCTCCCCCGCCAGGCGCACGAGCTGTTCCTCACCGGCGAGGCGTTCGACGCGCGCCGTGCCGTGGAGATCGGCCTGCTCAACTCCGCCGTGCCGCTGGACGGCGTCGACGCCGAGGTGCGCCGGTACACGGACATGCTCGCGCTCGGCGCGCCCACGGCGCTGGCCGCGACGAAGGAGATGCTGCAGCAGGAGCGGTCCACGAACCTCGGCGAGGTCTTCGCGGACATGCTCGAGCTGTCGGCGCGGCACTTCGGCGGCCCTGAGGGTCAGGAAGGGATCACGGCGTTCCGCGAGAAGCGCAAGCCCTCCTGGGTTCCCGCGGAGGACTAGAGCCTAGAACCAGCCGGTGCACTCGATCACGCCCCGCGACGACCCGCAGGCGCGCATGATCTTGCCGTCGTTCTTGAACGCCTCGGTGAACTTCGCGGTGCCCGAGTCGATCCTGGTGTACCCGAGGAACCCCTCGTGCCCGTCGCCCGAGGGGTTCTTGCGGTCGGTCCAGATCTCCTCGCCGGGCGTGCCGGACGAGATGCGGCCCCACGCGCACTTGGACTTGTTCGACGCGCGCAGCTCGACCACGCGGCCGGTCTGCATCGTCACCGGGTTGTCGCCGTCGGCGGTGTCGAACGGCGTGAAGCCCTGCTCCTGCGAGCAGTCGGGGTCACCGGCGAAGGAGACGGCCGGGCAGAGCACTCCTACGACCGCGACGACGCCGAGCGCACAGCCCAGGCGGCGGAAAAGCGTTCCCATGGAGCTGCACTGTCCACTCCGGACGGCAATGCCGCAGCCCGAGTCACCTTTCCGTGCGAACCACGCGCAGGGTCCGTTCACCTGATCCAGCGGTCCGCCTCGCGGCGTCGCGCAGGACCTCCGCGACGGACGGGTCCAGATCAGCGGGGACGACCAGCACGTACTCGCCCTCGGGCAGCCACGACAGATCGCTGAGGCTGTCGTGCAGGGCGTCGAGGTTCTGCCCGAACCAGGAGGGGAAGTCGAGAGCGCGGGCGATGGCCGCGATGGCGGCCTTCTTCTCCGTGACGAGGATGTGCCGCTTCACTTCTTCACGTCCACGACGACGAACGTCGAGTAGTGGTCGCCGGTGTAGAAGACCTCTTCCTCCGACCCGGTGACCATCCGGCGCGCGCCTCGGTCGGGACTGCCGGGCGTCGGCACGGTGTACTCCTTGTAGTACCCGGACTTCTGCTGCGGCAGCCGCTTCTCGCGGTTCTCGAACGTCACGCCGTCGTTGCGCGGGTACGGGAACGGGCCGTTGGCCTCGATCAGCTTCCACGTCTTCCCGGCCTCGGCGGGCAGCTTCGACAGCGCCTCGACGTCCAGCCCGGACCTCGCGCCGGGCACGGACTCACCGGAGACCGAACTCGTCACCACCGGTTTCGTGGTCCCGGGCGGCGGCGCCCCCGACGAGCCGTCCTTGACGAACCACCCGATGACGACGAGAGCGACCAGCCCGACCAGTGCGACGGTCAGGCGACGACCAGGACTCACGCGGCGACCTTCTCCGGCTCGGGTTCGGGTTCAGCCGGCGAGGCCGGGTTCTTCGCGCCCCAGTCCGCCACGCGGTCGATGAGCCGTGCCACGCCCAGGCAGAGCGGCAACACCACGATCATCACGACGGGGAACTGCACGGCGACGGGCAGCTGCACG
>NZ_DATLEC010000165.1:0-17636 GCF_035525475.1 Lentzea sp. | reverse complement strand
CGCCGCCGGCGTCCGTGCCGGCGGCGACCCACCAGGACTCACAGGGTCAGGCGCCACCAGTCGAGGTCGCCGGTGCCGACCCAGATGACGTCGTGGATGCGGAGTTGCCATGTGCCGTTGCGAGATTCACGGGACAGGTCGACGGTGAACGAGCCACCGGGGTCGGGCAGTTCGCTCTGGAGTTGGTGTTGCAGCTTGTACGCGGTGCCGTCCGGGGCGATCAGGTCCAAGGAGATGACCGAACCGCGGAGGTTCTTGAAGTGCACCTCCAGACGTGCGGCGGAGCGGGGGTTGCCCTGGCAGCCGCTGATTGTCATCTGCACGGTGACCGGTGGGGTGCGGGTGATGATCGGGACGTCGGTGTCATCGGTCTTCGCGCACTCGGTCGTCGGTTCGGGCACCGGCGTGTAGGGGGCGGCGGTGTGGCGTGCCGTGTGCAGCAGCATCGGGAGCGCCTTCGGCCAGAAGAAGCTGTCCTGGCAGGAGTGGGCGGGGAAGAAACCGCCGCACGTCTGGTCCGGTGACGAGCCCAGCTCCCACACGAACGAGGCCACGCCGAGCTCGTCGTACACCCAGTCGTCCGTGGTGCCCGACGCGGAGTAGAGCACCTGGCCGGATTGCCCGTACTGCCAGCCTGGGCCCGCCATCGCGGCGAGGTCCTGGGCGAGGTCCCGCAACGGGGCGTCGTTGCCGGAACGCCGGTCGGGCGCTCCGCCGCTCCAGGGGAACAGCACGTAGTTGCCGTAGCTGTGCAGCGACAACACGATCCCCGTGGTGTCGGTGGGCGCGGGCTGGGCGGGGTCGGCCGTGCGGTGGTCGCGGTACAGGGAACGCCACAGTCTTTGCAGCGCTTGGGTTTCCGGTTCCGAGTCGGGTGCGGTGCCCCGGTAGGTCTGGTCGCATTGCCGGTCGGAGGCGTTCTGCAGGCCCCAGTTCGAGGTGGTGTTGCGGTTGAGGTCCACGCCGTGGTGGGATTGGGACTGCGTACCGCAGGTGGTGCCTTGGAGGTTGGTGTCGTTGCCGTTCTTGCGGTGCGAGATCGGGGCGTCGCCGCCGCGCTGGACGTTGTCGACGCCGTCGGGGTTGGCGATGGGCACGATCCAGAACTCGGTGGTGTCCAGCAGGGCCGTGATCTGCGGGTCGCCGCCGACGAGGTGGTCGATCCACCGCCAGGCGATCTCGCCGGTGGTCAGCTCGCGGGAGTGCAGCTGGCCCAGGACGAAGAAGCGGGGTTTGGGGGAGTCGGGGGACAGGGCGCAGTCGCCGGGGTTCCTGCGGGTGATGCAGATGGCCCGCAGGTCGTGCCCGCCCCGGTTCTGGGTCTTGAGCCAGGAGTCGCCGTAGTCGACGACGGTGGCGAGGCCGGGGTGCTCACCGGCGACCTGGTCCAGGTGCCGGTGGTGGGCCTCGACGCTGCGGTACCCGCCGTAGAAGGTGTCGGCGGTGGCCGCGAACCGGCCGGGTGGTTCGGGTAGCACCTGGTCGTCGGTGGCGGGGAACCCGGCCCGTTCGAGCGCGGCGCCCGTGGCCGAGTCGCCCAGCACGAAGAGGCTGTCGCCTTGGCGGTGCTCCATCACGTCGAAGCCGCCGCTGAACAGGTCCTGCTCCGTGCCGGACGGCGCGTGCACCTCGTAGAGATGCGCGCGGTCGTCCGGGGCCGCCACTGCCGGTCCGGACGCCACGAGCATGGCGGCCGCACACAGCAAGGCAAGCCGTAATCGCTTTCGGTTCATCGGATCCTTCCTGCACGAGAGGCGGCGGCGGTACCGATCACCTTCCCAGCACATGGCGCCGCGGAAGCTGTCGATCCCGACAGGAAGGCGAAGTGCGCGAAGCAGGAGGGCTTCGTAGGCTGGAGCTCCACGCGTGATCAGCGGTCAGAGGGAAGTTGTTGGACGAGCAACGCCGAGACGGGTTCATCGAGCAGGTGCTCAAGTGCAGGACAGCGTCAGGGCGTGCGGAACTGGGGCAGGCCCTCAGCGCCGTGTGCGTGCGTGCGTTGCCCGACGTCGACGGCGCGGCCTTGGTCTTCTACATCGACTCCCGCGCGCAGGAACTGGTCGGTGCCAGCGATCCGTGGGCCGCGGGCATCGAGGAAGCGCAGTACACGCTCGGCGAGGGGCCGGGTTTCGCTGTCGTCGCGGCACGCGCACCGGTGCTGGTTCCGGACCTGAGCGTCGACGAGGTGCGGTGGCCGGTGTTCGCCGGGGCCGCCCGGGGTGAAGGACTCGCGGCCGCGTTCCTGTTCCCGTTGCAGGTGGGCGCGATCCTGCTGGGCACCCTCGGGCTGTACCGCCGCCGACCCGGTGTGCTGCCCGCCGAGTTCGTCTCCGAGGCGACGTTGCTCGCCGATCTGGTCGCCCACAAGCTGCTCCTGCAGAACCAGCGGATGGGGCAAGAGGAACGGATCTGGCTGGAGACGTCGTACCAGGACGTGAGCATGGCGACCGGGATGCTGGCCGTCCTGCTGCAGATCAGTCTGGAGGACGCTTTCCTGCGGTTGCGGGCGCACGCCTTCGCCGCCGGCAGGTCGGTGCTGGACGTGGCCAGGGACGTGCTGGACCGGACCTTCCCACTCGATCGGCTGACCGATTGACCTGCTGCGTCCGAGCCGGCTCGAACAGCGCGTTTCCTGGACGGCGCCACGGGTACGACGTCACCATGACGCGCTCAAACGGTGATGACGCCTCGGACGAGGCGAAGCCCGCCACCGAACAGGAAGGAGGGCCTCGGCGAGGACGACTCGTCGTTGCCTGACGATGAGCAGGAGGAAGTGCCGCCGGCGCCCTGAGCGACGGGGCCTTCGAATGGCGTGCCGACAGCTCTGTCCGAACAGGATTCTCCTGGTCCGCCGGCGGAGTTGTCGTGCCCTGGAGTTCCTGAGCGGCAACGGAAGCGGCGCGGGTCGTGAGCGCCGCGCGTACGACGGCGGTGAGGTGGAGCCGCTGTTCGGTCTGCTCGACGTCGGTGCGCCGCATCGTCCATCGCACGACAGCGTCACCGTGGTGCGCATGGCCGCCGAGGTGGGCATCTCCGACAGTGACGTGCTCGAAAGGCGTTGCCGGAAGCCGGTTGATCACCGGCGTGTGGCTCGCAGCTACTTGAGTGCCGTGGTCGGCAGTCCGAGGATCTCGACGACCCGTGCGGCCATGTCGCCGAACGACACGAAGTCCTCACCCAACGGCTCGACGACGAGCCGGCGCACCGTGGCGACGTGGCTCGCGGCCGAGGCTTCGAGATGCTCGCGGCCTGCATCGGTCGACGTCGCCAGTGTGTAGCGCCGTCCGGTGCCGGAGCGCACCGTGCGAGTGACCCAGCCGCGGTCTTCCATCCGTGCCACCGCGTGCGAGAGTCGTGGCAAGGACCCGTTGGTCATCTCGGCGAGCTCGCTCATCCGCAACGCCGAGCCGGGCACGGCCGAGAGCCGGGCCAGGATCATGTATCCCAGCAGCGTGAGATCGGCGTCCTCCAGCAGCTGACTCTCCAACGTTCCCGGCAGTGTCAGCAGGACCTTCACCAGGTTGACCCAGGCTCGCCGCTGCTCGTCGTCCATCCCGCGGAACTGATCTGTCGCCTGTCATGCCCAGTGGGCGAAGCCGGAGGGCACTGCTCCCGACAGCACTCCACCGCGGTCGGTGCCTGATTTCTGGTCGCTCCGGGATGTCCTCCATCCCTGTGAGGTCCTGGAGAGCAGGACCTACCGCGTGGCGTTCACGCAGCGAAGGGACAGCGCGGACATCCCTGTGAACGTTGAGCTTCCCGGCACGCCGCTCGTCCATTTCGGCATGTTCACCGTGGACGCGGACGGCCAGGAGAAGATGCTCGATCTCGCTCGGCGGCACGCCCCGAGCTCCTTTGCCACACCGGGGTTGTCGGCCATCGACCTCCACTGCGGCCTCGACGGGGCGCGCGTGCTCAACCTCGGCGTCTGGAGCTCGTTCGACTCCTTCGAAACCCTTCTGCACCAGCCGGTTTCCGGGACGAGAACCCGTACTGGACCGGGGCGGCGGCGTTCGAGCCCGACTTCTTCGACGTCGTCGCTGTCGCTCGACGTTGACGTGTATGGCTGCGGAGCCGGCGATGCGGCTGTTGACACCCTAGTAGACCGGTCGTATAGTCCTGGTCATCGGAACGCGGCACAGGCCGGGATCACCTACTCGAAGGACGGGCATCGTGGGACGCATCAAGGTCGGCACGGAGAACAGCACCGACGTCGAACTGCACTACGAGGACAAGGGGGAGGGCCGGCCGGTCGTCCTGATCCACGGCTATCCACTGGACGGCAACTCCTGGGAAGGTCAGGTCCCGGCCCTGCTGGCGGCCGGCAACCGGGTCATCACCTACGACCGGCGCGGCTTCGGCAAGTCCAGCCAGCCGGCCACCGGGTACGACTACGACACCTTCGCCGCCGACCTGAACACCCTCGTCGAGACCCTCGACCTGCACGACGCGGTCCTGGTCGGCTTCTCCATGGGCACCGGTGAGGTCGCCCGCTACCTCTCCACCTACGGTTCCGCCCGCGTGGCCAAGGCCGTCTTCCTGGCCTCGCTGGAGCCCTTCCTGCTCGTCACCGACGACAACCCCGACGGCGCCGCTCCCGCCTCCTTCTTCCAGGGCGTCTCCGACGCCGTCAAGAAGGACCGCTACGCCTTCTTCACCAGCTTCTACAACGACTTCTTCAACCTCGACGAGAACCTCGGCACCCGAGTGAGCGAGGAAGCGGTGCGCAACGCCTGGAACGTGGCGGCGAGCGCCGGTGCGATCGCTTCGGCGGCCGCGCCCCTGACCTGGCCGACCGACTTCCGCGCCGACATCCCCCGCGTCGACGTGCCGACGCTGATCGTCCACGGGACCGCCGACCGCACCCTGCCCATCGACGCCACCGGCCGTCGCTTCGCCAAGGCGTTGCCGACCGCGCGGTACGTCGAGATCGACGGCGCCCCCCACGGACTCCTCACCACCCACACCGCCGAGGTCAACGAGGTCCTGCTCGACTTCCTCAGCCGCTGACCGTGGCTAGACGACCGGTCTAGTCGCGGATAGGATGGAACCATGCCAGGCATCCAGACCGACACCCGTCGCAGCATTCTCGACGCGGCTCAGCGGATCATGTCGCACAAGGGTTTCGCCGCGGTGGGCATCAACGAGGTCCTCTCCGAGGCCGGAGTGCCCAAGGGGTCCTTCTACCACTACTTCAACTCCAAGGACGCCTTCGGCGAGGCGATGATGAAGTCGTACTTCATCGACTACCTCGCGGACATGGACCGCGTCCTGGGCGCGCCGGGCCTGACCTCGGCGCAGCGGCTGATGAACTACTGGCAGGGCTGGCGGGAGACGCAGAGCGTCGACGAGTGCCAGGGCAAGTGCCTGGCCGTCAAGCTCGGCGCGGAGGTCGCCGACCTGTCGGAGTCGATGCGGCTCGCGCTGAAGGAGGGCACCACCGCCATCGTCGACCGCCTGGAGCGGGTGATCGCCGCCGGCCTGGAGGACGGCTCGCTCATGGTCGACGACGAACCCCGCATCACCGCGCAGGCCCTGTACGACATGTGGCTCGGCGCAAGTGTCATGGCCAAGATCCACCGCGACATCAGTCCTCTGGACACGGTCACGACGGTCACTCGCCGGCTCCTGGACCTGTAGCACCTCCCGTCACGGCCACGAATTTTTCGACAACCGTCTAGAGACGACTGGTCTACTAGACCAGCGCATCCGAAGGAGCAGTAATCATGAAGGTTCTCCTCGTCCTCACCTCGCACGACGAGCTCGGCGACACCGGCAGGAAGACCGGCTTCTGGCTGGAGGAGCTGGCCGCCCCCTACTACCGCTTCCGCGACGCCGGCATCGAGATCGTGCTCGCCTCGCCCAAGGGCGGCCAGCCGCCGCTGGACCCCAAGAGCAACGAGCCGGCCAACCAGACCGACGAGACCCGCCGCTTCGAGGCGGACGCCGAGGCCATGGACGCTCTCGCCCACACCGTCCGCCTCGACTCCGTCTCCGTCGACGACTTCGACACCGTCTTCTACCCCGGCGGTCACGGTCCCCTGTGGGACCTGGCCGAGGACGCCACCTCCATCCGGCTGATCGAGACCACCCTGCGCGCCGGCAAGCCGCTGGCTCTGGTCTGCCACGCTCCCGGCGTCCTGCGGCACGCGGTGAACGCGGACGGCACGCCGCTGGTGCGGGGGAAGAAGGTCACCGGGTTCACCAACAGCGAGGAAGAGGGAGTCCAGCTCACCGAGGTGGTCCCCTTCCTGGTCGAGGACGAGCTCGTGCGGCTGGGCGGCGACTACTCCAAGGGCGACGACTGGGCGCCGTACGTCCTGCGGGACGGCCTGCTGATCACGGGGCAGAACCCCGCCTCCTCCGGTCCGGCCGCCGACGCACTCGTCGAGCTCCTCACCAAGATCGCCGAGACGGACAAGGCCGGCGCGTGAGCGCCTGCGTCGTGATGCCGCGCGAGCATCTCGACGACCCCGCCGGGCTGGAGGCCTGCACGGCTCCGGCCCGGCGGGCCCGCCAGGGCCACCCGGTCACCCCGTGGTCGGGTACGGCGCCCACCCCGATCACCGACGCCGTCCGACAGCTGCGCAGGGACTGAGAACCGATGCTCGTCGACACCCGCACACCCGACACCGGCGCTCCGTCACTCCCACCCGCCGCCGCGGTGCCGGCCGGGACACGCGTTCCGCCGGAGACCGCGCGCCTCGCGTGGGTCCGGCCCGCCGCCGCGGTCTTCGCCGTCGGGTGGGGAGCGAACATGTTCGCCTCCTTGCTGCACGCCTACACCCAGCTGAGCGGGACCAGGGCGAACGGCCTGTTCGGGGCCTACGCCCTCGGCCTCGTCCCGGCCCTGCTGATCGCGGCGCGGGTGTCGGACCGGATCGGTCGCCGCCGAGCGCTCCTCGCCGCGCTGCTGCTCTCCGCGCTCGGGTCGGCCGTGCTGGCGTTCTCGCACGGGGCGTTCGCGACGGTCCTCATCGGACGGATCCTCATCGGCACCAGCGCCGGCGCGGCGTTCGGGCCGGGGACGGCGTGGATCAAGGAACTGGCCGGCACCACGTCGGCGCGGTCCAGCGGAGCACGCCGTGCGGCGGTGGCGCTGACCGCCGGTTTCGCCGCCGGGCCCCTCCTGTCCGGGTTCATCGTCCAGTGGCTTCCCACGCCGCAGATCACGTCCTACCTCGTCCACATCGCACTCGTGGCGCTGGTTCTGCCTTTCGTGTTCGGAGCCTCGGAGACAAGCCGGCGGCACAGCGGATCGGCCACCCGCCAAAGCACGTCAGGCGGCCGCCCAGGTGCCTATCTGACCAGCCGGGCATTCCTGGCCGCCGTGGTCCCCACAGCGCCGTGGATCTTCGGGGCCGCCACCGTGTCCTTCACGGTGCTGCCCGCACTGGTGTCCCTCGGCGACTTCGGGTCCGTCGGAAGCGGCGTCGTCGCCGCGATCACGCTGGGCACCGGCATCGCGGTGCAGCCGTGGGCGGGCCGGCTCGCGCGGCGCTCCCCGGCAGCCCCGTTCCGCACGGGCATGACGGCCGCGATCGCCGGCATGCTGCTCGCGGCGCTCACCGCCGGCACCGGTTCCCTGGTCCTGCTGGTGACCGCCGCGGTCGTACTGGGCTCGGCCTACGGCATCCTCCTGGTGAGCGGGCTGCGGCTGGTGGAAGCGCTGGCCCCGCCGCAGCACGCCGCCACCGCGATCGCCGTCTTCTACAGCCTCGCCTACGCCGGGTTCGCCTTCCCCGTGCTCGTGCAGGCACTGAGCGGACTGTGGAACCCGGTCGCCGTGCTCGTCGCCGGATCCGGGCTCGCGACGGCCGCCCTGGCGACGACCTTCCTCGCCTGGTCCGGAAAGGCGGCTACGGCCGCGTAGCCGAAGCGCTCAGGAGTTCCTCCTCCATCAGCGTGGAGGTGCGGTGGGCACGTTCGACGGCCTGACCCCAGTAAGTGCCGGCGATCATCAAGGCAGCGCCGAGAGTCGTCCACGCGGTGAGCCGCTCACCGCCGAGGCTGATCCCGATGGCGACCGCCCAGATCGGCTCCGTGCCCAGCAGGAGGCTGGCCCGGCTGGCGGAGGTGCCCTGCACGGCCCACGTCTGGGCCAGGAAAGCGAACACGCTGCAGAACAGGGCGAGGTAGAGCAGCTGGTACCAGGTCGTGGCGCTGCTGCGGGCCAGTTCGGGCAGGTGAGGGATCGCGAGTGGCAGGAACAGCGCGGTGCCTACGACGGTCTGGATGGTCGTGAGGTGCAACGGGTCCACGGGACGTCCCACGGTGAGCCGGCCGACGAGCGCGACGTGACCGGCTCGGATGACAGCGGCTGCGAGCATCAGCGCATCCCCGAGACGAGGTGCGTGCAGTCCTGTGCTCGAGGTGAGCAGCCCGACGGCCAGGACGCACAGACCCGCCGCGACGAAGAACGTCATGGGCAGGCGGCCCCCGCGACGGTCGAGCAGGGGAGTGAGCACGATGGTCAGGCTGATGATCAGGCCGGCGTTGGCGGCGCTGGTGTGCGCGACGCCGTAGGTCTCCACCGCCAGGACGGCTGCCTGGGTGATCCCCAGGACGGACCCGCTGCGGACCTCGTCACGGGTCCAGCGTCGCGGCCGTCGCCGAAGCCCGGCCAACGCGCCGCACGCGAGGGCGGAGAGGGCGTACCGGGCGAACAGCACCGCCAGGACCGGCAGAGCGGCGGTGGCCGTCTTGGCCGACAGGTAGCTGGAGCCCCAGATGAGCGCGACCAGGAGCAGGACTACATCGGCGCGGCGCGTGGCGAACATGTGCTCACGCTTCATCACCAGGACGTTGAAGAAAACGACCAACTTCTTAAACGAAGATGTAGCGGACCTACACTGTCGTGGTGGATGAAAGGCAGCTGCGGATCCTGCGTGAGCTGGGAGAACTGGGGAGTGTGACCGCAGTCGCGGAGGCGCTCCACGTGACGCCGTCCGCGATCTCCCAGCAGCTGCGACTGCTCCAGCGTTCGATCCCCGTCCCGCTGACCGAACGCACCGGCCGGCGCGTGTCCTTGACGGACGCCGGGCAGGCCCTGGCGGCGGCGGCCATCGAGGTGGAAAGCGCTTTGGCATGGGCCCGTCGCGCCGTCACCGACTTCGTGGAACAACCAGACGGCGAAGTGACGGTGGCCGCCTTCCACAGCGCGGCCTCGGTGTTCTGGCCACTCCTGCTGCGCGGTCTCGCCGGCCAGGGCCACCCGCGCGTGGCTCTTGCCGACGAAGACGTGACCCAGCACCGCTTTCCGGCTCTGACCCGTGACCACGACCTGGTGCTCGCGCATCGTCTCGATCATGCTCCGCCGTGGCCGCGAACGGTGATCGCCACCACCCTGCTGCACGAACCTCTCGACGTCGCCCTGCCCCAGGCGCACCCGCTGGCCCGCAAGCCGCGACTCTCGCCGGAGGACGTCGCCGACGAGCCGTGGATCACCGTCCACGAGGGCTATCCGCTCATGGCCATCATCGAGGCCATCGGCAGCATCGCCAATCGTCGTCTCGACATCGTCCACCGCATCAACGAGATCACGGTGACGGCAGAGGTGGTGGCCGCCGGCGGTGGACTCGCGCTGATGCCGCGGTGGACCACCCGCCCACACCCCGGCGTGGTGCTCAGACCGCTGGACGGTGTGCGGGCCAGCCGTCACATCGATGTGCTCCACCGGCCGGAACGCATGGCGCGAAAGGCCGTTCAAACGGTCCTCGCCGAGCTGCGCCGTGCCGCCGCGGTGATCCAGGACCAAGGACCGGCGCGTTCCGGTCGGACGTGAGCGGCACAAGGTTTTGCGCAAGGTTTTGGCACGGTCCATCCCCCAGGCTGTGGCATCGAAGACGAATCCGACCCTGAGGGGGGACGAACGTGAAGGTCTACTCAGCTGTTGCGGTCGTGCTGTTCGCGGCCTCGACATCGCTCGCGTTGGTGGGCACGGCGAGCGCGGCGGCCGACAAACCGCTGCCGGTCACCACGGGCGCCGCGGACACCGACCAGTCCGGTGTCGGCATCATGGCGTGCACCGGCCACGGGCACGGCAACTCCGACTCGCGGTCCGGCCGGCTCTTCGACGGCAGCAACGTCAACATCCGCCGCGGCCCGCACACCGGGTGCACGTCCGACGGCCAGGGCCAGCTCACCCACAACGTCGACTACCACTGCTACACCTCGGGTGACGCGGTCACCAGGAACGGCGTCACGTACACCACGTGGACGTACCTGCGGGACACCACGACAGGTGTGCGGGGCAGGGTCAGCGACTCCTTGCTGGACCTCAACTCCGACGGGACGCGGGGCAGTCTGTCACCGTGCTGATCCCGGCCGCGGCGCTTCTGCTGCGGTGGTCCTCGGTCGCCAGGATGCTCCGGCTCGGCATCGCCGAGGCCGACCGGCTGCCGGAGCTGGCGGCAGGCCTCTACGACGTCCTCTTCGGGACCGCGCTCGGCGATCTCACGTCACATCTGGTGACAGTGCCGGGACTGGAGACCGGCGAGGCCGAGGCGGCGGCGAACGACCTGATCGGCCTCGTCGTCCACCCGGCGCTTCCGCGTCTGCTGTTCGGCATCGGCCCTTCCGTGGACGAGATGCCGGAGGAGGCCCGCCTGGACGCGGAGGTCGACCTCGACAGGATCAGGCGCCTCGTCCGCATCGTGATGCCTCAGTCGACGGCGAAGAACATCCACGAGTAGAAGCGCTCGCTCTCGCCGAACGAGTGGGGTCGAGCTAGAAGAGGAAGGCCGCGAGCGCCTCGGCCAGGTAGGGGATCAGGCGGTCGGCTGGCATGCCGGCGAGCTCGCCGTCCCCGGTCACGTACCTGCTGAAGGTGATGCCGATCAGCAGTGCACCGACGAGCTCGACGCGCACCTCGACGTCCGGTCCGGTGAGAACTCCGCGGTAGGCGTCCAGACTTTCCCGCGCCATGGCGCGCAACAGCGTCCTGGCTGCTTCCTGGTCGCCGGCGCTGCGCACGAGGGCGATGAACGGGTCGGCGCCGTCGGCCGACTCCATGCGCTCCACGAACGCGGTCGCGATGCGTTCGGGCAGCCCGTCCAGACCGCCCTCGACGGTGCCGGTCAGGTCGCGCGTTCCGGGGACCGCGGCGAGGAACAGCTGTTCCTTGGACGAGAAGTGCAGCATCACCAACCCGTGCGTGACACCGGCGCGGCGGGCGATCGCGCGGATCGTCGCACCGGCGAACCCGTGCTCGGCGAACTCCTCCCGGGCGGCGGCCAGGATCGCGGCCCGTTTCGCCTCGGGGTCACGGGTGCGCCGTGCGGACTGTGACGCGGAAGTCATGCGCTTACTGTACACGCGGTCATTAACGGGTGTAGCTTACTGAACAAGCGGTCAGTAAGACCCCGATGGAAGGACCTCCCGTGAACCTCGCACCCCTTTCGCCTGACAACTCCACCGTGGTGCTGGTCGACTACGCGGTCGGCTTCGCCAACTTGCTGCGCTCGCACGATCTGCGCCAGCACCTCTCCGCCGCGGCGGGCCTGGCCAAGACCGCCAAGCTCTACGGCGCCGGGCTCGTCGTGACCAACGGCGAGGCCTCGAAGCCCTCCGGCCCGCTCTACCCAGAAGTGCTCGCCGCCATCGGTGAGGACCAGCCGGTCATCGAGCGCGCGACCGCGTTCAACTCGTTCCTCGATCCCGGCTTCCGCGCGGCCGTCGAGGCCACCGGCCGCAGCCGCCTGCTGATCGGCGGCATCGCCACCGACGGATGCGTGCTGCAGACCGCACTCGGCGCCGTGCGCGCGGGCTACGAGACCTACGTCGTCGTGGACGCTTCCGCGAGCACCAGCCTGGAGGCGCACAACGTGGCGGTCCAGCGGATGGTCATGGCCGGCATCGTCCCGGTCACGTGGTGGTCCGTGGCCGCGGAGTTCCAACTGGAGCCGCGCTTCGCCGACTCGCCGATCCGCCAGCAGCTGATGGCGGAGTTCCACCCGGACATGACCATGGGCGGCCGCACGTTCTTCGCGGGTGTCGCGCAGGGCCGTCTCGCGACGGTGTGACGGCGTGGGCGGTGCTGGTCACCGGTGAACATCGCCTCGAAGAACCTCCTCAGAGGACTGGGTCGGCCGACACCCGCTTCAGGACTTGGCCACCGAGGCCGCCAGGTTGGTCTCGATCCTGGCGAGCGCGTCCAGCAACGGCGTCAGGACGTCCGGGGGGAGGTCGCCGACCGTCGACGCCTCCAGGTCGTTCCACATCCGCTCGATCTCCGCCCGCACGGCGTCGCCCGCGGAGGTGGAGGACACCAGGGTGGCCCTCCCGTCGCGGGGATCGGGGGTCCGTTCGACCAGACCCGCCTTCTCCAGGCGCTGCACCATCCTGGTGATGGTCGCCGAGTCGGAGTCCAGCACCGCGGTCAGTTCCGTCTGGCGCGCCGGGCCCGAGTCCCACAGGTGCATGAGGAGCAGCTCCTGGCCGCGGTGCAGGCCCAGGTCGCGCAGGAGCTGACCTGCCAGCATCCGGTGGAGCCGGACCACCCGGAACAACGCGTGGCTGACGGGTCCTCGCTCCGCCGCGCTCGGGACCTTCCTCGTACCTCGTTCTCGCGACACGTGCTCATGCTCCCCGTTCATCGAGCCGACAGCGCGGGCAAACCCCTGGTCCGGTGGTCCAGCTCACACATCGCTTCGGAATTCCTCCGCAACTTACCTGTTTAACTAGGTAAGTTGCCGCGCAGATGCGGCACCATCGCCGGAGGAGCAGACATGGCAGACAAGAAGATCATCGCGGTGCTGGGCTCGACGGGTGCGCAGGGCGGGGGACTGGTCAGGGCGATCCTGGACGCTCCCGACGGCCCGTTCACCGCACGGGCCATCACCCGCGACGCCGGCTCGGCGAAGGCCCGCGCGTTGGCCGAACTCGGTGCCGAGGTGGTGGAGGCGACCCTGGGGGACGAGGACTCGCTGCGGAAGGCGTTCGAGGGCGCCCACGGCGTCTACGTGGTGACCAACTTCTGGGAATCCATGTCCGCCGACGTCGAACTGGCGCAGGCCGCGACGGCCGCGCGGGCCGCGAAGGCGGCCGGTGTCGCCCACGTCGTCTGGTCGACGCTGGAGGACACCCGCGAGGTCATCCCGGTGTCCGACGAGCGGGTCCCGGTGCTGCAGGGCCGGTACACGGTCCCGCACTTCGACGCCAAGGCCGAGGCGGACGCGTTCTTCCGCGACTCGGGCGTTCCCACGACCTACCTGCGGACCACCTTCTACTGGGAGGGCTTCACCCAGGGCTCCGGGCCGCGGCGTGGCGAGGACGGACGACTCGTGCTCACGCTGGCGATGGGCGAGGCCCGGCTGTCCGGCATCGCGGCGCAGGACATCGGCCGCACCGCCTACGGGGTGTTCGCCGCAGGCGACGAGTACGTGGGCAAGACCGTCAGCATCGCGGGGGAGCACCTGACCGGCGAGCAGTACGCCGCCGCGTTCGCCGACGCGCTGGGCGAACCGGTCGACTACCGGCCGCTCACCCACGACCAGCTCCGCTCGCTCGGACTGCCCGCGGGCGACGAGCTGGGCAACATGTTCCAGTTCTACGTCGAGGGAGAGCGCGACTTCGTCGGCGCGCGCGACCTGGACTTGGTCCGCTCGCTCAACCCTCGCCTGCAGAACTTCCGCACGTGGCTGTCAGAGCACGTGGAGGCGGTCAGGCCCGCGTGACCACTGTAGACAGTCCAACCGGGACCGGCCCGTCTCCGCGTGCTCAGCTCGGGTCAAGCTTCGCGAGGTAGACGGTGTTGGCGGAGTCGTTGTCCTGCAAGGGGTTCGGGAAGCTGACGATCTCGGCGCGGACTTCGGTGAAGACCGCGGAGAGGGTGGCGGCGAACTCGTCGTCGGGCGGGTCGTTCGACCACAGTGCGAACACCCCGCCGGGTTGCAGGAGCTCAGCGAGGCGTCGCAGGCCCTCGGGCAGGTAGAAGTCGGCGTTGCCGGGGTGCAGCAGGTGGCGCGGCGAGTGGTCGATGTCGACGATGATGGCGTCGAACCGCCTGCCCGGGGTGGTGGGGTCGAAGCCCTGCCCGGACCGGAGCATCGCGAAGAAGTCGCCGTGGACAAGGCGGCACCGGTCGTCGGCGGCCAGCGCCTTCCCGGCGGGGATGAGTCCCTGCTGATGCCATTCGATGACCTCGTTGAGGGCGTCCACGACCAGGAGCGAACCGACGTCGGGGTGCTCCAGCACGGTGTGTGCGGTGTAGCCGAGCCCGAGGCCGCCCACGACGACGTCCAGCGGTTTCCGCGGCAGCTCGGCGAGCGCGAGGCGGGCGAGCTCGATCTCGGCGACGGTGAACATGCTGGACATCAGGAACTCGTCGTTGAGCTTGATCTCGTGGATCTCCCTGCCGCTGCTCGGATCGCGGCGCTGGCGCAGCGTGAGCTCACCCAGAGGTGTCTGGCGCCAGTCGAGTTCCTGGAAACGAGCACTCATGCGTTGGTCAGCTCCGTGGTGGCGGGTCGTGCGAGTGGTCGGCACAGTCTGCCCGTGGTGGGAAAGCGGCGCAGCCCAGGGCCCGGTTTCCGCGCGACCGGACGTTTCGGGGAGGGCCGAAACGTCGTCAGCGAAGTTGACGTTGTTCGCGCACCGCTGGCAGGCTCGATCCCCGAGGGCGTCTTCACGCGGCTGGGGGTGAACGGCCGGAAGCAGTTCGCTGACGATTGCGGTCGATGGGCTGCTTCTCCTACGTGGCCCGGTAGGTGAATTCCGCAGGAATGCCCGAGTTGCTCGAACCACGGCGAATCGCACTCTGTCGTAGCAGAGATCGAGAG
This sequence comes from Lentzea sp., assembly GCF_035525475.1. Taxonomy (GTDB): domain Bacteria; phylum Actinomycetota; class Actinomycetes; order Mycobacteriales; family Pseudonocardiaceae; genus Lentzea. The sequence goes on along the minus strand of NZ_DATLEC010000165.1, from coordinate 2,856 downwards.
GAAGTTCTGTGAAATTGAGAACCAGAGTTTTCGCGATCATCACGTTCGCTCTGTCCGTGGTCCTGGTCAGCACCACGCCGGCGCCCGCCACCGCCGCCCAGACCGTGGAACTCGCCGCTCCGGCCGGCAGCGGCCTCCCGCCCTACGTCGCCGTCATCAAGCCGGTCACCGCGAAGCGACTCGCTTCCAGCTGGCGCGAAGGCTGCCCCGTCGGGCCCGATCAGTTGCGGCTGGTCAGCCTGAACTTCGTCGGCTTCGACGGTGCGGTGCACCGCGGCGAGCTGGTCGTCAACGCCGATCTCGCCGTCGAGGTCGCCCGCGTCTTCGCCGACCTGTACTTCGGCCGGTTCCCCATCCAGCGGATGGAAACTATCGAGAAGTACGACTCCGACGACGACGCGTCGATGGCGGCGAACAACACCTCGGCGTTCAACTGCCGGGCGATCACCGGCGGCACCGCCTGGTCCAACCACTCCTACGGGCGGGCCATCGACATCAACACCGTGCAGAACCCCTACATCTCCCGCAGCGGCACGGTCTACCCGCCCAACGGCGCGCCCTACGTCGACCGCACCCAGAACGTGCCCGGCATGATCCACGCGGGCGACGCCACCGAGCAGGCGTTCACCACGCGCGGCTGGACCTGGGGCGGCTTCTGGGACACCCCGATCGACTACCAGCACTTCGAGAAGCCCTGACACCGGCCCGAGAAGCCGTCGGTGCGGCGCGTCGCACCAAGTAACAGCGCCTGGGATCGCCGTCAGATGGAGTGGCGGCGGTCCTGCGCGCGGTGAATGCAGTGAAGATCCCCTGTGTCCACTCCGGGGGCGATTCTTCCTTGGTGTGGAATGTTTTCGTTCCTTCCACCTGGATCTCCGCGGGCCTCTAGGCTCGGTTTCCGCCTTGTGGGCAACCCCGTTCTTCTTCCGGGGGTGCGGGTCTTTTTCGACTCGAGGGGGAATGTGGAACCGGACGAGGACTACGAGGGCGTTCTCGCCGAGCGCCAGGCGCTCCTGGCCCAGGTCCGGGCCGGCGGGGCGTGGACACCGGCAGACGACTCCGGCGGCCGAGAGGTGGCGGGGACTTCCGGTGACGGCGCGGTGCGCGTGGTGATGCGGGATCGGCGAGTCGTCTCGGTCGTCGTCAGCCGGGCGGTGTCGGCGAAGTCCCGCAGCGAGGTCGTGGACCTGCTGCTGGAGGCGATCAATCCCGCGGTGGGGCAGTCGCTGGCACTGTCTCCGAAGGCTGGTGATCCGGGGCCGGATCTCGCGGCCGTCGGCACCGGGCTGACGGAGGCCGCTCAGGAGGGCGGACAGGCGCTGCGGCGGATCCAGGACGCGGTGGAGCGGTCGATGGCCGCACTGGCCGGCAAGGTCCAGGTCCGCGGGGACGCGTCACCTCAGTACGTCGACTTCCTGTTCGACGAGGCGCTGGAGGTGGTGCGGTCCATGCGGGCCGCGCTCGACAGCGATGCCTCGGCGCCGGTCACCGGTGAGGGGCGGGACGAGGCGAACGAGGTCGTCGTCGCCGTGTGCCGGGGCGAGCTGAGCCAGGTGACGCTGAGCAGCTCCGCGTTGCAGATGTCGCCGGGCGAGTTCGGACGGGCTGTCCAGCAGGCGGTCAACGACGCGCTGACGGACTGGGAGCGGCGCAGCGCGGAGACGGCGCGGCAACCGCATGACCCGGAGGCGCTGCGGCAGCTGGCGGAGCGGGCCGGTGCCGTACGGCGGCAGAGCATGGAGCACTTACACACCTACACGAACAGCATGACCGCGATCATGCGCAACGTGGACCAGTAGCGAGGGGGCTGCGCGGTGTCAGGGGGATTCACTGTTCATCCGGAGGAAGTGGGCGGGGCCGCCAAGAACCTGCAGGGGGCGGGTCAGTCGCTCGCGGGTGCGGTCGCCCGGTTCCAGTCGCAGGCCGCGGCTCTGGGTGACGCGTTCGGCGACGACGACCTCGGCTCGGTCCTCGGGATGATCTACCAGGTCGCCTCCGAGGCGGCCTTCGAGAGCTTCCAGGACAACGCGGACGGCCTGCAGGAGATCGGTCACACGCTGCAGGAGATGGCCGACCACTACGCCGAGGCCGAGTCGGCGAACCAGGACTCCTTCCAGCAGGTGCTGGGAGGTCTGTCATGACGAGCGGGGTCATGTTGCCGCCCGAGCTGGCCGGGCTGCTCAACACGCTCGGTTTCAACTGGCCGCTGAGCGACGAGGGCAAGCTCTTCGACCTCGCCGGGCAGTGGTCCTCCTTCGCCGATCGGCTGGGACCCGCCGCCGCCGAGGCGGACGGTCACGCCCAGCAGGTGCTCGGCGGCAACTCCGGTGCCGCGGTGGAGAAGTTCGGGGCGTTCTGGTCCGACGGCGAGGCGCCGAAGCAGAACCTCGACGACGGCGCGACGGCCTCCACGCTGATCGGGACCGGCCTCTACGTGTGCGCCGGTGTGGTCGTGGCGTTGAAGATCGCCGTGGTGGTGCAGCTGGCGATGCTCGCCGTCGAGATCGCTCAGGCCATCGCCACGGCCGTGCCGACGCTGGGTGCCTCCCTGCTGGAGATCCCGATCTTCAAGAAGATCACCGACCTGCTGCTGGACCAGGCGTTGGACCTGGCGATCAACTCGGTGCTGAATGGTTAAGCGCGGGGGCGGCAAGGCGGCCAAAGCCGGCGCCGGCATTCTGCAGCCCGCTCTGAAGGGGCTGCGCAAGTCGAAGCGGCCTGCCGGTACCGCCGCGAAGTCGGCGGCGAAGAAGACCCCCAAGCCCAAGCCGGTACCGGGGGCGTGGGCCAACAAGCTCAGCGCCAAGGACAAGGCGAGCTACGACAAGCTCAAGAACGCCGTGAACGCGTCCTCCA
>NZ_DATLEC010000155.1:0-7426 GCF_035525475.1 Lentzea sp. | reverse complement strand
CAGCGGCTGAACGCGCTGGCGAAGGGCCGCGCGTCCGGGTAGCGGCAGTGCCGTGGAGCCGCCGCGGCGGCTCCACGGCACTGCCGCTACCCGGACGCGCGGCCCTTCGCCAGCGCGTTCAGCCGCTGCAACGTCTCCCGGTTGCGCGGAGTCAGCAGCGCGTCCTGCACGACGTTCGGCATGAGCGTCGACGGACCCCGCACGACCCGCTCCGCCATGTGCACCTCCGTGAGCGACTCCGACCGCGCCGTCAGGGTGAACGTGATCCGCGCGGCACCCGCGGGCCACAGGCGCGCGTCCAGCTCCAGCAGGCGGTTCGGCTCGCACCGCACCACCTCGGTGACGTCCTCGATGGTGAACGGCCACGGGCCCACGCTGTGGTGGATCCGTACGCCCTGCTTGGGCCAGCCCGCGTCGACGTCGCGGATGTGCGAGGCGCCGACCACCCAGCCCGCGTAGGACCAGCCGTCGGCCAGCACGGCCCACACGGCGTCGATCGGAGCTTCTACTTCCAGGGAAACCTCAGCCACACCCCGGAGGTACCCGCTGTGTCAGGAGGCAATCCGGCGGGTGCGGCGGGTTTCGGCCCTGCGGCGCAGGTGGTCGGCGGTGAGCTCCAGCTCGGAGGCCCTCAGGGCCTGGTAGCGGGGTGCGATCCGGAGGGCGAACGTGCCGCTGAGCCGGTCGATCGCCGACGCCGCGCGGTCGAGCCGCCGGCGGGCCGCGTCCAGACCGCCGGCTCGCAGCATGCGCAGGCAGTTCTCGGCCTCGCCGTTGTACGAGCGGAGCATCAGCGCCGACCAGTCCTCGACGAGCCGCCGTCCGGTGGCGTCCGAGCCGTTCCAGGTGACCTGCCCGCCACCCTCGACCGCGGCACCGGCCTTGATCAGCGCCTTCATCTCGGCGTGGATCAGGTCGAGCCGCGCCCGGTGGTCCGCGGACTCGTCAGTGCGGTGGCGCAGCACGTCTACCTCCCCGAACAGCGGTAAAGGTCCATGCCCGTTCCATCGCAAGGAGGAATCCGCCGTTATCCAGCGTGCTGTGCACTCACTCCATCGAGTGATCCGACGAAACGAACGAACCCTTCCGGGTCCTCGCTCGCGGCGGACTGCTGCAGGATCACGCTGGTGGCGCCCGCCTCGGCCACCCGCGACACCAGGTCCGTGACGAACGCGCGGTCGCGCGAGTCGGTCTCCACGTAGACGACGAGGGGGTGCTCGCGCGACGCCCTGACGGCACGGACCCTGTCCAGGTCGGCCGACGCGTCGAGGATCGTGCCGTCGCCCGCCTCGCCGGCCAGGTCGAGCGTCTTCACGCCGAGCCCGCCCACGTAGATCGGCATCGGCGCGGCGGGCGGCCAGTCCAGCGCGACGCCGGTCAGCTTGACGTACCGGCCCTCCACCGTGACGCGCTCACCGGACAGCAGCGCCCTCAGCGCGTGGGTGTACTCGCGCAGCAACGTCAGCGGCGACGACACCCGCGCGCCGACCTGCCCCATCCAGTCCTGCACGCCGTGCCCGACGCCGATCGTGACGCGGCCGGGGAACAACCGGTCGAGCGTCGCGGCCTCCATCGCGGTCAGCGCGACGTTGCGCAGCGGCACCGGCAGCAGTCCCACGCCGACCTTCAGCCGGGACGTCCAGGCCAGGGCGGCCGATGCGGCGGCGATGCCGCTCTCCAGGAAGCAGTCCTCCCACAGCCACAACGAGTCCACTCCGGACTCCTCGGCGGCGAGGACGACGGAACGCAGGTTCTCTGGCGGGAGCTGGGGCCGGTAGACAGCGCCGAGTGTGGTCACCCGACAACTACTACCGGCCCCGCCCTGGGTTCAGCAACAGAGTGCGGTCAGCAACCGCAGCTGTGGTACGTGACGTCCCAGTGGTTCGACTCGAGGTAGTAGATGTTCCCCGCGTTCGACTTCCACTTGTTGCCGCCGATGGACGAGAACTTGCTCTTGACGTAGTTCGTGAGGCAGCTGTTCAGGCGGAAGTCCACCTTGTAGCCGTTCCAGTGCGAGTAGGTGCCCGACGCGTGGCCGGTCTCCGTGCCGCCGGTGATGGTCAGCGAACAGCCCGACGCGCTCTTGAGCGTCTTCGCGCCGGCGATGGTCGTCTGGTTGATCTGGTCGAACGAGGTGCAGTTCGACTGGTTGCGGTTGCTGCAGTTCCCGCTCGAGGCCCAGCTGATGCCGGCCGCGCTCAGCTGCGCGGTGGCCTGCGCGTGGGTGTACTTGGCCGGAGCCGCCGACGCGATCGACGCGCCCATCAGCAGAGCGGCGAACATCGCGATCACAGCTGCGACCGTGCGAACGAACATGTGCTCTCTCCTTATAGCCCGAAGCAAGGTGCCGAGAAGCTAGGGAGGGGCGGTAAAGGGACGCCTAAATCGGTCTTAGGCCGTTCTTTGGCGCCTCAGTGGACAGTTCCGGTCATCACCACTGCAAGTCGATCGGAGCAACAATGCGCATTCGCCACGCCGTCGCGGCGACCGCGATCTCCCTGGGGCTGCTGGGAGGTCTGAGCGGCATCGCCCAGGCCTCCCCTGAGGGCGCCGCCGAGCAGGAGGTCGGCGTCTCGCAGGTCCAGGCCGCGGCCGGGTACGGCGGCACGATCACCCGCACCGAGGTGATCAAGCGGGCCAAGGACTGGTGGACCCGCAAGGTCCCCTACAGCCAGTCCGCGTACGCCTGGGACATCAACAAGGGCAAGAAGTACCGCACGGACTGCTCGGGGTTCGTGTCCATGACGTGGAAGCTCACCACGAGCCGCAACACGCGCAACCTGGACGAGGTCGCCACCAAGATCTCCTGGGCGAACCTCAAGCCGGGCGACATGATCCTGCGCAACGGCCACGTGAAGCTGTTCGAGAAGTGGGCCAACTCCGCGAAGACGTCCGCGTGGATCTACGAAGAAGGCAGCACCTCGACCGACATGGACCACGAGACCGTGTCCGTCTCGTCGCTGAAGAGCGGTGGTTACGCGCCGTGGAAGTACAAGAAGATCAGCGGCTGAGCGGTCCGGTCAGCTGATGGCGAGGCCCCACTGGGCGTGCCACTGGCGCACCTCCCCCGACTCCCTGGTGCCCAGTCGCGCGAAGAGCCCGGCGGCCTCGTCCCAGCAGCGGTCCGCGCCTGCCACATCCCCCCGGCAGGCGTGGACCGCGCCCAGGTCGCGCAGCGTTCTGGCGCGCCACAGCGGAAGACCGAGGTCGTTCCAGGCCGCGATCGCCTCGGTCAGCACGACCCGAGCGCCGGCGTAGTCGCCCGCCACGAGCCGCCACTCCCCCAGCGTGCGGCGGACGAGCGCCTCGCCGAACCGGTCGTTCACGTCGCGGCAGCCGTCCATGGCCTGCCGCAGCAGCTCCTCCGCCGGGTCGAGCAAACCCTTGCGCAGCAACACCTTCGCCCACGCCTGGGCCGTGTAGCAGCCGAGCAGGTCGTCCCCGGTTCCCGTCACCATCTCGTGGGCGCGCCGGATGTGCTCCTCCGCGAGGTCCAACTCGCCGCGCGCGCGGTGCACGAGCCCGATCCCGCGGGCCGCCAGCGCCTCACCCCGTCTGCTCCTCGCCGCGCGGTAGCCGGCCTCCGCGGCCGCGAGCGTCTCGAAGGCGCCGTCGTCGTCGCCGAGTTCCCGTTTGATGGAGCCGATTCCGTAGAGGGCGTGCGCGACGCCTTCCGGGTCGTCCGACTCCAGCAGCTCGCGGGCCCTGCCCAGCGCTTCCAGCGCGCGCGGGTACTCACCGAGCTCCCGGCAGACCATGCCGATGCCGTTGATCGCGACGGCCTCGCCGTGCTTGTCGCCGATGTTCACGAACAACGTCCGCGCCGTCTCGAACCACGACCGCGCCTCGACCAGGTTGTCGCGCTTGTAGTGCATCTGCCCGAGGCTGCAGCGCAACACGGCTTCGAGCCTCAGGTCGCCCGTCTTCCACACGGCTTCCAACGCTGCTGTGTGTGTTCGTTCCCAGGCCTCGTAACGGTTTCTGAGGCCGAACCACGCGAACACCAGCACTTCCGCCAGCTGGGACGCGATCTCCGCGAGACCGAGCTCCGCGGCGCGTTCGACGAGCTTGACGAGCAGAGGCTCCTCGCGCGCGAACCAGGCGTCCTTGTCGGTCGGGCGCGCCGCCGCCGTGACGACGCCCAGGAAGTCCTGGAACCGCGGCACGGCGAGGAAGAGGTGCTCGGTGAGCCCATCCACAGTGGACAGAGCGGCGACGACGGCCCTGCGCACGACGTCTTCCCGTCGCGCCTGCGGGTCTTCGGCCTCGGCGAGCTCGCGGGCGTGCAACCGCACCAGCTCGTGCATCCGGTACCGGGCGCTGCCGATGACGTCGAGCAGCCGCGCGTCGACGAGCTGGTCGAGCGCGTCCTCGTCGAACAGGTGCGCCCACAGGAAGCTCGGCAGCTCCGGCATCCCGAGGAACCCGAAGACCCGGTAGGCGTCGCGGACGTTCTCGCCGAGTGCCCGGTAGGTCAGCTCCAGGCTCGACCGCACGGCGAGGTCGTCGGCGACCAGCTCGTCGAGCCTGCTGCGTTCGCTGGAGAGCCTCTTGAGGAGTTTGGACACCGGCCAGTGCGCCCGCCCGGCCAGCCGCGCGCCGGTGATCCGCACCGCGAGCGGCAGGTAGCCGCACAGCCGCGCGACCTCCCGCGCCTGGTCGGGCTCGTCGGACACCCTGTCGTCGCCCAGGATGCGCTTGAGCAGCGTGACGGCCTCGTCGCTGCTCAGCACGTCGAGCGGGATCCGGCGCACGCCTTCGAGCCCGCACAACCGGCTGCGGCTGGTGATCAGCGTCAGGCAGCCGGGACTGCCCGGCAGCAACGGCCTGACCTGCGACACGCTCGTGACGCCGTCCAGCACGATCACCACGCGCCGCCCGTTGACCGTCGCACGCCACAGCGCCGCGCGTTCCTCCGCGGACTCCGGGATCCGCCCGGTGGGCACGTCCATCGCGCGGAGCAGGGCGTCGAGCGCCCCGGACGGCGAGTGCAGGTCCACGAACAGCTGCCCGTCCGGGTACCGGTCGGCGAGCCGGTGCGCCGCGTGCACGGCCAGCGCCGACTTGCCGACGCCCGCCGGTCCCTCGATCCACCACACGCCACCGTCGCTGTCGAGCAGCCGGCCCAGCTCCGCGGCGCGCCCGGTGAAGTCGCCGGCGTCGCGCGGCAGGTAGTTGCGGCGGTTGTCCCGCGCGCCCTCCAGCACGTCACGGTAGAGCTGCTGGAGCTGCTCACCGGGCTCGACCCCGAGCTCGTCGACGAGCACCTTGCGCGTCTCCCGGAACACCCGCATGGCGTCCGCGCGCCGCCCTGCCCGCGCGAGCGCGGTCATGAGCTGGCCGCGCAGCCGTTCGGCCAGCGGGTACTCGGCGACGAAGATCCCGAGCCTCTCGACGATCTCCGCGTGCCGCCCGAGCGCGAGCTCGGCGTCGACCAGCGCCTCGGCGGCCGCGAGCCGCTGCACGTCGAGCGTCTGCGCGAACACCACCGGCGTGCCGCGCCACAGCGTGAGCGCCTCGGTGAGCGCCTCGGCCTTGACCTCGAGGTCCGCCTCGTCGCCGGCCCTGGACACGAGCTTGCGGAACAGGTGCAGGTCGACGTGGTCCGGCTCGGCGTTGAGCACGTACCCGGCCGCCCTGTGCTCGACCGGCAGACCGGCCCGGCGCAGGCTGGAGATGTGCACCTGCAGCGACTTGCGCGCCTGGGGAGGCGGCTCCTCACCCCAGATGAGGTCGATGAGCCGCTCGACCGGCACGATCTTCCCGCACTCGACCGCCAGCACGGCCAAGATCTGCGCGGGCTTCGGCGGCACCGAAGGCTCGACCGGCCCGAGAATCCTGATCTCCACTGCGTGCCCCCACCAGTGTTGAAGATTCACCATGTTTCGCGCGGCATTGCCAGATTTTGACGCAGGCCGGTACGGCCGAGTTCCACTTCCGGGTGAAGAGCACTCTAATGGACGCAGTTCTGGATACAACCAGACCAGAGAACTTTCGTCCGCTCGCACTTTCAGTGCGCATGAATGTGAAGTTTTGTCGCGCCTAGAGACTCGCTTTGAGCTTCGCGAACTCCTCCGCGAGAGCCGGCAGCTGGTAGTGCGCGTTCAACCCGCTCGGATTGGGCAACAACCACACCCGCGCCCCGCCCACGGTCTCGACCTGCGGCCCGACCTGCGCCTTCTTGCGCCCGAACGCCGCCCGGTACACCGTCACGCCGAGCACGGCGAGAACCCCCGGTGAATACCGCTCGACCTTTTCCGCGAGCTCGGCACCACCCTGAAGCAATTCGTCAATTGTCAACTCGTCGGCACGGGCACTGGGCCGCGCGGCAACGTTCGTGATGCCGAGCCCCAGTTCGAGCAGCTGCTCCTGCTCTCCCGGCGCGAACTGCCGCGGCGTGAAACCGGACAAATGAAGGGCGGGCCAGAACCGGTTCCCGGGCCGGGCGAAGTGGTGCCCGGTCGCCTCGGAGACGAGGCCGGGGTTGATGCCGCAGAAGAGCACGTCCAGTCCGGGCTTGATCACATCGGCAATCACGTGACCAAGCCTACGAGGTGCGCCTACCGTGCGCGGCATGGCGGACCTGTCGATGACGCGGACCACGCACGCGGACTGGGTGGCGGCGCGGTGAGGCCGATCCTGTTTCTGGACGTCGACGGCCCGCTGCTCCCCTTCGGCCACGGCGTCGCCGGCACGCCCGGCCTCGCGCGCCTCGACCCGAGGCACGGCCCGCGCCTGGCCGCGCTGCCGTGCGAGCTGATCTGGGCCACGACCTGGATGGACGAGGCGAACGACGAGATCGCGCCCCTGCTCGGCCTGCCGGAACTGCCGGTGGCCACCTGGCCTGACGACCCGGCGACCGAGGACGCCGACGCCCGCCGCGGCCTGCATTGGAAGACGCGCCGCCTGGTCGCGCTGGCGGGCGACAGGCCGTTCGCCTGGGTCGACGACGAGATCGGGGAGAAGGACCGCGCCTGGGTCGGGCGGCACCACTCCCGGGCGCTGCTGCACGCGGTCGATCCGCGCCTCGGGCTGACCGACGCCGACTACCTCGCCCTTGACGCCTGGCTCCGGCGTCAGGCGCCCGCCGGCACCCGCGGCCGGGGCGTCCACATCGTGTAGCCCGCGCGACGCGCGTCCTCCGGCGAGTGGAAGAACGCGTCGCCCTTCATGCGCTTGTAGTACGGCGACTCCGGGGTGTGGAACATCATCGTGCGCGAGTTCGCCTTGATCGCGGGCGCGGCGGCCGGATGCTCCTCCATGATCGACAGAGGCGCCGCGGGCGCCGGGGTCTCCCGCGTGCGCATGGTCAGCCAGGTCAGCACCACGCCGGCCAGGAAGGCTCCCGCGCACAGCAGGAACATCTGGAAGAAGAACCCGAACACCGAACAGCTCCTAGTCCGAAGTGAAGTCCTCGTCGACGCGC
>NZ_DATLEC010000137.1:0-36317 GCF_035525475.1 Lentzea sp. | reverse complement strand
CGAGCGAGATGCGGGTGCCGGTCAGCGCCCCGTGGGTGACCACGAGCTGACGCGGCGCCTTGCTTCCCCTCGCCGACTTCTCGGACCTCCGGAATCCGGGCAGACCTGATGCCCGAAGTCCCGAGGCAACGTAGAGATCAGAGCGGACCACACGTAGGGCGGCCAGCACAAAGAGCCAGAGGAGCACGAGAAAACCCGCTCTGGTCAGCTGCATCACCAGCTCTGCCACCGGTCGTAACCGCTCCTGCCTTGAGTTGCTTACCGGCGCCCGTACCGACCTCAGCCCGCGGTGCGGAAGACCAGTGACGAGTGGCCGATGCGGACGACGTCGCCCTCCGCGAGCTGCCAAGTCTGCACTGGCGTGCCGTTCACCGTGGTGCCGTTGGTCGAACCGAGATCCGCGAGCATCGCATTCTGCCCGTCCCACGAGATTTCCAGGTGTCGCCTGGAGACCCCGGTGTCCGGGAGGCGGAAGTCGGCTTCCTGCCCACGTCCTACGACGTTTCCACCCTGCTTGAGGTTGTACGTGCGGTTGGAACCGTCGTCGAGGTGCAGCGTCGCGTTGAGCTGGCGGTTGGCGCCCTGGGTGGCGGGAGGAGCGTATCCGCCCTGGTTGTAGCCCTGGTCGTAGCCGCCCTGCTGGCCGTAGGCCGGCTGCTGGCCGTAACCCTGGTCGTACCCGCCCTGCTGGCCGTAACCCTGGTCGTAGCCGGCCGGCTGTGCGCCGCCGTACCCCTGGTCGTAGCCGGCCGGCTGGCCGTAGCCCTGCTGCTGGCCGTAACCCTGGTCGTACCCGGCCGGCTGTGCGCCGCCGCCGTACCCCTGGTCGTAGCCGGGCTGCTGCGGCTGGGCGCCGCCGTAACCCTGGTCGTAGCCGGGCTGGGCGCCGCCGTAGCCGCCGCCCTGCTGGCCGTAACCCTGGTCGTAGCCGCCTTGCTGGCCGTAACCCTGGTCGTAACCCTGCTGGCCGTAGCCCTGCTGCTGGCCGTAGCCCTGCTGGTCGTAGCCCTGCTGGCCGTAGCCGCCCTGACCATAAGGGTCCTGGCCGGGCTGGCCCTGTCCTTGTCCGTAGCCGGGTGGCTGGCTCATGGGTCGGTCTCCTGCGGTGCGAGGTTGTGCTGACCGTCGGCTGGCCGCTTTCACGTCGGGGTCGACGGACGAGCTGGTTCGGAACTGTCCGGTGTGCAGCGCCTCGGAGCGCTCCAGGGAGACTACGACGTCACCGTAGGTGTCCCACCCGGACTCGGCCAGGTGCTCCCGCAGGCCCTCTGCGAGTAGCTGGGTGATGCGTAGTTCATCCTGCTCGTCGCCCGCAAGCCGCTCGTGGTCCTGGGCTCCGAGCAACACTTTGTAGTGGTTGGGGGCTAGCAGTCTGCCACCCGCGAGCTCGCGGATGTTGCTGTCACCCTCCCGTTGCAGCGCCTGTGCCACCTCTTGGGGCACCACGTTGCCGCCGAACACCCGCGCGAAGGTGTTGCCGACCATGCCCTCGAGCTTGCGCTCGAAGCGTTGCAGGCCCATGTCGACTCCTTCCGCTCGGACGGGCTCCTGTACCGATCGTATCCGGGTACGACGACGCCTACAGGGGGCGATTAGGAACCTGGTTTGGACGCGTGCTAGTGTTTCCAACGTCTCCAGGGGCAAGTGGCGGAATGGCAGACGCGCACGGTTCAGGTCCGTGTGTCCGAAAGGACGTGGGGGTTCAACTCCCCCCTTGCCCATTCAAAGACAGACAGAACCCCTCTCGCGGAATCGCGAGGGGGGTTCTGTCGTTGATGGCGCCCATCGGATTCCTTGATCCAACAGGTGATGTCTGTCACTCGTTCGGGGGCCAGCATGTGGGCTACGGCGGCTCCGCCGACCTCGGGGTGTGCTCGCCGGCCGCCCGCGTGACACGGTCGAGCGCGAAGTCGTGGGCGGAATGTTTCGGGGGTTCGGCGAACACCGGTTCGCTCCGCTTCCTGGAACTGGTGATGCGGGTGAGGTCATTGGTTTCGGGGAGAGGATTCCGGGAACCTCCTTCCCGCCGCACCCATCCGCATCGAGCGCACGTCGAGCACGTCGCAGTTCCGGCCGCGGAATGACGGCATTGCGGGAGCGGTAGATGTTTTCGCAGGTCGCGGACCCAGTAACGCCGTGATCGTCATGCAGGTGGTCGTTCTGGCGCGGTGAACGGTCGGCGGACGGCGCCGCCCGCCGATGAGCGGCGATTTCCACCCACGCGTGATGCACCCACTGTGAGCAGGTCTTTCAGCGCGTCCATCCGGCCCAGCGTCACCCAGACGGCAGCACCGTAGGACCGAACTCCCCGCACCCCTCTTCGACCGGTCACCGACCGGTCAGCGCCGTCGATCGCAGGGGGGCCTGTGACCTGGGGGTGGGCCGTGCGCTTCCTGCTAGTTCTTTATCCAGAGCACGAGTCGAAACGCGGCGGATCGCCCGCCGCGGGTGACGAGGAGGCACTGGCGTGAGCAGCACCCCAGCAAGGATCGCGGCCCTCGACAGCGCGAACGGTCTGTCGACGACGCCGGTCCCGGTTCCGGAACTGCCCGCGTCCGTCGAGGAGTTGGCAGCCGCCGCGGCGATCCGCCTCGGCTGGCACGGCGTGGTCCTCCCCGAGATGGTCCTCATGGGCCGCAAGGTCGTCGTCGTGGCCGAGCTCCTGGCCGACGCCCACGCCGAGCGCGTGTGCGTGGGTGCCGCCCCCGAGGCCGACAAGACCACTGTCTCCACATGGGTGTGGCCGGAGATGGAAGGCCGCGTCCCGCCGGTCGCCGTCCGCATCGTCGGCGTCCTGGCCGTCGCCCGCCACTGGCGCACCGCGCTGGCCTCCGCCGTTCCCTTCTCCCGCTACGGCAACGCCGCGGTCGTGCTCCCCGAGTCCGTCGCCTTCTCGCACGACTACCTGGCCAACGGCCTGCCCCGCGTCCGCCGCTACGGCGTCTCCGTGCTGCTCGCCGACGACGAGAAGGACCTCTCGGTCGACGTGTCCGGCCGCCAGGAGAACGTGCCCGCCGAGGACACCGCCATCACCCGCTGGGTCAACGAGCTCGTCTACGAGCAGGTGCTCGCCACCGCTTCCTGATCTACGGTCGGACCTATGCGAGTAGTCATAGCCGGCGGACACGGACAGATCGCGCTGCTTCTCGAGCAGCAGCTGACCACCCGTGGACACGCCGCCACCGCGCTGGTCCGCAATCCCGATCATTTTGGTGATGTGTCCGCTGCCGGGGCCGTCCCGGTCCTGTGCGACCTGGAGTCCGCTGACCTGGACTCGGTCGCTTCGTATCTGCACGGTGCCGATGCCGCGGTTTTCGCCGCAGGTGCGGGGGCAGGCTCTGGGGCCGCCCGAAAGGACACCGTGGACTACGGGGCCGCTGCCCTGTTCGCCTCAGCTGCTGTGTCGGCCGGGGTGCGGCGGTTCGTCCAGGTGTCGTCCGTGGGGATCGAGGACGCCGACTCGCCTGAGGTGGATGCTTCGTTCGCTGTCTATCTGAAGGCGAAGAAGGCGGCTGAGGAAGATCTTCGTGGGCGGGATCTGGAGTGGACGATCCTGCGGCCTGGCCGGTTGGTGGACGACGCGCCCACCGGGTTGGTGACTCTCGCTGCGCCTCGGTTGCCTCGGGGGTCTGTTGCCCGGGCTGATGTTGCCGCTGTGATCGTGGAGTTGCTTTCGGCGCCTGGGACCGTTGGGAAGACCTTGGAGCTGGTGAACGGCGATACTCCGGTTGTGGACGCCGTTCGGGCTGTTCTTTAGTTGCGTGCTTCCCTGGCCGTTGGGTCCTCGATCACTCGCCCAGCACCCTGTCGAGGTACTCGTTCGTGAACGTTCTGTCGGGGTCTACCTCGTTGCGTACCCGTAGGAAGTCGTCGAAGTGCGGGTACAGCGGGCGCAGTTCTTCCGCTGTCAGGTCGTGCATCTTGCCCCAGTGGGGGCGGCCGCCTACCGACTTGGCGATGCTGGCGTAGGCGTCGAAGAAGGTCTTGTACTGCATGCCGAGTGCTTGGTGCATGGAGATGTAGGCCGTGTCCCGGCCGTTTGCCGTGGACAGCCAGATGTCGTCTGCCTGGGCCACGCGGACTTCGCAGGGGACGATCAGGTGGTCTTGGTCGCTCAGCTTGTTCGCCACTGTCCTGAGTTCGGCGATCACGTCCAGGAGGGTTTCTCTGGGGATGGAGAACTCCGTCTCCACGAAGCGGACCCGCCTCGGTGTCACGAAGACGTTGTGGGAGTAGTCCGAGTAGGACCGCTCTGAGATCATCGCGCCGCAGAACTCATTGAGGCGCTTGGTGTAGCGGGGGAAGGTCTTCGCCACCCTGCACACCGCGCCGAACGCGGCGTTCTCCATCACGTCGTACTCCCACGTCTGGCGGATCTTCGACAGTGGGCGTGCTGGTTCGGTGATCCTGTTGTTGCGCTTGAGGATCACTCGGTCCGAGTGCGTGAACCAGTGGAACTCCACGTGGTCCTCTACCGCGCAAAGGTCGTCGAACTGTTCCAGTACCGCGTCCAGGCGGCCTGGGGACTCTGACGCTTGCAGCACGAATGACGGGACGCAGCGGAGGGTCAGGGTGCTGATGACGCCCAGTGCGCCCAGGCCCACTCTGGCCGCGTTGAAGAGGTCTGGGCGTTCTGCGCGGGAGCAGGTGACCACTGAGCCGTCGGCCAGGACCAGTTCCAGGGACTCGATCGCTGTGGCCAGTACGCCCAGTTTGGCGCCTGTGCCGTGGGTGGAGGTGGAGACTGCGCCTGCCACGGTTTGGGCGTCGATGTCGCCCAGGTTCGGCATTGCCAGGCCCAGGCGGTGGAGGTCGGCGTTGAAGGCGCTCAGGGGAGTGCCGGAGCGGACCGTGACCAGGCCTGTTTCGGTGTCCGCCCGGACTGTGCCCGTCCAGCGGTCCAGGTCCAGGGCGGTTTCCGGGGCCACCGCTATGTCGTTGAACGAGTGGCCGCTGCCTCGTGCTCGTACTCGGCCGCCGGAGGAGACCGCTGCTGCGATCTCGTCCGTGCTGGACGGGTGGACGACGCGCGTCGGGGTGCAGGACGCCGTTTTAGCCCAGTTCGTCCACACGCGTACCTCCACGGGAGAGTGTGACCTGCGAGTAACGTAAGTGAAAGCTCTTCACGTTTCAAGGGTTCACGACGTACCGTCAGTGCATGCGCAGAACTCGACTCGACGCCGCTACGAAGGACCTGGATCCTCCGTTCGCGATCGTCGACCTGGACGCCTTCGACCACAACGCGGCGGACCTCGCCCGTCGCGCTGCCGGTCATCCGATCCGGGTGGCGAGCAAGTCGATTCGCGTGCGCGACCTGGTGTGCCGGGCGCTCGAACGGCCCGGTTACGCCGGGGTCATGTGTTACTCGCTGGCCGAGGCCCTGTGGTTGTCCGAGCAGAACGTCAGTGAGGACCTGCTGGTCGCCTACCCGACTGCTGACCGGGCGGCGTTGCAGAAGCTCGCCGCCAACGAGACCGCGCGGCAGCGCGTCACGATCATGGTGGACTCGCTGGAGCACCTCGACTTCGTGGACTCCGCGATCGGGCCGCACGGCGACATCCGGGTCTGCCTGGAGCTCGACGTGTCGTGGCGGCCGTTACCGGGTGTCCACATCGGTCCGCGGCGGTCGTCGATCCACACGCCCGAGCAGGCGAAGGCCCTTGCCGCCAGGATCGTGCGCCGCACCGGGTTCACGCTCGTGGCGGTCATGGCCTACGAGGGGCAGATCGCCGGTCTGGGTGACAACCCGCCCGGTCAGCCGTTCCGCGCGATGGGGATCCGGTTCATCCAGCGCAAGTCCGGACCCGAGCTGATCGAACGGCGGACCGCTGTCGTCGGCGCGGTGCGGCAGGTCGCCGAGCTGGAGTTCGTCAACGGTGGCGGCACGGGAAGCCTGGAGCTGACCGCGACCGACCCGTCGGTCACCGAGCTCGCGGCCGGCAGCGGCCTCTTCGGACCGACGCTCTTCGACGCCTACCAGTCGTTCACACCGGAGCCCGCGGCGCTGTTCGCGTTGTCCGTGGTGCGCAAGCCGACCAGGCGCACCGCGACGCTCTTCGCCGGCGGCTACATCGCGTCCGGCACGCCCACGTCCGACCGCCAGCCGTCGCCGTACCTGCCGGAGGGGTTGAAGACCCTCGGCCTCGAAGGCGCCGGCGAGGTGCAGACGCCGGTCACCGGCAAGGCCGCCGAGCAGCTGAAGATCGGCGACCGCGTCTGGATGCGGCACGCCAAGGCGGGCGAGCTGTTCGAGCGCTTCGACGAGGTCCACCTGGTGCGCGGCGACCGCATCGAGCGCACCGTGCCGACCTACCGCGGGGAGCGCCGCAACTTCGGCTAGGCGGGCAGTCGGGACGACAGGTAGCCCCTGACCAGTGCCTTCGCCTCGGCGAGGATCGCGGGATCGCCCATCGGGTTGTTGCGGAAGGCCATCTTCAGCACGGCGTCGGCGGCCTCGACGGCGATCGCGATCGGCAGCCCCACCTCGTTCATCGGGATGCCGAACTTGCCCGAGATCAGCTCCGAGATCTTGTCCGAGATGACGGCGTTGTTGTCGCGGCGGTCGTCGAGCAGCCGCATGTCCACGACGTCGCCGAAGTGCAGCTTGCCGAACGCGGGGATCTCGCGGTGCATCGTCACGTAGACGTCGAACACCGTGTCCACCGCGTCCCACCAGTGCTCGAGCGTCGCCTGCTCGAGCTTGGTGGTGATGCCCTGGGAGAACTTGTCGACGTTGCGCAGGGTCAGCGCCTGCACGACTGCTCTCTTGTCGGGGAAGAACTGGTAGAGCGATCCGACCGCCACACCCGCTCTCTCCGCGATCAACGTCGTGGTGACGCCGTCGTAGCCCACCTCGTCGATGAGAGTCGCGCAGGCCTCGAGCATGCGCTCGACTCGTTTGGCGCTGCGCTGCTGGACGGGCTGACGGCGAAGCGGGGTGGTGCTCGTCACGGCGACTCCCAGTGGTTCGGGTTCTTCCATCTTGCCTGCTGCACGGCCTTTTCACTTCCCTGAACCTGTCAACACGCCTACGATCCGAACAAGTTTCACATTTGGAGGATCGATGAGCGACTTCCTGTGGGGAGTGTCGACGTCCGCGTTCCAGATCGAGGGCGCGTTCGACGCCGGCGGTCGAGGGCCCTCCGTGTGGGACGAGTTCACTCCGGTACACGACAACGACAACGCATCCGTTGCGTGCGACCACTACCACCGGTGGCGCGAGGACGTCGCGCTCATGACGCGGCTCGGCGTGAACGCGTACCGGTTCTCGGTCGCGTGGCCGCGGATCCAGCCCACCGGCAAGGGGCCCGTCAACGCCGAGGGGCTCGACTTCTACGACCGCCTGGTCGACGCGCTCGCCGACGCCGGCATCGCTCCGGTCCTGACGTTGTACCACTGGGACACGCCGCTCCAGCTCGAAGCCGAGGGAGGGTGGCTCAACCGGGACATCGCCGACCGGTTCGCCGACTACACCTCGCTCGTCGCGGACCGCCTCGCCGACCGGGTGAAGATGTGGATCCCGATCAACGAACCCGCGATGGTGACGCTGCAGGGCTACGCGATCGGTGAGCACGCCCCCGGCAAGACGCTCCTCTTCGACGCGTTGCCGACCGCTCACCACCTCAACCTGGCCCACGGCCGTGCGGTCGAGGTGCTCCGATCGCACAACGCGCAGGCGGTCGGCACGGCGAACAACCACACGCCTGCCTGGCCCGCTACCCCGAACGACGTAGTGGCCGCCGAGGCGTACAGCGAAATCCACAACTGGTTGTACGCGGACGCACTTCTGTCGGGCCGATATCCCGACGCAGTCGCCGACCTGATGCCGGTCGTCGAGGGCGACATGCAGGCAATACACCAGCCGCTCGACTTCTACGGGGTCAACTACTACAACCCGACGAGACTGACATCTCCCTCCGAGGGCAACCCGCTGCCGTTCGAACTGGTGGAGATCGACGAGTTCCCGCGCACCGGTTTCGGCTGGCCGGTCGTGCCGTCCGGGCTGACCGAGATGATCTCGGCGTTGCGCGAGCGGTACCCGGACCTGCCGCCGGTGTACGTGACCGAGAGCGGTTGCAGCTTCCCCGGCGGAATTCAGGACGCCGACCGGATCTCCTACCTCGACGGACACCTCAAGGCCGCGCGGGCGGCGGACGTCTCCGGGTACTTCGTGTGGTCGCTGCTCGACAACTTCGAGTGGGAGGCCGGGTACTCGCAGCGCTTCGGCCTGGTCCACGTCGACTACGCCACCCAGGTCCGCACGCCGCGCGACTCGTTCCACTGGTACCGCGGGGTGATCAGGGGTGAGTGAGGCGCTGGCCGAACCGGTCGTCCCGGTCCGGCGGGGGTGGATGGCGTGGCTGTTCGCCGCGAACCTGGGGCTGTGGCTCGCGGTCTACGCGCCGATCCAGGTGTTGCTGCCGCAGCAGGCCGAGCTGCTCGACAAGGCGAACAAGGAGCTGGTGTTCGGCATCGTCACCGGTGTCGGCGCGCTGGTGTCGTTGCTGGTCGTGCCCTTGATCGGCTTCTTGAGCGACCGCACGACCTCGCGGTTCGGCCGCCGTCACCCGTGGACGCTGGCCGGCGCGGTCGTCGGAGCCGTCGGTCTCGGCGTCCTGGCCAACGCCCCGTCGGTGTTCGTGATGACCGTCGGCTGGTGCCTCGTGCAGGCGGGGATCGGCGGCATGCTCGCGGCGCTGACCTCCGCGGTGCCCGACCGGGTGCCCGTCGCGCAACGGGCGCAGGTCGGCGGACTCATCGGCATCAGCCAGATGCTCGGTACGGTGCTGGGCGCGGTCGTCGTGACGTTGCTGGTCAGCGGACTACCCGCCGGTTATCTGGCGTGCGCGGTCATCGTGCTGATGGGCGCGCTCTTCTTCGTGCTGCGGACGCCGGACACCCAGCTCGTCGTCAAGCCGGTCAAGCCGACGTTCTGGATCTCGCCGCGCGAGCACCCGGACTTCGCGTGGGCATGGGGCGGCCACCTCATGATCAACCTCGGCAACGCGTTCGGGACGCTCTACCTCCTCTACTTCCTCGGCGACGTCGTCCACCACCCGTCTCCGGAGGACGGCCTGCTCGTGCTGATGGCGCTCTACGGGGTGGCGCTCGCCGCAGGAGCGGTGCTGTTCGGCGCACGAAGTGACCGATCGGGCCGCCGCAAGCCGTACGTCTACCTGGCGTCAGCCGTCATGGCCCTGGCCGCGCTGCTGCTGGTCGTCTGGCCCACCTGGACGAGCGCGCTGGTCGCCGCGCCGTTGCTCGGCGTCGGCTTCGGCACGTACTGGGCGGTCGCGATCGCGCTGCTGACCCAGGTGCTGCCGGCGGCGTCCGACCGGGCGAAGGACCTGGGCGTGCTCAACGTGGCCAACGCGTTGCCGCAGGTCATCGCGCCGTTGCTGACCGCGCTGATCCTGGCGAACCTGGGTGGCTACCGCGGCCTGTTCGCGGTGTCGGCGCTGGCGACGACGCTGGCGGCGGTGTTGATGAGTCGAGTGCGATCGGTGGTCTGATGCAGCTGTCGGGCAAGAACGTTCTGGTCACGGGGGCGTCGCAGGGGATCGGGGCCGATACCGCGTTCCGGTTCGCGGCGCACGGCGCGCACGTCCACCTGGTGGCCAGAAGCGCCGAACTGCTCGATCAGCAGGTCAAGCGGATCAAGGACTTCGGCGGCTCGGCGTCGGCCCACGTGGCCGACCTCGCGGACGCGGCGCAGATCCACGCGCTCGCCGAGGAGGTCCCGGCACCCGATGTGCTGGTCAACAACGCCGGTGTGGGCCGCTGGCTGTTCCTCGACGACACCTCCGCGGACGAGCTGGTCACGATGACCGCGGTGCCGTACCTGGCGGCGTTGTTGCTGACCAGGGAGTACCTGGGCGCCATGCGGACGCGCGGCTCTGGCTGGATCGTCAACGTGAACTCGCCGGTGTCGCGCCTGCCGATTCCCGGCTGCGTGGGTTACCAGTCGTCCCGCTGGGCGCTCCGCGGTTTGACCGCGTCCCTGCGGCTTGACCTGCGCGGGACCGGGGTGGGGGTGAGCGAGGTCGTGCCGGGCAAGGTGTCGAGCGAGTACTTCGTGAACAACCCCGGCGCCGAGGAGCGGATCCCGGCCGTCGCGCGGCTGATGATCCCGCCGGTGACCACGGAACGAGTGGCGAAGGCGATCGTCGACGCGGTGGTCAAGGAACGGGCGGAGCACCTGTTCCCGTGGCAGCTCAAGGCGTTCGAGATCTCCGGCCGGCTCTTCCCCGGACTGACGTCATACCTGGCCTGGAAGACCGGCACCCACCGTTAGGCGGACGTGAAAACGGCCCCCATCTGCGCGGGAGGTGCAGACGGGGGCCGTGGTTGGTGACCGCGGACCGGTGACGGTCGGGGAGGGAAGGTGCACGTCACCGGCCCGCGGGAATCTGTGGAGGTAAAGCTGACCGGGGCTCGCGATGTCGCGGTCGGGGGTTCGCACATCGCGAGCCCCGGTCAGTAGGCGGTTTGCAGACCTGGTCGTGTCGGGGGGACGCCAGGTCGATCGCAAACGCCCGTTAGTGGGCTCGAGCCACCGCGCGGCGGGACCGGGTGACAGGAGGGGTCACCGGGGCCTCGCGCAGGTGGCGAGCCGGGCGCGGGGCGAGACCGCCCGCGACCAGGTGTTCGTACGCGGCGCGCCACACCGAGCAAGGTGACTTCTGCTGGCGCCAGCGGCCGGAGCACTCAGGGCAGTTGCCCTTCTCGTCCGGCTCGTGCGCTGCCAGCAGAGCACGCCATCCCTCGGTCAGCCGAGGGAGCTCGGATCGAGCCACCGACAGGAGGGACGGGGCGTCAGCGCGGCTCGCCAGCTCCGTGAGCAGGTCGAGACGTTCCCACACAGCGTTGCGAAGAACCTGTCCGAGGATCGCGTCCATCGAAACGTCACCGTCACCTTTCCGCCTGGTCGGCGGCTTCGCGTAGCGCGGCCCTGAGCTGTACGAGCTGGTCGTGGGACAAGACTGCCGTCTCACCAGGGGGTCCGACCAGGACCACTTGGCCCTGAACCACCTTGACGGTGAGCTGACGGTCCCGGTCGACCACGTCGCCGCAGCTGATCTGCCACGTCCGACGCTGCCCGGTCGTGCCGCGCCATGTGGAGCCGGTGTCACCCGTCTCCACAATGGAGGTGGAGTACGTGGAGGAGCTGTCCATCTGATTGGCCGTTCCTCTCCGTGCTCACTCGCTTACCGGAGTCCAGATTGCGATGATTCATGTCGGAACGGGACGTCACAGCGCTGACCGGTGGAAGTCTTACGGTGAGCGGTAAGTGGTGTTCGGCAGAGCCGATCAGCCCTGCCGAAGAGGACTTCTCGGGCTCGGGGACCTGCCCCTAGTCTGCCGATGACGCCCAACGGACTGTGAGGGTGCGCGATGAACACCATGAGCTCCCAGGGCTCTCCCATCCCGGCCGAGGTGTGGGACAACCAGGAGATGCGGGACGCACTGGCTCGCCGGGAGATCAGCTCGGTGTACCGGCTGCTCCGCCGGCACGGCGTGTCGCAGCGCCAGATCGCAGCGCTCACCGGGCAGTCGCAGTCCGAGGTCTCGGAGATCCTCAAGGGGCGTCAGGTCATGGCCTACGACGTCCTGACCAGGATCGCCATCGGCCTGGGTGTCCCACGTGGATACATGGGTCTCGCCTATGACGAGACAACGGCAGTACGGGTGGCCGCGACCGCGGACTCACCCCATCCTGAGGAGGACGAGTCGGTGAAGCGTCGGAAGTTCCTCGCGCACGCCGCCGCCGTGACAGTCGGCGCGGCCGTGTTCGGAGCGGACTCCGGGTCGTGGGTCTCACACCCCACACAGACTCCGGCTCCGGGCCGCATCGGCATGACCGATGTGCGCCAGGTCGAAGCGGCGACGCGGGCTCTGCGCGCCCTCGACTACCAGTACGGCGGCGGTTCCTGCCGCGACGCCGTCGTGGCCCAGCTGTCCTGGGGCCAGCAGATGCTCGGCGCGAGCTCCACGGACATCGTCCGCCAGCGCCTCTACGTCGCCCTGGCCGACCTGCACAACCTCGCCGGGTGGACGTCGTTCGACACGGGCCTGATGGACTCCGCCCGCAACCACTTCGGCCAGGCGCTCGACCTCGCCAAGCAGGGCGAGAACGAGGCGCTCATGGCGAACATCCTGTACCGCATGGGCCGCGTCTACCTGCACCAGAACGCCCCCGACGACGCGCTGAAGGTGTTCCAGCTGGGTCAGCTGGCCGCGCAGAACTCCGGTTCCGAGCTGGCCGTGGGCATCCTGTGCGCGAACGAGGCCTGGGCCTACGCGAAGATGGGCTCCGACGAGCAGGCGCTCAAGCTGCTCGGCCGCGCGCGCGACGAGTTCTCCCGCGCCAACGTCGCCGAGGCCCCCGCCTGGGCCAAGTTCTTCAACGAGATCGACCTCTCCTCCATGATCGGCACGGTGCACACGGAGCTGGCGCAGACGGTGGACGCCAAGTACACGCGGACGGCCATCCCGGCGCTGTCCAAGGCGATCAACAACTTCGGTGACGAGTACGCCCGCAGCCGCTCGTTCAACCTGACCTCGATGGCGATCAACCACCTGCTCGAGGGCGACATCGACCACGGCGCCAAGATCGGCCGTCAGGCTGTCGACCTGTCGGAAAGCCTCAAGTCGGTGCGCACGAAGCAGCGCATGGAGCCCCTGCGCCAGGAGGCCGACAAGCGCCGCAACAACCCCGAGGCCCGCGAGCTCGCGGACCGCGTCGCCCGCTTCACCGGAGCCGACACGGCCGCTTAGTTCAGTCTCGTTTGGGTCCTATAGCATCCCTTTTGGATGGTGTGGGACACGAAGCGGTAACGCCAGAGCCTTCGCACACGAATGCAGCATCGACGGGTGTGCATATCCACGCCTAAGGTGCGGCAGGTCGGGGCGAAGGACGAGGTGCGGCGCGTGAGCCTTACACGGAGGTGGCGTTCCCGGAGGGCGCTGCGGTCCGCGCAGTTGCTCGACGAGGTGGTGGACACCCAGCTGCCGCTGCTGGCGGGGTTCGACGAGGAGCGACGGCGGCGGTCCGCCGACTACCTCGCCGAACTCGTGGCGCTGGCGCAGGACTACCGCTACTACGCCAACGGCTGGATCGACAGCCGCGAGCTGGACCGCCGCGGTCAGCGGACGATGAACCGGCTGGCGCGGATGCGCGAAGAATCTTCGGCGCGACTGATCACCGACTAGTCCGTTCGCGCGCAGCTCGTCGCGCTGACCGGACCACTCACCGAGTGCGTCGGATTTTGTGGATGTTTCACGTTGAACATTCGGCCCGTCCTACCAGGGCACGGTCCCGGCTTCGTCGAACAGGCCGCCGGTCGGACCGTCGTCGGGGAGCGTGGCCAGCCTGATCGCGACCTTGGCACCGCTCGCCGGCGTCTCGTGCCCCTGGAACTCGTTGAAGTCGGTCGCGACGTAACCCGGGCAGACGCAGTTGACCTTGATGTCGGTGAGTTCCTTGGCGTACTGCACGGTGACGGCGTTCAGGAACGTCTTCGACGGCGTGTAGACCCCGTCGACGTCGACGAAGTCCACTTCCGGACTGGTCTGCAGGGTCAGCGACGACAGGTGGCTCGACTGGTTGACGATCCGCGGCCGTGCCGACCGCCGCAGCAGGGGCAGCATCGCGTTCGTGACCCGGACCACGCCGATCACGTTGGTGTTCAGGACCTTCCACAGGATCTCCGCGGTGGCGGCGGAAGGCGCCGTCGGCCACTGCCCGGCGATCCCCGCGTTGTTGACCAGCACGTCGAGGCGGCCGAACCGTTCCTCGACCAACGAGGCGGCGGAGGCCACGCTCTCGTCGTCGGTCACGTCCAACGGCACGAAGAACGCGTCGGCGCCGTTCGCCCGCAGTTTCTCCACGGCCTCCTCGCCACGCCGAGGGTCCCGCGCGCCGACTCCGACCGTCATCCCGAGCACGCCGAGGCCCGCCGCGATCTCGTACCCGATGCCCTTGTTCGCGCCTGTGACCAGCGCAATCGTCTGTTCGCTCATGCAGTCGATCGTCGTGCTGAACCGGTCCGAGACCAACACCACCTCGGTGTCGCAGCGATACCCGGCCGGTATGGATACGGTGGACGTCGTGGAGACACGAGAGCTCCGGTACTTCGTCGCGGTCGCGGAAGAGCTGCACTTCGGCCGCGCCGCCGAACGCCTCGGCATCGCCCAGCCACCGCTCTCCCGGACGATCGCCCAGCTGGAGCACCGGCTCGGCGTCGCGCTGCTGACGCGCACCAGCCGCAAGGTCTCGCTCACCGACGCCGGCGCGACCCTGCTGGCGGAGGGCAGGGCGATCCTCGGCGCGGTCGCGGCAGCCGAACGCCGGACCCGCGGCGCGGCCGTGAACAGGCCCTCGCTGGTGCTGGCCGCGAAGGCCGGCAGTTCCGGCGAGGTGCTGGCGAAGCTGCTCGACGCGTACGCCGCCGAACCCGGTGCCGTCCCCGTCGACGTCCTGCTGTGCGAGTCGAACACCCACGTCCCTCTGCTCGACGGACGGGCCGACGTCGCGCTGCTGCACGAGCCGTACGACCCGACGACCGGCTTCGACGTGGAGGTCCTGCACACCGAGGGGCAGGTCGCGGTGATGCCCGCGTCGCACCCCTTCGCGGGAACGTCCCGGCTGCGGACGGCGGACGTCTGCGACCTGGCCGACCACGTCCGCTGGCCGCGTCCGGACGGCACCTACCCGGACGGCCCCGGCATCGAGGTGCGCAACCTGACGCAGCTGTTCCAGATGATCGAGCTCGGCCGTGCCGTGGCGATCATGCCGGAAGCCGTCCGCGCGGGTCTGGCCGAAGGGCTGGTCGCGGTTCCCGTCGTGGACGCGCCGCAGGTGACGACCGTGATCGCGTGGCCGCCGCACAGCAGGTCACGCGCACTGGCCGACCTGGTGAGGGTGGCGACGGGGTTCAGCTGACCGGCGCGCGGCTGAGGACCACGGCGAGCCCGAAGGCGACACCCATGATCGTCACCTCCAGCACCGCCCACTGCACGATCGCGGTGACCTCGTGCCGGGAGATCCGCGGCAGCAACCGCCACCGGATGTGCGCGCCGAGCACCGCGATCACGCCCGTGCACACGGCCTTGCCGAGGAGCAGCAGGCCGTAGCCGGTGGTGAACAACGACTGCGGGAACGGCACGACCGGGTTGAGGACCAGCTCCAGCAACCCGTTGAACAGGCCCGTCACCGCCACCACGACCAGGCTGACGGTCGCGATCCCTGAGAACTTCGGCAGCGCGATCGCCAGCAGTCCCTTGCGGTAGGCGACCAGCGCCATCAACGCACCGAGCCCGCCCGTCCACGCGGCGGCGCCCAGCACGTGCAGCTCCATGGAGACCATCGAGTAGTCGTGGTACTTCCAGTTGGAGGCGTGCCCGGTCACCGGGATCGGCAGCAGCCCGAACATCGAGACGAGGATCCGCAGCTCGGCGGGCACGGACTCGCCGCTGCGCACGGCCATCACGCCGACCAGGACGTAGAGGAGCGCGCAGGAGGCGCTGAACAGCAGGCCCTTGCCGGCACCGACCGTGGCGACGTAGTCGACGGCGTTGCCGATGCTGACGTCGCTGCCCGGCCGCAGCTCGGCTGCCTGCAGCACGATCGACAACAGGGCCGTGACCACCCAGACGGCGGCGGCGGCGACCGCGGCCGGCCGGGCGATCCTCATGACCGGTTCGGTGTGCGTGGGCCGGGTGAAGCCGAGCAGCTTCGGCAGGATCGACAGGCCGACGACGACCGTCGCCGAGACGTCGAGCAGCACGCGCGTGACCGGAAGGCCGTACCGGACCGCCGCCCCGGCGTCGACGACCCCGGCGACCACGAGGGGTGGTGCCAGCACGAGGCCGAGCGCGATGCCCGCGAGCGCACCGAGGACGAGCCCGGCGAGCACGCGACAGGGGGAGGGGGCGGTGGTCCGGACGTCGCTCATGCCTTCGCGCCTCCGCCGCGCAGGGCGAAGAACACGCCACCGCCGAGCAGCACCACGGCGCCGACGATCCACACCCAGATGGGCAGGCCGTCGCCCGAACCCTGCTCACCGGTCGAGGCGTCGGCGTTCGCCGGCGTGGTGGGCGTGCCCGTGCCGTCCTTGGCCAGCGTGAACGTCAGCTCACCGGACACGGGGTGGCCGTCCGCGGACAGGATGCGGTAGCCGATCTTGTACTGCCCGGCCTTGCCGAGCGCGTTGACCTTCGCGGAGACCGAGTTGTCCTTGATCGTCGGGTCGCCCGCGACCTCGTAGTGGCCGCCGTTCGCGTCGACGACCGAGATCGTGTTGATGCCCTGGCCGCCCTGCACGTCCTGGTCGAACGTCAGCGTGACCGAGGACGGACCGGCGTCCAGCGACGTCTTGTCCTTGGGGTCGCTGCTGATCAGTGCGTTGTGCGCCGCCGCGGGGGCGGCCGTGGCGAGCACGGCCGCACCAGCGAACAGGAACGCGATTAGCGCTCGCTTCATGCCTTGCGCCTCGAACGCAGGATCGCGCCGACACCGAATCCCAGGCCGAGCGCGCCGACTGCCAGACCGGCGCCACCGAGGTAGCGGGCGGTGGAGTCGGAACCGGTGGCCGACGCCTCGTGCGTGTCGGCGGCGGTGTTCGCGGCCGGGGCCGTGCCGTGGCCGTGGTCGTCGGCACCGGCGGCCTTCGGGGCGAGCTTCAGCGCGGGCGCCGGGTGCTCCGGCTCCTTGCCGTCGGCACCGGCGGACTGGGCCCAGTCCACGACCTCGCCGTTCTCGTAGGTCTGCTTGGTCGGGAGCTCCAGCTTGTCCTTGCCCTCCGGCAGCGTGCCGAGGGCGACGAAGAACTCCTGGTACTCGTTGACGCCGATCTTCACACCGGGCTCGGCGGTCCAGGTGATGGTCCGATAAGCCTCGGTGATCTCCTTGCCGGCGACCGTCACGGGCTTGTCGAGCTTGCCCTTGACGACCTCGGCCTTCCAGCCGGCCAGCGGCTTGGTGCGCACCGACGTGAGCGGGGTGTCCTGCGGCAGGGTCACCTCGATCTTGGTGGTGCCTGCGTTGTCCCGCTCGTTCGGGACGCGGAACGCGAACGTGGCGCGGCCGCCCTGCGTGAACTCCGCGGGCTGGGCGCTGACGTGGGCGGAGGCGATGGTCGGGGTGCCGAGCACGGCGAACCCGGCAACGGCGACGACGGCGAGCGTGCGCACGCCGAATCGGTTGGTCGACATGAAGTTGTGGCTCCTGATTGCCAAAGGGGGTTCCAGCAGGGAATACGGATGATCAGGAGGCACAGGGCGGGCCACGCCGCCGATTCGCGCGCGCGATCTCCAGGTAGTGCGCGTTCTGGAGGTACGGCGTGCTGGTGAACGTCCGCACCGGCCGGGTGGCGGGCAGCGGCGTGAGCCTGCGGGGGATCAGGCGGGTGACGGCGGCGAACAGCCTGAACAGGGCGTTCTCGGCGTGGAACAGCAGCAGCCCGGTCAGCGTCGCGGCGACGAGGTGCGCCGCGAACATCGGCCAGGTGAGCGTGTTCATGTGCTCGTGGCTGACCCACGTCAGCAGGAGGTGCTGCGCGAGCTGGGCCGTGCCGAGCCCGGCCATGACCGAGAGCTTCCCGCTGCGCTTGTCGGCCAGCGATGCCGCCGCGAACGCGATCAACACCACCAGCGGCAGCGCGTGGACGAACTCGGACAGCTCGCCGCCACCCAGCCCGTGGGCGGCGATCGTGAGCGCGGCAGAAGTCGACGCGAGTGCGGCACCCCGGAGGAGGCGCAGCTCGTTCGACCGTGTACTCACGAGGATTGAGGGTAATCGGAGGAGTTTCGATCGGTCCACGAGCGGGTATTCGGGGCCGCATGACCGTTCAATGCGACAGGCCGGGCCGTACCGACCGGGTTGTGTTCGGCGTTGCCGCAGGTCTCACGCTTGCGTTCGTGACATGGGGGATCGTCGGAACAGACAGCCTGGCGGCCGCCTCGAAGGCGGCGCTCGGCTGGATCATCCAGAACCTCGGCTGGGCGTTCGTGATCTCGGCCTCCGGGTTCGTCGTCTTCGCGCTGTGGCTCGCGTTCAGCCGTTACGGCAGGGTCCCACTCGGCCGCGACGACGAGAAACCCGAGTTCAAGACGGTCTCGTGGGTCGCGATGATGTTCAGCGCCGGCATGGGCATCGGGCTCATGTTCTACGGCGTCAACGAGCCGCTGACCCACTACGTGAAGCCGCCGCCCGGCAGCGAGGGTGATCCCCTCGAGACCGCGATGGCCACCACGCTCTTCCACTGGACGCTGCACCCGTGGGCGATCTACGCCATCGTCGGCATCGCCATCGCGTACAGCAGCTTCCGCCGCGGCCGGTCCTCGCTGATCAGCTCCGCCTTCGCCCCGCTGCTGGGACGGCGAGCCGCGTCCGGCTGGGGCCGCGCCATCGACGTGATGGCGATCTTCGCGACCCTCTTCGGCTCGGCCACCTCGCTCGGTCTCGGCGCCCTGCAGATCGGCAGCGGGCTGGAGGCGGCCGGCTGGGCGGGCAACGTCGGCAAGGGCGTGCTCGTCGCGATCATCGCCGTGCTGACCGTGGCGTTCGTCGCGTCGGCCGTGTCGGGTGTCTCGAAGGGCATCCAGTGGCTGTCGAACACCAACATGGTGCTGGCCGTGGTGCTGGCGCTGTTCCTGTTCGTCGTCGGGCCGACGGTCTTCATCCTGAACCTGGTGCCGACGGCGCTGGGCGACTACTTCCGCGAGCTCGCGAACATGGCCGGCCGGACCGCCGCCTCGGGTGGTGACGCCACGGAGACGTGGCTCTCCGGGTGGACGATCTTCTACTGGGCGTGGTGGATCTCGTGGACGCCGTTCGTCGGCATGTTCATCGCGCGCATCTCGCGAGGCCGCACCATCAAGCAGTTCGTGGCGGGCGTGATCCTGGTGCCGTCCGCGGTGTCGCTGGTGTGGTTCGCGATCCTCGGCGGGACGGCGATCTTCGAGCAGCGGTCCGGCGTCGACCTCGCTGGTCAGTCCACTCCGGAGTCGCAGCTCTTCTCGCTGCTCGACCAGTTCCCGCTGGCGGCCGTCGCCGGTGTCGTCGTGATGGTGCTGGTGGCGATCTTCTTCGTGTCCGGCGCCGACGCCGCGTCGATCGTGATGGGAACGCTCTCGCAGGAGGGCACGATCCAGCCGAAGAAGCCGGTCGTGGTCTTCTGGGGCGTGCTGACCGGTGCCGTCGCCGCGGTGATGCTGCTGGTCGGCGGGTCGGACGCGCTGACGGGGCTGCAGAACCTGACGATCATCGCGGCGCTGCCGTTCATGGTCGTGATGATCGGTCTGTGCTTCTCGCTGGCCAGGGACCTGCGGTCGGACCCGATGATCAGGCGCGAGGAACGCGTCGCCGAGGTGATGGAGGAGGTCACCGCCCACCTCGACCCCGGTCAGGTGGTCGAGGAGGCGGCGGTCAAGGCCGTGGCCGAGGTGACCGGGAAGGCACCCGACGTCAGCGCACGTTCAGGCGCCTGAGCAGTTCCTGCTCCAGCATCTCCAGATCCGTCCCGACGGCGCGGTGCGCTGCTTTGCGCCGGGCCGCCGGCATGCGTTCCGACGCGCGCACTGCCGCGAGCAGTTGAGTGAGCCGCGCCTCGGTCTTCGAAACCCAATCGGAATCCGACGTGCGCAAAGTCTCGAGCGACTCCGAGAAGCCGACAATTCGCGCGTGCAGGCGTGCGCCGTATCCGGAGTACCTGCCGATGTCCTTGACGTCGATGCCGAGCCTGCGCGCCCGATACCGGTCGTACTGCTCGCTCAAAACCCCAGCTCCGCGCGCGAGCACCGGGGCCAGCACCGGAATGAGCGCGGGCGCCACCACCTTCGCGACACCGACCAGGCTCTTGGCCCTGCTGGGTGTGAAGCCGGTCTTCACCTTGCGCGCCATTCGGGTACACCTCCTCCGTCACGTGAAACTTACTGTCCAGGTTGCCCGCACATCCCATCGACGCGCGACATACCCTGCTTACCGTGACTTTCCAGGTGCAGCTAGACGCCGGCGTGGTCACTCGTTGTCGGCGGCGGGTGCACCTCGAAAACGATCCGGAGATGCGCGACGCCCCCAAAGCGGCGCCGGATCCGGCATCGGAACAACGGAAAGCGGACGCGGCGAACCACCGCCGCGCGGTGGCGGACGCGCTCGGCCGAATCGTCGGCTCGAATCTCTTCGAGGTCCCGAACGGCCCGGACGTGCGCAGTGCCGACCGCGAACGCGTGACGCTGGCCGCGATGGAAATGGGCGCGCCGTACATCTGGGGCGCCGCGTTGCCGCGTGATCCCCGCGGCGGCCGCAGAGGCGGAATCGACCTGCTCGTCAAGGACACCACCGGGTACGTGCCGGTGCTCGTGGTCCGGCACAAGATCACCGATCCCGGTCACGGCGCCCGCACGAGCCCGTTGACGATGCCGTTGCCCGACGGCAGCCGCTCGGACCCGTTGCGCAAAGTCCGCCCCCAGCCCCGCGACCAGCTGCGGCTGGCCCACGCCCAGCGCCAGCTGCAGGCCGCCGGGTACGCCCGCAGCGGCCGCGCGACCGGCGGCGTGATCGGCATGGACGCCGATGTCGTGCTGTGGCACGACCTGGAGGCGCCGACGTGGCCCGGCGGCCGCACGGCGCTGGCCGAGTACGACGCGCGGTTCTCGGACCGGCTCTCCGTCGCGCTGGCCGCGGCGAACGAGAGGGAACCGCTGGCCCGCCCGTCGCGCATCGTCGACTGCAAGACCTGCCCGTGGTGGCCGACCTGCGACAGCGACCTCAAGCGGGGCAGGGACGTCAGCCTCGTCGTGCGCGGCGAGGACGCCGTGGCGCTGCGCAGGATCGGCCTGTCCACAGTGGACGCCCTGGCCGAGCTCGACCCGTCGGCGGAAGGCCCGGTCCAGCTGGTCGGCATGCCGTTCGGCGACGCGGTGGTGCTGGCCCGCGCCTGGCTGCGCGACCTGACCCTGGTGCGCCGCGTGCCCGAGATGAACGTGCCGCGCGCGGACGTCGAGGTCGACGTCGACATGGAGAGCTTCGGCGACCTGGGCGCGTACATGTGGGGCTGCCTGTTGTCCGGCAAGGACATCGACGAGGACCACGGCTACCGCGCCTTCGTGACGTGGGACGCGCTGCCGTGCGACGACGAGGCCCGCTCGTTCGCCGAGTTCTGGACCTGGCTGACCGGCATCCGCCTCCGCGCCAAGGCACGCGGCCTGTCGTTCCGCGCCTACTGCTACAACGAGCTGGCCGAGAACCGCTGGCTCCTGGCGTCGGCGGAACGGTTCGCCGGCAAGCCAGGCGTCCCGACCACCGCGCAGGTCAAGGAGTTCATCGGCTCGGACGCCTGGGTCGACCTGTTCGGCATCGTCCGCGAGCAGTTCCTGTGCGCCCACGGCAAGGGCCTGAAGATCATCGCTCCGGCGGCGGGTTTCTCGTGGCGCGACCCGGAGGCGGGCGGCGAGAACTCCATGCGCTGGTACCGGGCGGCCGTGGGGCTCAACGGCGACGCGCTCGACATGGACCAGCGCCAGCGCCTGCTGGAGTACAACGAGGACGACGTCCGGGCCACCCATCGCCTGCGCGAGTGGATGACCTCGGACGCCATGTCCAAACTGCCGTACGCCGGAGACCTCTAGCGGGGTGCCATGCGGAGAGCGCCGTCCATGCGGATGACCTCGCCGTTGAGGTAGTCGTGCTCGACGAGCGAGACCGCGAGCTGCGCGTACTCGGACGGCTGTGCCAGGCGCTTCGGGAACGGCACCCCGGCCGCGAGGCCCGCGCGGAACTCGTCGGACACCGTGGCGAGCATCGGGGTGTCGACGATGCCGGGCGCGATGGTCAGGACGCGGATGCCGACGTTCGACAGGTCGCGCGCGGCCGGGAGGGTCATGCCGACCACGCCGCCCTTGGACGAGGCGTAGGCGACCTGGCCGATCTGGCCGTCGAACGCGGCGATGGAGGCGGTGTTGATGATGACGCCGCGGGCGCCGTGCTCCAGCTCCTCGGTCTTGCCCATCGCGGCGGCGGCCAGGCGCAGCACGTTGAAGGTGCCGATGAGGTTGACCTCGATGACCTTCCGGTACAGGTCGAGGTCGTGCGCGCCGCTCTTGCCGACCGTGCGGGACGACGGGCCGATGCCCGCGCAGCTCACCGTGATGCGCAGCGGAGCGCCGGAGCCGGCCGCGGTGTCGACGGCGGCCTGGACCTCTTCGCCCGAGGTCACGTCGGCCGGCAGGTAGGTGACGTTCTCGATCGTGTCGGCCTTCTCGATGGCGCCGGGCAGGTCGAGCGCGAACACCTGCGCTCCACGCGCCGCCAGCGCCCGTGCGGTCGCGCCGCCGAGGCCGGACGCGCCGCCGGTGACGATGGCCGCGGTACCCGAGATCTCCATGCCTTCACCCTCCTCGAAGCGAGCTGCTCGCGAGGAGGTTAACGCTCGTTACCTCGAGGTCAGCGGTCGGTCCAGTGGAGCAGCGCCACCAGGGGCACCGCCGCCACGAGTGCGAGGCCGACGAAGATGGTCGCGATCATGAGAATTCCCATGCCTTGAACTGTGCCGTTCGAGCGTGTTCGAAACATCGGCCGCGCCGGTAGACCTCTGGTAGGAGATCTGTCACGGTCGGCTACGACCAAAGTCGCACGGAGATCTCCGGGCTGAGCCGGGGTCACCCGCCTGCCGGACCACCGCGGCGGCACTGCTCCGTTCGGTCCTGGGGCGTGCGTCACTCGGAGTCACGCAATTTAGTTAGCGTCGCATACCTTTATGGGGTGTTCACCACGCGCCCCGAACTCGTCGGCACCTTCGGCATGGTCGCTTCGACCCACTGGCTGGCCTCGGCGGCGGCCATGTCCGTACTCGAGGACGGCGGCAACGCCTTCGACGGTGCGGTCGCCGCCGGTTTCGTGCTCCAGGTCGTGGAACCGCACCTCAACGGCCCCGGCGGTGAGGTCCCGATCATCTTCGCGCCCGCCGGTGGCAACCCGCGCGTGCTGAACGGGCAGGGCGTCGCGCCCGCCGGTGCGACGATCGAGCACTACACCGGGCTGGGCCTTCCGCTCGTGCCCGGCAGCGGTCTGCTGGCCGCCACCGTGCCCGGAGCATGGGACGGATGGCTCACCCTCCTGCGTGACCACGGCACCAAGACGTTGCGCGAAGTGCTGGACAAGGCGATCGGCTACGCGCGCGACGGGTTCCCGCTCGTCGAACGCGCCGTGTACACCATCTCGCTGGTCCAGGACCTCTTCCGCGACCACTGGCCCACCTCCGCCGCGCAGTGGATGCCCGGTGGCGTGCTGCCGGCGCCCGGCGGCCGGTTCCGCAACCCGAAGCTCGCTGACACCTGGGAGTGGCTGCTCGCCGCCGGTGAGGCCGCTGGCTCCGACCGCGAAGCGCAGATCGAGGCCGCGCGCCGCGCCTGGTCGCAGGGCTTCGTCGCCGCGCAGGTCGACGAGTTCGCCCGCACCGAGTTCCGCGACGACTCCGGGCGCGACCACGCCGGTGTGCTGACCGGCGCCGACATGGCGGACTGGGAGGCGTCCTACGAGGACGCGCTGATCGTCGACTTCGACGAGTGGTCGCTCGTCAAGGCCGGCGCCTGGACGCAGGGACCCGTTCTGGCGCAACAGCTGCGGCTGCTGGAGGGCTACGACCTGTCCTACGTGGACGGAAAGCCGACCGCGGAGACGATCCACCTCGCCGTCGAGGCGGCCAAGCTGGCGTTCGCCGACCGGGAGGCCTGGTACGGCGACGTCGGCGACGTCCCGCTGGAGACCCTGGTGTCGCGCGCCTACGCCGCCGAGCGCCGCAAGCTGATCTCCGACACCGCGTCGTTCGAGCTGCGGCCGGGCTCGCCCGGTGGCCGGGAACCGCTGCTGCCGCAGCACGTCCTGCGCGGTGCGCCGACCGGTGGACCGCTCGACGCGATGGGCGCGATCGGCGAGCCGACGGTGGAGCGGTCGGGCGCGACCCGCGGCGACACCGTGCACGTGGACGTCGTCGACCGCTGGGGAAACATGGTCTCGGCGACCCCGTCCGGCGGCTGGCTGCAGTCGTCGCCGACGATCCCGTCGCTCGGCTTCTGCCTGGGCAGCCGCGCCCAGATGTTCTGGCTCGACAAGGGCTTGCCGAACTCGCTGGCCCCCGGCAAGCGCCCGCGGATCACGCTGTCGCCGTCGATGGCCCTGCGCAACGGCGAGGCGGCGCTGGCCTTCGGCACGCCCGGCGGCGACCAGCAGGACCAGTGGCAACTGGGCTTCTGGCTGGCGCACCGGGCGGGCCTGAACCTGCAGGAGGCGATCGACTCGCCGATGTGGCACTCGAACGCGTTCCCGAGCTCGTTCTACCCGCGCGCCTGGACGCCGGGAGAACTGGTCATCGAGTCACGCGCCGGGGTGGACGTCCTGGATGCGTTGCGTGCGCGTGGCCACCAGGTCGTGGACGCCGGCGAGTGGACCCTCGGCCGGATGTCGGCCGTGGCGAGGGACGCAGCCGACGGGCTCCTGCGCGCCGGCGCCAACCCGCGTGGCGCGCAGGGGTACGCGGCAGGCCGCTGATCAGCGACCGGCGACCTCGTCGACGTAGTGGGTGACGCCCAGGCGGTCGGCGAAGGTGTTCACCACGGTGCTGCCGGCGAAGTCCGCGGCGCCGGCGAGCGTGTCGGCGCCGTTGACGAGGTCCGTCGCGGACGGGCTCGCGCTCGCGGTGCCCGCCATGGCGGCGATCGCACCCGCGGCGAGACCGGCGGAAGCGAGGATCTTCTTGATGCTCAAGGCTTTGCGCTCCTAAGAGATCGGTGGAGAAAAGAGGAACGGCGCCCGATTCGAGGGGGAGGGAATCGGGCGCCGCCCCGGCCAGGAAGTACCGGGTGGATCAGATGTCGACGTGCGCGAAGCCGTTCGGGTCGCCCTGCGGCTCGCTCAGGCCGAGCAGCGTCGCGGCCGGAAGGCCGTTGCTGCCCGCGTCGACGTTCTCCACGAGCGCGGTCACGTCGCCGTCGAGCCCGTTGATCGCCTGGATCTTGCCGTCGACGTCCGAGGTGTCGACCTGGGCCAGCTCGCCCACGGTCGCGACCTCACCCAGCTGACCACCGATGTCGGGCTGCGTGTGCGCGGTGGCGTCCACGGTGTCAGCGTGCGCGATGCCACCCAGGCCGAGCATGACGGTTGCGCTGCCGAGGGCGACAGCGGCCCCCGCGACGGTCTTCCTGAGGTTCATGGGCGCGAACGTCCCGTGTTCCGACCCTCTACATCAAGCTGCGTAACTCAGGAGTGGGAACTTCTTCATCCCTTGGTGGGATTCCACTCCATTCCGACCGTGCACACCCGATCCCCGTCACGCCACACGGAGATCGCGAACGTGCCCGCTTTCGTTTCGGTGCGGGCCAGGAAGTCGTACGCGCATTCGAGGGTGTAGCGCCGCCGCCACTCCTCGCCTTTCTTTATGTACCAACCGTGGTCGACGACTTCTTCGACCAGTTCGAGGTCCAGCGCACCGCCGGGCTTGCGGCGGCGGTACTCGATGCGGTGGAAGTGGTCCATGACCAGCACGTTCCTCACCGCACCCGGTGAGTGAGAGTCTCAAACTCCGCATCCGGCGCGTAGCGTTCTCGTTCGTGTCCGAACCCACGTTCCGGCAGAAACGCCTCGGGGATGCGTTGAAGTTCCTGCGCGAGCGAGCGGGGCTGACGCAGAAGGAAGCCGCGATGCGGCTGAGCTACAACGTGCCGAAGCTCAGCCGCATCGAGAACGGCCAACTGCCCGACATCCACGCGCTCAGGGCAATGCTCGATCTTTACGGCGTCATCATCGCCGAGGAGGAGCCGTACCTGCAGCTGTACGAACTCGCCGCGGAGAGGGGATGGTGGACAGAGTTCGGTCCGAACAACGTCGGTTACATCAACCTGGAGCACGACGCGTCGGAGATCTGGGACTTCCAGGCGACGTTCATTCCCGGACTGTTCCAGGACGAAAGCTACATCCGGGAGGTCTTCGACAAGGGGCCGATCAAGAGATCGGTGAAGTGGGTCAACGACGAGACGGCCAAGCGGCTGCGGCGCAAGGCGCGGCTGTTCGGGGACCGGCCGTTGACGTACCGCGTGATCATCAGCGAGCACGCACTCCGGCACGCCTCCCGCAGCCAGCTGGTGCACGTCCACGAGATGTGCGCCCTGCCGAACGTGACCGCTCAGGTCCTGCCCGACTCCGCCCCGCTGCACGACGGCAGCTTCACCATCATCGAGTTCCCCGACCCGAAGTACCCGAAGATCCTCTACGTCGAGCACGTGGGCGGGGCCATCACCGATGAGGACCTGGAGAAGGTCCAGGCGGCTAAGCTGGCCTTCAAGCGTCTCTCGAAGCTGGCGCTGACCCCCGACGAGTCCGCTGCGTGGATCGAGAGGCTGGCCGCCGAGAGGTAGGGACTGTGTGGCGCAAGAGCAGTCGCAGCAATGGCAATGGCGAAGCCAACTGCGTCGAGGTTGCGCTGAACGGCTCAGCCGCGCGCGTGCGCGACTCCAAGAACCGGGCGGAATCCGTCGTCGCCGCGCCCGGATGGGCGGCGTTCATCGGCGCCGTGAAGCGCGGCGACTTCGAGAACAGGTGACTACGCGATGGCTCCCGGCGGGAGCTTCAGCTTGAACGGCAGCGTCGTCACGACGGCCAGGTCCGACGCTGTCGCCTTCATGAGCATCGGAGCGTTGCGAGCGCCGGGTTCCGGGAGGTCGAGCAGCCTGTCGACGGCTTCGACCAACGGGCCCTCGTAGATCCACACGGCCTGGGCGGGACGGGCCGAGTCGCGCACCGCGGGCAGACGCCCTGCGCGCGCCTCGGTCTCTGACCAGAACAGGATCGAGTCGATGAACCCTCTGCGCTGTTTGAACGCCATGATGCGGTCGAGCTGCCCGGCGTCGTCCCTCAGGTGGAGGAACTGAAACCCGTTCTCGCGCAGCTCGATGACCTTGCTCAGTGCGTGGTCCATGGCGCACCTACCCCTGTGGGGTCACCTTTGGGGTGACCGTTCAGTCATACGACCCGAAAGGATCGTACGGTACGTCGAAGTTCGTCGTAAGCCGTAGTCCGAAAGAGTTATCTCAATTGGTCGAGGCTTGTGGCTGAGGGTAATCATTCCCCTTCTTGGCAGGGGAAACGGCCAGGACGGCCGCTACGGTTCGCGTCAGGAACGCCAAACCACCTAATGTGACTAACGTCACGCTGATCCACATGAGTGCCTCCGAGTGGTGGCCTACACCCAAAGTAGACGTGTAGCACTCGCGTGCGGTTGCAACTCGCACCGACGCGCGTTTTTGACAGAACACCTGCGAGAGATCTCACGGCTCCGTCAAACCACGTCGGTTCGGCGATCTCCTGTGCGACGATCGGCGCTCAAGTGTTCGAGCTGATCAAGGGCGGTTCGGGGATGTTCGTTCGCCGGGTTGCGGTCGTCGGGGCCGGGTACGTCGGACTCACGTCTGCCGCCTGCCTCGCGTCGCTGGGGCACCAGGTCGTCTGCGCGGACATCGACGAGAAGAAGGTCGAGCAGCTCCGCAGGGCCGAGGTCCAGATCTTCGAGCCGGGGCTTCCCGAGCTGGTCCAGGAAGGTCTGGCCGCCGGGCGGCTGGAGTTCGTCGTGGGCGTGCGCAACGCCGTGGAGGACGCCGAGGTCGTCTTCCTCTGCGTGCCGACGCCGATGGGCGAGGGCGGCGCGGCCGACCTCAGGGCCGTCGAAGCCGCGGTCGCCGAGATGAAGGACCTGCTCGCGCCCGGCACGGTCGTGGTCAACAAGTCGACGGTCCCCGTCGGCACGGCGGCCCGCGTGTTGGAGCTGCTCCAACGCGACGACGTCTTCGTGGCGAGCAACCCGGAGTTCCTGCGCGAGGGCAGCGCGGTCAAGGACTTCATGCACCCCGACCGGATCGTCGTGGGTTCCGACGCCCAGAACGCCGCCGAACGCGTCAGCGCCCTCTACGCCCGCCTGGGCGCGCCGACGGTCCTCATGGACGCCGCCAGCGCCGAGCTCGTCAAGTACAGCGCCAACTGCTTCCTCGCCATGAAGCTCAGCTACGTCAACGCCATGGCCGAGCTGTGCGAGCGGCTCGGCGCGGACATCGCGAACGTCACCGAGGGCATGGGCTTCGACCAGCGCATCGGGCAGTCGTTCCTGCAGCCGGGTCCTGGCTGGGGCGGGTCGTGCCTGCCGAAGGACACCCACGCGCTGCTGCAGATCGCCGAGGCGGCGGGCCACGACTTCGAGCTGCTCACCGCCACGATCAACACCAACGAGAAGCAGAGCCGGCTGATCATCAGCAAGGTCGCGAACGCGGTCGGCGGCGACCTGAAGGGCAAGAAGCTCGGGTTGCTCGGCCTCGCGTTCAAGGCGGGCACGAACGACCTGCGCGACTCGCCGGCGTTGAAGATCGCGAAGATGCTCAAGGCAGAGGGCGCCGACCTGGTCGCCTACGACCCGGCGATCCCGCAGCAGGTCGACGGCGTCACGGACGACGTGACAGTGGTGGACGACGTGCAGCAGGCGGCGAAGGACGCGAGCGCCCTCGTCGTGCTGACCGAGTGGCCGCAGTTCCGCTCGCTCGACTGGGCGGCGCTCGCCGGGACGATGACCGGTCAGGTCGTGGTGGACACCCGCAACCTGCTCGACGTCGACGTCCTGACGCGCGCCGGCCTCACGTCACACGGAGTCGGTCGATAGGGCGGAGTTCGCCGAGAACCACTCGATGGTCCTGGTCAGGCCGTCGCGCAGACCGACCTGGGGCTCCCAGCCCAGCAACGCCCGCGCGCGGCTGATGTCCGGCTTGCGCTGCGTCGGGTCGTCGGTCGGCAGGTCCGAGTACTCCAGGCTCACCGAGACGCCCGTCAGGTCGCCGACGATCTGCGCCAGCTCCAGGACGGTGATCTCCTGCGGGTTGCCGAGGTTGACCGGGCCGAGCTCGCCCTTGAGGTCCGCCAGCGCGAAGATGCCGCGGACCAGGTCGCCGACGTAGCAGAAGCTGCGGGTCTGCTGGCCCGTGCCGTAGACGGTCAACGGCTTGCCGCTCAACGCCTGGTGCACGAAGTTGGAGACCACGCGGCCGTCCGTCGCGTGCAGGCGCGGGCCGTAGGTGTTGAAGATGCGCACGACGCCGACGTCGAGCAGGCCCATGCGGTGGTACGCGCCGAGCATGGCCTCGGCGTAGCGCTTGGACTCGTCGTAGACGCTGCGCGGGCCGATCGGGTTGACGTTGCCCCAGTACTCCTCGGGCTGCGGGTGCACCTGCGGCTCGCCGTAGACCTCGCTGGTCGACGCCTGGATCAGGCGCGCGCCCTTCGCGATCGCCAGCTCGGCGACCTTCTTCATGCCGGTCGAGCCGACCTCCAGCGTCTCCAGCGGACGCTCGAGGAACCTCGGCGGCGACGCGGGGGAGGCGAAGTTCAGCACGAGGTCGACGGGACCCTCGACGGTCCACTCGCCGCAGATGTCCGCCTCGATGAACTCGAAGCGCGGCTCGTCCGCGTACCTCGTGACGTTGTCCGTGAGCCCGGAGGAGAAGTCGTCCACGACCACGACCGACCAACCGCGGTCGAGCACCGCGTCTACCAGGTGCGATCCGATGAACCCTGCACCACCGGTGACCACTGCGCGCATGGCGTGAACCAACCCCTCCCCCAGGACCAAAGACACGTTCGAGTGAAACCTAGGCTACGAGCAGTCAGCCCTAGGCGTTTTGCGACTCCCAGTTGCTGAGCCACACGTCACGCGCCTCGCGTTCGCTGCGGATGTTCGACAGCCAGTCACCGAGGACGTCGACCTGCAGTTCCAGCGCGCCGGACATGAGGCGCGGGCAGCTCTCCCGGACGGCGTCGAAGCCCGCGTCCTGGGAGATGTTCGTGAGGCTGAGCATCGAGGTCGCCGACTGCCGGTAGCGACCGACGACCGTCTGCACGTGCGCCGCGTGTCCACCACTCTCGGCTACCCGGCACCAGAGCTCGTAGTCCTCCCATCCGTGAAGACGGCGGTCGAGCGTGTAGCCCTCGAGCTTCTCCAGCGTCGTGGCCTTGATCAACGCCATGGCGTCGATGTAGTTGCCGTAGCGCAGCCGCCACGGCTCCCACGGCCAGACGCCCATCAGCCCGACCGGACCGGTCGAGTCGAACCGCTGCAGCACGCCGTACGCGAACGACGCGTCCGGGTCGGCGTCGATCGCGGCCACCAGGCGTTCGAGGCCCGTCGGCACGATCGCGTTGTCCGAGTCGAGCACGAACACGAGCTCACCGCGCGCGTGCCGGATCGCCTCGTTGCGCGAGCGCGGCAGGCCCCGGTTGACGGGGTGCCGCACCAGCGTCATGGGAATGTGCGGGCTCTTGTCCATCCACCGGCGCACGGTGGCGTTCGAGCCGTCGGTGGAGCAGTCGTCGACGACGATGATCTCCAGGTCGCCGTACGTGCCGGACGCGGCGGACTCCAGCGCCTCCACGACGTACGGCTCGTGGTTGTACAGCGCCATGATCACCGAGACGCGCGGCGTGCGGCGGTCCCACGCGGGCGTGCGGTGGTCGACGACCGGCGTCGGGTCGATCGCCGGGTCCGTCGAGACGCGCCGGCGCAGGTCGATGATGTCGAGGCGGATCTCGCGGATCGCCTGGCGCACCGCGTCGATGCTCTCGGGCTCGCGCTCCCAGGACGGCGTGATCTTCTGCCGGAACGGCTGCGTGCGGCTCGGGCCGAGCTTCAGCCGGTGGCCCTCGTGGGACTCGCGCAGGTCCTGCGCCACCGACACGAGCTTCTCGACGCCGGCGGAGAACGGGTTCTCCTTGATCAACGCGTAGGCGTTGCGGCGCAGCGTGTTCAGCCTGTCCTGGTCCTCCAGCAGCGACGCCAGCGCGTGCGGCAGCGACGACAGCGCGGAGAACACCAGGTGCTCGTTGTGCCGGAACGGCTCGGTGTGCAGCGACGTCTCGGACAGCATCACCGCACCGCAGTGCGCGGCCTCGGCGGCGCGCAGCCACTCGAAGTACGGCTCGTCGGCCTGGTGGATGTTGACCAGGACCTTGGTGCCCGCCAACAGCTCCCGCTTGCGCTCGCCCGTGACGAACGCGGCGTGGTCGCCGGTGTTCGGGGCGGCGTTGTCCGAGAGGATCAGGCGGCTGCGGCGCGACCACAGCTGCCGGCCGATCTTCGAGAGAGCGTGCTCACGGCGCGGGGTGGCGCAGCCCATGAAGAGGACGTCGAGCTCGTGGTCCTCGGCGTCCGGCACGAACCTGTCCCAGGTGGGCGTCCAGCCGAACCGCAGGTGCTCCGCGGAGATGCCCTGCGCCCGGTAGCGCTTGACCGACAGCGTGCTGAAGTCGAAGACGGCGCCGAGCTTGTGTCCGTAGTAGACGTTCGTGTCGAAGTGCGACGACGACGGCTGCTCGGCGGTGATGCCGATGCAGCGCACGGCCAGGCGCGGGTCCTCGAGGAACTGGCCGCCCTCCAGCACCGCGTACTCGTGCGTCGGCAGCAGGACGAAGACGTCGTCCGGTTCGGTGTCCACGACGGATGTGACGACGTCGGCCGTCACGCCGAGACGGGTGGCCTCGTCGACGATCGCCTCGGCCAGCTCGTGGAAGAACGCGTTCTGGAACCGCGACTGGACGACGCGCAGGCGCAGGTCAGCCATTCTTGCCGCCCTTGAGCGCGCCGGTCGCCTTGCGCAGCGGGGCCGTGACGCGCCACGACGTCGAGCGCTCCAGGTCGTCGATCTTCTCCTGCAACGTCGTGCGCCAGTGCAGGTGCTGGCGGATCTCGTCGTCCAGCCTGCGGTTGAGGCGGTCGTTGTCGCGCGCGTACTCGGCGAGCAGCGTCGTGGCCTCGTCGAGCGCGGTGAGGCGTTCGGCGGCCTTGGCCAGCTCGGCGTACTCGTTCTTGATGTCGTGCAGCTCCTGCGCCACCACGTACTCGCGGCGGCGGGACTCCTCGAGCTCGGCCATCGCCTTGCCCAGCGCCTCCTCGAGACCGGTCGCGACCGACTCGGCGCGCTCGCGGGCGGCCTTCTGCTCGTCGGCGAACCGCAGGCTGCGCTCCAGCTGGTCCGCGGCGGGGTCGGCCGCGCTGACGACCTGGCTCAGGGGGTGGCGTGCGGTGCCACCCTTCGCCCTGGTCCTCGTGGCGGCCGTGATCGCGGCCTTGAGGTGCGTGACCAGTGATTCCCCGGAGTAGTGCTCGCGGATCCACTCGCGGTAGGTGCGGCGTTCCTCGACGGACGGCTCCTGCGCGAACACCGCGGCCGCCTTCTCGACGATCGCGAGCACGTCGGCGTCCTCGACGGCGTGCGTGCCGGGAGCCTCGAACAGCTCGGCGCCACCGCCCGCCGGGTAGCCGATCACGACGCAGCCCGCGGCCAGCGCCTCCGCGACGGGCAGGCCGAAGCCCTCGTCACGGCCGAGCGCGATGAACACCGACGCGTTCGCGAGCTCGTCGGCGACCTCCTGCTCGCTGACGTCGTCCAGCGACACGACCTCGATGCCGGCGAAACGCTTGTCGTTCTTGAACAACGCGGTCAGCACGGCCGCCTCGCGCGGGCGCTTGCGGGGCAGCAGCACGACCTTGCGCGCGCGCTCCTCGTCGAAGCGGTACAGCTCGGTGTCGATCACGTACGGCACCAGGTGCACCTTGAGCTTGGGGTGCAACGCGGTCAGCACGTCCACGCTCATCCTGGACCCCGCCCACACCTGCGGCGCGGGCTTCCACGCCGGGTAGTCGGGACCGCTGAAGTTGTCGTACGTGTAGTAGTGGTTCTGGTTGAAGACGACCTTGCGGACGCCGGGGGCCGGGTCGAACCCGTCCAGCACCATCACCTCGGGCACGACCAGGACGTCGTCGGGGCCCAGTTCGCAGGTCTCACCGGTGATCACCGGCGCGGTCGAGGAGAACCACCCGGCCTGGAAGCCCTCGGCGAGGTGCCACACCTTGGCGTCGAAGCCGGTGCGCTCGGCGAGCTCCGCGTGCCGGTACATCGCGCGCACGCCACCCGACGGCTCGGTGACGTCCGGGACTACGTACACGACCTGGCGAGTCATGGTCGACATCAATCCCCTCGTGGGTCTGGCATAGCCTGTCGCCGTCGAACGGAGGACAAGCGGTGACGATCCTGGTTACCGGCGGTGCGGGCTACGTCGGCTCGCACGTCGTGCACGCCCTGGCCGAAGCCGGGCGCGACGTGGTCGTGGTGGACGACATGCGCACGGGCTCGCCCGCGGCCGTACCGTCCGGCACCCCCGTACACCCTATCGACGTCACCGACACGGCGAAGCTGGAACAGGTCATCCGGGAGCACGGTGTGACGGCCTGCATCCACCTGGCGGGCCTGAAGAACCCCGGTGAGTCCATGAAGGACCCCGGCCTGTACTTCCACAACAACGCGACCGGCACGTTGTCCGTGCTGAACGCCCTGGTGTCCACGGGTGTCCGCGACCTGGTGTTCTCGTCGTCCTGTTCGGTCTACGGCGCCGCGGAGACGTTGCCGATCACCGAGAACAGCCCGTTGCAGCCCATCAGCCCGTACGGCCACAGCAAGCTCGTGGGCGAGCGGATGATCGAGGCGTACGGGAACGCTCACGGCCTGCGCTGGATGTCGTTGCGCTACTTCAACGCGGCCGGAGCGGCGCTCGACGGCAGCATCGGCGAGGACTGGGGCCCGACGCACAACCTGGTGCCACTGCTGGCGAAGGCGGCTCTGGGAGCGCGTCCACCGGTGACGTTGTTCGGCAGCGACTACCCGACCGAGGACGGCACCGCCGTGCGGGACTACACGCACGTGGTCGACCTGGCCGAGGCGCACGTCCTGGCGCTGGGGCATTTGCGGGAGGGCGGTTCTTCCGCCGCTCTGAACCTGGGCACCGGCACCGGGTACTCGGTGCTGCAGGTCGTGAAGGGGCTGGAGGAGGTCGCGGGCCGGCCGTTGCCGGTGACCTTCGGCGACCGGAGGCCGGGGGACCCGCCCGCGGTGTGGGCGGATCCTGCCCGTGCCTTCGACGTGCTGGGCTGGCGTGCCAGGCTCGGTCTGCCCGAGATCCTCGCCACCGCGTGGCGGTGGCACGCCAGCACCGCTCACTTGGCGGGGTAGTTCTTCTCGATGGCGGTGACGACCTTGTCGGCGCCGCTGTCCATCGCGGCCTTCGTCTTGCCGCGGACCTCGACCCGCACCAACGACTTGTTCGAGACGTAGAAGATGCGCGAGTCGAACGGCGCGTCCGGCACGTCGGTCGCCTTCTCCGACACCATCGAGGGCAGCTGCTTCGGACCGGTGGTGGCCGTGAAGCCGTAGCCCTTCTGCAGCTCGGAGAGAGCGTCGGCCGCGGTCTTGGCCGCCGCGCCGTCCGTGCAGGTGAAGACGTGGACCTGGGTGAACCAGTCGTCCGCGAAGAGCACCTGGGACATGCCGTTCTCAGCGCCGCACGTGGTCAGCAGACCCGCCTCGTCCGGGCTGAACTG
This sequence comes from Lentzea sp., assembly GCF_035525475.1. Classification (GTDB taxonomy): domain Bacteria; phylum Actinomycetota; class Actinomycetes; order Mycobacteriales; family Pseudonocardiaceae; genus Lentzea. The sequence goes on along the minus strand of NZ_DATLEC010000137.1, from coordinate 1,863 downwards.
GGACTTCTCCTTCGACGCCTTCTCCACCGTCACGGGACCGGTGTTGGCGGCGTCGACCTTGCCCGACAGGCCGTTGAGCGGCAGCTTGGGGCCGGCGCTCGACGACGTGGTGCTGGGCGGCGGCGCGGTGCTGCTGGTGGCCGTGTCGTCGTTGGACTTGCTACCGGCCGTGAACCACCAGATGCCACCACCGATCAGGGCGAGCACCAGCACGACACCGATGATCGCGAAGATCTTGCCCTTGCCCCCGCCACCACCGGACTCGTCGAAGACCTCGGGCCCGTGGCTCCAGCTGGGCGGCTGGTTGATCTGGTCGAAGTCACCGCCGAGCCAGGGCGGCGGCGCGGCCTGCTGCTGGGGCTGACCCCACCCGCCCTGCTGGGGCTGGACGGGCGTGACGAACTGCGTGCGTTCCGCATCGCCACCACCATTGCGCGGGCTCCCGGGCACCACCTGCGTGGCGTCGGGGTTCGGGTTCTGCTGTGGTTGCTGCTGCTGAGGCGGCGGCTGCTGCCCCTGAACGTTCACGACCTGCGTGCGGTCCGAGGTGTTCGGCGGCTGCGCCTCCCACTTGAACGGCGGGGCAAAAGGCCCGCTCTGAGGATTCTGGACAGGCCCGCCGCCGGCCGACCCGGAGAGGACCTCGTCCCGGCGGCGTCGGTAGTCGTCAGCCGAGATCCGACCAGAGGCGAGTTCGTTGTCGAGCTTCTGCAGCTCGTCTTGCCAGGTCACCCCTGGCACCCCCTTCCGCGCGAACATGAGACTCGGACATTGTGCCCGTGCCCATATATCCGTTCGTGCTGGCCTCTCAAGTCGTGACCTGGTTGTGGCGCTTCACACCGGCGTATTGGTCTCGCGGCGTGGTTTTTGGTCGGGAAACCGCAGGTCGTGGGGGCTTGGTGCGTTGCGCTGGGTGTCCTCCTCGCCCACGGTGTTCCCCGGCTGCCCGCTCCTGCCGCGCTTCCCGTCCGGTCATGGGACCGCTGTGTTCGGCATGGGCATGTCACGTCGGGCTGACCTGAACGCGCACAACGGCTGATCTGCAGCAGACCAGCCGTTGTTGGGCTATTTGCCGTAGTGGTAGCGGCATGCGGCGATCCGGATCTCATCGCCTGCGACCTTGTAGACCAGTCGATGTTCGTCGGTGATGCGGCGCGACCAGTAGCCCTGGAAGCCGTGCTTGAGAGGCTCGGGCTTGCCGATGCCCTCGTTGCCGTTCCGCTGGATGTCCTTGATCAGATCATTGATCCGCTTGAGGACCTTGCGGTCCTCGGTCTGCCACCAGAGGTAGTCGTCCCAGGGCAGCTCGTCCCAGACCAGCTTCATTCGACGAGGTCGTGCTGCGATCCGCCGCCGGACTCCAGTCGCTCGATGGACGTGATCAAACGTCGTGCGTTCTCCGGGCTGCGAAGCAGGTAAGCGGTTTCCTTGAGCGACTGGTAGTCGTCAAGGGACACGATCACGACCGGTTCGTGCCCAGCACGGGTGATCACGACCTCTTCGCGGTCGTTCACCACGGAGTCGAGCGTCTCGGCGTACTTCGCACGAGACTCGGAGTAACTCATGGTCTTCACCAGCACCCTCCCTTCGACGTACAAGATACTGTACGTCCGCGGCTGGCGATCGACAAGGCTCAGGCACGTGTCAGATCTGGTCGATCTGCGCGTAGCTGGGATCCTGGGGTGTCGCTTCGCTCACAAGCTGCCGACGTGACTGACGCGCTGATCCCCAAGTACGAAGAGCTGCGCTGGGCGACGATCGTGGCCGTGCGCGCTTTGGGCGGCTCCGGCTCCAACGACGAGATCGTCGAGAAGGTGGTCGAGCAGGAGCAGTTCACGGAAGCGCAGCAGCAGGTGCTCCACG
>NZ_DATLEC010000089.1:0-48488 GCF_035525475.1 Lentzea sp. | reverse complement strand
CAGCGGGTCCGCGAAGAGCCGCTCGAAGTTCTCCCAGCCCACCCAGTCGGGGCTCGTGACGAAGTTGACCTGCTGGAAGCTCAGGACCACCCCGCGCACGATGGGGTACCAGGAGAACACCGCGAAGACGACCAGTGCGGCGCTCAGGAAGCCGTACGCGGTGACGTGGCGCCGCACTCACTTCACCTGCGCCAGGACGGCGTTGACCTTGGTCTCCGCATCCTTCAGCAGGGCCGCGTGGTCGGCGTCCTTGTTCGTGAGCGTCGCCTGCACCACGCTGTCGAGGATCGCGTAGACCTGCTGCGCCTGCGGCGGTTCGAGCGAGCCCTTGGTCTTCTCGGAACCGTCCACGTAGGCCTGGAAGTTCTGCACCGGCATGGTGGCGTACTTGGCCTTGAGCTCTTCCTGCTTCTTGCGCGGCTCACCGGTCCACACGTCGGCGATCGGCGGGATCGGCAGTCCGACGGGCTGACCGCGGTCCTTGTAGGTCTGCAGGTTGTGCTCGAGGCGGTCCGGGTTCAGGTACTTCCACTGGATCCACCTGAGGCCGGCCTTGATCTTCTCCGGCGAGGCCTTGGGGTTGATCATGTACCCCTCGCCGCCGAGCAGGGTGCCCTTCTGCTCCGGGATCGCGGCCAGTCCGTAGTCGTCGTACTTGCCCTTGAACTGGTTGACGATCGCGGCGACGTTGTCGGGCGCGGCGAGGTACATGCCGAGCTGGCCCGCGCCCATCATGTTCTGCACGTCGCCGATCTCCAGGAGCTGCTTCTCGCCCATGGATTTGTCGTCCCAGCGCATCTCCTTGAGCCTGCGCAGGACTTCCTTGCCCTTGTCGTTGTTGAAGTCGGCCTTGTAGGTGTCGCCGTCCTTGCGCGCGATGTCACCGCCGACGGACTTCATCCAGGTGGTGAAGTGCCAGCCGCCCTGGTTGCTCTTGCTGTACTCGGCGAACCCGGTGACGCCGGCGTCCTTGAGCTTCTTGGCGGCGGCCCTGACCTCGTCCCACGTCTTCGGCGGGGAGTTCGGGTCCAGACCGGCCTTGGTGAAGTTGGTGCGGCTGTAGAGCAGGCCCATCGTGTAGTTGGCGGTGGGCAGCCCGTAGACCTTGCCGTCGACGGTGAAGACGTCCTTGAGCTCCTGCTTGATGTCCCCGTAGTGCGGGACGTCCTTCACGTAGCCGGTCAGGTCGGCGGCTTGCTTTCTGGCGATGAGAGCCGCGGGATCTGTGAAGTAGACGTAGAAGACGTCCTCGAGCTGCCCGCCGGCGAGCTTGGCGGAGAACGTCTTCGGGTCCATGAACCCCTCGTGCGGCACGAGGTCGATGTCCTGGTTCAGCTTCTCGAACTCCGCGACGTCCTCGTCGAAGACCTTGCGGTCGAACGCCTGGGTCTGTGGCGGCTGGCCGTTGATGTCGATGGTGACCTTGCCGCCGGGTTCGGTCGTGGAACCGCTCCCACAGCCGGCGACGAGGACACAGCCCAGCAGCACGGCAGCGGACTTCTTCATGGTGGAGCCGCCCTTCTCGCGAGCGCGTCGATGTGACGGCGACCATAAGTCCCCGTTACATCTGAACGCAATATCCAGACGAAAACTCGCAAGAAGGCGACTGCCTTGTCACCTCACCGGCGCGCTGGAGGCCCTCACCACCAGTTCGGGCTCGAACAGCAGCTCATCGGGCGCGACGGCGTTGCCCGAGATCTGGTTGGCCAGCAGCTCCACGGCGGCCCGCCCCATCGCCTCGATGGGCTGCCGAACCGTGGTCAGCGGCGGATCAGTGCAGGTCATGAAGGCCGAATCGTCGTACCCGATGATCGACACGTCCTTGGGCACATCCAGCCCCGCACGCCTGACGGCCCTTATCGCGCCCAACGCCAACGGGTCGCTCGCGCAGATGATCGCCGTGACCCCGCGCTGCACGAGCTTGGTGGCCGCCGCCTGCCCACCCTCGAGGCTGAACATGGCGTGCTCCACATCCGCTCCGCCGCTCTTGGTGAGGGCTTCGAGCTTGCGCTGGCTGGGCACGTGGTCCGGCGGCCCGAGCACGGCCCCGATCCTCTTGTGCCCCAGCGACACCAAATGCCCGTAAGCCTGCTCGACCGCCACCGCGTCGTCACACGAGACCCGCGGGAACGCCAGGTCGTCTATGGCGGCGTTGACCAGCACCGCAGGCAGTTTCCTGCTCATCATCTGCTGGTAGTGCCCATGGCTCGCGTCCTTCTGGGCGTACAACCCACCCGCGAACACGATCCCGCTGACATGCTGCTCCAACAGCAGCTCCAGGTACTCCGCCTCCGTCACCCCGCCGGCGGTCCTGGTGCACAGAACGGGCGTGAAGCCCCTTTGCGCCAGCGCGTTGCCCACGACGTCCGCGAACGCGGGGAAGATCGGGTTCTGCAGCTCCGGCAGCACGAGCCCGACCAGCCGCGCCCGTTCCCCCCGCAGCTGCGTCGGCCTTTCGTAACCCAGCACGTCAAGCGCGGTGAGCACGGCGCTCCTGGTGGCGTCAGAGACGCCTGGCTTGCCGTTCAGCACCCGGCTGACGGTGGCCTCGCTGACCCCGACCTTGGCCGCGACCTCGGCCAGCCTTCGTTGCGTCATGGCGCAAGTGTACGCAATTTCTTGCGTCCGTTTGCGTGACCCGGTCTGAACGGGTGAAGGAGGTGCCGGACACTTGCGGCTGCCTACGCTGGACGACCTGTCGATCGAGCCCGAGGACGCGCGATGGCGGATTCAGCGAGATCCGGGACATAGGTGCTCGCGTGTCCAGCCACGTACGCCTGCGCAGGCGCACGGACAAGATGCAGATCAGCCCAGACGGCAGCTGTACCTACTTCGTCGAGTTCGACGTGGAGGTCGAGCGGGATGTCGCCGTCGCATGGCTCGCCTTCCCTGTCTTCTCCTCCGCTCCGGTGGATGCACAGCCTTGGCAAGGCGTCCAGGTGCGCCGTCTGATGATCGACGGCAGGGACAACGACGTGCAGCACTCATATCTGCGCAAGCGCAGGTCGTTCGTGGAAGGCCCGCTGTACAAGGACGTCGTCTTCGAGGAAGGCGTGATTCGCATGCCGGTCTCGTTGGAGAAGGGGCAGGCCAAGCGCCAGGTCAAGTTGGAGATCGATCTCTACAACAGCATGCCCGCGCTGTTCAGCGAGGAGTCGCACGCGATCGACATCTCTTATCTCACCGATGAGCTGGATGTGCACCTCACGGGCACGGCCGGGCTGGAGATATTCCCATCACCGAACGCGCCCTACCTGGTGGAAGCCAGCCAGAACCTGGGAGAGGACGCCGACCCGCAGGAGTCGATACTGCAGTCGAGCACCTGTCGGCACCGGGATGGAATCCACTGGCGGTCGGGGAACACCAAGCTCGGCTACCGGTATGAGATCAAGTTCGTCGCACGGCGGGAGGTGCCCCTGGACCCGATGTCCGGGTAACCTTTCTGTTCAGAGGGAGGGGATGCGATGACCTCCGACCGCCCGTTGCCAGGCGATGCCTCCACCTCGGGGGTGTGGCCGGTTCCAGGGATCCCTCCGTCTCCGGAACGCCCACGGCCTCAGGGTGAGCCCGTGCGCCAGGTCGACTGGTTTCGCCGCGCCCCGACGGGCGGCACCGTCAATGCCGCGCCTCCCGCCACATCAGAGCCACCCCGTGCCCCGGAAGCAACCACGACCGAACCGTGAGGTCGTCCAGGTCGTCCGCCTTCAGCCACTGCCCGGTCACGGTGTTGGAGCGGAACAGGAACGGCATGATGGAGAACTCGTGCGCGGGGGAGTGGTCGTCCACCGTGAGGCCGCGCACGTCGAAGCAGATCTGCTCCACATAGGACGGGTACGGCGCCTGCCAGTAGCAGAATCCCTCATTGGTCCGCTGCAACATCCTCGAGGTGATGGTGAGGCCGCGGATCGCGCTGACCAGGTGGTCCTCCGCGATGCCGCTGAGGTCGCATTCGAAGATGCGCAGGTCGCCGAGGTGGTGGTGAGGGCTCAGTTTGGGACGGTTGCCCATGGCCTCGCGGAAGAAGGTCAGGTAGTTCGCCCACTGGTCGAACCTCACCTCGAGCAGGGGGATCTGGCTCGGTGCGGCGGAGCGACTGACACCGTCGTGGTCGATGTAGTCGATCGCGATCTGCGTCGAGTGCAGCACGTCGTCGACCGAGTCGAGGAACAGCGACGGATCGGTGATGTAGTAGAGCTCGAACAAGGGGTAGCGGCAGGCCGCGCTGATCGTGTCGCGCAGCAGCACGTTGCTGGTGGCGAAGATGACGAACCGGTCGACGGGAACGGTGTGCCGGAACTGGTAGCTCTGCGTCGTGATCAGGTGGTACGTCTTGGCGTCGATGCCTTGCAGTTCCAGCTTCACCGTCGTGTTCGTGCTGATGGTGAGGTCCTTGCCGTGCGGGCGCAGCCCGTTGCCACCGAGCACGCCGGAGACGACGTCCTGGTTCGCTTCGTTCGAACCGTAGATCGACGACAGGAACGTGCGCAGCACATCGCTCGGCAGCAGGTGTTCGACGATGCCGGGACCGGAGATCTGGCTCAGCTCGCTGACCAGGCGACGGTGCAGGAAGAGCTCGTAGGCGCCGAGCAGGAAACCGGCCAGAGCCGGCAACGGCCACAGCACGACCAGCACGTCGTGCGGAAGGCTGCGTTCTTCCGGCTGCCAGAGGAAGACGACGGACAGGTCCGCGGCGGCGAGGGCGAGCAGTGCGAACGCGACGGCCAGCACCAGCCCGTGCCTGCGCGGAGCCACCACTCGCCGCCCGCCCCCTCGACTCCACCGCTCGTCCATACATGGTGGGAGTGGCGGCGGATCAGCGCCAGATCCGTTCGGCGGATGCCGTATCAGCGAGTGGTCTTCCAGATCGGGTTGTCCGACACCCCGACGTAGGTGTCCAGTGTGGCCTTCGGCTTGGAGTCGTCGGTGGCGAGATCGTTGTACAGACCCAGCAGGTGGGTGGTCATCGCACTCTTCGCGCCCACTTCGTCGTGCCTGCGCAGGAACCAGACGACCTGGTCGTGCTCGTTCGCCGAGCGGTTGTGCACCTCGCGGGTCGTGTTCGTGTGCCGCTTGCAGTCCTGCAAGCCGGGCACGAGCGCCTGGTACATGTGTTCCAGCAGTTCGTTGTGCGACGCGCGGACCAGCGCCGAGTGGAACTCCTCGTCCACCTCGATCACCTCCTGCGGGTCGTCGACGGACACACGCTGGTAGCGGCGGTTCAGCTTGGCCAGTTCGTCGAGTTCGCCGTCGCCGGCGCGGACAGCGGCGAGACTCGCCGCTGTGGCCTCGAGCGCGATTCGCACCTCGAGCAGGTCCGTGTGGGAGAACTGGCGGGCGGCGAGCCTGCCTTCCAGGTGCTCTTCCACCGCTGCCAGGTCGGTGCGGCGCACGTACCAGCCGAGGCCGCGGCGCACTTCGACGATGCCCTGCAGCTGCAATCTCTGCAGAGCTGTACGTAGCGACGACCTCGCGACATCTAGCTTGCGGGCCAGTTCCGGCTCGGTGGGAAGGCGGTCGCCGGCCTTGAGGGTGCCCCCGATGATCTGCTCGCGCAGTTTCTGCTCGATCAGCTCTGGCAGTGGCCGTCGCGAATCGGGTGAGAGCGACCAGCTCTCACCTGGCTGCGCGTCATCGGCGGGCATTGGTTCAGGGTAGGCCCCAGGCCTACCTGTTGCAACTTGTCTGGCAACCTGTCGACCGTTGACAGACAACCTACAACACGGGATTCTGAAGTCATGGTGAGAGGCCCAGGACCGCCCACACCTGGGAGCTCGAACTCACCTAGTCGGGAGGGAACGAGATGTCCACAGGGAGCGCACTCGGAATCGCCGCCGTCATAGCAGTCGCCGTCACCACGATCGGCTGGCGCACCGTGTTCACGATGATCGCCGTCTCGGTCATCGCACTGGCCGTCGTCGGCTTCGTGAACGTCACCAGCATCATGTTCGGCTGATGGACGGAATCGAGTAGCTGTGCCCCGGTCGCTCTCCGGCAGACGCGACCGGGGCACAGCCGTTCGCGGGGGATCCGCTGTGTTGGCCTGGTCACGATGTGCTCTAAAGTTGCGCGCCATCAGGGCGTCGCCGTTGTGGTGCGCCCATGGCTCCATGGCGTCGGGGGACGTGAGTACGGAGTCTTCGGTGACGGGTTCGTCCACCGTGAGCACGCATGCGCTGCATGCGGCGCTGGTTCCTGTGCCCGCTCTGGTGGACGAGAGACGTACCCTCTACCGGCTCGCGGCGGAGTTGTTCGCCCCCGGAACCCAGTTGTCCGACAACCTGGCCGACCACCCGATCGTCCGCTACGAGATCGGCAAGGCCCTGGCCGGTCACGGTGGCCTCGACCCGGCGAGGCTGGCGGAAGCCGCCTCGATGCGGGTGCGCGACGCGGGCATCGACGTCGCCGCGGACTCGATGGCCGCTGACGTGCTGGAAGCCCCGCTGCGGATCGTCGCCCCGCGCGACGCGCGGCCGGAGCCGCTGACCGTGGCCGACGGGGACCGGTTCGAGGCGGCACTCGCGGTCGTGGCCGAAGGTGTTCGGCTGTTCCGCGAGATCGCGCCGGACATGGCCGCTGATCTTCTCGCGCACGTGTCGATGCTCGTGGTGCTGAAGAAGGAGTCGTCCGGCGGTCTGGTCTCGGCGTCGTCGCGCTACGTGCCCGGAATCGTGCTGGTCGACGAGCCCGCGCTGCCGATGGAGGTGGCCGAGGCGCTGGTGCACGAAGGAGCACACGAAAAGTTCTTCGACCTCGCAATCGTGAAAGATTTTCTTGACCCGCGTGCCGAGGAAGCGGATTATTTCGAGAATTCGTGGTCGCATGCACGGTGGCCACTGGAACAGACCTTCGCGGCTTGGCACGCCTACAGCTGCCTCGCGCAGTTCAACGCTTCAACCGGCACCGAACAACTCGGTCCGGACTCACTGCTGCCGAAAGCCGGCATGCGGGCGCGGGAGATCGGTGCGTGGCTGCTCGCGCACGAGGACGAGCTGCGCGAAGACGCGCGCTGGCTCCTGCGCGGCCTGGCCGGTGACGCGAACGAAAACCCTGGTGAGGGTGTCGTGCCGTCGCGAGTGGACAGTGCTGTCACACTGTTCCCCGAGATCGCGGAAGACTGCCATTTCCAGCCGCTACCGGACGTGCGGTACAAGCGCGCGGCCACGGGGCGTGTGGTGGTGGGAAGGGTGGCACAACCGCCCGAGGTCTTCTGGCTCGACGAAGATGCGAGCTGGACTCTGGGCCAGTGGTGTCACGATAGAACGCCGAAAACGTTCGGGTGGATGCTCACCCGCGCAACCGAGGAATGGCACGTCGATTCCGCCGCAGCCACGGCGCGTCTCGGAAAGGCACTCGGGTCGCTTCTGCGTTCAACGCTCGTCGAGCGCTCCGACAGAGCACGTTAAAGCTGCCTCCCGAGAAGGAACGATGACCACCCCGAACCAGCCTCACCGCCTGCCGCAGTTCCCGCGGAACGCCGGCATGCCCGTTGCCCACCCGACGACCGGGGTGGGTCCGGTGATCGGTCAGCCGGTCACCCCCGTTCAGTGGTTCAGGCGGATGCCGACCGGTGGTGGCACCGTGTTCCTGCGGCCCACGAAGGCCGGGCAGAACGACTGAGAACCATCGCTGGTGTGACGGAGGGGGCCGGTTCGCCGGCCCCCTCCGGCGTTCGGTCGTTTGGGAGTACCACTTCACGGGCGCATAACAACTGGGCCACAAGGGCGAAGTTGATCGTCATCTACGCCGTTCGGGCGACGTCGATCGTCTTAGATCGCCGCATCCGCCAACCCCACGGAGTAACCCGATGCGCCTCACGCCCCTGAGAAGAGCCGGCCTGCTCGCTTCGGCCGCGGTCACCGTCGTGCTCGCACTGACGACGACTGCCGGAGCCCAGCCCGAAACGCCGGTCACGGACGACGAGCGGGCGCAGCCGTTCCTCAAGAACGTGGACATCAACCACCCCGAGGCCTGCACCGTCGGCGGGTTGAGCGGCAGCACGGTCCACCCGAACCTGTTCACCTACACGGGTGGTGACAACCAGCAGTACCTGACCATCTCCGGTGTGCCGGCGGGCATCAAGGTCACGGGGATCCTGGTCAAGGGCGGGGACCGGTTCAACGTCTACCTCGCCGACAAGCTCGGCCCGCTGTCGTGGGAGAAGTTGCGGGCGCCGTTCAACAACGGTGGGCAGCTCCCGCAAATCAGCCACTGGTTCGGCTGCGGCGTCAAGGACGAGCCGCCTACCACGACCACCACGACGACGACCACCACGACGACGACGACGACCGAGTCGACCGTGACCCACTCGTCGACGCCGATCGCGACGTCGAGCACCACGTCGTCTTCCTCCGTGATCGCGCCGACCACGACCACCACCGCCGCGCCTGTCCCGGTCGCCGACCAGGACCAGCTCGCGTCCACCGGCTTCGGGTCCGCGTGGTTGCTCGGGCTGGGTGCCGCGCTCGTGGCCGCCGGTGCCGCCGTGCTGCTCGTGATGCGCAGGCGCCGCGCCTAACCGCGCTCCATCAGCACGCCCCACAGCGTGCCGAAGAGGACTCGGACCTCCAGCCAGAACTCGACGTCCGAAGAAGCCGCTCCGCCGCCGTACAGCTCCACGGCGCGTTGAGCGGCTTCTTCGCCACGTGCACCCGCCAGGCAGGCCAGGTCCCAGCCGACGGGGCCGCGCCAGGTGTCCTCGAAGTCGTTCCATACCGGGCCTGACGACGTCATCAGCAGGTTGCCGTGGTGGGAGTCGCCGTGCAGCGGCTGGACGTCGTTGTAATGCGCGTCCCATTCGCGAACCAGCTCGGCTCGCCGTGTGTGGAAGGGCTCCAAGTCCGCCACGCCTGCGCGAGCCAGGTGCGCGAGCGTGTTGTCGATGTCGTCCAGCGGGCCGTGAGTAGGTAGGTCGCCGGGGTAAAGCCGCAGCTCGGCGTGCAGGCCGGGCAGCAGCTTGAGCACGTCGGGGCGCGTCAGCTCCACGTCGGGGAAGTGCGGGACGTACGTGCTGAACGTGAACACGAACCCGTCGGCCGTGTGAGGACCGGCGGGAAGCTCGGACGACGGCGTCACGACGGGCACGCCGCGTGAGGCGAGGAACGCCGACACCGCCAGGTCACGGGCGAAGTGAGAGGCAACCGAGGGCCGTATCAGGGCCGTGCGCGCGGCTATGCGGGCCACGACCGGTGCCGGGCGCAGGTGCACGATGACGTTGCTGCCGTCCTCCAGGACGGCGGGGTCGTCGCACACGACGCCGTGGGAAGCGGCCAGCGACACCGCGGCGCGCACTGCGGCAGAAGTCATGCGGGTGAGGCTGGCATCAGCCCTGGGGGAGGAGCGACTCCATTTCCGCGATCTCCTTCTCCTGGTGCGCGACGACGTCCTGGGCCAGCCTGCGGGTCTCCGGGTCGGTGCCGGCGGACAGGTGCTCGCGCGCCATGTCCACGGCGCCGCGGTGGTGCTGGATCATCAGCGACAGCCACTGGCGGTCGAACTCGGTGCCGTCCAGGCCGGCGAGGTTGCCGAGATCCACCATGCCGTGGTTCGACGAGTGGCCGTGTGACGTGTGCGACGACGACGCCTCCACCGGGGCGTTCCAGGTGCGCAGCCAGCCGTTCATGCGGTCGATCTCGGGCTTCTGCGCCGACGAGATGCGGGCCGCCAGGTCGATCACCCGCTGGTTGTCCGTGCGGGTCGCGACGAGGCCGCTCATCTCCAGCGCCTGCTCGTGGTGGGGCACCATGCCCCGCGCGAACGCGACGTCCGCCGAGTTGTGCGTGGCGGGACCGCCGCACGCGGTGAGCAACAGGACAGAAGCGACGGCGAACGATCGGAGCACGGCGGCAGGATACGTGTGACCTGCGCTACGCCGCTGGCCACCGGCTCCGGCCCACCCGAATGGAGCTGATCGGCTCCGTCTAATATCCCGTGGAGTTTCCCGAACGACTGGTCCCACCAAGGCCTGGAGGCACCGTGACGGCCGTAGCCCCGCAGCCGATCGCAACGCGTCCTTATCCGACGCGCACTGCGGTCAAGGGGTCCTTCCTGCTGCGGATGTTCCGCACCACGGACCACAAGCAAATCGGCATCATGTACCTGGTCACCTCGTTCGCCTTCTTCATGGTCGGCGGCGCGATGGCCATGTTGATCCGAACCGAGCTTGCCCGGCCTGGCATGCAGTTCCTGAGCCAGGAGCAGTACAACCAGCTCTTCACGATGCACGGCACCGTGATGCTGCTGCTCTACGCGACCCCGATCGTGTTCGGCTTCGCGAACTTCGTCCTGCCGCTGCAGATCGGCTCGCCCGACGTGGCGTTCCCGCGGCTCAACGCCTTCTCGTACTGGCTGTACCTCTTCGGCGGCCTGATCGTGATGGCGGGCTTCGTCACCCCCGGTGGCGCCGCCGACTTCGGCTGGTTCGCCTACACGCCGCTGTCGAGCGCCATCCACTCGCCCGGCGCGGGTGCCGACCTGTGGATCGCCGGCCTGGTGGTCGGTGGTCTCGGCACCATCCTCGGCGCGGTGAACATGATCACCACCGTGGTCTGCCTGCGCGCGCCCGGCATGACGATGTTCCGCATGCCGATCTTCACCTGGAACATCCTGGTGACGTCGGTGCTCGTGCTGCTCGCGTTCCCGATCCTCACCGCGGCGCTGCTCGGCCTTCTCGCCGACCGCCACCTCGGGGCGCACGTGTTCGACCCCGCCAACGGCGGCGTCATCCTGTGGCAGCACCTCTTCTGGTTCTTCGGGCACCCGGAGGTCTACATCGTCGCCTTGCCGTTCTTCGGCATCGTGTCGGAGATCTTCCCGGTGTTCAGCCGCAAGCCGATCTTCGGCTACAACGGCCTGGTCTACGCGACGCTCGGCATCGCCGCCCTGTCCGTCGCCGTGTGGGCGCACCACATGTACGCGACCGGCGCCGTGCTGCTGCCGTTCTTCGCCTTCATGACGTTCCTCATCGCTGTCCCGACCGGTGTGAAGTTCTTCAACTGGATCGGCACGATGTGGAAGGGCCAGCTGACGTTCGAGACGCCGATGCTGTTCTCGATCGGCTTCATCGTCACGTTCCTCTTCGGTGGCCTCTCCGGCATCCTGCTGGCCGCGCCCGCGATCGACTTCCACGTGTCGGACACGTACTTCGTCGTCGCGCACTTCCACTACGTGCTCTACGGCACGATCGTGTTCGCGACCTTCGCCGGCATCTACTTCTGGTTCCCGAAGATCACCGGCCGGTTCCTCAACGAGCCGCTCGGCAAGCTGCACTTCTGGACGACGTTCCTCGGCTTCCACGCGACCTTCCTCGTCCAGCACTGGCTGGGCAACGAGGGCATGCCGCGCCGGTACGCCGACTACCTCGCGTCGGACGGCTTCACGACGCTCAACATGATCTCGACGATCGGCGCCTACATCCTGGGCGCGTCGACCCTGCCGTTCATCTGGAACGTCTTCCGGTCGTACCGCTTCGGCGAGGTCGTGACGGTCGACGACCCGTGGGGTTACGGCAACTCGCTCGAGTGGGCGACGTCGTCCCCGCCGCCGCGGCACAACTTCACCGAGCTGCCCCGGATCCGTTCGGAGCGCCCGGCGTTCGAGCTGCACTACCCGCACATGATCGAGCGCATCCGGAACGAGGGTCACGTGACCTTCACCGGCAAGACCATCCCGCACGAGAAGGCGGCGCCCGCGCTGTCCGAGATGGCTGCATCGGCGATCAAGTCGGGCACTGCCTCCGAGAAGGACGATTCGGAGCACGACAAGTAACCTGCCCTTAACAGGTTCAACGATGAGCCCCGGCTGCTTGGTTGCGGTCGGGGCTCATTCGCGTCTTACGAGGAGACGACCACGTGAAAACGCCCGTGCTCATCACCGTGACCGGCCCCGACAAGCCCGGCGTCTCCTCGGTGCTGTTCGCCGTGCTGACACGGCACGGCGTCGAGGTGCTCGACGTGGAGCAGGTCGTCATCAGGGGACGGCTGGTGCTCGGCGCGCTGGTCTCGACCGAGCAGGACCCCGAGAGCCTGCAGGAGTCGGTCGAGCAGGCCATGGCCACCGTCTCGATGCACGTGGAGATAGAGATCGGCGCGGACTCGAAGCGCACCGCGCGCCTGGAGTCCTCGCACGTCCTGATCGTGCTGGGCCGCCCGGTGACGGCGAAGGCGTTCACCGAGGTGGCGCGCAGGCTCGCGTCGCTGGGTGTGAACATCGACGCGATCCGCGGTGTCGCCGACTACCCCGTCACCGGTCTCGAGCTGCGGGTTTCCGTCGCCGACGACACGATGGAGAACGACGCGGAGCTGCGGTCGGCGCTGGCAGAGGTGTCGGGGCGGGTGGGCCTCGACATCGCCGTGGAGCGGGCCGGCCTGACGCGGCGGGCCAAGCGCCTGGTGGTGTTCGACGTCGACTCCACTCTCATCCAGGGCGAGGTGATCGAGATGCTGGCCGCGCACGTCGGGTGCGAGGAGCAGGTGCGCGAGATCACCGAGGCCGCGATGCGCGGCGAGCTCGACTTCGCCGAGTCGCTGCGGCGCCGGGTGGCGTTGCTGGAGGGTCTCGACGCGAAGGTGCTGGACGAGGTCGGTGCCTCGCTGGAGCTCACGGCCGGCGCGCGCACGACGATCCGCACGCTCAAGCGCCTCGGCTTCTACTGCGGTGTGGTCTCCGGCGGGTTCACGTCGGTGATCACGGGTCTGGCCGACGAGCTGCAGCTGGACTTCTGCGCGGCCAACACGCTGGAGATCGTCGACGGCAAGCTGACAGGCAAGGTCGTCGGCGAGATCGTCGACCGGCCCGGCAAGGCCGTGGCGTTGCGCCGGTTCGCCGACGAGGTGGGCGTGTCGCTCGCCCAGTGCGTGGCGGTCGGTGACGGTGCGAACGACATCGACATGCTGAGCGCGGCCGGGCTGGGCATCGCGTTCAACGCCAAGCCGGCGTTGCGCGAGGTCGCCGACACCGCCCTGTCGCACCCGTTCCTCGACGCGGTGCTGTTCATCCTGGGCGTCACGCGCGCCGAGGTGGAGGCCGCGGACGCCGCGGACGGCCTGGAGCTGACCCGGCTGTGATGATCCTCGACCTGATCGCCTCCCGTAACTACGCGGAGGAGTCCGAAGTCCGCGCGATGCCGATGGTGATGCGCATCGAACGCGTCGACCCGCCGTCCAGGACGGCGTTGCTGGAGGCCGCGGCCGCTTCGGCGGTCGCGGTGTGCCTCGACCCGCGTGCCGACGTGGGCGGGGAGTGGCACGAGCCCGTGCGGGCGTGGGTGGCCGGGAGGATCCGCAAGGTGTCGCGGCGAGCCCGTGGCGTGCAGTGGGAGGCCGTGCAGGCCCTGCCGGGCGTGACGATCACCGTGGACGGCGCGTCGGTGCGGTCGCTGCTGCCCGTGCTGGTGACCGAGACGCCCCGGGAGGTCGCGAAGCTGCAGATCTCCGGGTCCGACCTGCCGGTGGACGAGCCGGGGCCGGTGCCGGAGGGCGCGCGGCTGCTGTACGTGAACCCGCGCGTCGAGATGTCCGCGGGGAAGCTCGCGGCCCAGGTCGGGCACGCGTCGATGCTGCTGGCGCCACGGCTGTCGGAGACCGAGCTCAAGGCGTGGGCGTCGCTCGACTACCGGTGTGCCGTGCGGACGCCGTCCGTCGCCGAGTGGGACTCGCTGGTGGCCGGTGACGACGTCGTGGCCGTGCGCGACGCGGGTTTCACGGAGGTCGAACCGGGCACGACGACGGTGCTCGCTGTTTAGAACCTCGTCAAACGGGTAAATCCGCCTCTTGTGGGCTTTTTCGACGTTCTCGACGCACGCCTCGGCGACGGGCTGGAGAACCTGCTCTGCTCCCACCACACGCGAAGACTGCGGCGGCTGGGATGGGGCGAGGTTCTCGAAGGCGACGGCGCGGGGTGGTTCACCCCGCGCCGGCCGGTGCAGCACGGCAACAACATCGAGGTGCTGATCGACGGCGCCACCGCGTTCCCGGTCGTGGCGAAGGCGATCGAGGGCGCGCAGAAGTACGTGCACATCGCGAACTGGCACGCGTCGCCCGACTTCCAGCTGACCAGGGAGCCGGGCGCGCCCCAGCTGCGCGAGCTGCTGTCCGCCGCCGCGGAACGGGTGCCGGTGCGCGTGCTGCTCTGGGCGGGCCCGCCCGTGCCGTTCTTCGAACCGACGCGGAAACGGGCCGTCGCCGCGCAGAAGGCGTTCCTGGAGTGCGGCGCGGTCCGCTGCGAGCTCGACGCGCGCGAACGGACCCTGCACTGCCACCACGAGAAGGTCGTGATCGTCGACGACGTGGCGTTCGTCGGCGGCCTCGACATGACAGCGGTGGAGGGCGACCGCCACGACTCGCCGGAGCACCCGCCGCGCGACCTGGGCTGGCACGACCACATCGCGAAGCTCGAGGGCCCGGTGGTCGCGGAGGTGGCCGCCCACTTCGCCGCGCGCTGGCTGGAGATCGCGGGGGAGACCCTGCCCTCGCCCGAGGTGCCGCCCGAGGCCGGGTCGTCGTCGGTGCAGCTGGTCCGCACGATCCCGGAGAAGACCTACGACTTCGCACCGCACGGCGACTTCAGCCTGCTCGACTCGTACCTGAGGGCGCTGCGGGCGGCGGAGGAGTTCGTGTACGTGGAGAACCAGTTCCTGTGGTCGCCGGAGATCACCGAGGTGCTCCTGGAGAAGCTGCGCAACCCGCCGTCACCGGAGTTCCGGATGGTGCTGGTCCTGCCGCAGAAGCCCAGCAACGGCGCGGACACCACGCGCGGCCAGCTCGGCCGCATGCTCGACGCCGACCCGGACGGCCGGGTCGTCGCGGCGACCCTCGTCTCGCACGGTGACGCACCGGTCTACGTGCACGCCAAGCTGTCCATTGTGGACGACAAGTGGCTGTCCGTCGGCTCGGCGAACCTGAACGAGCACTCGCTGTTCAACGACACCGAGGTCAACGTGGTGACCGACGACGCGGAGGTCGTGCGCGCGACGCGGCTGAAGCTGTGGGCGGAGCACCTGGAAGGCCTGGAGGGTGACGTCTCCGGACCCGTGCACGAGGTCGTGGACAAGATGTGGCGCCCGGCCCTGGAACGTCCGGCCCGCGTGACGTCGCTGCCCGGTGTGTCGCGTCGTGCCGGAAGGTTGCAAGGACCGTTACGCGGATTGCTGGTCGACGGCTGATCTCTGGGTCTAGCGTGGCCGCGTGGCCAACGAGGTGACGATCCCGCTGTTACCGTGCGCCTCCATCGACGAGGTAGCCGAGTTCTACGTGATGCTCGGGTTCACGCTCACGTATCGGCAGTACCGGCCGAACGCGTACCTCTCGGTGCGGCGCGAGGAGATCGACCTCCACTTCTTCGGCATACCGGGCTACGACCCCGCGTCGTCGTACAGCTCGTGCCTGATCCAGGCGGAGGACCCGCGCGAGCTGTACGAGGCGTTCGCCGCCGGGATGCGCGCGGTGTACGGGCGGGTGCTGCTCACGGGGATCCCGCGGATGACCCGGCCGCGGCGGGACGGGTTCCTGTTCGTCGATCCCGGTGGCAACTGGATCCGGGTGGTGCCGTCCGTGCGGGAGCGGGAGGTCACGCGCAACGGCCTGTCGCGGGCGTTGACCAACGCGGTGACGCTGGCGGGGTCGCACGGGGCGGAGCGGCAGGCGTTGAAGATCCTCGAAGGGGCGCTGGCGCGGGAGGTGCACGCTTCGGAGGAGGAGCGGGCGTCGGCGCTGGAGTTCCGCGAAGAGCTGCTCGAACGGCTCGGGCTGCGCAGCTGACGCTGTTCGCACGAGCAAATAGCTCCGTGTCGTTCTCGCCGCACCGGGCTTAGCTTCAGGCGGTGGCGAACGAACTGACAATCCCGCTCCTGCCCTGCACTTCCATCGACGAGATCGCGTCGTTCTACGAGATGCTCGGCTTCTCGCTCACCTATCGGCAGACGCGGCCGAACCCTTACGTCGCAATGCAGCGCGAGGGCATCAACCTGCACTTCTACGGCATGGACGGTCACGTCCCGGAGCACTCGCACAGCTCGTGCGTGGTCATCGTGCAGGACACCGGCCCGCTGTTCGAGGCGTTCGCGGCGGGGATGCGTGCCGTGCACGGGAAGGTGCTCATCTCCGGCATCCCGCGCATGACCCGGCCCAGGGTGCGCAACGACCGGTACACCGGGTTCACCGTCGTCGACCCCGGCGGCAACTGGATCCGGATCAACAAGGCCGCTCAGGAACCCGAGCCGCGGACCAGGCTGGCCCGCGCCCTGGAGAACGCCGCCCGGCAGGCCGACGCGCGCGGCGACGAGCGGCAGGCGTTGAAGATCCTCGAAGGCGCGCTGAAGCAGACCGACGGGACCGAGCCGGAACTGGCGGAGGCCCAGGCCTACCGCGACGAGCTGGTCGAGCGGATCAGCGCGACTGGATCTATCGAGTCTGGGCCTCGTCCAGGCGCTTGAGGGCGCCGCGGACCACCTCGGGGTCGTAGGTCGTCCAGAACGGGGGGAGTGAGGCCCTGATGAAGCCGCCGTAGCGAGCGGTGGCGATGCGCGGGTCGAGGACGGCCACCACGCCCTTGTCCGACATCGAGCGCAGCAACCTGCCGGCGCCCTGGGCCATCAGCAGGGCGGCGTGCGTGGCGGCGACGGTCAGGAAGCCGTTGCCGCCACGGGTGTTGATCGCCTTCTGCCGCGCGGAGGCCAGCGGGTCGTCCGGCCGCGGGAACGGGATGCGGTCCATGATCACGAGCTGCAGGCTGGGACCCGGCACGTCGACGCCCTGCCACAGCGACAGCGTGCCGAACAGGCACGTGCGCTCGTCCTCGGCGAACTTCTTGACCAGCAGGCCGGTCGCGTCGTCGCCCTGGCAGAGGATCGGGTAGTCGATCTTGTCGCGCAACGCCTCCGTGGCGGCCTTGGCCGCGCGGGTCGACGAGAACAGGCCGAGCGCGCGGCCGCCCGCCGCGTTCACCAGGCCCTCGATCTCGTCGAGGTACTCCGGCGGCAGGCCGTCACGGCCCGGCTGCGGCAGGTGCCGCGCCACGTAGAGGATGCCGCTCGACGAGTGCTGGAACGGCGAGCCGACGTCGAGGCCGGTCCACTTCGGACCGTCGATGTCCTTGTCGGTGGCCGCGCCCTCGATCTTGCGGACCTTCTCCGACGGCGGCAGGCCCCACTGGCGCGCCATGGCGTCGAAGGCGCCGCCGAGAGTGAGCGTCGCCGACGTGAGAACGGTGGTGCGCTTGGCGAAGAGCCGTTCCCTGAGCAGCCCGCCCACACCGAGCGGCGCGACCCGCAGGGACGGCGCCTTCTGCTGGAAGTCGCCCGACACCCACACGACGTCGTGCTCCTCGTCGAACGCCTCGAGGATCCGCACCGCGCAGTCGTGGACCTCCTCCAGCAAAGCCAGCGCGAGCTTGCGCGCCGTCGCCCCCTCCGGGTCCTCCTTGCGCTCCGGTCCCATCGCCGACACACAGGCGTGCGCGGCGTCGCGGGTGGCGGCGAGCGCTCCCGCCAGCGCGCGGGGGAGCGCGTCGAGCCGGCCGGCCGGAATGTCCTCGAGGATCATCGCGAGCCCGTCGCCCGCCTCGGCCAGCCGGTCGGCGACGTCCTGGTCGATGAGCCTGCCGCACCGGCGCGCGGCCATGGAGACCGACGCCCCGCTCAGCTCCTCCGTGGCCACCGACGTGACCCTGTCCACCAGGTCGTGCGCCTCGTCGATCACCACCACGTCGTGGTCGGGCAGGACCTGGTAGCCCTCCAGCGCGTCGATGGCGAGCATCGCGTGGTTGGTGACCACGACGTCGGCCTTGCCCGCCTCGGCGCGCGCCCGTTCCGCGAAGCAGTCGGACCCGACCGGGCACTTGCTGACGCCCAGGCACTCCCGCGCCGTGACGCTGACCTGCCGCCACGCCTGCTCGCTGACGCCGGGCACCAGCTCGTCGCGGTCGCCGGTCTCGGTGTCCGACGACCACTCGTGCAACCGCTTGACCTCGCGCCCCAGCTTCGAGGCGGCGAACGGGTCGAACAGCGCGGCGTCGTCCGGCTCCTCGGGCGCGCCGTTGTGGACGCGGTGCATGCACAGGTAGTTGCGCCGGCCCTTGAGGATCGCGAACGTGGGCTCCCGGCCGAGCTCCTTCTTGAGCGCCTTGGACAGGCGCGGCAGGTCGCGGTCGACCAGCTGCCGTTGCAACGCGATCGTCGCCGTCGACACCACCACGGTCTCGTCCTCGGCCACCGCGTGCCGGATCGACGGCACCAGGTAGGCGAGCGACTTGCCCGTACCCGTTCCCGCCTGGACCGCGAGGTGCTCGCCCGTGCGGATCGAGTGGTCGACGGCCTCGGCCATCTCCACCTGACCAGGGCGCTCCGCACCGCCGACGGCGGTGACGGCGGTTTCGAGGAGGCTCAGCGTGGGGGGAACTTCAGGCACGGGACAAGACCGTACCCGGCAGGTCCGACAGTCCCGCCGGGAGTCGCGGAGTGGGCCGGGGCTCAGTCGCCTCCGCCGCCGCACCCACCACCGCAGCCGCCGCCGTCCCCACCACCGTCACCGCCGCCGCACGAGCTCGACGAACACCCACCACCGCACGAGCTGCCGGACGACGCGTCACGCCCCGGCAGCGTGGCGACAGCGGCCGCCGTCAGCCCGAACATCCCGGCGACCGCCACCCCGCCGATCTTCCCGCGCAGCCCGCACACCGCCACCGCGCCGAACCGGTCCTGCGGGCCCGCACGCCGCTGGGCCCGCTTCACCGCCAGGTAGCCCGCCCTGGTCCGCAGCCGGCCGGGATCGCGGGCGGACAGCACCGTCGACCAGACGAGCAACGCCACCCCGGCCGCGTAGTGGATCCAGTCCGGGAGGCCGGGCACGGTGTTGTCGACGACCTCGGTCAGCGGGCGGACCACCTCCGGCCACAGCCAGTCGAGGAAGCCCACCGCGATCAGGCCGAAGCCCAGCAGCATGAGCCACGGGTACAACCGCGGACGCCACGAGCGGTGGCGCCGGAGCAGGCCCCGATCGGCCAGGTGGGAGCGCAGGCCTTCCGCCTCGGCCGAGGTGCGGGCGCCGTGCAGGACGTCGTGGAGCGAACGCCCGGTGCGCAGGCCGGAGAGGATCTGGGCTTCCAGGGGTGTTGCGGGACCGCGTCCGGGCACGTGGACGGCGCTCAGCACGCCTTCGCGGGAGACCCGGACCAGACCGGCGTCCAGCAGCCTCGCCAGGGCGACCTCGGC
The DNA here is from genome assembly GCF_035525475.1 of Lentzea sp. GTDB lineage: Bacteria > Actinomycetota > Actinomycetes > Mycobacteriales > Pseudonocardiaceae > Lentzea. The sequence goes on along the minus strand of NZ_DATLEC010000089.1, from coordinate 29,287 downwards.
GGCGCGGGCAGGGCCGCCGACCAGACAGCCCAGCTCTTCCGGGGTATGCGTCGTCACGCGGATTTCTCGGCCGGAACGGTCACGTCGTTACGTCGGTGATGATCCGGTCGAACAGCTCGAGGGAGGCCTTCGCGTGGGCGACGGTCAGCGGCACTTCCGCACCTCGCCGGGATGACACCAGGTCGAGGATCGGCAGGTCGGGCCAGCGGGCGGCAGCCAGTTCGCCGGCGCGCGACTTGCTGACGATCTCGCCGGTCCTGATCGTGTGCCACAACCGTGCAGGACCGAGCCCCACCCACAGCAGCGTCTCCCGCGGGATGGTCGCTCGGAGGTCCAGGGAGGGCAGCACCTCGCGGAAGTGGTCGAAGTCCGGCTTCCAGTAGCTGACGAGGTTCGCGCGGCAGTACGCCTCGACGTCAGCGGCAGTACCGGGACAGGTGGGCCGTGCACCGCGCACGGTCTGACCGACGGTCCGCAGTTGCTGCCACAGCACGGGAGTGACCTCACCGGCCAGCGGAGTCACGTCGAACACCGGCTTCTCCAGCGAACCGGCGAGCACGACCGTGACATCCGCCCCGTCGACCGGCGGCAGCTCGACAGGAGAAGCAACCTCTACCACGATGTCCAGGTCCGAGTCCGCGACGACGTCGTCCAGCACACGCGACCCATGAAGATGCGCGCCCGCCACGAGACCGGGCAGGCGCGCATCCAGAAGATCCAGGTACTCCCCAGGGGTGATCACCTGGTCCAAGCTACCGGCGGCGCAGCAGCGCCCAGGCTCCCGGCAGCACGCCCGCGGCCAGCGCGATCTTCAGCGCGTCACCGACGAGGAACGGCAGCACGCCGACGGCCAGCGCCTTCGCGAAGGACATCCCGGTCATCGCCATCAGCCACGGCACGCCGACGGAGTAGATCGCCAGGTTGCCCAGCGCCATCGTGCCCACCACGCGCAACGGCGTGCGGTCGCCACCGCGTCCGGCCAGGTAGCCCACCAGGGCGCCCGCGAACACGAAGCCGACGACGTAGCCGAGCGACACCGGGACGCCGGACGACCCGCCCTGGAACCACGGCACGCCCGCGACCCCGGCGATCAGGTACAGCAGCATCGAGGTGGCGCCGCGCTGCCAGCCGAGAGCGGCGCCCACCAGGAGTGCCGCGAACGTCTGACCGGTCAGCGGAACGGGGCTGCCGGGGATCGGCAGCGCCACCTGCGCGGCCAGTCCGGTCAGGGCGGCGCCGGCGACGACCAGGGTCAGGTCGCGGACCAGTGCTCCCGGCACGAAGTCGGCGAGCACGGTGCGACGAGGCGCGAGTGCGAGAGTCACGGTCCCTCCCAGGCGGAATCGAGTGAACCGAGGTTAACCACGCGGACTCGAGAACGTCTTTGTCCGGTGTCTACAAAGTGACCGGTCACACACACTCGGGTCATACGTCGAGGGCGACCTCGCCCACCACCCGTTCCTGGTTGCGGCGCGTCTTCGTCCAGCCGTTGTCGCCGCGCACCAACCGGATCAGCGCGCGCCACGACGTGATGTAGAAGGTGTAGATGTACAACGCGTAACCGAACCCGTACGCGATGGACTTCCAGAACCCGACGGGCACGCAGCGCGCGCGGTACACCGGTCCCCACAGGACGAACGGCAGCAGACCGAAAGCGCCGTAGACGGTGAACAGGATCCAGGCGCCGTCGAAGAACCACGCCACCACCTCGGAAGGCGACACCGCGAACCGGTACGCCATCATGGCCATCGGGATCGGGTAGATCAGCGTGCCGAGCAACTGCATCCACGGTTGCGCGAGGTAGTACATCATCTCGGCGGCGCCGAGGGTCGTCAGGTGCTCGGAGTCCCAGATGCGCCGCAGATAACGCATGCACTGCATGGTTCCCTGACCCCACCGGGTCCGTTGCGCGAGGAACCTCCGCAACGAGTACAGCGCCTCCTGGTTCACGTGCGTGTCCAACGAGAACCCGGTGTGCCAGCCCGCGGTCAGCAGGTGCACGCCGAGCTCGAAGTCCTCCAGCAACGACCCGCGCCACGGGCTCCCCGTCGGCCCGGCGATGGAGTCCAAAGCGGACAGACGCGTGAACTGGCCGTTGCCGCCCATGGAGATCGTGCCGGTCGCGCCGCGCGACATCTGGATCGCCGCGATGGCCGTGCGGAACTCCAGGTCCTGCATCCGCACGAGCCCGGCGCCGAACGCGCGCCGCCACCGCGAGACGCCGGGCTGCCGCGTGCCCGCGTTGATCATCCGCACGTCCACCTGCACGGCGCCGATGCGCGGGTTGCCGAAGAGGTGGGTCGCCGCGCAGACCTCCAGGCAGTTCGGGGCGGGCCTGCCGTCCGCGTCCACCACGACGACAATCGCGCGGTCGGTGTCCGCGCGCCTGCCCATCCACAGCTTGAGCATGCGGTAGGCGTCGTTCAGCGCGTTGCCCTTGCCGGTGCGGGCGTACGGGCGTTGGCGTTGCACGAGGTGGATCTGCGGATCACGAACACCACCGTTGCGCTTCAGCATCCGCACCACACCGGCGGTCTTGTCGTCGGAGTCGTCGTCGATGACCCACACGTGCGCGATGGGGAACGTCCCGCGCAGGTACCGGATCGTGTCGCCGATGACGGCCTCCTCGTCGCGGCACGGCACGAAGAAGTGCCACTCCAACGACTCCGGCTCGCCGGCCGGGGCGGGTTCGCGCCGCAGGTACGGCACCACGATGAAGAACACGTACGTCACGAAGGCGACGCTCATCGTCAGGGCGAGCGCCTGCGTGAACCCGAGGACGAGGTCGAGGCTCACCGGCGGGTGGCCAGCCAGACGAACGCGACCAGCGCCGCCGCGCCACCGAACACGCTCACCATCGAGCCGAGCAGCGTGTGACCCCAGTAGTACCCGGTGTCGACGCCCAGCCACCGCACCAGGCCCACCAGCGTGAGCACGCGGAACTGGTTCACCACCACGACCGCCAGCGCCGCGATCCCCAGCGCGAACAGCACCCGCGACTGGATGCGCGGGCGCAACGCGATCATCACCGCGCCCACCACGATCAGGGGCAGCACCAGGAACGCGGAGGTGCACTCCGGCGTCATCCGCAGTCCCAGCGGCGTGTCCGAGCCGAGTCCGAAGTAGACGGTCTGGCGTTCGGGCACCACGGCCACCCCGTAGGAGCTGATGACACCGAGCACCGCGCCGGACAGCGAGATCTCCGCGGTGCGGTACAGGCGGTGGGCGAGGACGAGGCCCGCGGCGAGGGCGAGCAGGACGACCACCGTCACCCGGCTCGGGAATGCGGTGCGGCGCACGGCAAGCGTCACCCTGGAATCCTTTCCACCGATCAGGGAGCGCCCAGACGGGCTATTTGACGTTCCATCGGTAGACGGAACGTCAGCCCTCACCCCCGGATCGGGTGACGCCGTGACCGGAAATTCATCAAAAAACCCACGATAAGTGGCGCCGATTGGGCGAGTCGAGTGGTCGTATCGCCCGATACGGGGAGTAACCCTCAGTTCCCCCGAAAGAAAGCCGATGCCGGTAATTGCCCCCGGAAAGCGTGAAACCAGATTGGTATCAACGCGCCCTGGGGCCGGAGGAATGAAGGGAAGGAGTTTCATGCGTGTCCGAATGACGGGACTGGCTGGGGTCATCGCGATCGCCGCGCTCCTCGCCGGTGCCGCCCCTGCTTCGGCCGCTCCGGGGGACGCCTCGGCCTACGGTGCGAAGCTCGACGTGACTCTGCTCGGCAACCCCGCGGTCACCGCGGAACCGTTCGCCGCCGCTGACGCGAACGGGCCGAAGACGCAGAACACGTTCGTGGGCGTCGACCTCACCGGGATCCTGAAGACCGGTGTCATCAACGCCTCCGCCACGCGGGACGAGAACTCCGGTGGCGTGCACTCGCGGGCGAGCACCGCGGACGTCCGGGTCGACCTGCTCCCGAAGGTCACCGGCGAGATCTCCGCCGAGCTCGTGGAGGCGGAGTGCTCGGCGACCCAGAAGGGGCTCGCCGGCAAGGCCGAGCTCGCGGGCGTGAACCTCGGCAAGCTCGGCCAGGTGGACGCGGACCCGGCGCCGAACACGAAGCTCGACGTGCGGCTCGCCGGGATCGAGATCGCCGAGGTCGTCTTCAACGAGCAGGTCGAGAACAACGACGGCAGCCTCACGGTCAACGCGATCCACATCCGGCTGCCGCAGGGCGTGCTCGGCTCCATCGGCACCGGCGACGTGATCATCTCGTCCGCCACCTGCGGTCCCGCCGCCCTGCCGGTCCCGATGGCGTCGGGCGCTGGCCTGTGGATCGGCCTCGGCCTGCTCGGTGTCGTCGCCGCCCCGGTCGCGTTCGTGGCGCTGCGCCGCCGCGCGTCGCTCGCCACGGCCTGATCGAGGAGGGCGGCGGATGTACAAGATCCCCGGTACCGGCGTGGGTGTCGGCACGGGCGTGGGTGCCCTCGCGGTCACCGGCGCCGACGTGACGTGGTGGGTCGCAGCGGGAGTCGTGCTCCTCGTCGCGGGTGCGTTCCTCGTGCACTCGACGCGGAGGCGGCGCCGCGCGGTCGCCGTCAAGACCAGGCCGAATCGAGCCGGCTGACACGGTCCGCCTGGGAACTCCCCCGCTCCCAGGCGGACCTCCCCGGTAGCGCAAGGAGAGGACACACGGTGAGCAAAGAGGTTCTGCTGGTGGCCGGCACGAGGCCGGAAGCAGTCAAGATCGCCCCGGTCGCCATCGCGTTGCGGGGTCACCCCGGCCTCCGCCCGACGATCGTCCACAGCGGACAGCACTCCGGCATGGTCGAGCAGGCGCTGGCCGCCTTCGACCTGGTGCCGGACCTGGTGCTGGACGTGCCCCGCGACACCGGCACGCAGGCCGAGCTGGCCTCCCGGCTGCTGCCCGCGTTCGACGCCGTGCTGGCCGACCGCGACCCCGCGGTCACGCTCGTGCAGGGCGACACCACGACGACCCTGGCCGCGGCGCTCGCCTCGTACTGGCGCGGGATCCCCGTGGCCCACCTCGAAGCCGGTCTGCGGACCGGTGACCTGTACGGCCCGTTCCCCGAGGAGGGGAACCGGCAGATGATCTCCCGCATCACCTCGCTGCACCTCGCGCCGACGGACGACGCCGCCAACGCCCTGAACGACGAACACCTGCCCGACAGCCACATCGTCGTCACCGGCAACACCGTCGTGGACGCCGTGCAGCGCGTCGCGTCCGCCGACGCGCCCGCGTCCAGCCCGGACGTCGTGGCCCTGGAGCGCACCCTGGACGCCACCGGCGGCCGGCTCATGCTCCTCACCGTGCACCGCCGCGAGTCGTGGGGCCGCCCGCTCATGCGCGTGCTCGACGCCGTGCGCGCCATCGTCGACCGCCACCCCGACCTGCACGTCCTCGTCCCGGCGCACTCGAACCCCGGTGTGCGGGAACAGGTCGTGTCGTCGCTGGGCGGTCACGAGCGCGTGGTCATCACCGACCCGCTGGACTACCCGGACCTGGTGCGCGTGCTGCGGCGCGCGGCCCTGGTGCTGACCGACTCCGGCGGCCTCCAGGAGGAGGCGCCGACGTTCGGCGTGCCGGTGCTGGTGCTGCGGGAGACCACCGAACGCATGCTCGCCGTCGATGCCGGGTGCGCCTGGCTCGTCGGCACCGACACCACCCGCGTCCTCGCCGAGGCGGGATGGGTGCTCGGCTCCCGGTTGCGGCTGCCGCTGGGGCGCAACCCGTTCGGCGACGGGCGTGCCGCCGTCCGGGTCTGCTCCGCGCTGGAGAGGCTGGCGGGCCTGCCGACCGCTCTGCCGCGCCGGGAGCCGTTCGCCACGCTCTCGGGAGTCTGGTGAATGTCACTCGTTCGGGTAATCGCGATTTCTCGAACGGGTGACATGGCCGCCGAGTCGTCAACGGCGCCATTCCGCACAACCATTATCGGAAGGTGGGAATTCGAGCAACAGGGGCACCAGTGCGCAAGAGTTTGATCGCAGGCGCCGCGGTCGCGCTGACGTTCGCGACCGCGGCCCCCGCGCTCGCGGCCAACTCGCCCGGCACCGCCTCCGCGGGCTCCGCGGACTTCGCGAAGGGCACCCAGACCTTCAAGGTCGAGCCGCTCGCGGTGTGCACCGTCAACCCGGACGCGGCGGGCACCGTCACCGGCTCCAGCCCTGCCGTGAGCAGGACCGGGCTCAAGATCGGTGAGACGTCGTCGACGTGCACGACCGAGGTCGTGAACCCGGACGAGTTCCTGACGAGGACGAAGTCCTCCGCCAGGGGCACCGGCTTCGAGCTGTCCGCGCTCACCGCTCAGAAGGGGCCCCGTCTCAAGATCGCCGAGTGGACGGTCACCTGCGACGCCGACGACAAGGGCACGCGGGCGGACTGGGAGCTCAAGGGCATGGCGGGCTGGACGGGGCTGCCGCAGGAGATCCCGGCCGGCTACGTGCACGAGATCAAGGCGGCCAGCGGAACCGTGCTGGCCAGGGCCAAGTTCACCGACACGGTGTTCCCGGAGCCGAACGACGGCGGCCTCGCCATGACCCTGCTGAGGATCACGTTCGAACCGTCGTCCGGCTACACGGGCAGCATCACCGTCGGCAGCACGGCCTGCTCGCCGACGCCGTAGGGAACGGCCTCAGGCGACGACGACACCCGCGGCGAGCAGCTCTTCGACGGCGGCGTCGCGGGTCGTCGGGGCGACTGCCGCCGTGAGGTCGACGAGCACCCTCGTGCGGAACCCGTTCCGGTGCGCGTCCAGCGCCGTGGCGCGCACGCAGTGGTCGGTCGCGATGCCCACGACGTCCACCTCGGTCACACCCTTGGCCGTCAGCCACCCCGCGAGGTCGTTCTCCGCCTCGAAACCCGAGTAGGCGGCGGCGAACCGGCCCTTCGAGAAGACCTGCTCGATCCCGGACACGTCGAGCTCGGGGTGGAACGACGCGCCGGGCGAGCCCGCCACGCAGTGCACCGGCCAGGAGTCGATGAAGTCCGGCGTCAGCGAGAAGTGGTCGCCCGGGTCGACGTGGTAGTCCCGCGTCGCCACGACGTGGTCGTACGCCGACGCGGCGATGTGCCGCGAGATGGCCGCCGCGACGGCGGCACCCCCGGCGACGGCCAGTGAGCCGCCCTCGCAGAAGTCGTTCTGCACGTCCACGACGATCAGCGCCTTCGTCATGTCAGCCTTCCAGGTACATCGTCGGAATCGCGGGCTCGCCGCGCGAGAGCTTGAGGCCTTCCCACGGCACGCTCACCAGTGCCGCGCGCAGGCGTTCGCGGTTCTGCTCCAGCGTGGGGACCTCGTCGGCGACCTGCCCGCCTCGCATCAGCGGGATCTGCACGAGCCTGTCATGTTCACCGAGCTCCGGTTCGGCCGACGCCTGGAACACGACCTCCTCCAGCGCCGTGCCGGTGTCCTTGTGCCGCCGCAACGCCTTCTTCCAGCCGCCGCGCGACTGCTTGGACGTGCTGCGCTTCTCGACGTGCCTGCCGTCGACCTCGACCAGCTTGTAGACCATGCCCGCGGTCGGCGCGCCGGAGCCGGTCACGACGGACGTGCCGACGCCGTAGGCGTCCACGGGCTCGGCGCGCAGGGCGGCGATCGCGTACTCGTCGAGGTCGCTGGACACGACGATGCGGGTGTTGCGGGCTCCCAGCGAGTCGAGCTGGTCGCGCGCCTGCCTGGCCATGATGCCGAGATCACCCGAGTCGATCCGGATCGCGCCCAGCTCGGGGCCCGCGACGGCGACGGCCGTCTTGATGCCCTCGGTGATGTCGTAGGTGTCGACCAGCAACGTCGTGCCGACTCCCAGCGCCTCGACCTGGCTGCGGAACGCTTCTTCCTCGGTGTCGTGCAGCAACGTGAACGCGTGCGCGCACGTGCCGGCCGTCGGGATGCCGTGGCGGCGGCCCGCCTCGAGGTTGGAGGTCGCGTTGAAGCCCGCCAGGTACGCCGCGCGGGCGCACGCCACGGCGGCTTCCTCGTGCGTGCGCCGGGAGCCCATCTCGATCATGTGACGGCCGTTGGCGGCGGTCACCATGCGAGCGGCGGCGGACGCGATCGCGCTGTCGTGGTTGAGGATCGAGAGCACGAGCGTCTCCAGCACGACCCCCTCCGCGAACGACGCCCTGACCGTCAGCACCGGGGATCCGGGGAAGTAGAGCTCGCCCTCCGGGTAGCCGTCGATCTCACCGGAGAACCGGTAGTTCGCGAGCCATTCCAAAGTCGAATCGTCGACCACGGCGTTGCGGCGCAGCTGGTCGATCTCCTCCTCGCCGAAGCGGAAGTTCCCAATCGCTTCGAGCAGCCTGTTCACGCCCGCGACGACGCCGTAGCGGCGCCCGTCGGGCAGTCTGCGGGCGAAGACCTCGAACACGCACGGACGGTCACCAGCACCGTCACGCAGCGCGGCCGCGAGCATGGTGAGCTCGTAGTGGTCGGTCAGCAACGCCGTCGAGTCCATGGTCGCCAACCCTAAGGTCGCATCCGGTTTAGCCGCATGCGGTCTCCGCCACTGCGGCGAACATGACACCATTGGCGGTATGACCACGCCCGTCGAACAGGAACGGACGCAGCCAGAGGCCGTCGGCGAGGAGATCGCCGCGGAGGACCGGCCTTGGCAGACCGTGGTCTGGAACGACCCGGTCAACCTCATGTCGTACGTGACCTACGTGTTCCAGAAGTTGTTCGGCTTCAGCAGGGACAAGGCGACCAAGCTGATGCTCGACGTGCACCACAAGGGCAAGGCGATCGTGACATCGGGCACCAAGGACAAGGTGGAGGCCGACGTGGCGAAGCTCCACGCGGCAGGGCTCTGGGCGACCATGCAGCGGGCCTCGTGAAGCGCTGGATCCGCGACGGTGACGTCGTCATCGGGCGGCTCGACCAGCAGGAGGCCGCGGTCGTGCGCGGTCTGGTCAGCCAGATCCAGGACATGCTGCTGGCCCGCGCCGAGGAGACCCCGCAGGACGAGCTCGCCGAGCTGACCGGCATCAGAACCGGCTCGTCGGAGGCTCCCGACGACCCGATCCTCGGCCGGCTGCTCCCGGACTTCCACCGGCTGGACGACGACGCGCCCGACCCGGACGAGGTGAACTCCGCCGGGGCGTTGCGCTCCCTGCACGAGCCCGAGCTCCTGGACCACAAGACCGGCGCGGCAGAGACGGTGCTGCAGACCTGCTCACCCGACGGTGGCGAGATCCGGCTGACGATCGGCGAGGCCGAGGCGTGGCTCTCGTCGTTGAACGACGTGCGCCTGGCACTGGGGACCGCGCTGGACGTGACCGAGGACATGCCGGACGAGCTGCCGCCGGAGGACCCGCGCTCGCCGCACCTCGGCGTCTACCACTGGCTGACGTGGGTGCAGGACACCCTGGTCGAGGCGATGATGCCGTGATCCCCGGCGTTCTCGTCGGTCACCACCACCGCGTCGAACCGGGCTGGGCCACGGGCACGACCGTGGTGCTCGTGCCCTCCGGAGCCGTGGGTGCCGTCGACGGACGCGGCGGCGCTCCCGGCACCCGCGAGACCGACCTGCTGGACCCGGCGAACCTGGTCCAGCAGGTGCACGCGATCTGTTTGAGCGGTGGCTCGGCGTACGGGCTCGCGGCGGCCGACGGCGTCATGCGCTGGCTGTCGGAACGTTCGATCGGCTTCCAGGTGGGTGCTGAGCCGCACCACGTCGTGCCGATCGTGCCGGGTGCCGTGATCTTCGACCTGCCCATGTCGGACTGGGGCAACCGGCCGGACGCGTCGTTCGGCCACGCGGCCTGCGAGGCGGCCTCCGCCGACTTCGACCTGGGCTGCGTCGGCGCGGGTGCCGGTGCGCGGGTCGGATCGCTCAAGGGCGGCGTCGGCGTCGCCTCGGCAACCGTCGGAGCGCACCAGGTCGGAGCGTTGGCCGTGGTGAACGCCGCCGGCGAGGTCGTCGACCGCGCGTCCGGCCTGCCGTGGCTGCCCTCGTTGGGGACGACCGCCGTCGCGTTGCCCGAACGCAAGCCCGAGGGCCTCAACACCACGATCGGCGTGGTCGCGGTGGACGCGGAGCTGTCCAAAGCGGAGTGTCAGCGGCTCGCGATGGCCGCGCAGGACGGCCTGGCCCGCGCGGTGCGGCCGGCGCATTCGATGTTCGACGGCGACACAGTGTTCGCGCTGGCCACTGGTGCCGTGCCGCTGGCGGAGCCGCGTGCGTTCGCGTTGGACGCGCTGTGCGCCGCCGCGGCCGACGTGTTCGCCGAGGCCGTGGTGTCCGGTGCGCGCGAGGCGACGACGTTGAACGGCGTGGTTGCTTTCCGCGACCTCTGAGTGGGTAGCCCCCGGTCATGGCGGATGTCATCGATCAGGCAGCAGGTGTCGTGTCCGAGCTCGTCCCACCCGGTGTGTCCCGGCGTGAGGTCCCCGGCAGGGAAGTGGCGGTGGTCGCGCCCGCCGGGTTGTTCATCGCGTCGTTCCTCGTGCCACCGGGGCTGGGGAAGGTGCTGATGAAGCTCGGCGTCGCCGCCACCCCGTTCGCGACCTGGGCGGAGCTGGCCGCGTGGCGCGGCCTCGACCAGGCGCAGCGGCGGCGCGGCGTGGCGTTGCTGGCCCTCTACCTCGTGGTGGTGCTCAGCAGGCGTCGATGAACGCCTTGAAGTTGTCGATGTTGCGCTCGACCTGGTAGAAGCCGCCGACCCGCAGGTCTTCTGTGATCGGCAGGAACCAGGTCGAGCGCGACACCCTCAGGTGCGGCGAGACCGCCGTGCCGGGTGATCCCGAACTCGGCCTGGACCGCCGCGCCGACGTCCCCGGACGCCCGCTCACCACCGGCGAGCAGTCCAGGATCCGCCTGCGCACCGGGTCGCCGAGTACGTGGTATCTCGCATACCGAGACAACTCCTGCCAGCCCGTAGGATTGAGCGCGTGCTGGTGATTCGCCGTGACCTGGTGGACGCGATGGTGGCCCACGCGCGCCGCGACCATCCCGACGAGGCGTGCGGGGTGATCGCCGGGCCGTACGGGTCCGACCGTCCCGAGCGGTTCATCGAAATGGAGAACGCGGAGCGGTCGCCCACGTTCTACCGGTTCGACGCCGCCGAGCAGCTCAAGGTGTGGCGCGAGATGGACGCGAACGACGAGGTGCCGGTGGTCATCTACCACTCGCACACCGCGACGGAGGCGTACCCGTCCCGCACCGACATCTCGTTCGCGGGCGAGCCGGAGGCCCACTACGTGCTGGTCTCGACGCGTGACCCGATCGAGCACGAGCTGCGGTCGTACCGCATCGTCGACGGTGTCGTGACCGAGGAACCGGTCAAGATCATCGAATCCTGAGTTACGTTTCTGCGGAGGTAGAACCATCATGGCCGTCACCGTGTCGATCCCGACCATCCTGCGCACCCACACCGGGGGCGAGAAGTCGGTGTCCGCCACCGGCGCGACGCTCGCCGAGGTCATCGACGACCTGGAGAACAACCACGGCGGCCTCAAGGCCCGCCTGGTCAAGGAAGGCGCGCTGCACCGCTTCGTCAACGTCTACGTCAACGACGAGGACGTGCGCTTCGCCGGTGGCCTGACCGCCCCGGTGAAGGACGGCGACAACGTCACCATCCTCCCGGCCGTCGCGGGCGGCTGATCCCGCCGTGACCCGCTACGACTCGCTCCTGGACGCGCTCGGCGGAACGCCGATGGTGGGCCTGCCGCGCCTGGCGCCGTCCGAGAACGTGCGCATCTGGGCGAAGCTCGAGGACCGCAACCCGACCGGCTCGATCAAGGACCGGCCGGCGCTGGCCATGATCGAGGCGGCGGAGCGGGACGGCGTGCTGCGTCCCGGCGCGACGATCCTGGAGCCGACGTCCGGCAACACCGGCATCTCGCTCGCCATGGCCGCGAAGCTCAAGGGCTACGGCCTGGTGTGCGTGATGCCGGAGAACACCTCGACCGAACGCAAGCAGCTGCTGCAGGCCTACGGCGCGCGCATCGTGTTCTCGCCCGCCGCGGGCGGGTCGAACCAGGCCGTGGCCACGGCGAAGGAGATCGCGAAGCAGAACCCGGACTGGGTGATGCTCTACCAGTACGGGAACCCGGCGAACGCGGAGGCGCACTTCCGCGGCACCGGCCCGGAGATCCTCGCCGACCTGCCGACGATCACGCACTTCGTGGCGGGCCTGGGCACGACGGGCACGCTGGTGGGCGTCGGCAGGTTCCTGCGCGAGGCCAAGCCGGACGTGCAGATCATCGCCGCCGAACCCCGGTACGGCGAGCTGGTCTACGGCCTGCGCAACCTCGACGAGGGCTTCGTGCCGGAGCTGTACGACGAGTCGGTGCTGACCGGCCGGTACTCGGTCGGGTCGTACGACGCGCTGCGCCGCACCCGTCAGCTGCTGGAGACCGAGGGCATCTTCGCGGGCATCTCGACGGGCGCGATCCTGCACGCCGCGCTGGCCGTGGCGCAGAAGGCCGAGGTGGCGGGCAAGGCCGCGGACATCGTGTTCATCGTGGCGGACGCGGGGTGGAAGTACCTGTCCACCGGCGCCTACGCGGGGACGTTGGACGAGGCGGCGGCCAGGCTCGACGGCCACCTCTGGGCTTAGCCCGGCGCTCCTGCCGGGGCGCTGCTGCGGCCTGGTGAGCTTGTCAGGGGGAGGGCGTGGCCGTCGATCCCGGCGGTCCGCCGGCCGGGGCCGCCTGGGCCGGGCAGCGGCTCGGCCGCGTGCCCCGCCCGGCGGCTACCGCGGTCTGCCGATAGTCGTCGGCCGCCGGTGGTCTTGACGGGCGCGCTGCTGCGTCCATGGCGCCGGCCGCTGAGCTCGGCGTCAAGCGTCGCCTGGGCCACACGCATGTTCTCGGCGTGTACGGGTCCTGCAGCCGCTTCCACATCTCGTCCTCGGAGACGTCCTCAACGCAGCTGACCACCCACCAGATGTTGCCGAAGGGGTCCTTGACACGCCCTCCGCGCTGTCCGAACGCGTTGTCCGCCAGAGGGGTGACGACACGGCCGCCGGCTGCGACGGCTTGCGAGAACGCCTCGTCCGCGTCGGCGACGAACAGGGCGCAACGGTGGTGTAGCCCTGCGGCGCGGCGGTGTTCTGCTCGGGCATCTCGGTCCTTTCGCCGATGTCGGGTTCGAACAGCGACGTCAGGTACGAGATAGGTCTGGTCCGGTCCTGGATAGCGGCGATCTCGCGCCAGGCCGGGTCGCACCCAGGCCGCACCGCACTCACGCCGCACCGCACCTGCACCAGGCAGCTCCGCGCCCGAACCGGGCAGGGAGCCGAATCCCGACCTGGTGGCCTCACTGATCAGAACCGCGCCGAGGAACTTCGCCCCGGCCTCACCCCGCGAAGGCGACGCCCGGCAGCCCCACGCCCAAGCCGGGCAGCACCAGCACCGACCCGTTCAGCTGCCGGTCCACCAACGCCTGGTCGGACAGCCCGGCCCGCGCGGAAGTGACGTAGAGGTCCGTGAAGTCGTCCCCGCCGAAGCAGCACGCGGTCGGGTTGTCGACGGGCAGCGTGATCTCGCGGTCCAGCTCACCGGCCGGCGTGTAGCGGCGCACGGCGTGGCCGCCCCACAGCGCGACCCACACGCACCCGTCGGCGTCGACGCACAGCCCGTCCGGCCAGCCGTCGGTGTTGCCGACGTGGGCGAACGGGCGGCGGTTCGCGACCGTGCCGTCGGAGTTGTCGAAGTCGAGGACGTCGATGCGGCGGGTCGGGGTGTCGATGAAGTACATGAGCTTCGCGTCGGGGCTCCAGCCGACGCCGTTGCTCGTGTTCACCCTGTCCAGCACCACCTTCGCGGCGCCCTCGCCGGTGACCCGCGCCAGCCAGCCCTCGTCGGCGGCCTGGTCGTAGCGCATGGTGCCTGCCCACAACCGTCCTGAAGGGTCGATGCCCGCGTCGTTGCCGCGCACGCCCTCGCGCGCCCAGTAGACGAGCCAGCTCTTCTCGCCGTCGCGGTCGATCAGTGCGATGCCGTCGCGCAGGTTGCAGACGATGCCGCCGTGCGCGCGCGGCTTGGCTGCGCCCACGTGCTGGGGCACCACGAGCACTGCGTCGTCGTCGCGCGCCGGTGCGTAGCGGTGCACCTCGGAGGCGAGGATGTCCACCCACAGCAACGTGGAACTGCTGTGGTCCCACGTCGGGCCCTCGCCGAGCTGGGCCGATGCACGTACCGCTACCTCAATCGACACCCGATCACCTTATGTGCACGTACTCTGGAGAGGTGGACCGCACCGCCGCCCTCGCGAAACGGGTCATCCCGCCGCACCCCGTGCTGTCGCTGCTCGTCGTGGCCGGGTTCGTCGGCTTCCTCTACGCCGTCGAGGTCTTCGACGTGACGACCGGCGGCTCGCTGGAGGACGACGGCGTGCGGCCGCGCGACTTCGGCGAGTGGGACAACGTGCTGTGGATGCCGTTGATCCACGGCGACTGGAGCCACCTCACCGGCAACGCGGTTCCGTTGCTGCTGCTCGGTTTCCTCGCGAGCTCGGGCGGGCTGAAGCAGTTCTTCCAGGTCACCGCGGTTGTCTGGCTGGCCTCCGCGCTGGGTGTGTGGGTGTTCGGCAGCCCCGGCAGCCACATCGGCGCGTCCGGGCTGGTGTTCGGGTTCCTCGCGTTCCTGCTCGTGCGCGGGCTCTTCGCGCGGTCGTGGCTTCAGCTCGTCATCGCCGTCGGCGTGTTCGCGTTGTACGGCGCGGCCTTGTGGGGTGTCCTGCCGGGACAGCCGGGCGTGTCGTGGGAGGGCCACCTGTTCGGCGCAATCGGTGGAGTCATCGCCGCCTGGGGTGTTTCTCGCGACAACCGCAGGAGCAGTGCACCGGCTACATTCTCCGCGTGACGATCGGGATCATGGACTCGGGCGTCGGAGGCCTCACGGTCGCCCGCGCGATCATGGACCAGTTGCCGGGCGAGTCGATCCACTACATCGGCGACACGGCCAACGGTCCGTACGGGCCGCTGCCGATCGCGCAGGCCCGCGAGCACGCGCTGGAGATCTGCGACCGGCTGGTCGACGAGGGCGCGAAGATGCTCGTCATCGCCTGCAACACCGCGTCCGCCGCCTGCTTCCGCGACGCCCGTGAGCGCTACGACGTGCCGGTGGTCGAGGTGATCCTCCCGGCGGTGCGCCGTGCGGTGATGACGACGCGAAGCGGACGCATCGGCGTGATCGCCACGGTCGGCACGATCAACTCGCACGCCTACCAGGACTCGTTCCAGGCCGCGCGCGACGTGACGGTGACGGCGGCGGCGTGCCCGAGGTTCGTCGACTTCGTCGAGCGCGGCATCACGTCGGGACGGCAGGTGCTCGGTCTGGCCCAGGCCTACCTGGAGCCGTTGCAGCGCGCCGACGTCGACACGGTCGTGCTCGGCTGCACGCACTACCCCCTGCTGACGGGCGTGATCCAGATCGTCATGGGCGAGCGCGTGACGCTGGTGTCGAGCGCCGAGGAGACGGTCAAGGACGTCGTGCGGCTGCTGACCGAGCGGGACGAGTTCTCCTCCGCCCCGCCCGTGCACCGCGTGACGTGCACCGGTCCGCCGGAGCGGTTCGCGAAGCTCGCCGCCCGGTTCCTGCCGACCTTCGAACAGTGGGGCTGACGTGCTGCTGACCGTGCTCGGCTGCTCCGGCAGCATCCCCGGACCCGGCGCGGCGGCGTCGGGGTACCTCCTGGAGGCCGACGGGTTCACGCTGGCGCTGGAGTTCGGCAACGGAGTGCTGTCGCGGTTCCAGGAGGAACGCCCGCTGTTCTCGATGGACGCCATGGTGCTCTCGCACCTGCACCCCGACCACTGCATCGACGTGTCCTCGCTCTACGTGGCGCGGAAGTACCACCCGTCGCCGCCCGGCGGACTGCTGCCGGTCCACGCGCCCGCCGAGGCGCCCTCGCGGTTCGTCGCCGCCTATGCGCCCGATGCCGCCGAACGGTCGTCGTTGGACTTCAGCGACGTCTTCGCGTTCCACGCGCTGGGCTCCACTGTCCACATCGGACCGTTCACTGTGGAGTCCGCTCTGGTGGCACATCCCTGCGAGGCTTACGGGTTCCGCATCTCCTGCGGCGGCGTGTCCCTGGCCTACACCGGCGACAGCGGACCGTGCGAGGCGCTGGACACCCTGTCGTCGGGCGTGGACGTGCTGCTGAGCGAGGCGAGCTGGACGCACGCCCCGGAACGCCAGCCGGACCTGCACCTGTCGGGACGGCAGGCGGGCGAGCTGGCGGCGCGCGCGGGCGTCGGAAGGCTGCTGATCACGCACGTACCGCCGTGGACGTCGCGTGAGGACGTGCTGAAGGAGGCCAAGTCGGCCTTCGGCGGACCGTGTGAGCTGGTCGTAGAGGGCGGCCGGTACGAGGTGGGGGAGCAGGCATGATCAACGTGGAGCGCGTCGGCGAGCACGAGTTCGTCGCGACGAACGACAGAGGCGCCTCGGTGCACATCGGCCGCAAGGGCCAGGAGGGCTCGTTCAGCCCGGTCGAGCTGCTGGTGGCGGCCGCCGCGGGCTGCGCGCTGGTGACGTCCGAGACGCTGGTCCTGCGCCGCACCGGCACGGACGAGCTCTCCGCGGTCGCGGACGCCGTCCAGTCCGAGAGCGGCAACGAGGTGATCTCCATCCCGGTGACGCTCTCGTACGACCTGTCCGGCGTGGACGACCCGGAGGCGCTCGAGACCGTCGTCCGGCGTGCCGTGGAGCAGTTCTGCACGGTCACGCGGACGTTGAAGCAGTCGGCGACGGCACCGCTTCAGCTCCCCACACCGCTCCAGACGGCCTCGGAGCCGCTGTGACCGGCGCGCACGGTCTGCACCGTCGTCCCGATCGCGAGCAGCACCACCAGCACGGACACCACGACTGAGACCACCCGCCACGTCTTCGTGGTGGGTGCCTCCGCCTGGCGTTCCCGATCCGCGAGCCTGCCCGCGAGCAGCAGCGCGATCACCGCGACCCCGAACCCGAGCGCGACGGGCAGCAGCGTCGTGCCGAGGTCGGCGTGGGTCTGGATGGCGGGGTTCTGCACGCCGTTGCGCTCGAGCGCGGCCTGGAAGTCCTCACCTGCCTGCTTGGCCATGGGAACAGCGGCGACACCGGCCAGCGTGACCCCGAGAACGGGCCACGCGTACTTGTGCCGCCAGCGCGGGACCAGCGCGATCGCGATCGCGCTGAGCGCCGCGAGGGGCAGCAGCACGACCACCGCGTGCACCAGCAACGGGTGGAGCGGAATACCGTCGATCGTCAGCATGCCTCTCCCTACGCCATGGCGCCCCGCAGGGTTCATTAGGGTAGGCCCCGTGGTGCGAAGCGATGGCCGATACGACGACGTGTTGCGTGACATCCGAATCACGCGTGGATACCAGACCTGGCCCGCCGGCTCGGTCCTGATCGAGTTCGGGAACACCCGCGTGCTCTGCGCCGCGAGTGTCACCGAAGGCGTTCCCCGCTGGCGTCAGGGCTCGGGTCTCGGCTGGGTGACCGCCGAGTACGCGATGCTGCCGTCGGCGACGCACTCCCGCAGCGACCGCGAGTCGGTGAAGGGCCGCATCGGCGGGCGCACGCACGAGATCTCGCGCCTGATCGGACGGTCGTTGCGCGCCTGCATCGACCTGGCCGCACTGGGCGAGAACACCATCGTCATCGACTGCGACGTGATCCAGGCCGACGGCGGCACCCGCACCGCGGCGATCACCGGCGCGTACGTCGCCCTCGCCGACGCGGTCACCTACCTGGGCGCGGCCGGCCGGCTGGCCGACCCGTCGCCGCTGTCCTGCGCCGTGTCCGCGGTGTCGGTGGGTGTCGTGGACGGCCGGGTCCGGCTGGACCTGCCGTACGAGGAGGACTCGCGGGCCGAGGTCGACATGAACGTCGTCGCCACCGACGCCGGCACCCTGATCGAGGTGCAGGGCACCGGTGAGGGCGCCACCTTCGCCCGGTCCACTCTGGACCGGATGCTGGACGTGGCGATGCAGGGATGCGCCGAGCTGAACCGCATCCAGGCCCGTGCGCTGGCCGAGCCGTACCCCGGCGTGCTGCCGGAGCCCAAGGCCGGTGGCAGGCGATGAAGGTCCTGCTGGCCTCCCGCAACGCGAAGAAGCTCCGGGAGCTGCAGCGGATCGTCGTGGCCGAGAAGCTGACGGGTGTCGAGGTGCTGTCGCTCTCGGACGTGCCCGAGTTTCCCGAGGCGCCGGAGACGGCTCCCGATTTCGAGGGCAACGCGCTGGCCAAGGCCCGTGACGCCGCTGCCGCCACCGGACTGGTGTCGGTCGCCGACGACTCCGGGCTCGCCGTGGACGAGCTGAACGGCATGCCGGGTGTTCTGTCCGCCCGGTGGTCCGGTCGGCACGGTGACGACGACGCCAACCTGGACCTGTTGCTGGGACAGCTCGGCGACGTGCCGGACGAGCGCCGTGGCGCGGCGTTCGTGTCGGTTGTGGCGATGGTCGTGCCCGGTGGCGAAGAGGTCGTCGTTCGCGGGGAGTGGCGCGGCACGTTGCTGCGGGAGCGGCGGGGGACCAACGGCTTCGGCTACGACCCGATCTTCGTGCCCGAGGGCTACGAGATCACCTCGGCGGAGATGACCGCCGAGGAGAAGGACGCGGAGTCGCACCGCGGCCGCGCCCTGAAGCTGCTGGTCCCGTACCTGCGCAAACTCGGCTAGATCACGCTGCCGCGTGTGCGTGGGACGCGACCGACACCACGCACACGCCGGCCGCGATCAGGGCCATGCCCGTCAGCATCGCCAGGTTCAGCGGGTCGGCGAACAGGACGCGGCTCGACAGGGCGACCAGCGCGATCCCGGCGCCCGCCCAGATCGCGTAGGTGATCGCGACCGGCAGGCCCATTCTGATCACCTGCGACTCCAGGTACAGAGCGGTGAGGAAACCGACGGCGAGCCCGGCGACGGGCCACGGTTTCGTGAAGCCCTCGGAGTACTTGAGACAAAGGGTCGCGAACACTTCCGCGCCCACGGCGACGGTCAGCAGAATCCACTTCAGCATTGAATTTTCCCAGCACGAAATGCACGCAGCGTTGCGCATGCGTGTTTGAGGATGAACGGTTGACGGGGCGGAACGCCCTGGTCAGCCGCCTCGCGTGGGGAAGTGGACGCGCAGGACGAAATCAGACGGGATGTCGGGGCCGCGAGGTGCCGTCAAGCGACACACGGTGTATCACCCTCACCGGAACAAGGGGCGGCATTGTGCACGCCCTGCCTCGACGATACCCGAAGAAGGGGTCGCCGCCACACCTTGTGCGGCGGCGGCCCGTTTTCACGCTAAAAATCGCGCTGGAGCGTCACCCGGGGAGTTCGCGCAGGAGCTTGGCGACGTGGCCGGTGGCGCGGACGTTGTACAGGGCTTTGACGATCTTGCCGTCGGGGCCCACGAGGAACGTCGAGCGGATGACGCCCTGGACGGTCTTGCCGTAGTTCTGCTTCTCGCCGAACGCGCCCCACTCGACGAGGACCTTCTTGTCCGGGTCTCCGAGCAGCGGGAAGTTCAGGCCCTCGGTGTCGCGGAACTTGGCGAGCTTCTCCTGCTTGTCCGGCGAGATGCCGACGACCTCGTAGCCGGAGCCGGCCAGGGCGCCTAGGTTGTCGCGGAAGTCGCAGGCCTGCTTCGTGCAGCCCGGCGTGCTCGCGGCCGGGTAGAAGTACACGACCACGGACTTGCCGAGGTAGTCGGACAGGGACACCGGCTTGCCCTCGCTGTCGGGCAGCGTGAAGGCGGGCGCGGTGTCGCCAGGTTCGAGACGACTGGTCATGCCGAAAGACTAGGCCTGGCCCGCGAAGACCGTGGGCGCGTCCTGGCCCTGTCCGCCGGGCTGGATGGTCAGCTGCATCCGCGCGGGGAGCTCGGACACCGCGAACGCCAGCTGGATCTGCGTGTCGCGGCCCGGCGGCACCTCCGCCACGGCCGCGGCGAGACCGTTGAGGCCCTGCACGGAGTCCACCAGCTCGGCGGCGGGGGAGCCGTCGGCCGTCGCGCGCACGGAGAGCTGGGAGGGGCGGTAGGAGGTCTTGGAGCCGTTGTAGACGGTGATCGTGAAGACCGCGGTGCGCTTGGCCGGGGGGATCGCCGTCTCGGACGGCGCCAGGGAGCGGGGGGCGGACACCACGACGGACAGGCCGGAGGCCCACACGCGCTGGGTGCCGAAGGCGGCCGCTCCGGACGTGCTGGGCGTCTCGGCTCGCTGTTCGACGGTCAGGTTCTCGTTCGGGGTGACGGCGACGCTGGGGCCCGCACATCCCGCCACGGCCAGCACCAGGCACAGGCCCGCGACCGAGTTGGCGAACTTCACGAACTCCCCTTTCCCACCCCGGCGGTGGGTGTGTGCGACTGCCGTCAACTGTGACGGTGCCGAAGGGGGTGGGGCGAACGAAAGAGGCCTCTGAAGCGGACCTGGTGCCGGGCCGTGGCCGACTCGTGATGGGCGGCGTGGGCGGCGCCACAGAGTGCGCCGGCCCCACGCCGTCCTGGTGGCCGGAGCCACCTGGTGAAGCTAGGGAGCGCGTCGGGGGGCGTGCGCGCTCATACCGATCATCGCCCACTCCGCGCCCGGCGCTACAAGCGGAGCCGATTATCACCCGTTCAGAGCAACAGCAGTCGTACAAAACGTGAAGCTCACGCGTAACCGACTCACGTATGTGCGGCTGAACGGCCCAGCGACGGCGTCCGTTCGGCGATCTCGCTGAGCAGTTCGAACGATCGCAGACGGTCATCATGGCCGTGGACGATGGTCGTCACCATGAGCTCGTCGGCCGCCGTCGACTCCATCAACTCGTCGAGTCCCGCGCGGACCGTTGAGGGGGATCCGATGATCTGGGTGGCCATGCGGTCCTCGATCACCAGCTCGTCGATCTCGGTGTACGGGTAGTCCGCGGCCTCCTGCGGCGTCTCCAGCGGTCCGGGACGGCCCTGGCGCAGCCGCACGAACGAGAGCGCTCCCGGGCCCGCGACCCAGCGGGCGTGCTCGTCGGTGTCGGCCACGATCACCGAGGCGCACACCATCGCGTAGGGCTCCGCCAGCACCTCGGACGGCCGGAAGTTCCGGCGGTACAACTCCAGCGCCGGCAACGTGTTCTGCGCGCTGAAGTGGTGGGCGAACGCGAACGGCAGCCCCAGCAGACCCGCGGCCTGCGCGCTGTAGCCGGACGAGCCGAGCAGCCAGATCGGCGGCTTGTTGCCCGCGGCCGGCACGGCGTTGAGCTCGGCGGTGCCCTCGAAGTACTTGATCAGCTCGGTCAGCTCCTGCGGGAAGTTCTCCGCGGACAGACCGGCCTCCGTGCGGCGCAACGCCCGCGCGGTCTTCTGGTCGGTGCCGGGCGCGCGGCCGATGCCGAGGTCGATGCGGCCGGGGTGCAGGGCCTCGAGCATGCCGAACTGCTCCGCGACCACCAGCGGGGCGTGGTTGGGCAGCATCACGCCGCCCGACCCGACGCGGATCGTCGACGTCGCGTCCGCGATGTGCCCGATCAGCACCGCGGGCGCGGACGACGCGATACCGGGCATGTTGTGGTGCTCTGCGAACCAGTAGCGGTGGTAGCCGAGGCGCTCTGCCTGCTGAGCGAGCTCCCGCGAGTTCCGCAGCGCGGTCGTCGCATCCGCACCCGACGTGATCGGAGCGAGGTCGAGAACGGACAGAGGGATCTCACTGAGACGGCTCATGCATCGATCAACACCGATACTTCGTGACTTCTTCCGTGAGCCGCGTAACTCGTTTCGCGGCCTTGTCGTAGGCCGTGCCCTCGGGGTGCAGCGTCAGCACCGCCACGATGCTGAGCCCGCACGTCCCGGACGTGTGCATCGCCGGCGACTTCGTGTCCAGCTCCCACTGCGCGCGCGGGCGCGGCCTGTCGACGCACGGCCTGACCGGGTCGCCGAACCCGGACCAGCCCTGCTTGAACGCGGGCCACCACGTGGCCGACGGCAGGCCGAACGACTGGTCGAACCCGTCCGAGGCGCACTTCCCGGCCCGCTGCAGGTGCCCCATGATCGTGAACCGGACCTTCGGCCTCGCCTTCTCCAGCAGGTACCGGTAGATCTTCACGACGTCGTGCGCGCTCACCGCCGTGTAGCCCCACATGCCGCGCTTCTCCGGCGGCCGGGTGTCCTCGAGCCCGAGGCGCTCGGCCGTGCGCACGACGAGCTGGTCCCAGCCGTTCTCGACCCACAGCTCGCTCGCGGCGTTGTCGTCGCTCACGCGCAGCATCGGCTCGATGCGCGGGTCGTCGCCGCGCGTCTCCAGCTGCTCGATCGCGATCAGGATCTTCACCAGCGAGGCCGATCTGATCGGCTTGTGCACGTCTCTGCCGGTCAGCTGGTGTGTGATCCGGTCGTAGACCGCGTAGGAGGCCGTCGTCGTGGGAACGGGCGCCGCCAGCAGTGCCATCGTGAGCAGAAGGTGCACGACCCCGGAACCTAGCGGCGAATGATCCGTGGGTCACACCACGAGAAGGACCAACACCTCCTTTCCGTTGTTCGTGGTGTGACGGATGTGGTGGTGATCGGCGCGGGACAGGCGGGCCTGTCCGCCTCGTACTTCCTGCGGCGCCGCGGTGTCGACCACGTGGTGCTGGACGCGAACGACGCTCCCGGCGGCGCGTGGCTGCACCGCTGGCCGAGCCTGCGCATGCGCACGGTGCACGGCATCCACGAGCTGCCCGGCATGCCGTTCGAGCAGCCCTCACCCGACGAGCCCGCCAACGAGGCGATCCCGTCGTACTTCGCGCGCTACGAAGCGTTGTACGACCTGCCGGTGGTGCGCCCGGTGAACGTCACCCAGGTGCTGGACGACGGCCCGCTGCTGAAGGTCGAGACCTCCCAGGGTGTGTGGACCGCACGCGGCCTGATCAACGCGACCGGCACGTGGCGGCACCCGTTCTGGCCGCACTACCCCGGCCAGGAGACGTTCCAGGGCCTGCAACTGCACACCGCCGACTACCAGGGGCCCTCGTCGTTCGCCGGCAAGCGCGTCGTCGTCGTGGGCGGCGGTGCGTCGGCCACTCAGCTGCTCATGGAGATCGCTCCTTTCGCTGCGGAGACGCGCTGGGTCACGCGTCACGAACCGGTGTGGCGGGAGGGCCCGTTCACCGAGGACTACGGCCGCTGGGTCGTCGGCATGGTCGAGGAACGCGTGCGGGCGGGACTGATCCCGCGCAGCGTCGTCAGCGTCACCGGGCTGGCGTTGACCGACGAGACGCGCGCGGCGATCGCGTCCGGTGTGCTGGACCGCCGGCCGATGTTCTCCCGGCTCACCCCGTCCGGCGTCGAGTGGGCGTCCGGGGGACGCTTCGACGCCGACGTCGTCCTGTGGGCCACCGGGTTCCGGCACGACCTCGACCACCTGGCGCCCTTGCACCTCCGTGCCGCCGGCGGCGGGATCCAGGTCGACGGGACGCGGGTGGTCTCGGATCCGCGGATCCACCTCGTCGGGTACGGGCCTTCCGCCAGCACGATCGGTGCCAACCGGGCCGGGCGCAGTGCTGTGCGGGAACTGGTGTCGCACCTGGGGATCGGGAGCCTGGCGGCCGCGCGGTAGAGCGGTCGCGCCGGGTTCGTGTGACGAGTGGTTGCGGAACCGCGCAGGGCTGCTGGCCGTGGTGCTCACCAGAGGTGGGCGTCATGCCGGAGTTGGCGCGGCGCGTGGTGTCGGCAGTCTGGGTACATGGGCCTGGGGCGGTGGGTTCGTAGGTGGGAACTCCTTCAAGAGCGGATTGCGGGGGCGGTCGGCTTCGGGATGAACGGCGGGACTGGATGTGACGTCCCGCTGGAGTTGCTGCGGCTTCCGGGACCGGCAGTATCGGTGCCTGCGAGGAGGCGCGGGCGTGTCCGGCCCCGTAGGCGAGGGCTCCTTCAAGGGGGTGCAAGGGCCGTCCGCTGCGGGCGGACCCGGTCGGTGCGGCGCCGGGGTTCGGTGCCTCGCCGCCGCGAGAGGACGCGGCTTCCGGATGTCCTGAGCCGCAGGACGTGTCAGGTGCGCGAGGCGGCGCGCCTCTTCGAGAGGCGGACCGCCACGAAGACGCCGACCGCCACCGCCGCCAGCACCAGGACGGCCGTCGAGGCCAGGCCCACGTACTGCTCGACCAGGTGCCAGTTGTCGCCCAGCAGGTAGCCCGCGAGGATCAGCGCCGTGTTCCACAGCAGACTGCCCGCGGCGGTGTAGGCGAGGAACGGTGCTAATCGCATGCGTTCCACACCGGCCGGGATCGAGATCAGGCTGCGGAACACCGGGACCATGCGGCCGAAGAAGACGGCGCGGTAGCCGTTGCGCAGGAACCAGGCCTCCGTCCGGTCCACATCGGACACGCGGACCAGCGGCATCCGCTCCGCGATGCGGCGGACGCGGTCGCGGCCCAGCAGAGCGCCCACCCAGTAGAGCAGCACCGCGCCCGCGACCGAGCCGAAGGTGGTCCAGAGGATGGCGTCGAGCAGCGACATCTTGCCCTGGCCGGCGGTGAAGCCGGCCAGCGGCAGGAAGACCTCGCTGGGCAGGGGCGGGAACAGGTTCTCCAGCGCGATGGCGAGGGCCGCTCCGGGGGCTCCGGCCGTCTCCATCAGGTCGGTGACCCAGTCGACCAAGTTCATGTCATCCAAGTTACGGACGGCCGGAGGGGCGGACATCGGGGTTTTCCCCAGGATCGAGGTGGGGTTCACCGCACCCCGGACTTACGGGAAACCACAAGTCCTCAGAGGACGCGGCGAGCGCCGCGGGCGGACCCCCGCGGCGCGAACGCGCTGATCAATGAGGTCGGGGGGACTCGAACCCCCACTGGCTGGGACCTAAACCCAGTGCCTCTGCCAATTGGGCTACGACCCCTCGCAGGGAAGCCTATCGGCCCCTTGCGCACCGGCTCTCCCGGGTCGCTCGAAGCCGCGCTGCCCGCCGTCCACTACGGTTGGTGGAAGAACCGCTGCTAGGAGGACATGTGGCTCGCGATCCCGACACCATCCAGCGCGAGATCGAACAGGCTCGCACCGCGCTGGCCGCCACCCTGGACGAGCTCAGCGAGCGCGCCAACCCGCAGAAGCTCGTCGAGCAGGGCAAGGCGTCCGTGCTCGACGTGCTGAGCCGGCCCCAGGTCAAGTACACGCTCATCGCGGTCGGAGCCGTGGTCGGCTTCGCGCTCGTGCGCAAGCTCTTCCGCTAGGCGTGCACCAACGGTAGGAGCACCTGCTCGACGACCTTCTCCACGAACGGCTCGTCGAGCGGGTCACCGGTGAGCATCAGCCGGTAGATGAGCGCGGCTCCCGCGATCTCGACGGCCATGCCGCGCGGGGCGTCGGCCTTGAGCTCGCCCCGGTCGGCCGCCCGGTCGAGGATCCCGCGCAGCACGTCGCGCTGCGAGATCAGGAACGTCTCCCGGAACGCCGTCGCCAGCTCGGGTTCGTGCGGCAGCTCGCCCACGAGTGCCTGCGCGGCCTTGCCGATCGGTCCGGAGAGGAACGCGGCGAACGACGAGAGGAACTCGCGCAGGTCCCCGGCCAGCGAGCCGGTGTCCGGTGCCGCGAGGTTCTGCGTGGCGAGCTGGGTGCACGTGTCGATCACCAGATCGAGCTTCGACTCCCAGCGCCGGTAGATCGTGGCCTTGCCCGCTCTCGCGCGGGCCGCCACGGCGTCCATGGTGAGGGCCCGGTACCCGACCTCGGCCATCACCTCGAGCGCTGCCTGACGTAACGCGTCGTCCCTGCTGGCGTCACGAGGACGGCCCCGCTGGGGGGTCCTGCCCTCGTTGAACGCCGTTGTCGACACGGCCATGCCACCTCCTCGTGCAAGGGCACGGCTACGCGTGTCTTCCCGCCCCTTTGGCGGAACATCCTAGGCGTGTTGCCCACGTCGTAGGGCCAGCAGCACCCGGTTGTTGCTTCGTGTTGTGGTTGGTTGGTTCTTGCTCGATGCGTTCTGCGGTCAAGGCGTCTGACCTGCGGCGACGTGACGGAACGCGGCGGGAAAGCGCTTTTCTGGGCAGAGGCCGTCTCGCTTGGTTAGTAACGCAGGTCACACCTCGGTGCGGGCGACGGCGAGCTGGGTCATGTACCGCTTGACGATCCGTCCGCCGAACCGGGTGTCGATCAACGCCGCGATGTCCGCGACCAGCCGGTCCCGGTCTGGCAAAGCGATGTGGTTCGAGTACGTGAGGAGCAGGTCCACGTACGAATCGCTGGAATAGGCCTGTTCCCACTCGTACCGGTGGAACTCCGGCTCGTCGAAGAGAGCGCTCTCGTCGAACTCGCACGGGATCTCCGAGGCGGTGGACTGGCGCAGGCCGGGCGGCGTGGCCGGGTCCCAGCGCTCGTAGATCTCCTGCACGTCGGCGAAGAACCGCTCCGTCCCGCCGGCGACGTGGTGCGTGGAGATCACGGCCAGCGAGCCGCCCGGCCGCAGCGCCGCGGCGCACCGGGTCATCCGGGTGGCGGGGTCGAGCCAGTGGAACGCCGTCGCGGACACGACGAGGTCGAACGGCTCCGGTGGCAGCGGCCAGACGTCGAAGTCCGCCACGACCACGTGCGCGGCCGGGACGTGCGCCTGGGCCACCGCGGCCAGCGACGGGCTCAGCTCGACCGCCGTCACGTCCCCCAGCGACGTCAGCGGCAGCGTGGCCTGGCCGGTGCCGGGCCCGATCTCCAGGATCCGCGGGCCGCTCAGCCGCGTGAACAGCTCGGCGGGATAGGTGGGACGTGCCCGGTGGTACCGGGCCGCGTCCTCTCCGAACGTGGTGCGCAAGCGCTCGCGATCGGTCATCCGCCGAATTCAAGCGAGCGCGACGGCAGCGCGTCCATCCCGTTTCGCGCGAAGCCCGCCCACGTGCTCCGCACGGTCCGCGCCAGTCCGGGGTCCGGCTCCTGCCCCGCCAGCATCGCCGCGCCCCTCCAGGCCGCCGGGTCGAACACGAACGGCAGCTCCATGCAGTGGCACGCCCCCAGAGGGGCCCCCTCGGGCCGCCACGAGAAGTTGTAGGTGGCGACCTGGCCGCCTGCCGCGGCCCAGTCCTGCGCCAGCTCGCGGGCGGGCCCAGCGAAGATCAGCTCGGTCACGGCCTCCCAGTGCTCACGGCTCGGCACGTACGGGCTGCCGTCGTCGGCCGTGTGCCCGATGAGCAGCTCGACGCGACTTGCCGCCGCGCCGAGGTCGCCTCCGTCCAGCACCGGGGCGAACGGCATGCTGCCGGACAGCTGGAACCGCGGTCCCACCTCGGCGGCGGCGTTCTGCTGGGCCACCAGGACCTCGTCTACCGGCGTGGTGGCGTCGACGGCGACGAACTCGCGCAGGGCCTCCGTCAGCTGGGCGCGTTCGGGACCGCGGGTCCCCAGCGGCGCGCTCTGCACGATCGCGCGGTGGAACAGCCCCTCGGTGTCGGTGAGCATCAGCGCGAACACGGAGTCGGCGCCCGCGGACTGGCCGAACGCCGTCACGTTCGCCGGGTCGCCGCCGAACCCGGCGATGTTGTCCCGCACCCACCGCAGCGCGGCGAACTGGTCGAGCAGGCCCAAGTTGTCCCGCAGGTACCCGAGGACGCCGAGGCGGTAGCTGACGCTGACGACCACGACGCCCTCCGCGGCCAGCAGCGACGCGTCGTACTTCGTGGACTCGCCGCTCCCGGTCACGTAGGCGCCGCCGTGGAACCAGACCATCACGGGCAGGCCCGCGGCGTCGGCGGGAGCGGTCACGCTCAGCACCTGGCAGTGTTCGTCGAACGACAGGCCCTCGACCGAGCTGCCGAACACCGCGGCGAGCGACGACGGCGGCTGCGGGCAGGCCGGGCCGCGCCGCGTGGCGTCGCGCACACCGTCCCAAGGCAGCTGAACGGGTTCGGCGAAGCGAGAGGCCGTCGCGTAACGGATGCCGCGCGCTCGCGCGAGGCCATCGGTGTTGATCAGCACGTCCTCGATCGTATGCGTAACCGATTCCACAACGCCTCGATTCGGCGCGACGGGCCCGGCTGGAGCACGATGCAGGGACCGGTCAACGAGGCAGAGGAGGCACCCGGTGCGGGCTACGACGATCTACGGCACCCGTGACATCCGCGTGGAGGAGGTGCCGGACGCGGCCGTCGTGGAGCCGACGGACGTCGTCGTGCGGGTCGAGCTCGCGTGCATCTGCGGCAGCGACCTGTGGGCGTACCGGGGCGTGGCCAAGCGCGAGGGCGGCCAGCGGATCGGGCACGAGTTCCTCGGCATCGTCGAGGAGGTCGGCGGTGAGGTCCGGTCCGTCAACGTCGGCGACCGCGTCATCGCGCCGTTCGTGTGGAGCGACGGCACCTGCGCGTACTGCCAGGCCGGTCTGCAGACGTCGTGCCTCAACGGCGGTTTCTGGGGCAGCAAGGGCAACGATGGCGGCCAGGGCGAGGCCGTGCGCGTGCCGCAGGCCGACGGCACTCTCGTCAGGGTCCCCGCGGACGCGCCCGCCGAGCTGCTGCCCGCGTTCCTGAGCCTGTCCGACGTCATGGGCACCGGCCACCACGCGGCGATGGGCGCCGGCGTGCAGCCGGGCAGCACCGTCGCTGTCGTGGGTGACGGCGCGGTCGGGCTGTGCGGTGTGCTCGCGGCCAAGCGGCTGGGCGCCGAGCGGATCATCGCGCTGGGACGCCACGAGGACCGCGCCAAGGTCGCGAGGCTCTTCGGCGCCACGGACCAGGTCGCCGAACGCGGTGACGCCGCGGTCGAGCGGATCAAGGAGATGACCGGTGGCCTCGGGGCGTCCAGCGTCCTGGAGTGCGTCGGCACCGAGCAGTCGTGGCAGACCGCGATGGGCATCGTGCGCGACGGCGGCCGCATCGGCTACGTCGGCGTGCCGCACGAGATGCCGGGGCTGCCGCTCGGCAAGCTCTTCGGTCGCAACATCGCCATCGGCGGCGGTGTCGCGCCCGCGCGGGCCTACCTGCCGGAGCTGCTGGCCGACGTGCTCGCCGGCCGGCTCGACCCCGGTCCCGTGTTCGACAGGACGGTCCCGCTCGACGACATCGCCCAGGGCTACCAGGCGATGGACGAGCGGACCGCCCTGAAGGTGATCGTGAAGCCCTGAGCTACCGGGCGGCAGTCAGCACGTAGTCCTCGGCGCGCACGCGCTTGGTCCGCATCCAGTACCGCCAGGTGAACCCCGGCCACACGGTGCGGTTCACGCCCTGCGCGTCGAGGTACCAGCTCTTGCAGCCGCCCTGCGTCCACACGCCCGTGGTGAGCTTGCCCTGGATCTCCCGGTTGAACTCCCGCTGGGCCTCCGGTCGCACGTCCAGTTCCGCCGCGCGGTGCTTGTCCAACAACTTCAGGCACTGCGAGACGTACCGGATCTGCGACTCGATCATGAACACGACCGAGTTGTGCCCGAGTCCGGTGTTGGGGCCCAGCAGGAAGAAC
>NZ_DATLEC010000075.1:0-92280 GCF_035525475.1 Lentzea sp. | reverse complement strand
TGCATCGTCGGGATCGGACTGCCCAGCTTCAGCTTTGCCGCGCCGGGCTTGGATTCCACCCGGCGGCACGGCTGACCGGCGACCGAGTAGCACACTGGGCAAGACTTGTTGGTGCGCTGCAAGGGGGGCCTGGGCGGGAGCCGCACGATCGACCCGCCCATCGAGGTACCGATGTGGCCCCGCTTGCCCCGTGACTTCGCCATCGCTGCGCTCCCCGTCAGGATCCAGAGTCGTGCTCCCGGAGCTGGGTGACCGCGGACCATCAGTTCGGCCGCGAGCTCCTGCGGCGCACCGTACAACGCGCACACCTGGGTGGCCGCGCCGTCGAGCGCCTCCTGCCAAATCGGCGCGATCACGGCGTCGACGTGGCTCGGCCAGCTACCCACGAACGAGCCGTCCGACCAGCTGTCCCGCAGCCGGACATCGACACCGCTGCCGCGAATCTACGACGACGGCACGAACGCATCTTCGACACGTGGTTGAACACCACCACGCCCGGCGACCTTAACGCCGAGCGGCTGATAGGACGCTTCTGAACACGTGACGTATCCCGAGTTAGGTGATCGCTCGCTGTTACTCCTAGCGTCCCGATCATGACTTCCTGTGTTCAGATGAACACGGGATCAGTCCCGGGTTTCGGTGTTGGAATACCTGTACCAGGGCGAGGAGCTCGGGCTGCCCGAGGTGCTGGACCTGCCGGACGAGGTGCTGCAGGACCCGATGTGGGAACGGTCCGGCCACACCGAACGCGGCCGCGACGGCTGCCGCGTGCCGTTGCCGTGGACCACCTCCGGCCCGTCGCTCGGCTTCGGTCCCGGCGGGTCGTGGCTGCCGCAGCCACCCGACTGGGCCAAGCTCAGCGTCGAGGCGCAGACGGGCGACCAGGACTCGATGTTGTCCTTCTACCGCAACGCTTTGCGCGTCCGCCGCGAGAACCCCGCGCTGGGCTCCGGCCTCACCTGGGTGGACGGTCCGGCCGGTGTCCTCTGGTTCGAACGGGACGGCGTCGCCTGCGCGGTGAACCTGTCCGGCGCGGTCGTGGAACTGCCGGACCCGGGCTCGGTGCTGCTGGCCTCGTCCTACTACGGCGTGCGCGACGGGCAGGTGCTCCTCCCGCCGGACACCGCACTGTGGTGGAGGCTCTGACCAGCGGTTTCGTTTGATCAACAAAAACTGTCAGACCCCCTGGGTACGGTCCGTTGTCATCAGCTCCGGATCGACCCCAGGGGGTTTCGCAGTGCGCAGGTGGGAGCTCGTCGCCGATGGCTCGGCCAAGTTCTGGGAGGTGGCCCGGGACGGTGTCGCGGTGACCGTCCGGTTCGGACGCCTGGGCACAGCGGGCCAGACCAAGACCAAGGAGCTGGCCTCGGAGGAGGCGGCGCGGGCGCACGTCGCGAAACTGGTGGCGGAGAAGGAGAAGAAGGGCTACCAGAGCGTCGCCGACACCGCCGCTACGCCGATCTCCACTGCCGTGGTCGCCGCAGTTGCCGTTCCTCCGGCCGCACCGGACCCGGCTCCCGCGACCGCACCCACTTCCGCTTCTGCGACCACCACCGTGCCTGCCTCCAGCACCCCTCCTCGCGACGAGGACGCCTGGGTGATGCCCGAGGAGTGGCTGCGCAAGGCGATGCCCCGCAGGGACGTCACTCCCCTGCCGGAGTTCGCGGTGGACCCCGCGCAGGCGCAGGAGTTCCGCGACCGGATCGCCGAGCAGGGCGAGAAGATCGCCGAGGTCCTGGCCCACCCGGCGTCGAAGGACGACCTCGTGCGGGCGCTGCGCGACCACCTCGCCGGCAGGCCCGACCCGGTGGGTGCCGCGGCACTCGCCAAGGTCGCCTGCACCGAGTCCTCCCCCGTGCACTGGTGGATCGAGGAGTTCGGCCTGCCGTTCGCGGCGGTGGCCGCCGTGCACCACCCGTCGGTGCACGTCTACGACTACCAGGACGGCCGCACCGGCGAGTGGTCCGGCAACTCCCTGCGCTGGGCGCCGCAGCGCCACTACGGGGACGACGTCGGCAGAGCCCGCGCGCTGGTGGAGGTCCGGACCGCGCTGGCGGTCGCGGACCAGCCGACGTACGACGCGGCGGTGGCGGAGCTGGAGAAGTTCGGCGGCGACGCGTTCAGCCTGGCGGCACGCGCCTTCCTCGCGCCGACCCGCCACGACTGGTTCGAGGAGGCGAACGCCGCCCAGTACGCGCCGTTCTGGATGGTGCTGTGCGCCGCGAGCACGCTGGAGCAGCTGGCGAACCTGCGGGTCGGTCCCTTCATCTGGTCGCCGGTCGGCACGTACACGGCGTTGCACGTGCACGGGCCCGCCCTCGCTCCACTGCTGGACGCGAACCTGCGCTCCAAGATCGAGATGGGCGCGGACAGCCGCAGGCTGGGCCTGAACGCGCTGGCGGCGCTGCCGACCGACGAGGCGTTCCTGTTGCTGCTCACCCGGTTGCGGGAGCGGTACGTGCGGCCGGCGCTGCTGTCCGCGATGGCGGCGTTCCCGGCGCGGGCGGCCCGGCTGCTGGCGCTCCGTGCCGACGGCGACGCGGACGTCCGAAACCTGCTGCGCCTGCACCTGCTGTCGCATCCCGGTCTTGTCCTGCCGGAAGGCGTGACGCCGCCCGTCACGGTGCCGGACGCGCCCGCCGGCGCGTTGCCGCGCGTGCTCGCCGAGCCGCCGTGGGAGCACCGTCGGCCGCAGGCCAAACCCGTGGTGCTGAAGGACGTTCAGGCCCCCGCCGCCCACCTCACGTGGCTGCCGGGCGAGCGCGAGGAGTGGGCCGCGCTGACGGGCTGGTGGTCCGGGTACGCCGGTGACTGGACCGCGATGACGGCCCGCGGCACCACCACGTACGACCACAGGCTTTTCGCGTCGGGCCCGGACGAGCTCGCACGCCCGCTGCTCGCCGGCTGGGTGCCCGGCGACACCTGGGGCAGCGAGGGCTGGGGCAGGCGCATCGCGGCCCGGTTCGAGATGGACGCCCTTCCCGCGATGGTGCGCCTGGCGGCGATGGATCCGCACGTGTCCGGCGTCGTGCTCCTCCCCTACGCCGCTCCCGAGGTCGCCGGGCTGATGGCGGACTGGTTCGTGCGCCTCAAGACCGCCCGCGCGTTCGCCGTCTCGTGGCTGGCCCGGCACCGCGAGGCCGCTGCCCGCCTGCTGCTGCCCGCCGCGCTCGGTGCCGCGGGCCCGGCGCGCCGCAACGCCGAGTTCGCCCTGCGGCACCTGCACCTGGAGACCGGCGTCGACGTCGTCGCCGTCGCCACCTCCGTCTCCGCCGAGGCCGCCGCGGCGATCCGCACGCTGATCGACGTCGACCCGCTCGACGTGCTGCCCACGAAGCTCCCCGTGGTCGGCGACTGGGCCGACCCCGGCCTGCTCCCGCAGGTGCTGCTGGCCGACGGCTCGGGCGCGTTGTCCGTCCGGGCCGCGCGGAACCTGCTGATGACGGCGGCACTGTCCAAACCGGACGCGACCTACCCCGGCCTGCCGCTCGCCGTCGAGGCGTGCGACCGCGCTTCGCTGGCGGAGTTCGGCTGGGCCGTCTTCGGCCGCTGGCAGGACGTGGAGGCGCCGGCGAAGGACGGCTGGGCCCTCACCGCGCTCGGCTGGTTCGGCGACGACGAGACGGTGCGCCGCCTCGCACCCCTGATCCGCGCCTGGCCGGGCGAGAGCCAGCACGCCCGCGCCGTGACGGGCCTCGACGTGCTCGCCCAGATCGGCAGCGAGGTGGCACTGACCCACCTGAACACCATCGCGGAAAGGGTGAAGTTCAAGGGCCTCAAGGCCCGCGCCCAGGAGAAGGTCTCCGACATCGCCGCCGCGCTCGGCCTGAGCCGCGACCAGCTGTCCGACCGCCTGGTCCCCCGCCTGGGCCTGGACGACGAGGCGACGCTGGTCATCGACTACGGCCCGCGCCAGTTCACCGTGGGCTTCGACGAGCAGCTCAAGCCCTACGTCCTCGACGCCGACGGCAAGCGCCGCAAGGACCTCCCGAAGCCCGGGGCGAAGGACGACCAGGAGCTGGCTCCGGCCGAGCACAAGCGCTTCGCCACGCTCAAGAAGGACGTCCGCGGCATCGCCACCGACCAGATCCACCGCCTGGAACGGGCGATGGTCGACCAGCGCACCTGGTCCGCGGAGGAGTTCCACGCGGTCCTGGCAGCACACCCGTTGCTCTGGCACCTGGTCCGCCGCCTGGTCTGGATCACCGACACGGGCCTGTCCTTCCGCCTGGCCGAGGACCGCACACTGGCCGACTCGAACGACGACGAGGTGACCCTCCCCGAGGACGCCACCGTCCGCGTCGCCCACCCGGTCGACCTGGCGGACACCCTGCCCGCGTGGGGAGAGGTGTTCGCGGACTACGAGATCCTGCAGCCCTTCCCCCAGCTGGGCAGGCCCGTCCACGCCTTCACCCCCGGCGAGGACGTCGTCCCGCAGCTGCAGAAGTACGTGGAGCGGACCATGCCGGTGGGCAGGCTCCTGGGCCTCACCAAACGGGGCTGGGAACGCTGCCAGCCCCAGGACAACGGCACCGAACCGTGGATGACCCGCCCACTCCCGTCCGGCGGCGCGCTGGTGGCCTGTGTGGACCCCGGCATCACCGTGGGGATGGTCGACATGTTCCCCGAGATGACGTTCAGCTCGCTGTGGTTCTCGCCCCACGGCACGGGCGCCTGGTCCGCCCCGCGCGACGGCGGTCCCGCCACGTTCGACGTGGACCCGGTCACCGCCTCCGAGCTCCTCTCGGAACTGGAATCCCTGCACGCGTAACAGGGGAACGGCCGGCCTCGCACGGACGTCAGACCGGCGGACACGTTCACAGTCAACAGTCACGGATCGAACGCAGGGAGTAGTCAGTGCGCAGGTGGGAGCTCGTCTCCGGGAACTCGGCGAAGTTCTGGGAGGTCGGCAGGGACGGCACCGCGGTCACCGTCCGCTTCGGACGGCTGGACACGCACGGCCAGACCCAGACCAAGGACCTCGCCTCCACCGAGGCGGCCGAGGCGCACGTGGCGAAACTGGTGGCGGAGAAGGAGAAGAAGGGCTACCGCGCGGTGGCTTCGGCCGAGCCCGGCGCGGCCACCAACGCCGTCTCCCCGGCCGAGTCCGACACCGCAGGAACCATCGCCACCTCCCCAGCCCAACCCGACCCGGCCACCGGCACCGCCTCCGCAGCCGAACCGACCGCCGCGGCACACCTCTCCCCCGTCCCGACCGAGCGGCCCGCGACCGACGAGCCCGCCCAGCCCGCTCCCGGCACCAAGCCCCTCCCCGCCGACGAGGACACCTGGGTCATGCCCAAGGTCTGGCTGCGCGACGTGGTCCGCCAGCGCGGCTTCGACCCCGCCCCGGTGTTCACCGTCGACACCGGACTGGCCGAGGAGGCCCGGCGGCGCCTGGACCAGGAGATCGGCACCACCGTCGAGCGCGTCCTGTCCGATCCGGCCTCCGAGCCCGACCTCGTGCACGCCGCCCGCGAGCACCTGGCCGGTCGGCCCGATCCGGTCGGAGCGGCGGGGATCGCGGCCATCGTCGCGAGCGGCGAGCAGTCCGTGCACGCCTGGATCGCCGACCACGGCGTGGTGTTCGCGACGGAGGCGACGGTCGCGTTCACCCGGCTGGCCTCGTCTGCGGAGTGGCTTCCCCAGCAGCGTGTGTACGGCAACGAGCGCCTGCGGTGGCGAGGCGGTTACTTCCACATCATCCTCGACAACGTCGAGGGGAAGATGCTCCTGGCTGTGCGGTACGCGCTGGCGGTCGCGACCGACGCGGAGCGCGACGCCGCGGAGGCCGTGCTCGAGAAGCTGGACGGTCTGGAAGGCGCGACCGAGCCCACCGCGAAGCTCGTGCGGACGTTCCTGCTGCCGGGGCGCCCCGACTGGTTCGACGAGGCCTGTCAGACGCCGCACTCTGGCACCCGCTGGTGGATCCTCCCCTGCAGCGCCGGCACGCTCGAGGAGTTCCGGAAGGCCCAGTCGTCGATCACCCACTCGGCGTTCGTGCTGCACACCGCGCTCTACGTGCTGGGTCCGGGCATCGCGCCGTTGCTGGCCGATGCGCTCGACCGCGGCTACCAGCGCGCCGACGGGCGCAAGCAGGTGTTGAAGGTGCTCGCGACGCTGCCCACCGACGAGGCGTTCACGATCCTGCTCGACCGCATCGACACCAAGTACGTGCGTCCGGCGCTGTTGTCCGCGATGACGGCGTTCCCGGCGCGGGCGGCCAGGCTGCTCGGCGAGCGCGCGGCGGGCAACACCGAGGTGCGGCAGCTGCTGGGCGTGCACCTGAAGACGTATTCGCAGCTGGAAGCGCCCGAGGGCTTCGTCGAGGTCGAGTCGGCCGCGGTTCCGGAGGCGCCGGTCGAGGCGCTGCCGCCGTTGCTCGCGTCGCCGCCGTGGCTGAACCGGAAGCCCGCGGTGAAGGCGGTGGTCATCGATGACCTGCCGGTGCCGCGGTCGTCGCTCGTGTGGGAGCCGGGCCAGCGTGAGCAGTGGCTCACCCCGGAGCGCATCACCCACAACAGGGTGACGTGGCAGGAACTGTTGCAGGACTTCAAGGCGAACCGCATCAGCTACCGCATGCGGGACCTGTTCGCCCTCGCGCCCGAGGAGGAGGTGCGGCCCCTGCTCGCGGACTGGCACCCGGAGCTGGGCTGGAGCGCCGAGAGCACGGGCAAGCTGCTGGCCGCGCGGTTCGGGTTCGACGCCCTGCCGCCGCTGCTGCGGATCGTCGAGTCCAGCTCGACCGCGGCCGTGGTGGTGCTGCCCTTCGCCACGCCCGAGGTGGCGGCGCTGATGGCGGACTGGATGGTGCGGCTCAAGCAGGTGCGCAAGGTCGCGCTGGAGTGGCTGGGCCGGCACCGCGAGATGGCCGCCCGCCTCCTCATCCCGCCGGCCCTGGGCAAGGCGGGCGCCGCACGCCGCAACGCCGAGGCCGCGCTGCGCCACCTGCACGGCACGGGCGTCGACGTGGTGGCGCTCGCTCCCACCCCGGAGGCGGCCGCCGCGCTGGAGGCGTTCCTGGCCGTCGACCCGGTCGACGTGCTGCCCGCCAGGCTGCCGTCGATCGGTCAGTGGGCGGACACCCGCCTGCTCCCCCAGGTCCTGCTGCGCGACCGCAGGCACGCGCTCTCCCCCGAGGCCGCGCGGCACCTGCTGATGACGGCGGCGCTGTCCAAGCCGGGTGACGTCTACGCCGGTCTGCCGGTGGCCGGGGAGGCGCTGGACCGCGACTCGCTGGCGGAGTTCGCCTGGGCCGTCTTCCAGCGCTGGCAGGAGGTCGGTGCGCCGTCGAAGGAGAGCTGGGCGCTCAACGCACTCGGCTGGTTCGGTGACGACTCCACGGTGCGCGCGCTGTCGCCGTTGATCCGCACGTGGCCGGGTGAGAGCCAGCACGCCCGCGCCGTGGCGGCCCTGGACGTGCTCGCCGACATCGGCACCGAGATGGCGCTGTCGCACCTGAACAGCATCGCGGAGAAGGTGAAGTTCAAGGGCCTCAAGACGAAGGCGCAGGAGAAGGTCTCGCAGATCGCCACCGAGCTGGGCCTGAGCCGCGACCAGCTCGCGGACCGCCTGGTGCCGCGGCTCGGTCTCGACGAGGAGGCCTCGCTGGTGATCGACTACGGCCCGCGCCGGTTCACCGTCGGGTTCGACGAGCAGCTCAAGCCCTACGTCCTCGACCCCGACGGCAAGCGCCGCAAGGACCTGCCCAAGCCCGGCGCGAAGGACGACCAGGACCTGGCTCCGGTGGAGCACAAGCGGTTCGCGGCGCTGAAGAAGGACGTCCGCGCCGTCGCGTCCGACCAGATCCACCGCCTGGAACGGGCGATGGTCGACCAGCGCACGTGGACCACCGAGGAGTTCCACAGCGTCCTGGCCGGACACCCGCTGCTCTGGCACATCGTCCGCCGCCTGGTCTGGGTCACCGCCGACGGGCAGTCGTTCCGGCTGGCGGAGGACCGCACGCTGGCCGACTCGAACGACGACGAGTTCACGCTCCCCGAGGGGTCCACCGTCCGCGTCGCGCACCCCGTGGACCTCCGGGACGTGCTGGAGAAGTGGGGCGAGGTGTTCGCCGACTACGAGATCCTCCAGCCGTTCCCGCAGCTGAGCCGCCCGCTGCACGTGCTGCCGTCCGGCGGCGGCGTGCTGCCCCAGCTGAAGAAGTACTGCGACGTCGACTACCCGGTGGGCAAGGTCCTCAGCCTCACCAAGAAGGGCTGGATCCGGGGCGAACCGCAGGACGGCGGCGTCGAGTGCTGGATCACCCGCCCGTTGCCCTCCGGTGGTGCCCTCGTGGCCTCGCTCGACCCCGGCATCGCGGCCGGCGCCATCGACATCTTCCCCGAGCTCAAGTTCGCGGAGCTGTGGTTCTCGTCCGACGGCCAGGGCTACTGGTCGTCGCAGCGCACCGCGGCCACCACGTTCGAGGCCGACCCGATCACGATCTCCGAGCTGCTGTCCGAGCTCGAGTCCCTGCGCGCCTGAGCGCGGACGTCCACTTTCTCAGCGATCCCAGGAGGTACAGGCAGTGCGCAGGTGGGAACTCGTCGCGGACAGCTCCGCGAAGTTCTGGGAGATCGGGCGCGAGGGTACGACGGTCGTCGTCCGGTTCGGACGGTTGCTGACCAACGGCCAGACCCAGACCAAGGAGCTCGCGTCCGATGAGCTGGCCGAGGCGCACGTCGCGAAGCTGGTGGCGGAGAAGGAGAAGAAGGGCTACCGGCCCGTGGACGCGGACGAGGTGCCCGACGCTCCCGCCACCGCTCCGGTCACCAGGCGGCCCGCACGGGAGAAGGCCGTCGACGAGGACGCGTGGGTGATGCCCAGGGCGTGGCTGCGCGACGTCGTCCGGCAGCGCGGGTTCGACCCGGCTCCGGAGTTCTCGCTCGACACCGCGATGGCCGCGCAGGCCCGGCAGGCGGTGCTCGACCAGGCGGCGGAGATCGAGCGCGCGTTGGCCGTCAAGGGCTCCGACGAGGAGCTGGTGAAGGCGGCCCGCGACCACCTGGCCGGGCGGGCGACCCCGCTGGGCGCGGCGGCGATCGCCGCCGTCACGAGGACGGACCTGCCGTCCGTGCACGCCTGGATCGCCGACCACGGGGTCGTGTTCGCCGCCGTCGCGGTCGTCGAGCGCATGGGCATGGTCTTCACGAGGCAGTACGACACCCAGCGGGGCGCGTGGACGGAGGTCTGCCTGCAGGAGGTCAACGGCCGGTTCCACCCCTTGGTCACCGAGCCGGAAGGGCAGATGCTCACCACCGTCCGGTACGCGCTGGCGGTCGCGGACGACGCCGAACGCGAGGCCGCGGAGGCCGCGCTGGAGGAGCTGGACGGCTCTCCAGGGATGGAGCTGCGGTCCTACCTGGTGCCGTCGCGGGCCGACTGGTTCGACCAGGTGTGCGGGCAGTCGTACACACCGGGCCGCTGGTGGATGCTGCCGTGCAGCGCGATCGACCTCGAGGGCTTCGCCAAGGCCGACGAGGCGCTGACCGCCTCGGCCTTCGTCCTGTACACAGCGGTGTACGTGCTGGGGCCGGCCGTCGCGCCGTTGCTCGCCGCGGAGCTCGACTCCCAGAGCCACTACCAGCGGGCGGAGGGCCGTCAGCAGGTGCTCAAGGTGCTGGCGGCACTGCCCACCGACGAGGCGTTCACGATCCTGCTCGACCGGCTGGACAAGAAGCACGTGCGGTCCGCGGTGCTGTCCGCGATGGCGGCGTTCCCGGCGCGGGCGGCCCGGCTGCTGGCGAAGCGGGCGTCCTCCGACGACGACGCGCGGCGGCTGCTGCACGCGCACCTTCAGTCCAACCCGGACCTCACCGTGCCGGACGAGGTCGCGGCGGTGCTCGCCGAGTCCGAGGCCTCGATCGTGCCGGAGGCGAGCGAGGACCAGCTGCCGCCGCTGCTCGCGAACCCGCCCTGGCTGCGCCGCGGGAAGCCGGTGAAGCCGGTCGTGCTGACGGACGTCCCTGCCGGTGGCTCCTCGGTGGTGTGGCAGCCGGGCGAGCGCGAGCAGTGGCTCGAGGCCGGCGCGCAGTGGAAGCGGGACCACCACGACTGGAAGAAGCTCCTCGAGAACTACCGCGCCGGCACCATCGGCTACTACGACAACGACCTGTTCCTCCTCGCACCCGACGACGAGGTGCGGCCCCTGCTCGCGGACTGGAAGCCGAACTACAGCTACGGCGTCGACGAGTGGGGCAAGAACATCGCCGCCCGCTTCGGCCTCGACGCCGTGCCCGCGCTCCTGCGGCACGTCCAGTCCGGACCGGCGACGACCGGCGTGGTCCTGCTGCCGTTCGCCACCCCGGAGGTCGCGACGCTGATGGCCGACTGGTTCGCGAGGACCAAGCAGGCACGGCGCTGGGGCGTCGACTGGATGTCGCGGCACCGCGACCAGGCCGCGCGCCTGCTCGTCCCGGCGGCCGCGGGCAAGGCGGGCGCCGATCGCCGCAACGCCGAGGCGTCGCTGCGCTTCCTGAACGGCATCGGCGTGGACGTGGCGGCCATCGCGAAGGACTGCGGAGCGGACGCCGCGATCGACGTCGTGCTGTCGGTCGACCCGGTCGACGTGCTGCCCGCCAAGCTGCCGGTGATCGGCGAGTGGGCGGACACCCGGCTGCTCCCCCAGGTGCTGCTGGGCGACCGCGGGCACGCGCTGTCCGCCGAGGCGGCGAGCCACCTGCTGATGACGGCGGCGCTGTCCAAACCCGGTGAGCTCTACGCGGGCCTGCCGGTGGTGCGGGAAGCACTCGACCGCGACTCGCTCGCCACGTTCGCGTGGAGCGTCTTCCAGGCCTGGCAGCAGGCGGGAGCGCCGTCGAAGGAGAACTGGGCGCTCACCGCGCTCGGCTGGTTCGGCGACGACTCCACCGTGCGGTCGCTGTCGCCGCTCATCCGCGCGTGGCCCGGCGAGAGCCAGCACGCCAAGGCCGTCGCCGGGCTGGACGTGCTGGCCGACATCGGCACCGAGGTGGCGCTGTCGCACCTGAACAGCATCGCGGAGAAGGTGCCGTTCAAGGGTCTCAAGAGCAAGGCCCAGGAGAAGGTGGCGCAGATCGCCGCCGAGCTGGGGCTCTCGCGCGAGCAGCTGTCCGACCGCCTCGTGCCCCGCCTCGGCCTGGACGACGCCGCGACGCTGGTGATCGACTACGGCGCCCGCCGGTTCACCGTCGGGTTCGACGAGCAGCTCAAGCCGTTCGTCCTCGACCCGGACGGCAAGCGTCGCAAGGACCTCCCGAAGCCCGGCGCGAAGGACGACCAGGACAAGGCTCCCTTGGAGCACAAGCGGTTCGCCGGACTGAAGAAGGACGTCCGGACCATCGCGTCCGACCAGATCCAGCGCCTCGAACGCGCCATGGTCGACCAGCGCACCTGGACGGCCGAGGAGTTCCAGACCGTGCTCGCCGGTCACCCGTTGCTCTGGCACCTGGTGCGGCGCCTGGTCTGGGTCACCGGCGAGGGCCGGTCGTTCCGGCTGGCCGAGGACCGCACGCTCGCCGACGCGAACGACGACGGGTTCACGCTGCCCGGCGAGGCCGTCGTCCGCGTCGCGCACCCGGTAGACCTCCGGGACGAAGCCGCGGCCTGGGGAGAGGTCTTCGCCGACTACGAGATCCTCCAGCCGTTCCCGCAGCTCGGCCGCCCGGTCCACCTCGCGTCCGGCGATCTCCTGCCCCGGCTCAGGAAGTACTGCGACACCCCGTACCCGATCGGCAAGATCCTCGGTCTCACCAAGAAGGGCTGGGTCCGCGGCACACCGCAGGACGCGGGCGTCGAGTGCTGGATCACCCGGCCGTTCCCGGCCGGCGGTGCTCTCGTCGCGTCCCTGGAGCCCGGCATCGCGGTCGGCGCCATGGACGTCTTCCCCGAGGTCGGCTTCAGCGACGTGTGGTTCTCCCCCAGCGGCCGCGGCGACTGGTCCGCGCCGAGGGACGCCCCCGCCGTCCTCGACCTCGACCCCGTCACCACCTCCGAACTCCTCTCCGAACTGGAGTCCCTGCAGTCATGACCAGCACGCAGACGATGCAGCGCCCGCCCGCCGAGGTCCGCTACGCCGACGAGCTCGCGCGGCTCCGCGACGCCGACACCGCGCCGAAGCCACCCGGCTGGGCGCTGAGCCTCGCCGCCGCACGGCGGTTCGTGGTGGGCGACGAGAAGAGCGGCATCACCAAGAAGTTCGTGGGCGATCCGTCCCTTGTGGACCGTGCGCTGGTCACGCTCGCGACGAGCCGCGGGCTGATGCTCGTCGGCGAGCCGGGCACGGCGAAGTCGCTGCTGTCCGAGCTGATCGCGGCTGCGGTCTGCGGCGAGTCGACGCTCACCATCCAGGGTGGCGCTGCGACGACCGAGGACCAGATCAAGTACTCGTGGAACTACGCGTTGCTGGTGGCCGAGGGCCCGTCGCCGCGCTCGCTCGTCCCGGCGCCGATGCTGCGGGGCATGGCCGAGGGCAAGATCGTGCGGTTCGAGGAGATCACGCGCTGCCCGCTGGAGGTGCAGGACTGCATGCTGTCGATG
Source organism: Lentzea sp. (assembly GCF_035525475.1). Taxonomy (GTDB): domain Bacteria; phylum Actinomycetota; class Actinomycetes; order Mycobacteriales; family Pseudonocardiaceae; genus Lentzea. The sequence continues at coordinate 79,761 of NZ_DATLEC010000075.1, read as the reverse complement.
CTGTCCGACCGCGTGATGGCGATCGGGGAGCTGAACGGACCGGACGGCATGGTGTTCGCGCAGGACGGGTTCAACGTGATCGCCACGGCGAACACGCGGGACCGGGGCGTCAACGAGATGAGCGCCGCGCTCAAGCGGCGGTTCAACTTCGAGACGGTGTTCCCGATCGCGGACTTCGACACCGAGCTCGCGCTGGTCGAGCAGGAGGCGGCGAAGCTGCTCGAGAAGTCCGGGGTGGAGCTCGCGCCGAAGCGGGACGTGCTGGAGGTCCTCGTCAGGACGTTCCGCGACCTGCGGGAGGGCACCGACCGGCTCACCACCGTGATGAGCACGGCCGAGGCGGTGTCGGTGGCGCACGCGGTGGGCCTGCGCGGCTGGTTCCTGCGCGGTGAGGTCGGGTCGGCCGAGGACGTCGTCGAGTGCCTGGCGGGCACGGCGGCGAAGGACAACGCCGAGGACCTGGCGCGGCTGCGGCGGTACCTGGAGCAGCACGCGTCGCGGCGCAAGGGCAAGCAGTGGCAGGCGCTGCACCAGGCTCGCCACCTGCTTCCGGGCTGATGGGGGCCGTGTTCGTCGGCGTCCGGCACCACAGTCCCGCCTGTGCCCGGCTGGTCGCCGCCGCCATCGAGGAACACCGGCCCGCGTACGTGCTCATCGAGGGTCCCGCCGACTTCAACGAGCGCATCGACGAGCTGCTGCTGGGCCACGAGCTGCCGGTCGCGTTGTTCAGCTACTCGGACACCCACGCGTCGTGGTCGCCGTTCTGCGACTACTCGCCGGAGTGGGTGGCGATCACCGAGGCACGGCGCTGCGGCGCGGAGGTCCGGTTCATCGACCTGCCCGCGTGGCACGAGGCGTTCCGCGACGTCAGCAACCGCTACGCCGACGCGGAGCTGCGGTACGCCGAGGTGGTCGACCGGTTGTGCCGGGAGTTCGCGGTGGACAACGTCGACGTGCTGTGGGATCACCTCTTCGAGTCCGAGGACGACCCGAGGGGCATGGACGAGTACTTCGACCTGGTGCGCGGCACGGCCACCGCGGACGACGGCGACTCGGCCCGCGAGGAGTACATGGCCCGGTGGGTGCGGGCGGCGGTGAAGGACGCGGGTGACAGGCCTGTCGTGGTCGTCACCGGCGGCTTCCACACACCCGCGCTCAAGGCGAAGCTCGACGGCGGTGCCGAGTGGCCGGAGGTGCCGGACCGGGAGAAGGGCGCGAGCTACCTCGTGCCGTACTCGCACGCACGGCTCGACGCGTTCACCGGCTACCAGTCGGGCATGCCGTCTCCCGGCTACTACCAACAGGTGTGGGAGAACGGCGCGCGGCGCGCGGCGGACTGGCTGGTCGAGTCCGTGGCGACGCGGTTGCGCGGCAAGCAGCAGCCGGTGTCCACGGCGGACCTGATCGCCGCGCACACCCAGGCCGGGGCGCTCGCCCGGTTGCGCGGGCACACGAACCTGGCGCGCACGGACGTGCTGGACGGGCTGACCAGCGCGTTGATCTCCGAGGACCTGACGCAGCCGCCGCCGTGGACGCGGCGCGGCACGCTGCAGGCCGGCGCGCACCCGGCCCTGGTCGAGATGATCGGCGCGTTGCGCGGCAGCAAGGTCGGGCGTCTGCACCCGAGCACGCCCGCGCCGCCGTTGGTCAACGCCGTGCAGGAGCTGTTGCGCGCGCACGGGCTCGACCGGGAGGGCAAGGTCTCGCTCGATCTCACGGACGCGGAGGCGTTGGAGCGCAGCAGGATCCTGCACCGCCTGCGGGTGCTGCGGATCCCCGGCTTCGAGCGCACGAGCGGACCGTCGGAGGGCGCGCAGCCGCGGCTGGACGAGCAGTGGACGCTGCGCCCGGCCGAGGAGCGGCTGGCGGCGCTGATCGAGGCCGCCGAGAACGGTGCCACGCTGGAGGAGGCGGCCGGGGCGGTGCTCGAACGCCGGTCGCGGGACGCGGCGCTGCAGGAGCTCGCCACGATCCTGTTCGACGCGGTGCTGTGCGGGATCTCGACGTTGTCCGGCAGGGTCAAGGAGTCCTTGAACGAAGGCGTCAGGGAGACCGGCGACCTCGGGGCGCTCGGCCAGGTGCTGAGCGGCGTGCTGGGGCTCTGGCGGCACGACCGGCTGTTCGGCACCAGGCGGGACCCGTTGCTGGGCGACGTGATCGACGCGGGCACGACCAGGGTCCTGTGGCTGATCGAGGGCCTGCACGGCGGACCGGCACCCGCCGATCCGCGGCGGCTCAAGGCGATGGCCGCGACCAGGGACGCCGTGCTGCACGCGAGAACGGCGCTGTCGCTGGACACCGCGGACGTCGCCGGTGTCGCGATCCGCGTGAGCAACGACGCGGAGGCTCCGCCGGACCTGCGTGGCGCGGCACTCGGGCTGGCGTGGACGCTCGGCACCCAGCCGGACGTGCGCAAGGTCCGCAGCGTCGGGGCGCTCGGCGATTGGCTCGCCGGGTTGTTCGCGGTGGCACGGGAAGAGGTGCTGGCGAGCCCCGACCTGGTCGGGGTGCTGGACGAGCTGGTCAGCGCGATGACCGAGGACGAGTTCCTGGTCGCGCTGCCCGCGTTGCGGCTCGCCTTCGGCTACTTCCCACCGAGGGAACGGGAGACGATCGCGGCGACCGTTCTCGAGCACCGCGGCGTCGAGGGCAGCGTCAGGGGCGTCACGAAGCTCTCCGCGGACCCGATGGTCGTGGCGGAGGCGATGGCGGTGGAACGGCGCGTGGACGCGCTGCTGGTGAAGGGCGGGCTGGCATGACGGACCTGGAACGCTGGCGGCTCATCCTCGGTGAGCCCGCCTCGCGCTGCACCGGTGGCCTGCAGGGGGAGGCTGCCCGCCGGGACGCGGCGATGGAGTGGCTCTACGGGCGTGATCCCGAGCTGGCCGAACGCGGTGTGCGCAAGGGCGGCAGCGAGGACTCGGTGCTGCAGACCGTCGACTGGCTCGACGAGGTGCACCGGCTCTTCCCGAGGGAGACGATCGAACGGCTGGAACGCGACGCGGTCGAACGGTACGAGATCACCGACGTCGTCACGGATCCCGATGTGCTGCAACGGATCGAACCCAACCCGGCCCTGCTGCGCGCGGTGCTGCGGACCAAGCACCTGATGAACCCCGCCGTGCTCGCGATGGCGCGCAAGATCGTCGAAGCCGTGGTGAGGCAGTTGATGGAGAAGCTGAAGACCGAGGTGCGCACGGCGTTCAGCGGCACGAGGTCGCGGCGGCCGAGCATCCACAAGAACTCGCGCAACTTCGACTTCCGCTCCACGATCAGGGCCAATCTCCAGCGCTACCAGCCGGAGGAGCGCAAGCTCGCGATCGAGCACCCGAAGTTCGTCTCGCGCACCAAGCGGCACGTCGAGCAGTGGCAGGTGGTCCTGCTCGTGGACCAGTCGGGGTCGATGACCAGCTCGGTGATCCACTCGGCGGTCACGGCGGCGTGCCTGTGGGGGTTGCCGGGGCTCAGGACCCACCTCGTCGCCTTCGACACCAGCGTGGTCGACCTGACCTCGGACGTGACGGACCCGGTCGAGCTGCTGATGAAGGTGCAGCTCGGCGGCGGCACGAACATCGCGAGGGCCGTGGCGTACGGGGCGGGGCTCGTGGACAGCCCGCGCCGGTCGATCGTCGCGATCATCAGCGACTTCTACGAGGGCGGGAACGAGGCACACCTGGTCCGCACGGTGAAGGGCCTGTGCGAGCAGGGCACGCACGTGCTGTGCCTCGCGGCGCTCGACGAGGAGGCGAACCCGGACTACGACCGCGCGCTGGGCCAGCGCCTCGCCAACGTCGGCGCCCACGTCGGCGCCATGACCCCCGGCCAGCTCGCGGAGTTCGTCGCGGAGAAGCTCAGGTGACCCGGCCCGACCTGCTGGCGCTGACCCCGGACGCGCTCGCGGCGCTGGCCAACCGGGGGCTGGTGAAGCGTGCCGTGAAGGAGCTCGACGCGGGTGTCGTGCCGACGCTCGAGAGCGACGCGGCCGGTGCCGTCCAGGGCAAGTTCCCGGACGGCACCACCACGACGTTGCCGCCGGGCACCACGCTCGAAGCGGCGCGGTGCAGCTGCGGTGCGTCCGGTGTGTGCCGGCACCGCATCGCCGTCGTCCTCGCCTACCAACGCGTTCAGGAACCGAGTGCGCCGGCCGAGCTGTGGTCGCCGGGAGCGGTGACGGACGACGACCTGGTGGCGTTGATGGGCGAACGCACGCTGCGCCGCGCTCGCCGGGCCTTCCAGGCGGGGTACCGGGCCCGGCTGCGGCGTCCGACGGCGGAGGACCAGACCGCCCAGGCGGAGCTGCCGACCTGCACGGTCACGTTCCTCGTGCCCGGCGACCTGTCGTACGTCCACACCGACGCGGTGACCAAGCAGGAGGCGACGGCGCTCGCGGTGTGGGCGTTCCGGGAGGCCGACGCCCAGGGCACCGACACCGTCGACGTGGGCGGATCTCCCACCACGGCGGCGGATCTGAGCGCGGTCGCCGACCTGCTCGACCAGCTGCTGCTCGACGGCGCCACCCACGCGAGCGAGGTGCTGGACGTCGCGTGGCAGCGCCTGCACCGCGACCTGACCGCCCAGCGCCTGCACTGGCCCGCCGCGGTGATCACCGACCTGCTGGCCCAGCTGTCCGCGTACCGCGCCAGGAGCGCCGGGTACGAGGCGGAGCAGTTCGCCGCGCTGCTCACCGAGCTGCACGCGCGGATCACCGCCACAGGTCACCGTGCCGAGGTGCTGGGTCCGGACGAGCCCGCGGAGACACCGTTGCGGCGAGTCAGGCTGACGGCGCTCGGCGCGCGTGTGCGGACCGAGAACACGGCGGACGTGTACTTCGCGTCGGGCGACGTCGTGCTGGTACAACGGGACACTCCCCTGCGCACCGGTCACCGCCTCGCCGCGTCGAACGTCGTCTCGGAGTCGGCCACCCGCAGCGCCAGCCGCGTGGTGGCGTTGAAGACGAGCAGGGTCGCGAAGACCTCGCTCACCCCGGTCGGCACGGCGTGGGACCACCTGCCGCAAGCCCTGGTGGTCGACGACTACGACGCCGAGGCCGCACGTCTCGCCGAACTGCCACCGCGACAGGTCCGCGCGCGGGTCGAGGCGGAGCTGGTGCGCGTGGTCAGGGTCGCCGAGGTGTCCGACCTGGTCTACGACCCCGCCGCGCAACGCATCACCGCCACGTTGCACGGCCCCACCGGCGGCACGTGCGTCCTCGAGGCGACCCACCGGGCCGTGGCACCGCACTCGCTCGACGCGCTGGCGGCGGCGTTGCGCGCCGGCCCGACGGTCATCACCGGCTCGGTGCGCCGTCACCGCGGCGGGCTGGTCGTCGACCCGGTGGCCGTCCGCACCGAGGCGGGGGTGGTGGTGCTCGACCTGGCGACGGACACGTCATCACAGCCGCTTCCACCGGGTGTCACGGCGTCGGACCCGCTGAGCGCGAGCGTGGACAGCGCGCTGACCGTTCTAGCCGAGGCCGCGCATCGAGGCCTGGACCACCTGACGGACAGCCTGCTCACCCGCGTGCGCGAGGTCGGCGCGCACCTGCGCCGCACCGGCCTGCGCACGGCGGCGGACCGGGTCACGGCGTTCGCCGACGCCCCGGCCGCGGCCACCTGGCTCAGCGCGCACCTGAGGTTGCTGGTCACCGCGGACGCCCGCTGACTGGATCGAGAACGTCGGGTCGATGCGCTGCGACAGCACGTACGACTCGGCGGCCTCGGCCACCCGCCCGAGCCTTTCCAGCACGAACCCGCGGAGGTAAGCCGCTCGCGCCGCACCCCAGCCACCCAACGCCACGCCGCGGTCGTAGGCCTCCAGCGCACCGTCCAGCAGGCCGCACGCGGCCAGGGCGTCACCGCGCAGGGCCCACGTCCTGTCGTCGCCGGGACTGAGCTCGACCAGTTCGCCGGTGTACCCGGCGGCGCGCTGCACGAGGCCGACCGCGAGGTGGGTCCGCACGAGGAAGCCGTAGAGGGCGTAGGCCTCGTCCGCCCACGCCAGCATGTCGATCCCGGTCTCGCCCGGCGGGTTCGAGATCAGGCTCTCCAGCGCCCGCCCGAGCAACCGGTGCGTCTCGCTGATGTCGTGCCGCACGAACGGCACCGCGGCGATCGCCCGGTGCAGCCGAACCCGGTGCAGCGCGCCGGCGAACCCGTTCTGAGGCAGCTCCGACGACGCCTTCATCGCGAGTGCGGCGGCGGCGCGCAGGGACGTCGAGTCGGCGCCCCGCGCGGCGTTGCGGAACACCACGTACAACGCCAGGTCCCGTCGCGTCTCGGCGGGAAGGCCGGAACGCGCGCCTTTCAACGCCATCGCCTCCACGGCGGAGGCCGGCAGGTGGCAGCGCAGGACGGCGAGCTGTTCCAGCGCGAGGTCCGGCGAGAGCAGCTGCGTCCGCGCGTCGATCACGCTGAGCCCCGCCACCGAGGCCGCGCGCTGCGGATATCCCAGGCGCAGCAACAGGTCGCAGGCGAGGCGGCGCTCGGGCGTGCGCAACGACCCGAGCATGCGTTCGTGCACCCGCCACCACAGTTCGGAGGCGAGGTCGACGGGGAAGGTCGTCATGTCGGACCCGACGCCGTCGAGCCGTCCCCAGCTCGCGGCCGTCAGCACCCGCAGCTGGGCCGACGGCGGCGGCTCGAACCGCGGCACGCCGGACGACGCGCCCACCACGAACGCCTGTGCCATGGCGTGGGTGATCCGCGCGTGCAACGCGGAGGTGGGAACGGGAGCGGACAGGCCCGCGTAGACACCGCAGGCGACGGGGACTCCGGCGGTGCGCAGGGCGCGCAGCCGGTCGGCCAGCGCACGGGGACTCGGGTCGGTGCGGTACCGCGGCATCGCGGTCATGCGTGCCTCCCTCAGTTCAGCAGTTCCCAGCCGCGCCGGGTCAGGCGGTGGCGGACCGACCGGCCGTTGCGGTGGGTGGAGACGAAACCCGCGGTGCGCAGCGCCGTCGCGTGCTGCGACGCCGTCGGCAGGCTGATGCCCACGTGCTTGGCGAGTTCGGTGGTGGTGCGTTCGGACGTCAGCGCGCGCAGCACGAGCGTCCGCGTGCGCCCGAGAGCGAGCTCGAGGCTGCCGCCGCTGGGCTGCGGCGCCGTCACGGGGTAGAAGAGCAGCGGCTGCGGCTCGGCGAACATCGACACCGCGGGCCGCGTCAGGCCGTTCAGCACCGGCACGATCAGCATCCCCGTGCCGTGCAACGAGATCTCGGACTCCCACGTGAGCTCGACGTGCAATGCCGGCGGCGTCCACGAGATCGACGGGTGCAGGTTCTCGAGCAGGTTCCCGAGGCCGCGCGTGACGGCCTGCGCCGACCGCAGCCGCACCTCCGCGTCGAACGCCTGGCGCGTCAGCCCCCAGTTCGGCCCGAGAAGCTCGCGGAACCCGGTGGTCAGCGCGGACTTCAGGTCCTGCCGCGAGGCGGGCGTGCCCGCCGCGTACGACCGCAGCCACGGCGACGTCGTGCCCAGCATGCTCGCGATCTGGTCGCGCACCCGCGTCGGGGGCACGTCGAGCACCTGGCGCACGGCCTCGTCGAAGTCGGGGCGCGCGGAGTTGAAGAAGTCCGGGATGAACCGCCCCGGCCGGACCAGCTCGGCGAGCGGGCGGATCCGCGGCAGCAGCTGGCGGTCCCAGTCACCGCTGTGCACGGTGAAGACCAGCTCGTACATCGGCAACGGCGCCGGGGCGAACCGCGTGCGCGCGAGATCTTCCAACTCGAACAGAATCGTCAACCCCCGCCCCTGGGGCGCGGATCGGGACAACACCATCGGCATTTGCTTCCCCCCGGAGTGCAACCACTTCCGACGGTACGCAGATTTCGTTGTCCGGTGTCAGAAACGCTCTGGTTGACAACATTCAGTGGACAACGCCAGACGAGCGGTCGGGACGGCCCGGCGAGCTTCACCAGCAGGTCATAGGCCCGTACACGTTCTTCCGGTGATTTTTGATCACGCCACACCAGGTCCGCGGAAATCACTCCGTCGAGTGCACGGGAAATGAGATCATCACGCCACAGGAGTGCCCGTCCGAATCGATTTTCCGACACGGTGACCGCTCATCAGACCCAGTTCCTGGGGCCCGCACCACCGCGCGAGCAGCCCTGGCCTGCCGGCCCAGCCCGATCACCAGGCCCTGGACGCGGCGCGCCAGGTCCAGGTCCAGGTCCTCGTCGGAGAAGCCGGGACCCGACGTGACGACCACGAACGCGCGGTGGCCGTGCTCGCCCGGTGGTGGTGGTCAGCTCGCCCGGCTCGCCTCGGCCAGGCGCGCGTGCAGGCGCTCCCTGACCTGGTCCGGGGTGTAGGCGGCACGGCGGCGCTGGTTGCGGGCCACGACCACGCCGCTTGCCGCGACACCCGCGAAGGCGGCGATGCCGAGCAGCTTCCACAGCTTCATGTGCATAGGGTACGGGGCTATGCCGACGACTCTGGACCAAGCTGTCGAGATGACCCGCACCGGTGACGTGTGGGTGTTCCGCGGGCGCAGTGCGGCGGACCGGGCGATCCAGGCCATGACGAACAGCCCGGTCAACCACGTGGGCATGGCGATCGTCATCGACGACCTGCCGCCGTTGATGTGGCACGCCGAGCTCGGCAAGTCGCTCGAGGACGTGTGGAGTGGCACGCACCAGCGCGGTGTCCAGCTGCACGACCTGCGCGACGCCGTCGTGACGTGGCACGACAGGTACGGGCAGCGGGTCTGGTTGCGGCAGCTCCACCACGACGTCACGCGGGAGATGGAGGACGCCGCGCTGAGGACCGTGGCGCGGCTGGACGGCACGCCGTTCCCGTCCACGGCGAAGCTCGCCTCGCGGTGGTTGCGCGGGCGGGTCCCGGTGGGGCGCAGGGCGGAGGTGTCGCTGGAGAGCGCGTTCTGCGCGGAGGTCGTGGCCGTGACGTACCAGGACATGGGGCTGCTGCCCCGGCGCCGCCCGAACTGGTACGACCCCGGCCGTTTCTGGAGCGGGGACGACCTCGACCTGCTGGACGGCGCGAAGCTCGGCCGGGAGATCGAGATCGTCGTCCTGTGACCGCGTGTCCGCAAGAGGACTGATATCTATCAGCCACTTGACCGGGAGTGACGCCCCCAACACGATGGGAGCGGTCTCACAACCGGGAGCTGACAACGATGTCACGACTGCTCGTCCTCGTGCTCGCCCTGCTGTTGCCCACCACGCCCGCCGTCGCCGCACCGTCCGGCTGGACGGTCACCGGACCGGGTCAGGTCAGTGCGGAGGTGACGCTGAACAGCGGAAACCTCACCCTGACGGTACGGCGGCAGGGCAGAACGGTCCTCCAGCCCGCCGCCGTCGGTCTCACGACGACCGCCGCCGACCTCACCCAGGGTCTGTCGTCCACCGGCCGCGCTGACCGCGTTGTCACGGAGCGGTACACCATGCCGCACGGCAAGCGGTCGCAGCGCGCCACCACCATGACCGAGACGACACTGGGCTTCCGCAACGCGAACGGCAGCTTCAAGCTCGTCGTGCGCGCCGCGCCGGACGGCATCGCCTACCGGTACGTGCTCGACGCCGCCACGGTCACGTCGGAGGCGTCCAGCTTCAGGGTCCCCGCCGAGTCGAAGGCGTGGCTGCTGCCCTACAACGCCTGGTACGAGGCCAACCGCGTGCGCACGACCGCCGGTGAGGCGACCGGTGACCTCGGGTACCCGTCGCTCTTCCAGGTGGGACAGGACTTCGCGCTGCTCACCGAGTCCGACGTGGACGGCCGGTACTCTGGCAGCAGGCTGCGCAGGAGCGGCGACGGGTTCCAGGTGGTGCTGGCAGACGCCCAGGTCCAGTCGACGGGGACCACGCCGTGGCGCACCGCGATCGTCGGCGACCTCGCCACCGTCAGCACGTCCACCCTGGTGGACGATCTCGCCACGCCCGCCAGGTACACCGACACGTCGTGGATCAAGCCGGGCAAGGTCGCGTGGTCGTGGCTGAGCGAGCACTCGAGCCCGAGCGACTTCGCGCGGCAGAAGCAGTACGTCGACTTCGCCGCCCGCAACGGGTGGCAGTACACGCTCGTGGACGAGGGCTGGAGCTCCGCGTGGGTGCCGGAGCTGATCCGCTACGCCCGCGCGCGGGGCGTGGAGATCCTGCTCTGGATGCACTGGACCGACCTCGACACCGCGCAGGAACGCGACACCGTGCTGCCCAGGGTCAAGCAGTGGGGCGCGAAGGGCGTGAAGCTCGACTTCATGGAGTCCGACTCGCAGGACCGCTACCGGTGGTACGACGCGGTGCTGCAGAAGACGGCCGACCTGAAGCTCATGGTCAACTTCCACGGGTCCACCATCCCGCACGGGCTCGCCCGCACCTGGCCGCACGTGCTCTCGATGGAGGCCGTGCGGGGCGCGGAGAACTCCCCGCCCGCCGCCAACAACCCCGTGCAGTTCTTCACCCGCAACGTCGCGGGCTCCATGGACTACACGCCGGTGTCGCTGGAGGTCGGCACGAGGGAGGCGTCGATCGCGCACGAGGTCGCGCTGCCGGTCGTGTACGAGTCGGGCTGGACGCACTTCGCGGACAAGCCGGAGGCGTACGAACGGCATCCGCAGGCGCTGCGCTACCTCGACCAGGTCCCGACGGTCTGGGACGAGACGCGCCTGCTCGACGGTGACCCGGACACGCACGCCGTGGTCGCCCGCCGCAACGGCGACAGGTGGTTCATCGGCGGCATCGCGACGCAGGACCGCACGCTGAAGGCGCCGCTCTCCTTCCTCGGCGGCGGCCAGTGGCTGGTCGAGACGGTCCGCGACCCCGCCACCCGCGCCGACGTCGTCCGCGACCGGCAGGTCCTGCGCGGCACCGACACCCTCAGCGTCGCGGCCAGGCGCAACGGCGGCTTCGCGGCGATCATCTGCCGCTACACGCCGGGTCTGCAGACGTGCGACCGGCCGATCAACCAGGTCCCGAAGACGACCTTGACCGTCACCCCGACGGCGACCACGGACACCCCGCCCGGCTCGCAGCTCCAGGTCACCGGCACGTTCACCACTGGCGACAGGGAGATCCGCGCCGTCACGCTGACGGCCGTCGCACCGGACGGCTGGACCGTGAACGGACCGGCCGTGCAGCGCGACAAGCTCGCACCGGGCGAGTCGGTCAGCGGCAGCTGGCTGCTCACGGCCGGCACCCGGATCGGTCCGGTGGACGTGCCGGTCGTCGCCACCTTCGGCGGCGGCGTGCACGTCGAGCAGGTGGTCAAGGCGTTCGTACCACCGCCGACTCCGGCCAATGGCGCGCAGGTGAGCGATCTGCCGTTCATGAGCGAGTCCAACGGCTATGGCCCGGTCGAACGGGACCGCTCCAACGGCGAGAACTCCGGCGGTGACGGCAAGGCGCTGTCCATCGGCGGCGTCACCTACACCAAGGGAATCGGCGCGCACGCACCGTCCGAGGTCTCGGTCTACCTCGGGCGCGGCTGCGAGCGCCTCACCGCGAAGGTCGGCCTCGACGACGAGACCGAGCAGCCGGGTTCGGTCGCGTTCCAGGTGTTCGGCGACGACAGGCTGCTGTACGACAGCGGGGTCATCACCGGCAAGGGCGCGGCGGCAAGGCCGATCGACGTGGACGTGACCGGTGTCAGGATGCTGAGCCTGCGCGTCACCGACGGCGGCGACGGCAAGAACTTCGACCACGGCGACTGGGCGGAGCCGACCCTCACATGCTGATCAACCGCCGGACCTTCCTGGCAGCCACAGGACTCCTGACACTCACGCCGGGCATCTCGCTCGCCCGGCCCCAGGACACGCGGGACACCTACTACGAGGTGCTGCTCAGGCACACGCGGTGGGCCGAGACGCAGTACGACGCGACGGCGGGCCGGTACCGGCGCACGGATTTCGGGTTCGCGGTCGTGCTCGGCAACGCCGTCCTGCTCACCAGGGGCACCTACGACGCGGCGCTCGCGGGCGTCGAGAAGGACGTGCTGCGGCAGCACACGCTCGCCACGATCAAGCACTTCGCGGCGAGCAACGTCCTCGCGGGCGGCACCGAGTGGGGCAAGACCCTGTTCTGGGACACCACGTTCCAGTCGTACTTCGTGCTGGCCGCCCGGCTGCTCTGGCAGGACCTGGACGCGCCGACGCGGGCGAACGCCGAGGCGATCGCCCGCGGCCAGGCCGACTACACGACGTCGCTCGGCACGGCCGACGACCCGCGCTCCGGCAGCTGGACGCCGAACGGCGAAGCGGGCGGCTATCGCGGCGACACGAAGCTGGAGGAGATGGGCGTCTACGCCCAGGCGCTGGCTCCCGGTCTCGCCTGGCACGGCGACGGACCGGGGTGGCGGGAGGCGTTCACCCGCTGGAGCCGCAACGAGGCGGGGCTGCCGGCCGCCGACCTCGCCAATCCCTCCACTGTGGACGGTGTGCCGATCTCGGCCAACACCGCCACGAACCTGCACGACACGTTCATCGTCGAGAACCACGGCTCGTTCGGCCCGCACTACCAGGAGGAGCTGTGGCGCACCTCGGGCCGCAACGCCGTGCACTTCCTGCTCGCGGGCCGGCCGCTGCCCGAGGTGCTGACCAGGCAGCCCAACGGGGAGCTGTTGTGGCGCACCATCCTCGCGACGATGAGCGACGCCGGTGAGCCGTTGATGCCGATGGTCGACGACCGCGAGCACCTCTACGGCCGTGACGTCATCCCGCTCGCGTTCCGGTCGACGGTGCTGCGCGACCCGATGGCGGCCCGCGCCGAGGCCGCGCTCGCGTCCCGGCTGCTCGCCTACCAGGCCCACCCGCCGGTGCACCGGCTCGCGAAGTTCTCCGGGGAGGCCAAGTACGAGCCGGAGGCACGTGCGGAGCTCGCGATCAGCTACCTGCTGCACGAGCTGCGCCCGTCGGTGGAACCCGTGCCGGAGCGGGACTTCTTCGCGCGGGCGGCGATCACGATCGACCACGGCGTGGACCCCGGTCTGCTGACCCACCAGTCCGCGGCGGCGTGGGCGGGCACGGTCACCAAGCCGGGCTTCACCAAGTTCGCCTGGCAGCCGCACCACGACGACTGGTTGTTCAAGATCAGCGGCACAACGCCGATGCTGCTGCCGCCTAAAGCGGTGACCGGTCGCAACGTCGTGGCCTACCAACGGGTTCGTGACGGTTTCGACGCGACGGCGAGCCTGCTGCGGTTCGCGGACGGGTTCGCGGGCACCGCCACGCTGCCCACCGGCACGATCGTGTGCGCACTCCCCCAGGCCGGCCGCGTCGACGTGCACAACCTGGCCATGGCGGGAATGCCCGGGCTCACCGGCTCCCGCACCTACACCGGGTCAGCCGGCGAGGTGACGGTCCGGGCACGCGAGGGGTTCCGGGTCGACGAGCTGACCTTCCCGGCGACGACAGCGCGTCACGTCCGCATGGTCGGCGTCACGCCGCATCCCACCTACGGTTACTCGTTGTTCGACTTCGAAGTGGACGCCCCGCGGCAAGGGGAAACCACGGCGTCGTCGTTCGACCCCGGGTACGAACCGGCCAAGGCGACCGATGGCGACCCGGCCACCCGCTGGGCGGTCGCACGCGCGGAACGCGGACGGGCCGACAGCTGGATCGCGGTCGACCTCGGCGCCACCACGACCGTGCACCGCGTACGGCTGCGGTGGGAGACAGCCGCGGCGGGCGCCTACCGGATCGAGACGTCGGAGAACGGCACCGGCTGGCAAACGGTCGCCGAGTACCCGCGCCCCGATCTCAGCACGCCGGGCTGGCTCGACGTGGACGGCCGGGCGGGGTTCGTCGCACGGTCGGGCACGATCACCGTGCAGGGCGACACGATCACGCTCCCCGCCGGGCTGGTCGAGGGCTACGTCCGGGCCGACCTGCGGGCGGTTGCGGCCGAACCGGCACCGCAGGCCCCGGCTCCGGTGCTGGCGAGCACCGCGGACGGGTTCCTCACCCTGTTCAACCTGTCCGGCACCGACGTCACCGGAACCGTCCGCCTGCGCGGCTCGCGCCTCTACCGCGGCACGCAGGTCACCACAGCGACCGGCACCGACTACGCGCTCGCACTGCCCGCCGCCACCGCACGGGTCGAGGCGCCGTGGTTCACCGCACTGGGCATCCCACCGGGTATCACCGCGGTCGTGCACGACGCCCGCCGGGTCGCGTTCCGCGGCGGTCCCGCCCGGTTCACGCTGACCCACCGCGACGGCTTCACGCTCCCGGTCGTGCTCGGGCGGGCTGAGCGCACGGTCACGGTGCCGGGCGCGAAGGCGTTCCCGTTCGACGACCTCGCGCTGGGCCGCGTGACGTTCCCGAACTCCGTCCTGCCGCCTGGCATGAGCGATCCAGCGGGCGCCGTCGACGGCTCCGAACGCACCGCGTGGACACCGGGCCGTGATGGGCGCATGGTCATCGATCTCGGCGCACCGCACGCGATCGGCGAAGTCGGTCTGAAGTGGACGGATGGGGTACCGCCCCCGCACACCGTCACCTACAGCCTCGACGGCAGGACCTACGGCGCGAAGACGACAGCCCGGTACGTGGCCGTGTCGACGCGCTGGCGGCCGGGGCACGCATCGCTCAGGAGTGTCGGTTTAGCTCCCGGATAGACGGCAAACCAAAGGCATGTTCGACGGATTGCGTTCTGGCGCGACGGAAAGCGTGTTCAGGGCGTTATGGGACGTGCCGCGGTTGCTGCGTCACCCGGTGTGGCGAAACGCCGACCCCGGGCAGGGTGGTGGCCGCGGTGTGGTCCTCGTGCCCGGTTTCGGGGCGGGGGGCGTGAGCCTCTCGCCGGCCGGCTGGTGGCTGCGCGCGCGTGGTTACCGGCCGGTCAACGCCGGGGTCGGGTTCACCGTCGGATGCACCGCGGATCTGCTGGCGAAGCTCATGCGGAGCACCGAAGAGCACGCCGAGCGCACAGGTCGCCCCGTGGTGCTGCTCGGCCAGAGCCGTGGCGGCGGCCTCGCGCGTATCGCCGCCGCCCGGCGGCCGGACCTGGTCCACGGTCTGGTCATGATGGCCAGCCCGGTCCTGGACCCGCTCGGCGCCCATCCGAGCGCCATGCGCGTCGCCCTGTTCCTCACCCGCCTGGCCGCCGCCGGTGTCCCAGGCCTGCTCGACGAGGACTGCCTGCACGGCCCGTGCTTCGACGAGCACGTGCGCACGCTCGCGGAACCGTTGCGGGTGCCCGCGATCTCCTTCTTCTCCCGCTCGGACGGCATCGTGCCGTGGCAGCTGTGCCAGGACCCGTGCGCCGAGTGCCTCGAGGTGCACAGCACGCACACCGGCATGGGGTTCGACCCGCAGGTCTACGAGCTCCTCGGCCCGCGGCTCGCCGCCTGGGCCAGCGGCACGATCCTCGCGTCCAGCAACTCGCCGTCCTCGACGTGCAGCAGCCCGATCGTGCCGTGCGGCTGACGGCGCTTGTCCGTGGGAGAGCCGGGGTTGAAGACGCGCAGTCCGTCCCCCTCCTCGTCCCACGGGATGTGCGAGTGTCCGAACACGACCAGCCGCGCCGAGGGGAACCGGCGGCGCATCCTGGCCCAGCGCCCGGTCTTCTGACCGCTGTCGTGGATCATCGCGACCGGTAGCCCGTCGATGTCGAACTCGACGGTCTCGGGCGCGCCCCACGCCACGACGTCCGGCCCGTCGTTGTTGCCGCACACGGCGACGACCGGCGCGTACTGCGCCAGCTCGTCCAGCACGGGCGCCACGCAGACGTCCCCGCCGTGCAGGATCAGGTCGGCGGAACGCAGGTGCTCGGCCACGGCCGGTGGGCACCGCTTCCAGAACCGCGGCGCGTGGGTGTCGGACAGCACGACCACTCTCACGGTCGAGAGGCTAGCCGGATCGGCACGGAGGTGCCGGGCCGCGTTTGGGGTGGCACGACGCGGGTACCTCCCGGCAATGGCGAGGGCTGTCTGGAGCGGGGCGATCAGTTTCGGCCTGGTGAGCATCCCGGTGGAGCTGTACAGCGCCACCGAGGACCACACGGTGCACTTCAACCAGTTCCAGCGCGGGACGTCCGACCGCATCCGGTACAAGCGCGTCAACGAGCGCACCGGGCGCGAGGTGCCCTACGACAAGATCGTGAAGGGGCACGAGGTCGAGAGCGGCGAGTACGTGGTCGTGGAGCCGGAGGAGCTGGACGAGATCGCGCCGGGCCGGTCGCGCACGCTCGACATCGAGGCGTTCGTCGACCTCGACGAGATCGACCCCGTGTACTTCCAGAAGACCTACTGGCTCGGGCCGGCCAAGGCCGAGCACTCCCGGCCGTACCTGCTGCTCGCGCAGGCGATGAAGAAGACGAACCGCGCGGGCATCGCGATGTTCGTCATGCGCGGCAAGCAGTACCTCACGGCGTTGAAGGAGGACAACGGGATCCTCGCCGTCCACACGCTCTTCTTCGCCGACGAGATCCGCAAGCCGGAGGACGTGCTGGACGTGGCGCCGGAGGGCCGGGCGCCCCGCGGCAAGGAACTCGACATGGCGGTGTCGCTGGTGGAGTCCATGGCCGACGACTGGCGGCCGAAGGACTACCGCGACACCTACACCGAGCGCGTGACCAAGCTGATCGAGGACAAGCAGAAGGGTCGCGAGATCATCGTCGAGGACGAGCCCGCGGCCGCCACGGACGTCGTGGACCTCATGGAGGCGTTGCAGCGCAGCGTCGAGGCGAGCAAGAAGAAGCGCGGCGGCGGCAAGAAGGTCAGCTGACGACGACCGCGGTCGCGTTGTCCGTGCCGCCCGCGTACAGGGCCGCCCGCACCAGCCGTTCGGCCGACGCCTGGCCGGACAGGATGACCTCGACCCCGGCGTGCCCCAACGGTCCGGACACGCCGTCGGAGACCAGGGCGAGCCGTGGCGCACGCGTCGCCGCCCGTCCGATGTTCTCGGTGGTCGCGAGCCGGACGGTGTTCGTCACGACGTGGTCCATCCGCGGCTCGGCCACGATCCCGCGCTCGCGGAAGTACTCACCGACCGTGTGGTCGGTGGTGAGCTGCACGAGGTCCTCACCGTCCGAGGCGTACGCGCGTGCGTCGCCGACCCACGCCACGTCGAACCCGCCGTCCGGGCGGGCCGCGGCGACGACGATCACCGCGTCGCCGAGGTGGACCTGGAGGGCGTCCCTGGCCGCCAGGATCGCGGCGACCGGGTCGGCGAGCAGAGCGGCGGCCTGCGCGGCGGCGTGCGCGGCCTCGGCGGCGGCCGGCGAGTCACCCACTCCGTCGGCGACGACGAACGTACGGCGGCCGTGGGCGTACGCGTCGGCGTTGTACGTGCGCGGCCCTCGTTCCGACGCGTAGGTCACGGTGAGCGCGGTGCCCAGGGGAACGGTGCGATCAATCAGCATGGCGGACCTCCCTGACCTCCACTAAGCCGTGCGCGCCTAGGAGTCTGCTGTCAGCAGCCTGAGAAAAGCTCTAGAGTTTCGCCGCCCGGCGAAGCCGCTCCGCCGCGCGCACGAGCGCGGTGGACAGTTCCGGTGGCGAGACGACCTCGAACTCGACGGTGATGCTCGCGAGCATGAACACCACGTCGTCCATGGTCTCGCCTCCGACACGAACATGGCACGAGCTTTCGTCGAGCGCCACGACATCGCCGTAGCTGTGCCACTGCGTCGCCTCGGAAGCGGGCACGCTCAGTCGCACGACGCCCTGAACAGGCCACCGATCGGCGACCCTTGCGGCTACGAACGCGCCTGGGTCACCCCCTGGGATCTCACGTGGCGTGAACCTGGCTCCGAACGGGGTACGCACGGTCATTCGATCGAGTCGAAATGTGCGCCAGTCGTCCCTCTGCACGTCCCACGCCACGAGGTACCAGCGCCGGCCCCACGTCACCAGCCGGTGCGGTTCGACCTCCCGCAGCGACTCCTCCCCCGCGTGCCCGACGTAGGCGAACCGGAGCCGCTGCCGGTCGCGGCAGGCGGTGCCGACGAACGTCAGCACCGCCGCGTCCACCACGGGCGCCGTGCCGGTGTACGGGACCGTCGCGATCTCCAGCGCGGCCACGCGGTGCCGTAGCGCGGACGGCAGCACCTGCTCGACTTTCAGCAACGCGCGCACGGCCGTCTCACCGATGTTCTCGATGCCGCTCGCCGTGCGCAGGCCCACCGCCACCGCGACCGCCTCGTCGTCGTCCAGCAGCAACGGCGGCAGCTGCGCACCCGAGCCGAGCCGGTAGCCACCGCCGGACGTGCCCATCGAGGCGTGCACCGGGTAGTCGAGCGTCCGCAGCTTCTCGACGTCACGGCGGACCGTGCGCGTGGTGACACCCAACCGTTCGGCGAGCTCCACACCGGACCACTCACGCCGCGACTGCAGCAGACCGAGCAACTTCAACAACCGGGCAGACGACACTGGAGGACCATATCTGTCCTACAGTGGTCATAGCGTCGCGATCATGAAGCCTTTCGCGATCACCATTCCGCAGCAGGACCTCGACGACCTGCACCGACGCCTCGACGCCACGCGCTGGCCGGACGCACCGCGCGGCGCGACCTGGGCCCAGGGCACGCCCCTCGACCACCTCCGGGAACTGGCGGAACACTGGCGGGACTTCGACTGGCGCGAGCAGGAGCGGCGCCTCAACGAGATCCCGCAGTTCGTCACCGAGATCGACGGCGCACGGCTGCACTTCCTGCACGTGAAGAGCCCGAACGCGAACGCGGAACCGTTGCTGCTCACGCACGGCTGGCCGTCGACGTGCTTCGCGTTCGAGGAGATGATCGAGCCGCTGAGCCGCGACTTCCACCTGGTGGTCCCCTCGGTGCCCGGCTTCGGCTTCTCCGGCCCCACCGGGGAGCTCGGCTGGACCATCCCCCGCGTGGCGGACGTCCTCGCCGAGCTCATGCGCCGCCTGGGCTACGACCGCTACGTCGCCCACGGCTACGACTTCGGCGCCGTGCTCACCCGCCACCTCGGCCTGCGCGACGAGGTCCGCGCGATCCACGTCAACCAGATCTTCTCCGCAGGCGTCACGGCCGAGACCGCCGACATGGAGGTCGAGGCGGAGCGCAGGTCGGTGGAGAAGGCGTTCCGGTACGAGTTCGAGCAGTTCGGGTACGTGTCGATGCAGAGCACACGGCCGCAGTCGGTGGCATACGCGCTCACCGACTCGCCGGTCGCGCAGCTGGAGTGGATCGAGTGGGCGTTCCACACGTGGAGCGACCCGGAGATCGGGGTACCCCGGGACGCGCTGCTGAGCACCGCGTCGATCTTCTGGTTCACCAGGACGGCGGGGTCGTCGGCGCGGTACTACCAGGAGGGGGACGAGACGTGGGGCGAGCTGGAGCCTGCCTCGGACACGCCGACGTCGGTGGCGGTGTTCCCGCACGACGTGGGCGTGCCGATCCGGCGGATGGCCGAGCGCAACCACAACGTCGTGCGGTGGACCGAGATGCCGCGCGGCGGGCACTTCGCGGTGATGGAGGTGCCGGAGCTGGTCGTGCGCGAACTGCGGGGGGCCTTCCTCCTGTGAGGGCCTGCCGGGAACGGTTACGGTGATCACCGTGCGGTTCAGGGTCTTCGGCGGGGTCTCGGCGCGGACGGGCGCCGGCGTGACCGAGTTCGGCCCGACGCGGCTGGGGGCCCTGCTGGGCGTCCTGCTCGTGGACGCCGGCCGTGTGGTCAGCGCCGACGAGCTCGTCGACCGCGTCCTGGGCGACGCGCCGCCGCCCCGCGCCCGCGCGATGACGCAGACGTGGCTGACCCGGCTGCGGCACACGCTGCCCGGCCTGATCGAGCGCGACGCCGGCGGGTACGTGGTGCGGGTCGACCCGCTGGAGATCGACCTGCACCGGTTCCGGCACCTGGTGCGGACCGGCAGGACCGCGCAGGCGCTGGCGCTCGCCGAGGGCGAGCTTCTGTCCACAGTGGATACACCATGGGCGGTGCAGCAGCGTGCGGACTTCGCCGACGAGCTGCTCACCGCCCGGCTCGACCACCTGGACGCGCGGCTGGACGGGGGCGAGCACGTCGCGTTGCTGCCGGAGCTGCGCGTGCTCGCCGAGCAGCGCCCGTTGGACGAACGGGTGGCGGCCCAGCTGATCAGGGCGTTGCAGGGCAGCGGCCGCACGTCCGAGGCCGTCGCGCACTTCGAGGAGGTCCGGGCACGGCTGGCCGACGAGCTGGGCGCCGAGCCGTCACGGCACCTGGCGGGGTTGCACCGGCGGCTGCAGGCCGCCTCGGCGCCGCGGCAGCTGCCCGCGCCGCCCAAGCCGTTCACAGGCAGGGCGGTGGAGCTCGCGGACCTCGACCAGGCACCGCACGGCGTCGTGGTGATCACCGGCACCGGCGGCGTCGGCAAGACCTCCCTCGCCGTGCACTGGGCCCACCAGGCGGCCGAACGGTTCCCGGACGGCCAGCTCTACGTGAACCTGCACGGGTTCGGGCCGAGCGGCGCGGCGGTGAGCCCCGGTGACGCGCTGCTGCGGTTCCTGTCCGCCCTCGACGTGCCGCGCGCGAAGGTGCCGCACGACCTGGCCGGGCAGTCGGCGTTGCTGCGGGACGCGCTGGCGGACAAGCGGATGCTGATGGTGCTCGACAACGCCACCGACGCCGACCAGGTCGAGCCGTTGCTGCCGCGGACGCCGGGCACGCACGTCGTGATCACCAGCCGGACCGAGCTCAGGCCGGCGGACGCGCACTCGTTGCCACTGGGGCTCTTGCCGCCCGACGACGCCCGCGAACTGCTGGCCGCACGGATCGGCCACGAGCGCGTCCGGGCCGAACCCGAGGCCGTCGACACGGTGGTCCGCCGCTGCGCCCGTCTCCCGCTGGCGCTCGCGGTGGCCGGGGCACGGGCGGCGACGCAGCCGGAGTTCCCCCTGGCGGCACTGGCGGACGAGCTCGCCGACCTCGACGCGTTCGCCGACGACGATGACGTCACCGCGGACCTGCGTTCGGTGTTCTCCCACTCCTGCAAGGCGTTGAGCCCGCCGGCGCTGCGGCTGTTCCGGCTGCTGGGCCTGATGCCCGGCTCGGACATCAGCCTGGCCGGCGCCGCTTCCCTGGCCGCACTGGAACCGCGCGAGACGGAGGTGCTGCTGGCGGAGCTCTCGAGGGCCAACCTCATCGACGAGGCGGAGCCCGGCCGGTTCACCTGCCACGACCTGCTGCGCGACTACGCGGCCGAGCTGGCGCCGGAGGACGAACGCGACGAGGCGCTGCACCGGTTGCTCGACCACCTCGCGCTGACGAGCGTGGAGGCGGGCGTCGCGTTCACCCCCACCCGGTACCGTCCGTCCACACCGGACCCCGCTACGGGCGTGGTGGTCTCGTCGTTCGCCACCCACGAAGAAGCGCTGGCATGGCTGATGAACGAGCATCCGGCGTTGATGGCGGCGATGCCGCACGGCACGCCGGTGCAGACGTGGCTCATGGGCTGGTCGCTCGCCGACGTCCTCGACCGCCAGGCGCACCACCGCGATCTGCTGACGTCGCAACAGCTCGCGGTCGCCGCGCTCGAGGAGCTCGACGACGTCGACGGGCTGGGCCGCACGCTGATCAACCTCGGCCGCGCGTTCGGCAGGGTGGGACGGCTCGCCGAGGCGAGGACCGCGCTGGAGCGGGCGTTCGAGGTGTACGAGGGCATCCCGTCGGGACAGGCCGGGGCGCTGCTCAACATCGCGATGCTGTGTCCCGACGACAGGATCGAGGAGGCGATCGAGCACACGCGCCGCGGTCTCGCGCTGTACGAGGAGTGCGGCGACCAGTACGGGCAGGCCAACGCGCTGACCGGGCTCGCGTGGGGGTACGGCAAGCTCGGCGAGCACGCGAGGGCCGTCGAGTACGCCGAGCGCGTGATGCCGATGTGGCAGGCGATGGACCACGTCGTCGGCCAGGGCGAGACGTGGGACACCCTCGGCACCGCCTACCGCGGCCTGGGCGACCACGACCGCGCCGCGCACGCGTTCACCAGGTCGGCGGAGCACTTCCGGCTCGGCGGCGACCTCGTGCTCGAGGCGAGCTCCCACGAGCGGCTCGGCGACACCCTCGCCGCCGCGGGGCGCGCCGAGGCCGCTCGCGAGGCCTGGCAGAAGTCGGTGGAGCTGCGCACCGAGGCCGGCCTGCCGACCGGCCCCGTGCGCGCGAAGCTACAGGCCGAAGGCCAGTAACACGGACCCGTTGGGGTTGTTCGCGAACTCCGGGTAGTAGCCGGACTGCACGAAGACCATGCCGTTCGACACCACCGCACCCGTGCCCGGACCCGCCATCGTGCCGCCGCGCCCGGTCAGG
This sequence comes from Lentzea sp., assembly GCF_035525475.1. GTDB lineage: Bacteria > Actinomycetota > Actinomycetes > Mycobacteriales > Pseudonocardiaceae > Lentzea. The sequence goes on along the minus strand of NZ_DATLEC010000075.1, from coordinate 57,559 downwards.
CCGTTGACACCGCGAACGTCCTGAACGGTGTCGTAGGTCCAGAGGACCTGTCCGGTCCTGGAGTTGTACGCGCGCAGCTTGCCGTCACCGGCACCGAGCCAGACCACGCCCGGAGTGCTGGACACGGGCACGCCGTGCGCCCGCGCGCAGGTCGGCTGACCGGCCGCCCCGCCCGTGGCGCAGCCGTCCTCGGGCGCCGGGGTCTGCCACAGCACCTGGCCGGTGGCGGGGTCCACCGCGAACAACGTGCCGGGGTCGGCGTAGTAGGTCGCGATGTAGAGCCGCCTGCCGTCGTAGCTCGACCCCCACTGGATGCCCGAGATGCCACCGCTGGGCAGCGGCACACCGAGCTGGCGGCGCCACACGACCTGCCCCGTCGCGGCGTCGAACACGTGGTAGACACCGGACTTCTGCCCTACGCCGACGAGCTGCCTGCCGCCGACCGTGAACAGGTTCGGCGTGGCGCCGATGTCGTAGTCGAGGTTGGTGCCGTCCTTGAGCCCGGGGCAGTACCCCTCGGCGTCGGGCGTGTTGCACGCGTCGCGCCACGTGTCGGCGCCGGTGACCTGGTTGGTCCACCTCACCGCGCCGGTGCGGGCGTCGAGCGCGAGCAGCGAGTCGAACTCGCCGCCCTTGCCCGTGTAGTTCTGGCCCGTGCCGACATACAGCGTGCCGGTCCCGCGGTCGATCACCGGCGAGCTCCACACCCCGGCGCCCGACGGCTCGAACCGCTTGGCGCCGTTGGGCCACGTCCCCACCTCGACCGGTTCCGGCACCGTGTGGTGGCGCCAGACCAGCGCGCCGGTGTCGACGTCGTAGGCGTCGATGTGACCGCGGAACGTGCAACAGGCGTGCGTGACCGGCAACGTGTTCTCACCACTCGACGTGCCCACGTACACCAGTCCGTTGTGGACGATCGGCGAGCTGGTCGTCTGCGAGGCGATGCCGTCGTCGAGCCGCACCTGCCACCTCAGCCGCCCGGTGCGCTGGTCGAGCGCGAAGAGCCGGCTCGCGCTGTCACCGAAGAACACCTTGCCGCCGGCCACGGTCGGGCCGTCGGAGTTGTACGCGTACCGGCTGGCCGGTGGGAGCGCGAACTCCCACTTGGCGTTGCCGCTGCGCGCGTTGCGGGCGTAGAACTTCCCGTCGGGGCCGCCGAAGTAGACGGTGTCCCCCACGACGGCGGGCTGGCTGCGGACGCCGTTGACGTCGCCCTTGGGATAGGCGAACGCCCACTTCAGCTTCAGCTTCCCCGCGTTGTTCCGGTCGATGCGCCACTCGGCGGCGTTGTGCCTCGACCCGTTCAGGTCCTTCTGCCACCCTGGCCAGTCACCGCCGGCGTGGGCGGTCGCGGGTGACGCGGTCAGCACTACCAGCGCTGCCGTGAGCAGCGCTGTGGTTCTGCGCATGGAATTTCCCCCTTCCGCCACCACTCTGGCAGCGGCGGAACGGGAACACGTCCACCCAAAGTCTCGTCGAGCGTTAACCGATCGGTTGATGCGCCACGACGTCCGGCTCCGGGCTCAGAACCGCGGCAGCACGCCCATGAGCGACGTGACGACCGTGAGCCGCAGGGCCGTCCGCAGGTCGGCGTGGTGGACCGCGAGCGCCGGTTCGGACTCGTAGACGGCGAGCAGGCTCGCCGGCGGTGAGGCGTAGGCGGACAGCGCGCCGGCCATGAACAGGAGGTTGAGGCAGAACAGCTCCGCGCGGTCGCCGACCTCCGGCAGGTGGTGCCGCACCAGGTCCGCCATCACCGCGAGGTTGCCCAGCGACGCCCGCTTGTGCCGGCGGATCACCTCGGCGGAGACGTTGTGCTCGAGCACCCCGCCCTGTGCGCCGAAGAGGTCGCAGAGCACCGTCTGGGCGGCGAGCGACCGGCTGAGCACGTCGGCCGTCTGCTCCGCCCGTTCCTCCGCGGACCGGCCGGGGTCGACGCCGCGGGCCAGCTCCTGCTCCAGCTCCGCCAGCCAGCTCGCCGTCCGGTCGTCCATCAGGTCGAGCAGCACCGCCTCGCGGGACTCGAAGTAGCGCAGCACCGCCGTCTTGGCCAGGCCCACCCGCCGGCTCAGCTCGTTCAGGGTCACCTCGGCCACCGGCATCTCGTCGAGCATCGCCGAGGTCGTCTCCATGATCGTCCGGCGCCGGACCTCCCGCTGCTCCTCGCTGCGCGCTCGCTGGAACGTCATGGGCCCATCCTAACTTGGGTACCACCGGTACCTTGACAGTGTACCGGCGGTACATTAACGTCCTCACCACAAGTTACCGGCGGTACATTAGGAGTCAGCGATGAAGTGGACCGAACAGCAGATCCCGCGCCAGGACGGCCGCGTGGCCGTGGTCACCGGCGCCAACACCGGACTGGGCTTCGAGACCGCCCGGCGGCTCGCCGAGCGCGGGGCGTCGGTCGTGCTGGCCGTGCGCGACACGGAGAAGGGCGAGCTGGCCGCCGCCAGGATGAACGGGGACGTCTCCGTGCGGGAGCTGGACCTGACCTCGCTGGAGTCGGTGCGCGCCGCCGCGGCCGGCCTGCGCTCCACCCACCCGCGGATCGACCTGCTGATCAACAACGCCGGCGTGATGTACACGCCGAAGCAGACCACCCGCGACGGCTTCGAGGCGCAGTTCGGCACCAACCACCTGGGCCACTTCGCGTTCACCGGGCTGCTGCTCGACCTGATGCTGCCCGTGCCCGGCTCCCGGGTGGTCACGGTCAGCAGCACCGGCCACCGCATCCGCGCCGCCATCCACTTCGACGACCTGCAGTGGGAACGTTCCTACAGCCGGGTCGGCGCCTACGGCCAGTCGAAGCTCGCCAACCTGATGTTCACCTACGAGCTGCAGCGCCGGCTCGCCGCGCACGGCACCACCGTCGCGGTGGCCGCGCATCCCGGCATCTCCAACACCGAACTGGCCCGCAACACCCCCGCGGCCCTCCGGCTCCCGATCACCCTGCTCGCCCCGGTGCTCACCCAGCCCGCGACGATGGGCTCGCTGCCCACCCTGAGGGCCGCCACCGACCCGTCCGTCCTCGGCGGGCAGTACTACGGCCCCGACGGGCTGAGCGAGGGGCGCGGCCACCCGAGGCTGGTCACCTCCAGCCCCGCGTCCTACGACGTGACCGTGCAGCAACGCCTCTGGGCCGTCTCGGAGGACCTCACCGGCGTGCGGTTCCCGGTGGGCCGGGCAACCGCCGCGGCGTAGCCCACCCGCCTGACCTGTGAGCGTCCTGAAAGGGACGCGTCACGGTTCCTCCACGACGAAGTGGCCGGCGAACCCGCGGAACCGTTCCGCGAGTGGACCGGCGCCGCCGCCGAGCTCGCGCCACAGGGCGCGATGCCCGTCCAGCGTCAGGCGGTCGTGGACCAGCACCACCACGAACCCCTGCCGCGCCAGCTCCTCGGCGTACGCGTCGTTGCCGCGGAAGCTGAACACCAGCTGCCGCACGCCGACGAGCGTGCGCGGTGAGTGGACCACCGCCGCCAGGTCGCCGGTCCCGTACTCCGTCCGCATCACCGCGGGGCGGTAGCCGTCGTCCGGCGGCGTGGTGGCCGCGGTGGTCAGCGGGGTGCTCAGCGAGGTGAGCACCATCATGAGCGCTACGAGCGCCAGGACTCCCCCGACTCCTTTGGGCCCGATTGCCATGGGAACGATCTCACCGAGTCCATGTGCTCTGAACGTCCGTGGTCTGTCACGGTTTTGCAACAGCCGCCTCGACACCGTCCAGGAGCACGCGCAGACCGCCCCGGAAGTTCTCGACGGCGTCGTTCTCCAAGTAGGGCAGCTCCGGGTCGACCGGCTCCCGGTCGCCCTCGAGAACGTGCAGCATCGGGTACTTCTCCGCCAGGCCGGGCTCGATCTCGAGCAGCACGGCGGACCGCGCGTACCACCACTCCTCGTCGGCCTCCCCCGTCGCGCCGCTCGCCGCCCGCGCCTCGGCGACGGTCTGGGCCGCGCCCCGCACGAAGTAGTTGATGGCACCGGCGATGCCGCGCAGCTGACGGCCGGGCAGACCGGTGGAGACCAGGATCGCCGCCAGCGACTCGGTCACGCCGAACTCGTACGGCCCGAGGACCGGGCGCGCCTGCGACACCTGCAACACCCACGGGTGGCGGCCGTAGCACTCCCACATGTCCTGCGCCCACCTCGTGACGGCCGGGCGCCACCCGTCGTCCAGGGAGTAGGAGGTCGGCAGCTCGGCCATCGTGCGGTCGTACATGAGGTCGACGAGCTCGTTCTTGCCCGGCACGTACGTGTAGAGCGCCATCGCCGTGCGCCCGAGCCGCTCCCCCACCGCGCGCATCGAGAAGGAGATGCCCTGCTCGTCGGCGACCGCGATGCCCGCGTCGACGATCGCGTCCACGCTCAGACCCGGCTTCGGACCTGGGCGCTTCTCCGCGGCCGACCCCCGCCAGAGCAGCTCGATGGACCGGCGCGGGTCGCCCTGACCTGCGTAGACGACCACGGTTGCGACTCCTTACAACGTAAAGTAACCTTGTCAGTCGATACTTTACGGCATAAAGAACCGCCGTGAACAAAGCCAGGGGGAAACAGCTGTGAATGCTGTCGCAGACAGCCACGACATGATCCAGGTCCGCGGGGCGAGGGAGAACAACCTCGCGGACGTGTCGCTCGACGTCCCCAAGCGCCGCCTGACCGTCTTCACCGGCGTGTCCGGCTCCGGCAAGTCCTCGCTGGTCTTCGGCACGATCGCGGCCGAGTCGCAGCGCATGATCAACGAGACCTACACCGCGTTCCTGCAGTCCTTCATGCCGTCGATCGGACGGCCGGACGTGGACGCGCTGCACAACCTGAGCGCGGCGATCATCGTCGACCAGGAGCGGATGGGCGCGAACTCGCGCTCCACCGTCGGCACCGCCACCGACGCCCACACGATGCTGCGGATCGTGTTCAGCCGCCTCGGCGAGCCGCGCGTCGGCACGTCCGGCGCGTTCAGCTTCAACCTGCCGGAGGGCATGTGCCCGGCGTGCGAGGGGCTCGGCAAGGTCACCACCATCGACGTGGACGCGATCGTCGACAAGAGCAAGTCGCTGAACGACGGCGCCATCGACGCCCCGAACTACGGCGTCGGCACCTGGTACTGGCAGGTGCTCGCGAACTCCGGCCTCTACCCCGCCGACAGGCCGATCTCCGAGTTCACCGGACAGCAGCTCGAAGACTTCCTCCACAAACCCACGACGAAGCTGGACATCGGCGGCACCAACGTCACCTACGACGGCCTGATCACCAAGCTGCAGCGGACGATCCTGTCCAAGGACCGCGACTCGATGCAGCCGCACGTCAGGGCGTTCGTCGACCGCGCCGTCACGTTCGCGGCCTGCCAGAGCTGCCGGGGCGCCCGGCTCAACCAGGCCGCGCTCGCCTCGAAGATCCGCGGCGTGACCATCGCCGACTGCTGCGCGATGCAGATCAGCGACCTCGCGCGGTTCGCGCACTCGATCGACGACCCGTCGGTGGCTCCGCTGCTGGCGACGTTGCGCGACACGCTGGACTCGCTCGTCGAGATCGGCCTCGGCTACCTGTCGCTCGACCGCGAGTCCGGGACGCTGTCGGGCGGCGAGTCGCAGCGCGTGAAGATGGTGCGGCACCTGGGATCGTCGCTCACCGACATCACCTACGTGTTCGACGAACCGACCGTCGGCCTGCACCCGCACGACATCCAGCGCATGAACACCCTGCTGCTCCGCCTGCGCGACAAGGGGAACACCGTCCTCGTCGTCGAGCACAAGCCCGAGACGATCGCGATCGCCGACCACGTGGTGGACCTCGGCCCCGGCGCGGGCGTCAACGGCGGGCACGTCTGCTACTCCGGCGACGTGGCGGGACTGCGCAAGTCCGGCACGCTGACCGGCCGCCACCTCGACCACCGCGCGAAGCTGCGCCCGGAGTTCCGCTCCCCCCAGGGCTTCCTGACGATCACCGGCGCACGGCTGAACAACCTCAAGGACGTCTCGGTCGACCTCCCGCTCGGCGTGCTGACCGTCGTCACCGGCGTCGCCGGCTCCGGCAAGTCGTCGCTCATCCACGGGTCGCTGCGCGAACGGCCAGGAGTCGTGACCGTCGACCAGTCGGCGATCCGCGGCTCGCGCAGGTCCAACCCCGCCACCTACACCGGCCTGCTCGACTCGGTCAGGACCGCGTTCGCCAGGGCCAACGGCGTGAAAGCGGCGTTGTTCAGCGCGAACTCCGAAGGGGCGTGCGAGAACTGCAAGGGCATCGGCCTCGTCTACACCGACCTGGCGATGATGGCGGGCGTCGCGACGGTGTGCGAGAAGTGCGAGGGCAAGCGGTTCACCCCCGAGGTGCTGCGCTACACGTTGCGGGGCAAGAACATCAGCGAGGTGCTGGCCATGTCCGTGGCCGACGCCCGCGAGTTCTTCCCCTCCGGCCAGGCGCACGCCGTGCTGAGCCGCCTGCACGACGTCGGCCTGTCGTACCTGTCGCTCGGCCAGCCGCTGACCACGCTCTCCGGCGGCGAACGCCAGCGGCTCAAGCTCGCGATCCACATGGCCGAGAAGGCCTCGACGTACGTGCTCGACGAGCCGACGTCCGGCCTGCACCTCGCGGACGTCGACCAGCTGCTGGGCCTGCTCGACCAGCTGATCGACGCCGGGAACACGGTGATCGTGATCGAGCACCACCAGGCCGTGATGGCGCACGCCGACTGGATCGTCGACATGGGCCCGGGAGCGGGCCACGACGGCGGCCGGGTCGTGTTCTCCGGCACCCCCGGCGACCTCGTGTCCACTTCGGACACCCTGACCGCCCGGCACCTGAAGGAGTACCTGTCGTGAGCGCGCTGACGGTGGCCTCGGTGACACCCCTGACGCCGCGCATGGTCCGCGTCACGTTCACCGGCGACGGACTGGCGGACATCGGCACGTGGCCCGACCAGCAGCTGAAGCTGTTGTTCCCCAAACCGGGCCACTCCGCGCACGTGTCGGACTCGCCCGACGCCGGCGTCTGGTACCAGGCCTACACGGCCATGCCAGAGCCGGAACGGCCGTGGATGCGCGGCTTCACCGTCCGGTCGCTGGCCGGTGGCGTGCTGACCGTCGACTTCGTGCTGCACGGCGACAGCGGCCCCGCGTCCCGGTGGGCCGCCCGCGCCCGGACAGGTGACGTCATCGGCCGGTTCGGGCCGTCCCGCGACTACGCCCGTCCGTTGGGCGTGGCCGACCTGCTGGTGTTCGCGGGCGACGAGACGGCGTTGCCCGCGATCGCCTCGTTGCTCGCACTGCTGCCGCCGGCGCAGCGGTTCGTCGCGGTGGTCGAGGTCGCGGATCCGGTGGAGGAACAGGACGTCCCCGGCGTGCGGTGGGTGCACCGCAGCGCCGGGGACGACCTGGTCTCGACCGTGTCGGCGATCGAGGTCCCGCCGTCGGCGTGGGTGTGGCTCGGCGGCGAGGCCTCCGCGGTGCGGGCGTTGCGGCGGCACTTCGTCGGGCTCGGGGTGCCCAAGAAGGCCATCGAGTTCGCCGGCTACTGGCGGCGGTCCCTGACGCAGGACGACGCGCCGACAGCAGACGACCTGGCCGAGGCCCGTGAACGGATCGCGGCCCTCAGCGAGTGATTTCTTTCACTCAACACTGAAGCAATAGTGCTGAAGCGTCTCACGTTGTGGACGCGCGAGACGTCTTCACCGGATCGGCCTACCGTGCGCCACGACAGATCAATCCGATGAAGCAGGTCAACGTTGTCCACTCCCGTCGCGCGGTCGGTGCCCGCCGCGATCCGGTCGGTGCTCGGCAGGGACCGCTGGGCGCTCGCCGGCACCGTCACCGTCGTCGTGATCGCCCTGGTCGCGGTGTTCGCGAACGTCCTGACCGCCATCGAGGGCCACGACCCGTACACCTACGACGCGACCGCGCTGGACCCCGCCACCGGCCTGCCGGCGGGGCCGCTCGGCGGGGTGAGCGGCGAGCACTGGTTCGGTGTCGAGCCGCTGACCGGCCGGGACCTGTTCGCGATCGTGGTGCACGGCGCCCGCACGTCGTTCCTCATCGGGCTCGCGGCCACGCTGGTCTCGATCGGGCTGGGCGTGCTGATCGGCGCGGCCGCCGGGTACCTCGGCGGCTGGATCGACCGGGTGATCACGTGGAGCGCGGACGTGTTCCTCGGGTTCCCGTACCTGGTGTTCATGATCGCGCTCGGCGCGGTGGTGCCCGCCGACTTCCCGCGGTCGTCGCTGCTGATCGTGGTGATCGGGTTCTTCGGGTGGCCGTCGACGGCGCGGATCGTGCGCGCCCAGGTGCTCACGCTCAAGGAGCGCAACTTCGTGAAGGCCGCCCGGACGCTCGGCGCGTCACCGTGGCAGGTGTTCCGCACCGAGCTGCTGCCGAACCTCTGGGGCCCGGTGCTGGTGATGGCGACGTTGTCGGTGCCCGGCAAGATCGGCCTGGAGGCCGCGCTGTCGTTCCTCGGCGTCGGGGTGCTGCCGCCGACCCCGAGCTGGGGGCGGTCCATCAGCGCCGCGATCGACTGGGTGGCCGTGGACCCCGCGTACCTGTTCTTCCCCGGCCTGGCGCTGTTCGCCGTCACCTGGGGCTTCAACGCCCTGGGTGACGGCCTGCGGGACGCGCTCGACCCGCGGTCGGTGACCCGGTGAGGAACCTGAGGTACGCCCTGGCCCGCCTCGGCGGCATGGTGCTCGTCCTGCTGATCGTGGCCTTCTGCACGTTCGTCGTGTTCTACCTGGTGCCGTCGGACCCGGCGCTGCTGGCGTGCGGCAAGCCGTGCACGCCGGAGAACCTCGCGCTGGCGCGGGAGTTCATGGGCTTCGACGAGCCGTGGTGGCAGCAGTTCCTCACGTTCATCGGCGGCATCTTCACCGGCAGGACGTTCGGCACCGGCGCGACCGCGATCCACTGCTCGGCACCGTGCTTCGGCTACTCGTTCCGGCAGAACACCGATGTGCTGGAGCTGATCTCCGGCCGGCTGCCCGTGACGTTCTCGCTCGCCATCGGCGCCGCCGTGCTGTGGGTCGGCGTGGGCGTGGCGGTCGGCGTGTACGCCGCGCTGCGCAAGGACTCCTGGTTCGACCGGGCCGCGCTCGCCGGGTCGGTGATCGGCGTGTCCGCCCCCGTCTACCTGGTGGGACTGCTCGGCATCCTCGTGCTCGGGTTCCAGCTCGACGTGGTGCCGGTCGGCAACTACACGCCGTTCGCCGAAGATCCCGTGCGGTGGGCGTGGGGGCTGGTTCTGCCGTGGTGCGTGCTGGCGTTCGCGCACGGAGCCCACTACGTGAAGCTCACCCGCTCGCAGATGCTGGAGACGATGAGCGAGGACTTCATCCGCACCGCACGGGCCAAGGGCGTGCCGGAGCGGACCGTCGTCGGCAAACACGCGCTGCGCAACGTGTTGCTGCCCGTCGTGACGCTGACCGGCATCGAGTTCGGCTCGCTGCTCGGCGGCGCGGTGATCACCGAACGGGTGTTCAGCCTGCCGGGCCTGGGCGGCCTGCTGATCGAGGCAGTGCACTCCCGCGACCTGCCGACGCTGCTCGGCTGCACGTTGTTCGCCGGTTTTCTCGTAGTCGTCGCCAACGCCGCCGTCGACCTGTCCTACGGCGTGCTCGATCCGCGGGCACGGCTCACCTGAGGGAGGAAAGTCCGTTGTACAGCAAGAAACTTCTGACCGTCGCGCTGGTCGGTGCCCTGGGGGTGTCGGCCTGCGGCGCGAACGACCAGAAGACCCCGGGTGACGCCGGCGCCAAGCCGGACAAGGGCGGCACGCTGCGCATCCTGTCGGAGTCGCGCACGCTCAACTTCGACCCCGCCAAGTCGCAGAGCCTCGCGATCACGACCCTCGGCCTGGTCCACCGCAGGCTGACCGGGTGGCAGAACGCCGTCGGCCAGCCCGCGAAGGTGGTCCCCGACCTCGCCGACACCGGCAAGACGACCGACGGCGGCAAGACCTGGACGTTCGTCCTGCAGGACGGCCTGAAGTTCAGCGACGGCACGCCGATCACGTCCGCGGACGTGAAGTGGGGCGTCGAGCGCTCGTTCGCCCCGGCGTTCGGCGGCGGCCTCGGCTACCACAAGGACCTGCTGGGCGGCACCGGCTACCAGGGCCCGTTCGACGGCAAGGAGCTCGACTCGATCGAGACCCCGGACCCGAGGACGATCACCTTCAAGCTGACCCGCCCGTACGGCGACTGGCCGTGGATCGCCTCCACGCCGGCGTTCGCCCCGGTGCCGAAGGGCAAGGGCGCCGAGCCCGACTACCAGGAGCACGCCATCGCGTCCGGCCCCTACCAGATCGCGACCTACTCCAAGGGCGTCGAGGTCAAGCTCTCGCGCAACCCGAACTGGGACGGCTCGAAGGACCAGGTGCGCGCCGGCCTGCCGGACGAGGTGGTGTTCCAGCTCGGCCAGGACGCCTCGGTCGTCTCGCAGCGCCTCGCCGCGGACTCCGGTGACGACAAGTTCGCGTTCGGCTCGTCGTTCGCCTCCCCCGCCCAGCTCGCGCAACTGCAGGCCAACCCCTCGGCCAAGTCCCGCGTCGTGACGTCGAAGTCGGGCGCGGTCGCCTACCTCGCGCTCAACACGCAGAAGGCGCCGCTGAACAACGTCAAGGTGCGCCAGGCGTTCCAGTACGCGGTGAACAAGTCCGCCTACCAGATCGCCTCCGCCGGCACCGCCGCACTGGCCGGCGACGCCGCCACGACGTTGATCACGCAGGGCATCGAGGGCCGCGAGCAGTTCGACCTCTACCAGACCAAGCCCGAGGGCGACCCGGACAAGGCCAAGGCCCTGCTCGCGGAGGCCGGTTTCGCGAACGGCCTGGACGGCCTGACGCTGGTGCTGAACAAGTCCAACAACCAGACGGAGAAGGCGGAAGCCATCCAGGCGGCGCTGGCGAGGGCGAACATCAAGGTCACGCTCCGGTCGCTCGAGGCCGACGCGTACGAGACGGAGACGAACCTCTCGGACAACCCGGCCTACGACCTCACCCTGTCGTCGTGGCAGCCGGACTTCCCGAGCGCCAACGCGAACATCCAGCCGCTGTTCGCCACCTCCGAGATCGGCAAGGGCGGCTACAACATCTCGCGGTACTCCAACGCCGAGGTCGACAGGCTGATCGAGCAGGCGCAGTCCACGGTGGACGCCGTGGAGGCCGGGAAGAAGTGGGCCGCGATCGACAAGCGGATCCTGCAGGACTCGCCCGTCGTGCCGCTGATCTACACCCGCAACTCGTTCATCCACGGCTCGAAGGTCGGCAACTTCTACATCGCCGACTTCCCCGCCTACCCGAACTACCTGCAGGTGGGTATCACCAAGTGAGTGCTCTGCTGTCCGTCGAGAACGTCTCGGTGGGCTTCGGTTCCTCCTCCGCGGTCAGCGAGGTCTCGTTCTCGCTGACCGCCGGGGAGGTCCTCGCCGTGGTCGGCGAGTCGGGCTCCGGCAAGACGGTGACCGCGATGTCGTTGCTCGGCTTGCTGCCGCCGACCGCCTCCGTGTCGGGGCGGGCGCTGCTCGGCGGGCGCGACCTGTACTCGTTGCCGGCGGCCGAGCTGCGCCAGGTGCGGGGCAACGAGGTCGGCATGGTGTTCCAGGAACCCATGAGCGCCCTCAACCCGGTGTTCACGGTCGGCAGCCAGATCGTCGAGGCCGTGCGGGTGCACCGTTCGGTCTCGCGTGCCGAGGCTCGTGAGCGGGCGTTGGAGCTGTTGCGGCTGGTCGGGTTGCCCGAATCGCGGTTCAAGGCCTACCCGCACGAGATGTCCGGCGGTCAGCTGCAGCGCGTGGTGATCGCGATGGCGGTGGCGAACGAGCCGTCGTTGCTGATCGCCGACGAGCCGACGACCGCGCTGGACGTGACCGTGCAGGCCGAGATCCTCGGGCTGCTGCGGGACCTGCGCGACCGGCTCGGGGTCGCGATCCTGCTGATCACGCACGACATGGGCGTGGTCGCGGACCTCGCGGACCGCGTCGTGGTGATGAACGCGGGCCGGGTCGTGGAGACGGGGCCGGTCCGGCAGGTCTTCGAGTCGCCGCGGGAGGACTACACGCGCGGGTTGCTCGATTCGGTGCTGTCGCTGGAAGCCCGTGAGCTGCCCTCCCGCGCCTTCCCGGACCCGGTGCTGCGGCTCTCGGACGTCTCGGTGACGTACGGCGAGTTCCGCGCCGTCTCGGACGTGTCGCTGGAGATCGGGCGCGGCGAGACGCTCGGCCTGGTCGGTGAGTCCGGTTCCGGCAAGTCCTCCCTCGCGGGCGCCATCACCGGTCTCACCCGCTACACCGGGCGGATCACGGTGTCGGGCAGGGAGGTCGCCGCGCTGCGCAAGGCCGGCCGCGGCCGGATCGGGCTGGTGTTCCAGGACCCGCTCTCGTCGCTGAACCCGCGCGCCACCGTCGCCAAGTCGATCGCCCAGCCGCTGGTGCTGCACACGTCTTCGCGCGGAAAGGAGCTGGCCGCGAAGGTCGACTCCCTGCTGGACGCCGTGCAGCTGTCGCCGTCCCTGCGCGACCGCTACCCGCACGAGCTCTCGGGCGGCCAGCGCCAGCGCGTCGGCATCGCCCGCGCCATCGCCCTGGACCCGGACCTGCTGATCGCCGACGAACCCACGTCCGCCCTGGACGTCACGGTGCAGGCCCGCGTGCTCGACCTGTTCCGCTCGTTGCAACGCGACCTGCGGTTCGCGTGCCTGTTCATCAGCCACGACCTGGCCGTCGTGCAGCACCTCGCCGACCGCGTCGCCGTCCTGCACCAGGGCCGCGTCGTCGAGGAGGGCACATCGGTGTTCGCCGCGCCGCAGGACCCCTACACACAACGATTGCTCGCCTCGGCCCTTACCGTGTCCATATGAGGACCAACTGGGCGGGCAACGTCACGTTCACCTCGGCCGAAGTGGTCACCCCCGCTTCGGCCGAAGACCTGCGCGCGCTCGTCCGCGGCTCCTCGGCCGTGCACGTGGTGGGCTCGGGCCACTCGTTCAGCACGATCGCCGACACCGCGGGCACGCAGGTGTCGCTGTCGGGCATGCCCGCGTCGTTCGAGGTCTCGGGCTCGACGGTCCGGGTCAGCGCGGGAATGACCCTGGCCGAGCTGGCCGTACGGCTGGAACACGCGGGCCTGGCACTGCACACCCTGCCGTCGCTGCCGCACATCACCGTCGCCGGCGCGGTCGCCACCGCGACCCACGGCTCGGGCTCGCACTCGCTGTCGGGTGCCGTCCGTTCCCTCGAGGTGATGCGCGCCGACGGTTCGGTGGTCGAGCTGACCTCCCCCGGCGCCGTCGTGTCGCTGGGCGGCCTGGGCATCGTCACCACCGTGACGCTGGACGTCGTGCCGTCGTTCGAGGTGGCGCAGACCATCTACGAGGACGTGGCGTGGACGACGCTGCTCGTCCAGCTCGACCAGATCTTCGCGGGCGCCTACAGCGTGAGCGCGTTCGTCGACTGGCAGGGCGGCGCGACGCTGTTCGTGAAGCACCGCGTGGGCGACCCGTCGTTCGCCTTCCCCGGCCACCCGGCCTCCGCGCCGGTCCACCCGGTACCCGGCCAGCCGGCCCTGCACTGCACGGTCCAGGGCGGCGTGCCGGGCCCGTGGCACGAACGCCTGCCGCATTTCCGCGCCGAGTTCACGCCGTCGGTGGGCGACGAGCTGCAGACCGAGTACTTCGTGCCCCGCTCCCGCGCTGTGACGGCGTTGCGCGCTCTCGCCGAGATGTCGACCGTCATCTCTCCGCTCGTGCAGACCTGCGAGATCCGCACGGTGTCGGACGAGGCCGCGTGGCTCAGCCCGGCCTACGACCGGGACAGTCTCGCGATCCACTTCACGTGGGTGCCGAACACTCCGGCCGTTCTGTCGGTGCTGCCCCGGTTGGAGGAGGCCATCGCGCCTCGGCCGCACTGGGGGAAGCTGTTCACCGTGCCGCCGACGTTGCTGGCCGCCCGGTATCCGCAGTGGGACGCGTTCCGGGCTCTGCTGAACGAGCACGACCCGAAGGGCGTGTTCCGCAACGAGTTCCTGACCCACTACTTCGGGCCGGCCACGTCAGGCTGACGCGCCGCCCTTCCGGCGCAACGCCTCCAGCTCGTCGTCCGAGAACCCGTAGGTCGTCACCACGGTCATCTTCGCGCTGCTCACCAGCAACCCGGGCCCCCACTCCTCCACCACGACACCGCGCTGGTGAGCCGACTCGTAAAAAGGCTTCCCGATCACACCGAGGTCGACCTCGGAAGGCCAGAACAGCGTCCGGCGCTTCTCCCCCGGATGGAACTCGTGCGCGAACTTCAGCTGGTGCAGGAACGTGATCCAGCCGTCGGTGATGTCGTCGTAGTAGTCGTCCCACTCGGGTGAGGTGCCCTTGGGCGCGCGGGTCAGCACGACGCGGGTGCCCTCGGGGACCGGTGTCAGGGCGAACGTGTCGTGGCCGTGGACGACCAGCGTGGTGCCGTCCTCCTCGGCGTTCTGGAAGTAGATGTGGTCGATCTCGTCGTCGAGCTCCGGGATGTCCCAGCCGTGCCAGTGGCGGAGCTTGTCCCTGTCCCGGAACGACTGCCACACCTCGTCGACCGGGGCGGCCACGGTGATCTCGATCCGGACGCCGTCATCGCTCATCGGGGACTCCTGGGTGGCCCATCGCGACCACCCGGTACGGGCGGCCTGACTCGGTGTCGTACCTCAGCGCGATCTGCCGCACCGCTTCGGCCAGGTCGCTGGTGAACTCGTGGACGTCGCCGGGCTCGCCGAAGCGGACCGTCGCCTCCACGGTGAAGGTGAGCAAGCGCTTTCCCGCGTCGGCCGCGGCCTGGGACATGCGGTCGACCTCGCGCGAGACGTCCGAGGCGACCGACACGAGGTGCGTCGCGGCGAACTGGTCCTGGACGTCGGCCGCCACGGAGCCGCCGGGCCGGGCGCGCAGGACGCGTTCGACGCAGCCGCGCCGCTGGCGTTCCTCGACCAGTTCGACGAGGCCTGCCTGCTCCAGGGCTCTGACGTGGTAGTTCACCCGCTGGCGCGGCAGGTCGAGGGCCGCCGCGAGCTGGGTCGCCGAGGCGGGCGACTTCAGCAGCTCGAGCAGCGACCGGCGCAACGGGGACAGCTCCACGGGAAGCACGGTCCCATTTGACAAATTCTTTTGTCAATACCGGAACTCGACCGGAAACAGGTAAGTTCGTTGACGGTTGCGACGAACCGCCCTCACCCTGTGAGCCGTGAGAATCCCCCTGCTGGTGGCAGCGTTGGCAGCAGCGGCGGTCGTTCCCGTGTGGACGGTCGCGGCGCAGGCCGACGTGGTGCCCGGAACCGCTTATCAAGTGACGAACGTCGGCAGCGGAAAGTGCGTGGAGTCGCTGGGAACGGCCAACGGCGCACAGCTCCGCCAACAAGGCTGCTCTGGGCAGACCTGGAAGTTCACGCCCACGAGCGACGGCTACCACACCGTCGGCGAAGGTGCCGTGTGGGACGTCTCCAACGTCTCCTTGGAAGACAACGCGGCGATCCACATGTGGCAGTCGTTCTCCGCCGGCAACCAGCAGTGGCGGCCGGAGCAGGTGGGCACCGACACCTACCGGTTCGTCAGCCGGCACAGCGGCAAGTGCCTGGACGTGCCCGCCGCGACCACCAACGACGTCCAGCTGGTCCAGTACACCTGCAACGGGACCAACGCGCAGCTCTTCCGGCTCGGCACGGTGACCCAGAACCCCGGCCAGCCCGACTTCGGGCCGAACGTGCTGGTCTTCGACCCGTCGATGCCCGCGAGCACCATCCAGGCCCGGCTGAACGACGTGTTCCGGCAGCAGGAGCAGGGCCAGTACGACGCCCGCCGCTACGCCATCATGTTCAAGCCGGGCAACTACAACGTCGACGTCAACATCGGCTTCTTCACCCAGGTCCTCGGCCTGGGCATGCTGCCGGACGGCGTGACGATCAACGGCCAGGTGCACGTCGAGGCCGACTGGTTCCAGGGCAACGCGACGCACAACTTCTGGCGTGGCGCGGAGAACCTCGCGATCCGGCCGCCGAGCGGCACCAACACGTGGGCGGTCTCGCAGGCGTCCGCGATGCGCCGGACCAAGACCTACGGGAACATGCAGCTCGACGACAACGGCTGGTCGAGCGGCGGTTTCCTCGCCGACTCCGTGGTGACGGGCCAGGTCCGCTCGGGTTCGCAGCAGCAGTGGCTGTCGCGCAACACCGAGTGGGGCTCGTGGACCGGTGAGAACTGGAACATGGTGTTCGTCGGCGCGCGCAACGCACCGCAGAACACGTTCCCGGAGCCTCCGTACACGACGGTCGCGCAGACTCCCGTCGTGCGGGAGAAGCCGTTCCTGAACGTCGACGGCAGCGGCAACTACAACGTGTTCGTCCCGGCCGTGCGCTCCAACTCGAGCGGCACGACGTGGGCCGGCGGTGCGCAGCAGGGCACGAACATCCCGCTGTCGCAGTTCTACATCGCCAAGCCGGGCACCAGCGCGGCGACGATCAACGCCCAGCTCGCGGCCGGCAAGCACCTGCTGCTCACGCCGGGCATCCACCAGGTGAGCGAGCCGATCCGCGTCACGCGCCCGGACACCGTCGTGCTGGGCCTCGGTCTCGCGACCGTCATGCCCACCAACGGGAACATGGCACTCGACGTGGCCGATGTGGACGGTGTGAAGATCGCCGGCCTGCTGATCGACGCGGCGCCGACCAACTCGCCGCTGCTGATGCAGATCGGCGCGCCGGGCAGCACCGCACGCCACCAGGCCAACCCGACGTCCGTGCACGACCTGTACGTGCGCATCGGCGGTTCGGCCGTCGGGCGGGCCACGACGTCGTTGGTGGTCAACAGCCACGACGTCATCGGCGACCACCTCTGGCTGTGGCGAGGTGACCACTCCTACGGCGTCGGCTGGGACGTCAACACGGCGGACACCGGCCTGATCGTCAACGGCGGCAACGTGACGATGTACGGGCTCTTCGTCGAGCACTACCAGAAGTACCAGACCATCTGGAACGGCCAGGGCGGCCGGACGTACTTCTACCAGAACGAGATGCCGTACGAGGCGCCCAACCAGGCGGCGTGGATGAACGGCTCGACGCGCGGCTACGCGGCGTACAAGGTCTCCAACAACGTCACGACGCACGAGGCGTGGGGCCTGGGCAGCTACATCTTCGCCAACGCCAACCCGAGCGTGGTGGCCGACCGGGCGTTCGAGGTGCCGAACACGCCGGGCGTCAAGTTCCACAGCATGGTGACGATCTCGTTGGGCGGCAAGGGAACCATCCAGCGGATCATCAACAACTCGGGCGGCACGGCGACTGCCGGGTCCACCGAGGCGTACCTCGCGAACTACCCGTGATGACGATCTCCTGAACCACCGCGTCCCCGTGCTCCGGCCGTCCTGGACCGGAGCACGGGGATGTTCGGCGCCGGACGCGTCCCGGAGGACGCGCTCAGCCCAGCCGTTTCGGCCGGTTGATCTTCATCTCGTCCATGTCGGTGACCTTCGCCTTCAACCCCCGGAAGTCGACGCCCAGCGCGTCGAGCGCGGTGGACGCGCGCCGGAGCCCCGCCTCGTCCGGCTTCTCGGCGGCCGTCAGAATCACGCGGTAGCTGAAGAAGTCGAGCTTCTCGTCGTAGGTGAGCGCGCCCTCCTCGCTGAACCCGGCGTCGCGCAGGAAGTCGAAGCCCCGCAGTCGGTCCTTCAGCGAGGCGCGCTGGTCGTCGGTCAGGTCGGCGAAGCGGCCGCGGACGAGTACTCGGTAGGTGTGTTCAGCCACGAGCGAAGATGCTCCCCGACCACCCGCCGTTGTGGCGAATGATTTCCCGGGTGCGGAAGAATCCCGGCCCATGAACGCACAAGAGCTGGTCACGCGCATCCGGGCGGAGCTGCACCCCGGTGAGCACGACAACCTCGTGGTCAAGCTGATCGAGACAGGCGAGGCCCCGCGCGCGGTGATCGCCACGTTCGCCGCCGAGGAGAACCACATCGTGACGTCGGACTGGCGAACGTTCCTGGCGCTGGCGTCGAAGGCGGAGGAGCCGAACGCGCGGGCCTTCTTCACGTTGCTGGCGGGCGGCGAGGAGCTGGTGCTGCCGATGCTGCCACCGCTGGCCGAGGCCGCGGGCATGTCGGCGAAGGACTTCCAGAACTACGAACCGTTCCCCGGCTGCCAGTCCTACCCCGCCTACCAGGCGTGGATGGCGCTCAACGGCGAGCCGGCCGACGTGATCCTCGCGATCCTGGCCAACTTCACCGCGTGGGGCGGCTACTGCGCGCGCATGGCCAAGGGGCTGCGCGAGCACTACGGGTTCAGCGACGAGGCGTGCGCGTTCGTCGACTTCTTCGCCACTCCCGCGCCGCAGCTGGAGGAACGCGCGGTCGCCGCCGTCCAGGCCGCGCTGGACGGCGGCTGGCAGCCGAAGCACGCGTGGCGCTACGGCCGCCTGCTGCAGGCCTACGAGCTGGAGTTCTGGTCCACGCTGGCGTGACGCGGATTGGGGGCGGCGCGGTGCCGCCCCCGCACCGTCATCGGGGCAGGTAGGCCCGGTGCGACTTGGAGAACTCGTAGTTGTCGTACTTGTCCCAGTTGATCGACCACGTCATGAGACCGCGCAGGTCCGGGTAGACGCCCTTCGGCTTGTAGCTGCCGCACCGCGTGCCCTTGGTGAGGCAGTCCAGCGCGGTCTGGACGTCCGCGACGGACGTGAACCCGTTGCCCGCGTACATCGCGGCGGGCAGGCCGATCGCGACCTGGTCCTGGCGCAGCGGGGCGAAGACCTTCGACGTGTCCCCGCGCACCGGGAACCCGGCGAGCAGCATGTCGGTCATCGCCACGTGGAAGTCCGCGCCACCCATGTTGTGGTACTGGTTGTCCAGCCCCATCACGGGTCCTGAGTTGTAGTCCTGCACGTGCAGCAACGTCAGGTCGTTGCGCATTGCCTGGATCACCGGCAGGTACGCGCCCGTGCGCGCGTCGCCGGTGCCCGTGCCGCCGTAGAACTGGTAGCCGACCTGCACGAAGAACGTCTCCGGTGCCATCGTGAGCACGAAGTTGGCTCCGTAGCGCGACTTCAGCGACCGCAGCGCCGAGATCAGGTTCACGACCACGGGTGTGGTCGGGTTCCTGAAGTCGACGTCGCCGGGGTTGAGCGACAGCGAGTGGCCCTCGAAGTCGATGTCGAGACCGTTCAGGCCGTACTTGTCGATGATCGCGCCGACCGACCGCACGAACGCGTCGCGTGCCGCCGCGGTCTCGAGCCGCACCTGGCCGTTCTGGCCGCCGATCGAGATCAGGACCTTCTTGCCCTTCTGCTGCTGGGCGCGGATGCCGGCGATGAAGTCGGCCTCGGACTCGACGTTCGGGCACTCCGCCACCGGGCACTGGGCGAAGCGCAGGTCACCCGACGTCGCGCTGGTCGGCTCGGCGAACGAGAGGTTGATGACGTCCCACTCGTCCGGCACGTCGCGCATGCGGATGTAGCCGGAACCGTTGGCGAAGCTCGCGTGCAGGTAGCCGACGAGCACCTTGCGCGGCAACGAGCCCGTGGGAGGCGGACCGGTAGTCGTCGTAGTCGTCGTAGTAGTAGTGGTCGTTGTGGTGGTGGTAGTCGTCGTGGTCGTCGGCGAGGTGCCGCCACCGGTGCAGGCCGCGCCGTTGATCTTGCAGTTCGCCGGGTCGGCGGTGCCGGAGACGTTGAAGCCGAACGACACGCTGGCTCCCGGTGCGACGGAGCCGTTGTACTCGCGGTTGGCGAACGTGTTGTGGTTGCCGCTCTTGGTGAGCAGCGAGTCCCAGTAGGCGCCGACGGACGTCGAGGCCGGGTAGTCGAACTCGACCTTCCAGGAGCTGATGGCCGCGCTGGTCTCGTTCTTGATCGTGACCGTCGCGGTGTACCCGGTGTCCCAGGACTGCTTGGAGAACGTCGCCGTGACACCGGCGGCGCTGGCGGGGGCGAGGCTCACGAGCACGGTGCCGAGCACCAGTGCGGCCACCGCGGATATCCGAGCGAACAACAGCATGGCTGCTCCATCCCACGCTTGGCGGCCGGCAGGGGGTCCTGCTGGAATTGGACTAGACCATCAACCGGTAAGTCAAGGTCCTAGACTCGGTGGTCGTGCCCCACGCTCGTGCCACCGACGGAACCAGGCTCTTCTACTCGGTCGAGGGGTCGGGCCCGCCTCTCCTGCTGATCGCGGGCCAGTCGAACTCCTCCCGCTGGTGGTCGCAGGTCCGGCCGGACTTCGCCGCCCGGTTCACCACGATCGTCACGGACCACCGCGGAACCGGTTCCAGCGACAAGCCGGACATCCCGTACAGCACCCGGTTGTTCGCGTCGGACTGCGTCGCGATCCTCGACGACGCCGGCATCGGCGAGGCCCACGTCTACGGCACGTCGATGGGCGGCCGGATCGCGCAGTGGATCGCGGCCTCGCACGGCGAGCGCGTCGACCGGCTGGTGCTCGGCTGCACCTCCCCCGGCGGTCCGCACGCGGTCGAACGCAGCGCCGAGGTGCGCAGGTCGTTGGCGCAGGTCGACCCGATGAAGGCCCGCAGGGCGCTCGAAGCCCTGATGTACACACCGGCCTACCGCGGCCCGTTCAACACGCTCGGCGACCCGGACATGCCGCCCTACGCGCGCAAGCGGCACCTGTTCGCGAGCGGCGAGCACGACGCGTGGGACGTGCTGCCGTCGATCACCGCGCCGACGCTGGTGGTGCACGGCACGGACGACGTCTTCAACCCCACGGCCAACGCGCCGCTGATCACGGAGCGGATTCCCGGCGCCCGGATGCACCTGATCGGCGGAGCCCGACACGGTTACTTCGAGGAGTTCGCGAGCGAGGCCACGCCGCTCGTGGTCGACTTCCTGGAGAGTTAGCCATCTCCTGGGGGACGCATGCGCAAGGCTCCTGTCGTACTTCTCGTCCTGTCGTTGTTCGCCTTCCTGCCCGCCACGGCGTCGGCCGCGGAGCTGCCCGGCGGGAAGGCGAACTTCGTCGTGGCGCTCGGGTCGTTCAAGGCGGGCACGGACAACTGGGTGCGCCTCGGCTCGTACGAGTTCTCGAGCGCCGGAACGGTGACCGCGCGGACGCACCTGTGGTGGCAGCGCGAGCCCGTCGCACGTCAGGGCACCGGGACGACGCCGGACCACACGTGCTCGACCTCGTCGGTGGCACCGGGCCAGACGCTGGTGCGCGACTGCCAGGTGCTGACCGCGGGCGGGTTCATGTCCGCTCCCGGTGAGACGAGGACCGGAAGCTACGAGGTCGACGGCGGCGTTCTGCACATCACCTGGAACATCGGCCAGACGTGGACCGAGCAGTGGACCGTCACCTCGAGCTCCGACAACAAGCTCGTGCGGCTCGACTACCGGTTCAACACTCTCGCGACCGCCGGCTACGCGTACGGCAGCAACGCCTCGCTGAGCACCCGCCGTCAGATGGCGAGCGTGCAGTCGTTCCCCGGCACTCTCAGGCTGGACTTCCGCGGCTGGGACCACGGCAACCTGACGTCGCACGACGGAGTCGCGTACAACATCGCGCAGTACAAGACGTGCTCCACCACGTCGTGGTGCCTCACCTACCTGCTGCCCGAGGCGGTCAGCGCCTGCAGGAGCGGCTGCGTGGCGGGCAGCACCGACACGTCGATCCAGAACCACATCGTGCGGGTCTCGAACAACGACCGCCGCGACACCCACTGGCAGTGGTGCAGCTGCCTCACCAAGAGGGCCGACGGCACCGACGAGAAGTGCTACACGCGCAACTCCCACGTGAAGCCGATGATGCAGATCCTCGACGACGACGGCCAGTTCCGCGGCTGGGTGGGCACGGAGGCCTCGTTCAACCCGGTCACCCCGAACCCGCGCGACGGCGACATGCTCTCCGCCTTCCGGGTCAGCGACTTCCGCTGACGCCCGGCTCGTGGCTCAGCTCGTGACCCACCGCAGGCCGCGCATCAGGGCGTGGCCCGCGAACCGCACACCGGTGGCCTCCGTGACCGGCAGGTACGGCAGCCGGAGCGGGATCCGCGCCCACACCGGCAACGACGCGACGGCGGTGGCGCTCAAGATCGCGTACGGACCCCGCGCGACCAGTGGCAACGGTGCCTTGAGCAGCAGGAACCTCGCCGCCTCCCGCGCCTGCGCCGTGCCGCGCAGCTCCGGCCGGTAGGAGTCCAGGCGCGCTTCGAGCTCGGCGGTCGTGCGCGGCGGGTCCGGGATGCCCATGGCCTCCGCGATCACCGCCATGTCGGCCACGTAGCCGTCGTAGTCGTCGAGCGGTTCCTGGCCGTAGCGCTGGTGGCAGCGCAGGAAGCTGTCGACCTCGGCCACGTGCACCCAGGCCAGCAGGTGCGGGTCGGAGGCGCGGTACCGGCGGCCGTCCGGAGCGGTGCCGTGGACGTGCTCGTGGACGCGGGCCAGCCGTTCGATCGTCCTCCGCGCGTGCTCGGCCGTGCCGTAGGTGGTGGTGCCGACGAACAGGCTCGTGCGCTGCAACCGTCCCCACGGGTCCGTGCGGTAGTCGGAGTGCTGGGCGACCGCCGCCATCGCCAGCGGGTGCAACGACTGCAGCAACAACGCCCGCAGCCCGCCGATGAACATGGCGTGGTCCGCGTGCACGTGCCGGATCGGTCTGTCGTCGGCGAACAGGCGCTCGCCGGGCGTCTCGTGGATCCGGCGCGCGTGCTTCTCGCGGTCAGGGCCCACGACCCGTTCGAAGAGATTCTCGCTCAGCTGACGTCGCATCGCCTCCAGCATCACTCCATCATGCGCCCGCCGAGGCGTGCCGTCACGAGACCTGCACGGCCTGGTCGGCCTTGAGCGTGCCGTCGCGCAGCCACCACGTGGTGAGCGAGGCGCCGGTCGGGCAGCAGTTCGCGTCGCTGGGCCGGTACCAGAGCTCCTTGACGGTGACGGCGCCCTTCTCGAACCGGGGCTCTGCCAGCGCCGGCACGTGCGGCGCGTCGTCGCGCATCGTCGTCGCGCTGATCTCGCCGACGAGCTCGAGCTGTCCCCTGTCCGCCCTCACGACGACGAACCCGAACGCGAGCTGGCTCGACGCCGTGCCGCCCCCGTTGTCGCAGCCGACGTTGACCGCCGCCTCGTCCCTGCCGTCCGCGTCGATGTCGCCGTAGCGCACGAAGTTGTCGGTGCTGAGCCACAGCCCGACCTCGCCCCACGTCGTGGAGGTGGCGTTCGCCTTGCCCTCCAGGAACCTCACGGGTCCCTCGACACCGCAGAACGCGGCGGTGAGCGTCGCCTGCTGCCAGTCCACGGCGTGCAGGTCGTCGGGTGCGGTGCCGAGCGGTGACCTGCCCGTGGACGTGGGCGCGCTCGTGACGGCCGTCGTGTCACCGGTGTGAGAGGCATCGGTGATCTTCGGACCGGCCGACGGCTCACCACAGGCCGTGAGCAGCAACAAGAGCGGGAGAACTCGTCTCACGATGGGTTCCCTTCACGCGCAGGGCGGGTCGTAAGGGATGTCAGGAAGGTACTGCCGCCACACGGTTTCCGGAATGGCCGGCGAGTCGCCGCAAAGGCGTGCCAGCAGCCTCGGCGTGTCGATGCTGCAGATGGTCGTGCGGATGCGCTGGCGTGACGTGGCGACGGGCAGCGCCACCAGCACGGAGATCGTGGCGGTCACGGTTCGCTTGGTGCGGAGTCGGCGAGCACCGACTCCCACTGCGGGTTGCGCGCGTCCAGCTCGACGTCGCGGAGCCCGCGCAGGTCGACGCACTTCGGCTCGGGGATCCCCTGCAACACCTCAGGCGGCACCGTGGTGCGCCCGGTGTCGAGAACCCCGTTGTCCCACACTGCTTCCCCATCGGTGAGCAATACGAACAGGCTGCGGCGTCCGCAGTTCTCCAGCCACCACGCCACTTCCTTCGCCACCGCGCCCTACACCTCGGTTTCGCGAACTTCTCGATGCGCTCCTGCAACGATGGACCCAGCGCATGATCCGTCGCGTGGCTGTACGAGATGAACGCGGCGTAAGTCCTCGCATCCGGCATCCGGTCCCCTCCGCTGTCTGGGTGAACACCCATCCATCGCCTCGGAACGGGCCTCCGTCAGGGCGGTGCCGTGGTAACACACGTTTGGTATCGCACGATCACCGTTGTCGGAAGAGGGGAAATACATCCGGATGGACGAAAAGCACCTTCCGGGCTTTTACCACGACGCGGAGGAGGTGGCCGGACGCGGGCAACGTCGCACGATGCTCTTCAGCCGGGTGCGGTTGATCGGTGCGGTGGGCGCGGCCGTGGGCGGTGCGTTCAAGTGGAAGGTCGCCGGCAGCGAAGTCGACATCTGGGCGTGGGTCGCGCTGGGCGGATTCCTGGTCGCGCTGTTCGGTGAGCTCCTGCTGTGGGTGATACACCCGGAGCTGAAGTGGAACGCCGGGCGAACGGTGGCCGAGCGCGTGAAGTCCCTGGCCTGGCGCTACGCGGTGGCCGGCGATCCGTTCCCCGACACCAGCCAGGCCCCGCGCAAGGATCTCGACCTGGCCATCGCCGACGCCGTCAAGGAACACCGCAAAACAGTCATGCTCACCAGCTCGAACGACACAGGTGACCAGACGATGGCCGATCTGCGCACCAAGCCGTTCGCCGAGCGCAGGAACATCTACCGCGAGAACCGCGTGCAGCAACAGCTGAACTGGTACCGCGGCAAAGCAGCGATGAACGAGACACGCGCGAACGTGTTCCGCGTCCTGTTGATCCTCGGCGAGCTCGTGGCGATCGTGTTCGCGGTCCTGCGCCTGCTGGGAACCTGGGACGTCGACATGTCCGGCGTGATGGCCGCGGCAGTCGCTGCCGGCGCGGCGTGGATCGGGCTGCGGCAGTACGAGAACCTGCGCGTGGCCTACGCGACGGCGGCCGGCGAGCTCGCGGACGTCTATCAGCGACTCCCCTACGTCAAGGAAGACGAGTGGGCCGCCACCGTCGCCGAGACCGAGGCCGTGATCAGCAACGAGCACACCGCGTGGATGGCGTCGCGACCGAGCGCGGCCTGAGATCTGGAGAGATTCGTGGAGAAGTCCGAACCGCTGAGGGTCTTCGTGGCCATGCCGGGCGAGATGCTCGGCGAGCACACGCAGTGGACCGACACCCAGGAGATCAAGGACGACCTCTACGAGGACGTCCGGGTGATGCTCGAGAAGCGGCTCGGCAAGGCGGTGGAGATGCAGATCGAGAAGGAGCGGCAGAAGTCCGGCTCCATCCACCACTCCATGTATGGCGAAGCGCTGACCGCCCCCGTCTACATCGCTGATCTGACCGGCGCCAACGCCAACGTCTACCTCGAGCTCGGTGCGAGGTGGGCGCTGCGCGACAACGTCACCATCATCACCTGCCAGCACAAGGCGGACCTGCGCTTCAACGCGGACACCTACCGGTACGCGCAGTACGGACAGGGACCGAAGGAGCTGCGGGCCGCCAAAGACCTGATCGTCAACATGATCGTGAACGGACTCGACGACTTGGACCACGTCGACAACCCGGTCCGTTCGGGGCGCGATCTCGTGGTGTTCTCCCGAGCCGAGCTGACGAAGCTGCGAGGAGAGATCGCACGACTGGAACACGCCCGCGGCGACGACCTCTTCAGGGAGGCGATGAGCGCCGAGGGCGATCATCGCATCGCCAAGCTGCAATACCTGCTCACGATCAACGACGCGAGGGCCGATGCGCACGGAGAGCTCGGCAAGGCACTGCTCGCCAAGCGACTGTTCGGCGAAGCTGTCGTGCGCCTCGACGCGGCGACCCGGCTGCAGCCGGGCGTCGCGGACTGGTGGCGCGCGCTCGGTGTCGCCCAGAGTCGCAAGGGGGACTACACCGCCGCGGTGGCGTCCCTGAGCGAAGCGGTGAGGCTGAATCCCATGGACGCCGATGCGTACTCGAGCCTGGGCGGTGCGCACAGAAGGATCGCACGCGAGTCGGGGGACAGGTCCGAGCTGGTCAAAGCCAGGGACTGCTACCGCAAAGCCGGCGAGATCAAGGACGACGACCTCTACTCGCTCGCCAATCTCGCCCGGCTCGACGTTCTGCTGGCCGAGGACGCGGAAGCACAAGCGAACGCGCTGCGCAGCTTCCGCAGACTCCACACGCTCGCCACTTGGCTGACCGAGGACAAGCACGCCCCGTGGGCGTGGCTTGACCGTGCGGAGACCTCAGCCTTCCGCGGCGAGGCAGAAGCGGCGATGGATGCGCTGCGCACGGGCCTGGAGCAACTCCCGGAGTCCGAGAGAGCCGGCACGGCGGAAGTCGCGGTCGGGCCGTTGCGGGACACCGTCGCCGTGACATGGCTGGACTCGTCGATCACCGACACGCTTCGAGCGATGCTCGACGAGTACAGGACCTACCTCTGACTCCGGCTCGGAGCGCTGCCGGCCAGGTCAGCCCAGGGCTTCGACGACCCTGGTCACCACCGCCCTCTCCGCCACCGCCACCTCGCCGTCCGCCACGGCCACCGAGCGGCACATCTCCGCCACGGCGGCGCGGAAGATCGCCACGTCGCGTGGCTCGCGGGCGTTGATGATGTCCACCGAGGAGCGCAGCGCCGCCAGGACGCCCGCCTCCACATCGGACGCCGAGCCTCTCGGCAGGGTGGGCGGCGCGGCGTCGATGACGGCGCGCAGGTCGTCCGAGAGCAGGGTCATGGCCCTGATGCCGGCGTGGCTCTCCTGCTCGACCGAGCCGGGGTCCGCCGTGGACACCAGCACCATGGCACCGAAAACGGCCGTGCGGAGGGTCTGCCCCTCCGCCTCCGTGTACGCAGTCATGGGCGCAAGCCTATGCAACGATCAGTGGTTATGAGTGCGGGTCAGGTGCTCGGCGCCAACATCAGGGCGTTCCGGCAGCAGCGCGGGTTGTCCCTGTCAGAGCTCGCGCGGCGGTCGTCCATCGCCAAGGGCACGCTGTCCCAGCTGGAGAGCGGGTCTGGCAACCCGACCATCGAGACGGTGTTCAGTTTGTCGAACGCTTTGGACGTGCCGGTGTCCGAGCTGGTGACCGAGCGGACGGCGCCGGACGTCGTGCTGGTGCGGTCGGCCGATGTCGAGGTGCTCAGCAGCAACGCCGTCGACCTGCGGCTCATGCGGCGGATGGACATCGGCGACACGGTGCTGGAGATCTACGACCAGCGCGTCCGGCCCGGTGCCACGCAGACCACCGAAGGTCATCCCGGCAGGGAGCACGTGCTGGTCACGAGCGGGAAGCTGCGGGTAGGGCCGCCGGACAGGCCGTACGAGCTGGGGCCGGGCGACTACGTGTGCTTCCCCGGTTCGCTCCCCCACCTGTACGAGACGGTCGGGGGCGAGGTCAGCTCGGTGCTGGTGCTGGAGTATCCGAAGCACTAACGTTCATTCTATTGAACGGAGGTGGCGATGAACCCGGACGTCGTGGTCATGGGCGCGGGCATCATCGGGGCCGCGTGCGCCCAGGCGTTGAAGGCGCGCGGGCTCGACGTGCTCGTCGTCGACCGCCGCGGACCGGCTTCGGGCACCAGCGCGGCCGGCGAGGGCAACGTGCTGGTCAGCGACAAGGGGCCGGGGCCGGAGCTCGACCTCGCCCTGGCGAGCCGGGAGCTGTGGCCGGAGCTGGCCGGGGACGCCGAGTGGGAGGAGAAGGGCGGCCTGGTCGTCGCCACGACTCCTGACGCCGCCGAACCCCTGCGAGCCTTCGCCGCGGGCCAGCGGGCGGTGGGCGTCGACGCCCGCGAGATCACGGCGGAGGAAGCGCTGGTCCACGAACCGCACCTCAACCCCGCGATCACCGCGGGCGTCCACTACCCGCAGGACGCGCAGCTCAACCCGGTCAAGGCCACCAGGAGCCTGCTGCGCGGCATCACGGTCCGCCATGCCGAGGTGTCCACAGCGGACGGCCGGAGCGTGACGACCGCCGACGGCGTGATCAGCTGCGGCGCCGTCGTCAACGCCACCGGCCCGTGGGCGAGCAGCTTCGGCGTCAACGTGCTGCCCCGGCGCGGCGTCGTGCTGGTCACCACCCCGATCCCCGGCACGATCCGGCACAAGGTCTACGACGCGGACTACGTCGGCGCGGTCGCGAGCGGTGACGCCGACCTGCAGACCTCCGGCGTCGTCGAGTCGACGCAGGCCGGCACGGTCCTGATCGGGTCGAGCCGCCAGCGCAGGGGCTTCGACGACACGATCGAGAGCAGGGTGCTCGCAGCGCTGGCGCGCAGGGCGATCGCGCTCTTCCCGATGCTGGCGGCCGTCCCGGTCATGCGCGCGTACGGCGGCTTCCGCCCGTACGCGCCGGACCACCTGCCGATCATCGGCGAGGACCCGCGCACGCCCGGTCTCTGGCACGCGACCGGCCACGAGGGTGCGGGCGTCGGCCTGGCGCCCGCGACCGGACGCCTGCTCGCCCAGCTGCTGACCGGCGAGACCCCGCTCGTCGACCCCCACCCGTTCCGCGCCGACCGCCAGGAGGTGCTGCTGTGAAGGTGACGTTCAACGGCCTGCCGCGCGAGGTCGCCCACGTCGCGGAGTTGTTGCCCGGCAGGTTCTTCTGCGGCATCGGCGTGTGCTTCGGCTGCGTCGCGGAGATCAACGGCGTGCCCGAGGTCCGCGCGTGCCGCCACCCGCTGCGCGACGGCGACGAGATCAGGACGACGTCATGAGGGTCGTGCCCGGAAAAGTAGTGGTGGTGGGTGCGGGACCGGCCGGGATGGCCGCCGCCAGGACCGCGGCCGACGCGGGCGCCGAGGTCACGATGGTCGACTCCGAGCCCGAGGCGGGCGGGCAGTACCTGCGGGGACGGGCGAGGTTCTGCCACCCCCGCGTCACGCACCTCAAGAACACCGAGGCCTGGCTCGTGGAGGGGAACACGCTCCACCTGCGCGGATCGGAACGGCTGCGGTTCGACGCGCTGGTCATCGCCACCGGCGCCTACGACCGGCCGCTCCCCTTCCCCGGCTGGGACGGCCCCGGCGTCATCACCGCGGGCGCCGCCCAGGCACTCGCCAAGCAGGGCGTCACGCTCGGCGGACGCGTGATCGTCGCGGGCACCGGCCCGTTCCTGCTGCCGGTCGCGACGGCGTTGCGGGACCTCGGCGCCACCCTCGTCGGTGTCTACGAGGCGTCCTCCCCTGCCAGGTGGCTGCGCGAGGCCGGAGCGATCGCCGCGAACCGGCACAAGATCGGCGAGCTCGCGCGCTACCGGAAAGTGCTGCCACGTCTGGAAACCCGCACCGCCGTGATCGCCAAGCGCGGTGACCGCGTGACCGTCGCGAAGCTCGACAGCCGGTGGCGCCCGGTCAGCCACCGCACCGAGCACGCCGACCTGGTCTGCATCGGCCACGGCTTCCTCCCCCGCACCGACCTGCTGCCGGACGCCAGCCGCACCAACGATTTCTACGACGTCGACGACCACCAGCGGACGTCGGTCGAGAACGTCTACGCGGCGGGCGAGGTCACCGGCATCGGCGGCGCCGACCTCGCCGAGGCGGAAGGCGTCATCGCCGGAGCCCGCGCGGCCGGGCAGGAGCCACCGCGGAAGGCCGTGGAAGCCGTGCGCCGGGGCCGGTTGTTCGCCGCAGCTCTCGGCCGGGCGCACGCCGTCCAGCCGGGCTGGAAGACGTGGCTGAACCAGGACACCACCGTGTGCCGCTGCGAGAAGGTCAGCCTCGGAGACCTCGGCGACGCCACCACCATGCGCGAGCTGAAGCTCACCAGCCGTGTCGCGATGGGACGGTGCCAGGGCCGTGTCTGCGCCCGCAACGCCTCCGAGCTGACCGGCGTCCCGTTCGACGACCAGCGCCGCGTGATCGCGGTCCCGATCCCCCTCGGCGAACTCGCCGACCTCCAGGAGGACAACTCATGACCGAACGTCTCGACGGCGTCATCGTCGCCACCGCGCTCCCCTACGCCGAGGACCAGAAGGCTCCGGCGGGGCTGCGCCCGGACCTGGACAAGTTGGCCGAGCACTGCCGGTGGGTCGTCGAGAACGGCTGCCGCGGCGTGGGTCCCAACGGTTCGCTGGGCGAGTACTCGTCGCTGACCGACGCGGAACGGCGTGAGGTCGCGCGGACCGCCATCGCGGCCGTGAAGGGGAAGGGCATCGCGGTCATCGGCGTGCACGGCGCCGGCGCGCACCAGGCCCGCCACTGGGCGGAGCTGGCGGCCGAGGACGGCGCGGACGGCGTGCTGTGCCTGCCGCCCACCCTGTACCGGGCCAACCGCGCCGAGGTCGTGCACCACTTCCGCGAGGTCGCGAAGGCCGGCCTGCCGATCATGGTCTACAACAACCCGATCGACACCAAGGTCGACCTCACGCCCGACCTGCTGGCCGAGCTGGGCCAGATCGAGAACGTGGTGGCGGTCAAGGAGTTCTCCGGCGACGTCCGGCGCGTGCTGGAGATCCGCGCGGCCGCCCCGCACCTCACCGTCGTGGCGGGCGCGGACGACGTCGTGCTGGAGAGCCTGCTGATGGGCGCGACGGGCTGGTTCGCGGGCTACCCCAACGTCTTCCCCGCCGAGAGCGTCGAGCTGTACACCCTGGCCCTGCGCGGCGAGGTGGAGAAGGCCCGCGCGTTGTACGAGAAGCTCGTGCCGGCGTTCCGCTGGGACTCGCGCACCGAGTTCGTGCAGGCGATCAAGCTCTCGATGGACCTCGTCGGCCGCTACGGCGGTCCGTGCCGTCCCCCGCGCGGCCCGCTGTCGCAGGCCCAGGTCGACCAGGTGACCGCCGACATGGAGCTGGCCACGTCATGAGGTTCGCGAAGTACTACAGCGCCGTCGACTCGCACACCGAGGGCATGCCGACGCGGGTGATCACCGGCGGCGTCGGCGTCATCCCCGGCGAGACCATGGCCGAGAAGCGGCTCAACTTCATCAAGGACCACGACCACATCCGGCGTTTCCTGGTCAACGAACCTCGTGGGCACGCGGCGATGAGCGGCGCGATCCTGCAACCCCCGACGCGTCAGGACGCGGACTGGGGCGTGCTGTTCATCGAGGTCTCGGGTCTGCTGCCGATGTGCGGCCACGGCACGATGGGCGTCGCGACCGTGCTGGTGGAGACCGGCATGGTCGAGGTGACCGACCCCGTCACGACCGTGCGGCTCGACACCCCGGCCGGGCTGGTCCTCGCCGACTACGACACCCGCACGAAGCTCGTGACGATCCGCAACGTCCCGGCGTACTCGCACGAGCTGGACGCCGTGGTCGACGTCCCGGGACTCGGCGAGGTCCGCTACGACATGGCCTACGGCGGCAACTTCTACGCGATCCTCCCGCTGGAGCGGCTCGGCATCCCCTTCGACCGCGCGGAGAAGGACAGGATCCTGGCCGCCGGACTGTCCATCATGGACCGGATCAACGAGGTGAACCGCCCGGTGCACCCGGTGGACGCGGAGATCAGCGGCTGCAAGCACGTCCAGTTCACCGCGCCCGGCCAGGACGGCGCCCACTCGCGCAACGCGATGGCGATCCACCCCGGCTGGTTCGACCGTTCCCCCTGCGGCACCGGCACCTGCGCGCGGATGGCGCAGCTGCACGCCCGCGGCGAGCTGGAGATCGGCGCGGACTACGTGAACGAGTCGTTCATCGGGACGCGGTTCATCGGCCGCCTGCTGGAGGAGGTCCCGCTGGGCGACAGGACGGCGGTGCTGCCGACGGTGGCCGGACGTGCCTGGATCACGGGGATGGGCCAGTACCTGCTCGACGAGACCGACCCGTTCCCTGAGGGGTTCACGCTGTAGCTGACCACCGGTTTCCTGCGTTCCGTTACCTTCGAAAGGCTCCCCAAACGGCGAAACGCCGGTTAGCGTGCGCTGGTGCAGTTGCCGTGGAGAGCCGCGCCCAGGGCGGCGCTGTCGAGTCCGCTCACCCTGGTGGTGAGCATCGCGACGACGTTGCTGCTGGGCTTCGTCGTGGCCGCGGCCGTGCTGCACTCCTCCTCCGCGGGCAGCGCCGCTCTCGTGTACCAGGAGGGCAGGATGTGCCCTCAGTCCGTGCACCCGTTACTCGACGGCGAGGGCCTTCCCCTCTCCGGCGCCGTGTCGATGGCGGCGCGCGCCGACCTGGGTGCCGTCTACACGCGGATCGGGCGGCCCGACTTCAACGGCCTCGCTACCTACGGCCGGTTCGGCTACCGCCCGGACGCGACGTCGCACCTGACCGTCGTCGAGGGCGGCGGCGCGGGGCTGTGGGTGCCGCGGACCATCGCCACCGCGGCGAAGGTGCGGGTGGGCGACCGGCTGACCGGGTCGCCGCTGACCGTGGGCGCGATCTACGCCGATCTCGCGCACCCGGTGTCCGGCTGGTGGTGTTCCGAGGTGAAGACCGTCGTGCCGAACCCGTTGGGCGGTGACGGCGACAGCACCTCGGTGATCTGGGTGGCCCAGCCGTCCGACCTCGGGTCGCTGCCGCCGGAGTTCTCGCCGGGCGCCTCGGTGTCCCTGCGCTTCCCCACCGCGCCACCGTCGACGCTGGCCGACGCCGAAGCGTTGCGGGACAAGGGCAACGCGCTGGTGGCGTCGCTCGGGCTGCCGTTGACGCGCACAGACCTGTTGTCCGGCGCCATCACGGCCGCGCGGACCTCGGAACGCAACGTGTCCTCCGCGCTGCTGCCGCTGGTGCTCATCAGCGTGCTGGTCGGGCTCGCGGGCGTCGGCACGGTGACCGTGCAGTGGGCCCAGCGGCGTCACTCCGAGCTGCGGCTGCTGTGGGTGCGCGGGGCGGGCCCGGTGGCGCTCGGCTTCCGCGGGGTGCTGGAGCTGGGACTTCCGCTGGTGGCCGGCGGCCTGCTCGGTCTGGTCGCCGCGCGGCTGTTGCTGCCGCTGTACGCGCCGGGGGTCGCGCTCGCGCCCGGAACGCTCTGGGTGGCGCTGGCCTTCGTGCTGGCCGTGGTGGCCTTGAGCTTGTCCGTGACCGTGTTTGTCGCGGCGTGGCGGACGCACCGCACGTTCCAGCGACGTGCCCGCTCGTGGCGGCTCGCGCTGGTGCCGTGGGAGCTGGTGGTCGCGGGGCTGGCCGTCCTGGCATGGTTTCGCCTGTCCCGCAACGGTTTGGGTACCACTCTGAAGGCCGCCGAGCTGCCGCGGATCGACGTGGCGGCGCTGACGTTCCCGCTGCTGGTGGTGCTGGCGGCGGCTCTGCTCGCGACCCGGCTGCTGCGCTGGTCCCTGGTGTGGTCGCACCGGGTGCAGTGGTGGAAGGTCCCGGCCGCGCAACTGGCGTTGCGCCGTCTCGCGGCGGCCGTGGGTTCCGTGACCGGTGTGGTGCTGGTGGGTGTGCTCGCGGTCGGCACCATCGCCGTCGGCAGCTCGGTGGCCGGCGCGCAGCGGTCGGCGCTGGACTCGAAGTCGGGCGTGTTCGTCGGCGCCAACAGCACCGTCCAGGTGTCGCAGGACATCGCGCTCGGCCGCGTGGCGCTGCCGTCGTCGTTGCGGGGCAACACAACACTCGTGGGCGTGAGCACGGGCGCGCTGGTCGTGGACCCGGCGACGTTCACCGACGCGGCCGTGCTGACCGACCCCGCCGAGGTGCGGACGCTGATCTCCGGCCTGCGCCGCACCGGCAACGCCGCCCCCGCGCTGCGCATCGGCCGCGCGCCGGACCAGGAGATCCAGATCCCCGGTCTGCCGCTGCTGAAGCCCGTGGCCTCGCTGCCGACGTTCCCGAAGCTCGGCACGCGCGGCTACGTGCTGCCCCGCGACTCGGTGCCCGCCACCGAACAGGTGGGCTCGTGGCACCTGTGGTCATCGCTCCCGTTGTCGTCGCTGACCTCCTCGCTGCAGGCCGCCGGCATCCACTACACGAACGTCGCCGACCGCGCCCGCGTGCTGGACGGCCTGCCGTTCCTGACCGTGGAGTGGACCTTCGGCTTCGTCACGGCGATCGGCGTCGTGCTGGCCGTGGTCGCCGCCGTGGCCCTGCTGCTGGCCATCGAGGTCCGCCGCCGCCAGAACGCCGTCTCCGGCGCCCTGTCGACCCGCATGGGCATGCGCCCGTCCGTGCTGTGGTCCAGCCACCTGCTGGAGGTGGGAGCGCTGGCGTCGCTGGCTTTGGTGGTGGGAGCGCTGGCGTCGTTCGTGAGCGCCGGCGTGGCCGTACCGCGCCTGGACCCCGCGCCGTGGCTGAACCCGGCGCCTTCTCTGCCGAACCCGGCACCGCTGGTCAGCACGATGGTGCTGGGCGGCGTGGCGGTCGTCCTCGTGGCGGCATGGCTTGCGTTGCGCGGCATCCGCACCGCGCGGATGGGAGAGCTGCTCAGGTGATCCGCGCCAGTGGCGTAGGGGTGTCCTACGGTTCCGTGCGCGCCGTCGAGGACGTGTCGCTGTCGATCGCGCCAGGCCTCACCGTGCTGTCCGGCCCCTCCGGTTCCGGCAAGTCGACCTTGCTGCGCGTGCTGTCGCTGGTCGAACGCCCTTCCGCCGGCGAGGTGTTCGTGCGCGGCACCGCCACGTCCTCGCTGTCCTGGTCCCAGCTGCGTGCGTTGCGGCGCAAGGAGATCGCGGTGGTCTTCCAGAACCCGGCCGACAACCTCATCTCGCACCTGACGGTGGGCGAGAACCTCCGTGCCGCCGGGGCCGCCGACCACTCGTTGCTGGACACCCTGGGACTGGGCGGTTCCGCGACCTGGCGGATCGGCGCTCTGTCCGGCGGGCAACAACAACGGCTCGCCTTCGGGTGCGCTGTGGCCCGCGGGGCTTCCGTCGTGGTGGCCGACGAGCCGACCTCGCAGCTGGACGTCCGATCCGCGGACCTGGTGCTGGAGACGTTGTCCTCCCTGCCCGTGCCGGCCGTGGTGGCATCGCACGACCCGCGGTTGGTGGAGATGGCGGACCTCCGCATCCCTCTGGCCGCGTCATGATCCAGGCGTGCGGGGTGCACCGGGCCTTTGGCGGCGTCTCGGTTCTGCGGGGCGTCGACCTGTCCGTCGGCGCCGGGGAGCTCGTGACGTTGAGCGGACCTTCCGGCTCGGGCAAGACCGCGTTGCTGTCGTTGTTGTGCGGCTTCGACTTCCCGGACAGCGGGTCGGTGACGCCAGGGCTGGCTTCCTGGTCCGCCTGCGCGGTCCTGCCGCAGTCGCTGGGGCTGGCGTCGGAGCTGACGCTGGAGGAGAACGTCGCCCTGCCGCTGCGGCTGGCCGGTCGGGAGGTGGCCGGGGTCGCCGAGTTGCTGGCGGAGCTGGGAATCAGCGGGCTGGGTGCCCGGTTCCCCGGACAGGTCTCCTTCGGACAGCGGCAACGGGCGGCGCTGGCCAGGGCCGTGATCGCCCGGCCTGCCGCTCTGCTCGCCGACGAGCCGACCGCTCACCTGGACGCCGCCAGTGCTGCGACCGCTGTCGGGTTGTTGCGGCGGGTCGCCGATGAGGGGGCGGCGGTGTTGATCGCCACCCACCACGACGCGGTGCATGCTGTTGCTGACCGGGTTCTGGTGTTGGCGGACGGGCAGGTTCGTTGACCCTGCCGCTTGGCGGCGC
Source organism: Lentzea sp. (assembly GCF_035525475.1). Lineage (GTDB taxonomy): Bacteria > Actinomycetota > Actinomycetes > Mycobacteriales > Pseudonocardiaceae > Lentzea. The sequence goes on along the minus strand of NZ_DATLEC010000075.1, from coordinate 22,153 downwards.
TGTTTCGCGTGTGGTCGCTTGTCGCGACTTCGCCGCGATGCGATCGGGACTTGAGTGGGTGGTGGCTCGGCTTCACCGATGCGAGTAGGACCCGACGAGCGGCTCGGCTTCGTCGTGACTGTCAGACCCGCCGAGTACGTTGGGCCGCGGGGGAAGCACAACGCGGGGGGACCCCTGCGTCAGCCTGCCCGCGATGCCGTGGCGGGCGCGATGCCGTGGCGGGTGCGCGGCCCTCGACGCCGCCCTCCACCCGCCACCCAACGTCCACCCGCCGTCAGACCGCCGGCGGCCTGTCCTCGTACGGCGTCGACAGCACCACCGTCGTCCGCGTCGACACGTTCGCCGACTCGCGGATCTTCTGCAGCAGCTCCTCCAGCGCCACCGGGGACGCCACCCGCACGCGCAGGACGTACGAGGCGTCGCCCGCCACCGAGTAGCACGCCTCGATCTCCGGCAGGTGCTCGAGGCGCTTCGGGTAGTCGTCGGGCTCGGACGGGTTGATCGGGAAGAGCGAGATGAACGCCGACATCGGCAGGCCTATCTCGGAGCCGTCCAGGCGGGCGGCGTAGCCCTTCACGATGCCGCGCTGTTCCAGGCGCTTCACGCGCTGGTGCACCGCCGAGACGGACAGGCCCACGCGTTCGGCCAGGTCGGTGAAGCTGCACCGGCCGTCCGAGGCGAGTTCCTTCAGTATCGCTCTGTCGATCTGCTCGAGGGTCAAAGCACCACCAGTTCGTGAGGTCGGTTGTTGAAGGACTCCACGCCGTCGGCGGTGGCCACGACGATGTCCTCGATGCGCGCGCCCCAGCGGCCGGGCAGGTAGATGCCGGGCTCGACGCTGAAGGCCATGCCGGGTTCGAGGGGCAGCGCGTTGCCGCTGACGATGTAGGGCTCCTCGTGCACGTCCAGGCCGATGCCGTGGCCGGTGCGGTGGACGAAGAACTCGCCGAAGCCCGCGTCGGCGATCACGGTGCGGGCGGCGGCGTCCACTTCTTCGCAGGTCACGCCGGGCCTCACCGCGTCGACGGCGGCCTGCTGCGCTGCCTGCAGGACGGCGTAGGTGTCCCGGACGTCGTCGAACGCCGGCTCGCCCATCACGTAGGTGCGGGTCGAGTCGGAGTTGTAGCCCTCGGCGACGGGGCCGCCGATGTCGATGACCACGACCTCGCCCGCCTCGATCACGCGGTCGGAGTCGCGGTGGTGCGGCGAGGCGCCGTTCGGGCCGGAGCCGACGATCACGAAGTCGGCGACGGTGTGGCCTTCCTCGACGATGGCGACGGCGATGTCACGGGCCACCTCGCGCTCGGTGCGGCCCACGCGCAGGAACTCGCCCATGCGCGCGTGGACGCGGTCGATCGCGGCGCCCGCCTTGCGCAGCGCGGCGATCTCCGCCTCGTCCTTGCGCATGCGCAGCTCGCGGAGGATCGGGCCGGCCAGCGTCTGCGGGCCGCCGACGGCGTTGCCGAGCTTGATGGTGTGCAGGGCGGGCATCATGTCCGCCACGGCGACGCGCGAGCCCTTCAGCGCGGCCTTGACCAGCGCGTACGGGTCCTCGCCGTCGACCCACGTGACGACCTCGACGCCCAGCTCGTCGGTCGGGATGCCCGCGTAACCGGGCTGCTCCAGCTTCGGCACGACCAGCGTCGGCGTGCCGCCGACGGGCAGCGCGAGGCAGGTGAGGCGTTCGAACGAGTCGCCACCGGCACCGATCAGGTACCGCAGGTCCGAGCCGGGCGAGATGAGGAGGGCGTCGACGCCCGCCTGCTCGGCGGCGGCGGAAGCGCGGTCGAGCCGCGCACGCAGCGCGGACACGTCGATGGGCCCGGTGATCGTTGCCATGGGCGAAAGCCTAGTGCGTCGGCCACGACGCCCGCCGCCCGACAAGCGTCAACGGTCAGCAGACCCAGTGTGTCCGTGGGTCCGTTCGATGAGAGTCACGGGCGAGAGTCCGGCCCTCGGCGGCGACCATCGCGGACGAGACTCACGGGACCCGCCCTAGTAGCTTGTCCCTCGTGAGCTCTCCCCTGGTGCTGCTCGACTCCGCGAGCCTCTACTTCCGGTCGTACTACGCGCTGCCGGACTCGATGACGGCGCCCGACGGCACGCCGGTGAACGCCGTGCGCGGGTTCGTCGACCAGATCGCGCGCGTCATCACCGACCGCGGCGCGGCCCGTCTGGTCGCCTGCCTCGACGCGGACTGGCGTCCCGAGTTCCGCGTGAAGGCGCTGCCGTCCTACACGGCGCACCGCGTCGCCGAGGGGGCCGCCGACGGGTCCGAGGAGGTCCCGGACACCCTCACACCGCAGATCCCGATCATCCTCGACGTCCTCGACGCGGCGGGCATCTGCACCGGCGAGGCGGCGGGCTACGAGGCTGACGACGTCATCGGCGCGCTCGCCCACCACGAGACGAAGTCACCTGTCGAGGTGGTCACCGGCGACCGCGACATGTTCCAGGTGGTGCGCTTCGAGCCGACGCCCGTGCACGTGCTGTACGTCGGGCGCGGCTGGAACAAGGTCGAGATCCTCGGCCCGGAGGAGCTGGCAGCCAAGTACTCGCTGCCCGTCGAGAACGCCGGCTCCGCCTACGCCGACATGGCCGTGCTGCGCGGCGACCCCTCCGACGGCCTGCCGGGCGTCGCGGGCATCGGCGAGAAGACCGCCGCGAAGCTCATCACCGAGTTCGGCTCGCTCGACGCCGTGCTCAAGGCGGTGAGCGACCCGATGGACCGCAAGCTCACCACCAAGGCCCGCAACTCGCTCATCGCGGCCGAGGAGTACCTGGCGGCCGCGCCCACGGTCGTGCGCACCGCGCTGGACGCCCCTGTCGTGAAGGACCGCGACGACGAGGTGCCGCGCGTGCCCGCCGACCCCGAACGGCTGCGCGAGCTCACGCAGCGCTGGGGTCTGGGCAGCTCGGTGCCGCGCCTGGTCAACGCGATGGAACGCCGCGCCTAGGCCAGTTCGCCTCGGCCGCGAGCTCGTCGCGGCCGCCGTAGCCCTCGTTGCGGATCAGGCAGACGGTCCGTCGCGCGGCCACCGGTCGGCGGCGATGGCGAACGCCTCCTGCGCGACAGGTTCCTAGAAAAAAGTGCCGCAGATCGGCTTTTGCGCCACGGCGAACAACGCGTCGGCGTCGGCCAGACGGGTTCCCTCGATCCGTTTGGTGGCCGCGAGCTGCGAGAACGTGGTGTCTCCGAGGTACACGGCACCGAGCAGGTCGACCGGGATCGTGAGGTCGGGCTGCTCCTCGACGCGCTCGGCACCGTCAGCCGACACCCGGTACGAACCGGAGTTCGCGGGCAGCAGGTCGTCGTGCACCTCGATCACCACGGGCTCGACGGCGCCGTAGGTGCGGGCGGACAGCATGCGCGGCACGTCGACGAGGCGAAGCCAGATCTCGTCGAACACGTCCTTGGTGTGGACGACGCGCGGGTCCTCGAACAGCCAGCCGGACGCGTCGTCGAGCGGCACCTCGGTCTCGACGTGGTCGACCAGGTCCAGGCGCGTCACGTAGATCCACAGGTCGCGCCACGCGTCGTCGGTCGCCCACTCGAAGTCCTCGATGGACAACCGGTGCTGGAAGTCCTTCTCGGGGCTGACCTTGTAGGTCAGGAAGCCGTCGTCGCCGTCCGGTCCACTGTGGACGACCGTGACGGAGTTCTCCGCCTCGGTCCTGCGGTCGCGCTGCCTGGCCCACCAGCCAGGCCAGCGGGAGATCTGGCCCGGCCTGCGCAGGCCGATCGCCTCGTGCAGCTCGGGCAGGAGCTTGTCGGCGGTGTCCTGGTCGAGCATCCGCACCCGGCCGGTCATGCCACCGGGGATCACGGCGCGCCTCGTGTCGACCTCAAGATCGCGCACGCGGCCTGCCAGGCCGTAGCCGAAGCGGCCGTAGATGCGGCCCTCGGAGGCGCGCAGGGTCGCCACCGGGTCGGGTAGCGAGGAGAGTTGTTCGCGCATCAAAGCCGTCAGCACGCCACGGCGCGTGTAATCGGCACGGACGCCCACGCGCGACACGGCCCCATGGGGCACTCGGGCACCACCGGGCACGACCAACGAGGAACCGTACGACTGGGTGGTGCCGATCATCTCGACGCTGTCGAACGCGGCGAGAGCGCGGTCCGGCTCGTAGGACGGCAGGGTCACCGACCACTGCTCGTCGGTGGGTGGGCCCCCGTGCATCGCACGGCGGAAGAGCGTGCTGTGGGCGCGATACTGCGCTTCGTCGGTGAGAACGCGGATCTCGGTCACGCCCGCGATCGTGTCTCAGCACGACCGCGGGCGCACCTCAGTTTCCGCGCCGGGTCAGCCGGTGGGCTGGCCGACCTCGTACTCGCCGTCCTCGGTCTTGACGACGATCTTGACCTTCTTGTCCTTGCCGCCGACCTGCACCTTGCACTCGAACGAGGTGTTGGGCTTGACCTCGTTCTCACCGCCGCAGGTCGCGCTGCCGACATCGGAGATCTTGTACTCGTCCTTCAGGATCTGGACGATGCCGTTCTGCACCGCGGTGTTGTCGAAGATCTTCTTCTTGAAGAAGGCCGGCGACACGAACCCGGTGAACAGCACGCCACCGACGAGGAGGACGACGACCACCGCGGCGACCCAGATGGCCGCGCTGGACTTCTTCTTCTGCGGCATCGGCGGGCCGTAGCCCGGCTGCTGGCCGTACGGGTTGGGCTGTTGCTGCTGACCCGGCATGCCGTACTGCTGGGTCTGCTGCCCGTACGGGTCCTGCGCGGGCGTGCCGTACGGGTTCGACTGCGGCTGCTGCTGCCCCGGCACTCCGTACTGCTGCGTCTGCTGCTGCGACGGATCGAAACCGGGGTACGGCTGCTGCTGCCCCGGCTGGGGCTGCTGGGGCTGGCCGTAGGGGTTCTGAGCCGGGAAGCCGCCGGACGGTGTGCCGGGAGGAAAACCGCCACCGTAGGGCTGCTGCGGCTGTTGCGGCTGCTGGCCCCAGGGCTGCTGCGGATCGTTCCCTCCGGACGGTCCGTACGGGCTGCTCATCTGTCGACCTCCGTGTGTACGACGTTGCGGCGGAATCCAATCACACCGTTGACGCCAGTCTTTACTCCGACTCGCAAAACCTTCGTCAGGCTCATGTCACATCATCGCCACAACTCCGCGCCGCAACGCGTCGACCGCCTTGGCCGCCGCCGAACCGACGGAGTCGCCTCGGCCGACCACCTCACGGATCTGGTCCAAAAGGTCGATCACCTGCCGGCACCAGCGTACGAAGTCGCCCGCGCCGAGCTCGTTGCCCCCGGCCTCCGCGGCGCTCAGCACCTTTTCCAGCGACTCGCCGCGCGCCCACCGGTACACCGGCCACGCGAAGCCGGGGTCGGGCTGGCGGGTGATGCGCTCGAGCTTGAGGCGGCGCTCGTCGTCCTCGATCTCCGCCCACAGCCGCACGGTCTTTCCCATCGCGTCCGCGACCGGCCCCTGGGGCAGCCGCGCCTCGACCGGACCGTCCCGGCGCGCCTCGTAGACCAGCGACGACACGACGGCGGCGAGCTCCTCCGGCTTGAGACCCTTCCACACGCCGTGGCGCAGGCACTCGGCGGCCAGCAGGTCCGACTCGCTGTAGAGCCTGGTCAGGCGCTTGCCGTTCTGGGTCACCTCCTCCGCCTCCGACAGGTAGCCGCGCTCGCGCAGCAACGCCCGGATGCGGTCGAACTGGCGCGCCAGCGAGTGCGTGGTCGCCGCGACCCTGCGCTCCAGCTGCTCGGTCTCCGCCAGCAGCCGGTGGTAGCGCTCGCCCCAGCGCGCGTGGTCCTCGCGCTGGTCGCAGCCGTGGCACGGGTGCGAGCGCAGGGCGCGGCGCAGCGTCGCGAGCTCGGGGTCGTCGTCCGCGGTGGTCTGCCGGCGGCCCCGCGACGGCACGGTGATGCCGGTGTTGCGGATCGTCGACGCGAGGTCCCGCCGCGACTTGGGCGACCGCACGTCCACCTGCCGGGGCAGCCGGACGTGCCCGAGCACCTCGACCGGCGACGGGAAGTCCGCCGACGTGAGGCGGCCGGACCAGCGGTCCTCGGTCACGACCAGCGGCCGCGCCTCCCCCAGCGGCTCGAGGCCGGGGTCGATGACGACCGCGAGGCCGCTGCGGCGACCGGACGGCACGGCGATCACGTCGCCCTTGCGCAGCCGCTCCAGCGACTTGGCGGTCTCGATGCGGCGCGAGTTGGTGTTCTGCTTCGCGAGCTGCTTCTCGCGGTCCGCGATCCGGCGCCGCAGCGACGCGTACTCGGTGAAGTCGCCGAGGTGGCACGTCATCGACTCGCCGTAGCCCTCCAGCGCCTCCTTGTTGCGCTCGATCCTGCGCGCCAGGCCGACCACCGAGCGGTCCGCCTGGAACTGCGCGAACGACTGCTCCAGGATCTCGCGCGCGGCCGAGGCCCCGAGCTGGTGCACGAGGTTGACGGCCATGTTGTAGCCCGGCCGGAACGACGACCGCAGCGGGTACGTGCGCGTGGAGGCGAGCCCTCCGACCGCCTTGGGGTCGATGCCGGGCTGCCAGACGACGACCGCGTGCCCCTCCACGTCGATCCCACGACGGCCCGCACGGCCGGTGAGCTGCGTGTACTCACCCGGCGTGAGGTCGACGTGCGCCTCGCCGTTGTACTTCACGAGCTTCTCGAGCACGACCGTGCGCGCGGGCATGTTGATGCCGAGCGCGAGCGTCTCGGTCGCGAACACGACCTTGACCAGCCCGCGGACGAACAGCTCCTCGACGGTCTCCTTGAACGCGGGCAGCAACCCGGCGTGGTGCGACGCGATGCCGCGCTCCAGCGCCTCGCGCCACTCCCAGAAGCCGAGGACCATCAGGTCCGCCTCCGGCAGGTCGCGCGTCTTCTCGTCGATGATGCGCCGGACCTGCTCGGTCTCCTCCGGCGTGTTGAGGCGCAGGCCCGCCCGCGCGGTCTGCGCGACCGCCGCGTCGCACCCGGCACGGCTGAACACGAACACGATCGCCGGCAGCAGGCTCGCGTTGCCGAGCTGCTGGATCATGTCGGTGCGCGACGGCGGCTTGTACCCGCTGCCGCGCGGCGGCCGCCCGCTGCCGGAGCCGCGGTTGCGCCCCCGGCTGAACGGCACGTGGTAGCGCACCAGCTCCTCGGTCTTGCGCAGCACCTGCGCGTTGATCCGGGCGTGCGTCTCGTCGCCCTCGAAGAGGTCGAGCATCTGGTTGCCCACCAGCATGTGCTGCCACAGCGGCACCGGCCGGTGCTCGTCGACGACGACCGTCGTGTCCCCGCGCACCTCGACCAGCCACTCGCCGAACTCCTCGGCGTTGCTGACCGTCGCGGACAGGCCGACCACCTGCACGTGCTCCGGCAGGTGCAGGATGACCTCCTCCCACACCGGCCCGCGGAACCGGTCGGCGAGGTAGTGCACCTCGTCCATGACGACGTACGCGAGTCCGTCCAGAGTGGACGAACCCGAGTACAGCATGTTCCGCAGCACCTCGGTCGTCATCACCACGACCGGCGCGTTGCCGTTGACGCTCGTGTCGCCCGTGAGCAGCCCGATGCTCTCCGCCCCGTACCGGGCGGTGAGGTCGGCGAACTTCTGGTTGGACAGGGCCTTGATCGGCGTCGTGTAGAAGCACTTGCGGCCTTCGGTGAGGGCCAGGTGCACGGCGAACTCGCCGACCACCGTCTTGCCGGCACCGGTGGGGGCGCAGACGAGCACTCCGTGACCGTCCTCCAGGGCCTCGCAGGCCTGGCGCTGGAACGGGTCCAGCTCGAACGAGATGACGGAGCCGAAGTCGGTCAGCTTGGGCCGCTGGGCGTTGCGCCTGGAGTGGGCGTAGGCCTCGGCCGGGGACCGCGAAGCACGTGACACCCCTTCAGGCTGTCACATCACACCGACAATTGCCGTCGAGATAGATTAACTTCAGCCAGCACTGAGACGACAGAGGGCGATGTCCCCAGGACACCGCCCTCCACCAGCGCTTTTGTCAGAAAGTGCGCTGCACCCGGTCCGCCACCAGCTTCACGAAACGGGACGGATCGGCCAGCTCACCGCCCTCGGCGAGCAGCGCCAGCCCGTGGACCAGCTCGGCGGTGTCGGCCAGCCCGTCGCGTTCGCCGGCCGCGAACGCCTTGTGCAGGCCCTCGACCAGCGGGTGCGACGGGTTGAGCTCCAGGATCCGCTTGATCTTCGGCAGCTCCTGCCCCATCGCCTTGTACATCTTCTCCAGCGTCGGGGTGATGTCGTGCGCGTCGCCCACGACGCACGCGGGCGAGGTGGTCAGCCGGGTCGAGAGCCTGACCTCCTTGACGGTCTCCCGCAGCTGCTCCTGCATCCAGGTGAGCAGGTCGGCGAACTCGGCGGCCTTGGCCTCGCTGGCCGACTTCTCCTCCTCGGTCTCCAGGTCCACCTGCCCCTTGGCGACGGACTGGAACGACCTGCCGTCGAACGAGGGGACCGAGTCGACCCACATCTCGTCGATCGTGTCGGTGAGGATGAGGACCTCGTAGCCCTTGGCGCGCAACGCCTCCATGTGCGGCGAGTTCTCGACGGCCACCCGCGAGTCACCGGTCATGAAGTAGATGTGCTCCTGGCCGTCCTTCATCCGCGACACGTACTCGGCCAGCGTCGTCAGCGACTCCTCGGAGTGCGTCGAGGCGAACGAGCAGACGTCGAGGATCGCGTCGCGGTTGTCGTGGTCGGAGAGCAGGCCCTCCTTCAGAGCCGCGCCGACCTCGCCCCAGAACTTCCGGTAGTCGTCCTGGCGGGCGCTCATGAGCGACTTGATCGACGAGAGGACCTTCTTCACCAGGCGGCGGCGCATCAGCTGGATCTGGCGGTCCTGCTGCAGGATCTCGCGCGACACGTTCAGCGAGAGGTCCGCCGCGTCGACGACGCCCTTCACGAAGCGCAGGTACTCCGGCATCAGCTCGGCGCAGTCGTCCATGATGAAGACGCGCTTCACGTAGAGCTGCACGCCCCGCTTGGCGTCCCGCATGAACAGGTCGAGCGGCGCCTGGGCGGGCAGGAACAGCAGCGCCTGGTACTCGAACGTGCCCTCCGCCTGCATGCGGATGGTCTCGAGCGGCGCGTTCCAATCGTGGCTGACGTGCCGGTAGAACTCGGCGTACTCCTCCTCGGTCACCTCGGAGGCCGGGCGCGCCCAGAGCGCCTTGCGGGAGTTGATGTCCTCGCCGCCCAGGCGTACGGGCCAGGTGATGAAGTCCGAGTAGCGCTTGACGATCTCGCGGATCTTCGCGGGCTCGGTGTAGTCGGGCAGCTTGTCCTCGTCGTCGGACGGCTTGAGGTGCAGCGTGACCGAGGTGCCCTGCGGCGCGTCGTCGACGTCGTCGATCGTGTACGTGGCCTCGCCGGTCGACTCCCAGCGGACGCCCTTCTCGGCGTGCGGGTGCTTCGTCACCAGCGTGACCTTGTCGGCCACCATGAACGACGAGTAGAAGCCGATGCCGAACTGGCCGATCAGGTCGGCCGAGCCGGAGGCCGACTGCTGTTCCTTGAGCTGCTTGAGGAACTCCGCGGTACCGGACTTCGCGATCGTGCCGATGAGCCGCACGACGTCCTCGCGGGTCATGCCGATGCCGTTGTCGCGCACGGTCAGCGTGCGCTCGGACGGGTCGGACTCGATCACGATGTGCAGGTCGTCGACGTCGACCTGCATGTCCTTGTCGCGGAACGACTCCAGCCGCAGCTTGTCCAACGCGTCGGAGGCGTTCGACACCAGCTCGCGCAGGAACGTGTCCTTGTTCGAGTAGATCGAGTGGATCATCAGCTGCAGCAGCTGACGCGCCTCGGACTGGAACTCCAGCGTTTCCATGCATCCCCACCGAAAGAACGAAAGCGGAACGAACAGCCCACTAATTTAGCGACCCACCACGGTGAGCGCGCCGGGGACCGTGCGAACGGAGACGGGCAGTGCCTCCTGACGTTCACCGTCGGCGTAGGCGACCCAGCCGTTACCGCCCGACAGCGAGACCTCACGGGCCCGGAACGTCCGCACGGCCGGGTGCCCGGTGTGCTCGCCCGTGCGCAACGTCGGCAGCATCCGGACCATCATCGAACGGCTGCCGCCCTCCACGACCGTCACGTCGAACAGGCCGTCCGAGGCGTCGGCCGCGGGGCACACGGGGATACCGCCACCGTAGTTCGGTGTGTTGCCCACGGCCACGAGGGTCGCGTCCAGGGAGAACGTGTCGGACTCCGTCGTCACCAGCAGGGGCGCCGACTTCAGCGACGCCAGCTCCGCCACGATCGCGAGGTCGTAGCGACGCGGACCGGCGGGCCAGCGCATCGCGTTCGCCCGCTCGTTCACCGCGGAGTCGAACCCGGCGCACAGCACCGTCGCGAACCACTGCCCCGTCGACAGCCGTCCCAGGTCGAGGGCCCTGCGGGTGCCGTGGACGACGTCCTCGACCGACCGCGACCCGATCGCCGCCGCCAGGTCGTTGCCGGTGCCCGCCGGGACGACGCCCAGCGCCGTCGAGGTGCCCGCGCACGCCTGGACCCCTAAGTGGGCGGCTCCGTCGCCGCCCAGCACGACCAGCAGGTCGACACCGTCGGCGACGGCGGCACGGGCCATCGCCAGCGTGCCCTCGGCGTCGTGGGCCACCAGCTGCGTCAACGACGACACGTGCGGCCTGAGCGCGGCGGCGGTCGACCCGGCCATCCGGGCCGCCCGCCCCTTGCCCGACGCGGGGCAGACGAGCAACGCCGCCCGCGTCACGTGGCGTCGTCGTAGTTCACGCGCTTCACGGGTTCCGAAGCGATCGCCTTCTCACCGGGGTCGTTGCCCTCGGCGTCGGACGGCACGTAGTCGAACGGCGCCGCCTCGTCGTCGTCGATCGCGTCCCAGCCCTCGGCCGCCCGCAGCTTGGCCTTGCGCTTGTCGTGGACGCGCGAGATCTGGATCGCCATCTCGAACAGCAGCGACAACGCGAGCGCCAGCACGACCATCGAGATCGGGTCGGTGCCCGGCGTCGCGATGGCGGCGAACACGAACAGGCCCATCAGCAGGCCGCGCCGCCACTTCGACAGCCGCTCGTAGGACAGCACGCCCGCGCGGTTGAGCATCACCACCACCAGCGGCAGCAGGAAGCTCACGCCGAAGATGAACAGCATCGTGATGACGAAGTTGATGTACTTGCTGCCGGTGAGCGCCGTGACCCAGTTGTCGCCACCGAAGCCGAGCAGGACCTTCAGGCCCTCGGGCACGACCAGGTACGCGAGCACCGCGCCGGCCACGAACAGCAGTGCGCCGGCGCCGACGAACGCGCGCGCGAACCTGCGTTCCTTCTGGTAGAGACCGGGCGTGATGAACGCCCAGATCTGGTAGAGCCACGCCGGGCTGAGCAGCACCGCGCCCGCCGCGGTGCCGACCTGCAGCTGGACGAGGAAGATCTCGAACGGCTCGGTCTGCAGCAACGCGCAGGTGCCGTCGTTGGTGATCTTCGCCCGGTACTTCTCCAGGTCGGGCTGGCAGTACGGCCCCGTCAGGATGTCTCCGAGCGACGGGATCGGGCCGAGCCGCACCTGGAACCAGACGAAGCCGAAGATGGCGCCGACGGCGATGACCAGCATGGCCATGCCGAGCCGGTACCGCAGCTCGTACAGGTGCTCTTTGAGCGACATCGTGCCGTCGGCGTTGCCCCGACGACGCCTGCCGCGTTCCCGGCGCTCGGCGAGCCACCGGAACGGACTTGCCACCGCTGTAACCGCCCTTACAAGTCAGTGCACCGCAAGGTCAGTTGCTGGCCTTGTTCTGCGTCGTCTGCTCGATGGGAGGAGCGACCTGGGGCTGCTGGGGCACCGGCGGCTGGGCCGGCGGGAGCTGCTGGACCGGCGGGAGCTGCTGGACCGGGTGCTGCACGGGCTGCTGAGGCTGGACCGGCGCGTCGTCGTTGTCCGAGTCGCGCAGGCCCTTCGTCTCGGCCTTGAAGATCTTCGCCGACTTGCCGATCGACCGGGCCATGTCGGGCAGCTTCTTCGCACCGAACAGCAGAATGATCACCAGCGCGATGATGATCAGCTCGGTGGGTCCGAGGTTAGCCATTGGTGATCCTCCTGTCTCCCCCGCCACGACGATCGTACGCGGGGTTCGCCCTGGTCTGGGCGCTGTCCTGACGCCGCCGCTCGGCGAAGGCCACCTTCAGCGCTGCCCTGCGCGCCTTCAGCAGGCCGACGCCGTCGCCGACACCGTCCCCCACCAGAGTGCGGGCGCGGGCGAATCGGCGCAAGGATCGGAGGACTCGGACCGCGATCGCGATCACCACGATCAGGCCGAGCGCGACCAGCGCCAGGATCGGTGTGGACGGCACGATCACACGGTATACGCCTTAGGTGGACAGCAGGTGATCTGCCCGGCGCAACGCGGCCTCCGCCTGCCGCCGCACCTCGGCCGCGAGCTCCGCCGGCTGTTCGACGTGCACGTCCCCGCCGAGCCCGAGGAGCAGGCGCACCATCCACGACAGGTCGTCGTAGCGCATGAGGACACGTGTGCGGTCGTCCGAGAGCTCCGCGGCGTGGTCGACGGGGTAGTACTCCGCGACCCAGTGCGCGTCCGGTTCGAGCAGGAGGACCGCGATCTTCTGGTCGTCCCTCGGCTGGAACAAGCCCTCCGACGTATCGGTCTGCTGGGCGTGCGGCGGCGGCGCGGACGGCTCGTCGAGCACCTCCACGTGGTCGATCCGGTCGAGCCGGAACAACCGCACGCCGATCGCCGAGCGGCACCAGGCCTCGAGGTAGCCGCGGCCTTCCAGGAGCAGCAGGCGCATCGGGTCGACGACGCGGTCGCTGATCGCGTCGTGCGACTGCGAGTAGTAGCGGATGCGCACGGCGCGTTCGCGCTTCACGGCGTCCTGCACGGCGGCACGGATCTCCGCTGTCTCCTCGCGTTCGAACGCGCCGAGCCCGACCACCATGCCCGCGGGCTGCGCCTTGCCCGCCACACTGGTTCTGGCTGCCGCCTCGATCTTCGCGAGCGCCCGCTGCACGGCGTCCGTGTCGACCACGCCGGGGGTGTCCGCCAGCGCCCTGAGCGCGACCAGCAGCGACGTCGCCTCGGCCGCGGTGAGCCGCAGCGGCCGGTTCATGCCCGCGTCGAACGAGACGGTGATCGTCTCGCCCTCGAAGGACAGGTCGATGAGGTCGCCGGGCCCGTAGCCGGGCAGGCCGCACATCCACAGCAGCTCGAGGTCCTTGCGCAGCTGCTTGGGCGTGATGCCGAAGTCGGCCGCGGCCTCCTTGACGGTGATGGCGGGCCGGGTGAGCAGGTACGGCACGAGTGCGAGCAGACGCGGCAGCCGTTCGTTCGACGCGGTCACCGCGCTCCTTCCAGTGCGCCCTGCAGGCGGTCGCGGACCGACTTGGCGAGGACCTCGGGTTCCAGCACGACGACGTCGGGCCCGAACCCGGCGAGCCACTTGGCCGCCGAGTCGGGGAACTTCAGGTCGATCTCGACGACGTCGCCGCCGTCGCGTTCCTCGACGACCTTCGCGTGCCGGCGGACGCCCTGCGCCCGGTTCTTGGCGACCCAGATCTTCGCGGGGGCCGTGTGGTGCGGATCCGCCTGCGTGCGCGCGATGAGGCTCATCAGGTCCGTGCCCTCTGGCACCTTCACGACGCCGGGCTTGCCGACGGTCTTCACGGTGCCCACCACGCGTGAGAGGCGGAAGCAGCGCGTGTCGTCGCGGTCGCGGTCCCAGCCGACGAGGTACCAGCGGCCGCGCCACGCGACCACGCCCCACGGCTCGACCGTGCGGTCCTTGGGGCCACCCGGCGGAGGCTTGCGGTAGCCGAACGTCACGACCTGGCCCGCCTGCACGGCCTGCAGCAGCGGCGGGAACGCGGGCTCGTTCGCCCGCACCTTGGGCTCCACGGCGGCGGGCGCGTCCTGGTCGACGTCCACACCGGCGGCCCGCAGCTTGATCAACGCACCGTGCACGGCACCCGTGAGCTGCGGCGAGTCCCACAGCCGGGCGGCCAGCGCGACGGCGGCGGCCTCGTCGGGTTCGAGGTCGATGTCGCCCAGCTCGTAGTCGCGCCGGGCGATCCGGTACCCGTCCTCCGCTCCCTCGGCGTTGGACTGCCTGCCGGTCTCCAGCGGCACGCCGAGGTCCCGCAGCTCGGACTTGTCCCGTTCGAACATGCGGAAGAACGCCTCGTCCGTCGGAGCTTCGTGATAGCCCGGGACGATGGCGCGGATGCGCTCCGCTGTCAGGTACTGACGGGTCGACAGCAGGCACAACACCAGGTTGACGAGGCGTTCGGCGCGTGCGATGGCCACGGACAAACCCTAACGCTTGCGCGCACGGAAACCTCATCACCACCCGTCGTCAACGGTCCGTTCAGAACAACGTCCGCAATTCGCGCACCAGTTCGTCGGGTGCTTCCTCGGCCATGTGGTGCCCGCAGTCGATGGCACGGACGCGCACGTCGTCGGCCCACTCGGCCCAGATCCCCGGCAGGTCCTCGTACAGGTCGCCGAGGTCGTCCTTGGCCGACCACAGCGCCAAGACCGGACACGTGATCCTGTGCCCGCGAGCGCGGTCCTCGTCGTCGTGGACCCGGTCGACCTCCAGCCCGGCGCGGTAGTCGCCGCACATGGCGAACACGGTCGCGGGGTCGTGGATGGCGCGCTGGTAGTCGGCCCAGTTCTCCACGCCCATCGAGAGCGGCGTGTCGCGGTAGCGCTTGCCGTACCACAGCTCGGGGTCCTGGCTGATCATCGGCGCGGCGATCTCCTGCTGCGCCAGGAAGAACCAGTGGAACCAGGACTGGGCGAACCGCGCGTCGCACCGCTGAAGGTGGGCGCCGACGGGCAGCCCGTCGAGCACGGCCAGCGCGGTCACCCGGTCCGGGTGGTCGAGGGCGAGCCTGATCGCCGCCGCGGCGCCCCTGTCGTGGCCGGCGACGGCGAACCGCTCGTGGCCGAGCCCGCGCATGAGTTTCACGAAGTCGCGTGCCATCGCGCGTTTCGAGTAGTCACCGGGTTTGCTGGACTCGCCGTAACCGCGCATGTCCGGGCATACGACCGTGTAGTCGTCGGCGAGCAACGGCGCGACGCGGTGCCATGTCGTGTGGGTCCGAGGGTGGCCGTGAAGGAGGAGGACGGGCGGCCCTGCCCCGCCGGTCCTCACTCGCAGCACGGCCTCGCCAACGTCCCTGCGACGCAACGAGAATCCCTCGAACACCTTCTTTGGCTACCCCGCTCGGGAGCGGCCGACACGTACTTTTTCGCCCGCGGCCCGACCAGCGTTACCGGCGCCGCTGCTGATCTGGACTTTCGTTGCCCCACAGCTGGTCCCACGCGCCGCGCACGCGGTCCGTCCACGAGGGATCTCGCTGGCCGGGGTAGGTCGCGCCGCCGACAGCCCGTTCGAGTCGACCGACTTCAGGCGCGGGATGGGCGTAGTGCACCGTCACCGTGATGTCGTGGGTGTATCCAGTGAGGTGGCGCAGCAGCTGCGTGATGCCGTCGTTGCCGACGTCGATGCACCCCGACGACCCGCTCAACGACCCGCCGTGCAGGTAGAAGCCGCTCCGGCGCCCCGTGTTGCCGCACCCCCGCGACGCGGGGACGACGTGGACGGGGTGCAGCGGCGCCCGTCCGGCACCCCAGTCACCGCCGTGCAGCGCGGCGCCGAACGGGTCGGTGAAGGAGCCACCGCCGATCATCCGCACCTGCTCGGCGGGATCGAACAGGCCGAACTCGGCAGCCCGGAACCGGAAGGTGCCCTCGGGGATCGGACCGAAGTCGGGGATGCCGACGTAGCGCGGGTTGTTCTTGTACGACTCGCTGGTCGCGCCGTGGCAGGAGCGGGCGTCGCCGGACCGCACGCTCACCGGACGCCCGGAAGCCGCCCCCACCTGCATCAAAAGCGTGCCGCCCGCGTGAGCCCGGAACACCTGACCGTCGAACTCGGCCGTGATGGACCGGTGGGGACCGCGTGCGCCGGCCGGGTGCTCGAACCGGTGGCCGATCCGCGGCGCGCCACCGCGGCTCTGCCGCTGGACGTGGGCCACCGTCGCCTGGTTGCCCGCCGTGTTCTGGAGGCGGAGCAGTGCGTGGACCGGCCCGGAACGCGGGTGGTGCGGTGCGTCCCGAACCCGTTCCCCGTCCTCGTGCCTGCGCCGCATGCGCTCACGGTCGCGCATCGGCCGGAGCGTGACCACGGCCACAAGGGCAGTCTTGCGGTCAGGTCCTGCCGACCCGGCCCTTCTCCCCCGCCGCCCAGCAGGTGAACCCCGCGCAGTCGACGGTGTCGAAGCTACCGGTGTCCGCGACCTTCCAGGTCCTGCCGTCCCTGCTGGTGTCCGTCCCGGACGGTCCCACCGCGACCAGCGAGTCACCGCGGTAGGCGATACCGGAGCGGTAACCGATCGGCGCCGTGGCGCCGGCCCTCCAGCCGCGGCCGTCGTTGGTCGCGAACGCCGGCGTCGGGTCGGTCGGCTTGAGGTAGTCCCCGCCGATCGCCACGCCCCGCCACGGCGTCTTGAAGGCCACCGCGAAGACGCCGGCCGCCTCACCACTCGGCAACGGCACGTCGGAGGCCTTCCACGAACGGCCACCGTCCCGCGACTCCAGCACCCGTGCCCTCGCGCCGCCACCGGTCGCGATCCACGCGTGGTTGCCGCTGGTCGCCACGCACTGCCCCGACGCCGCGAACGCGAACTCGCCCGGCAACGCGTCCGGCATGCCCTTCGGGTCGTCGACGTGCCACGAACGGCCACCGTCCCACGTCCGCAGCACCCGGAACCTGCCGTCGACGGGGTCGCTCAGCGCCAGCCCGCGGAACGGGTCGAAGAACGCCACGCAGTCGTAGAACGCCTTCGGATCGGTGTTGCGGAACGACTCACGCCACGTCTTGCCGCCGTCGGACGTGCGGTAGATCCGCGACGACTCGCCCTCGCCGATCGACAGCGCCACGGCGTTGCGCGCGTCGAAGGCCTCGATGTCGCGGAAGTCCAGCGCCTCGGTGCCGGGCGGCCCGACGGACTCCCACGACCGGCCGCCGTTCGTCGTGCGCAGGACGGTGCCCTTCGAGCCGCTGGCCCACGCGACCTGCCCGCTGACCGCGGACAGTCCCCGCAGGCGGGCGTCCGTGCCGGTGGGCTCGAGCTCCCAGTAGGAGTCGGCCTGTGCGACTCCGGGGAGCACCAGGAAGGCGGCGAGTGCCGCCGTGATGATCCTCATGCGGTCACTCTCGTCCAGCCGCCGGCCACTTCCTACCCGCTGATCGGCCGGACAACGGCACGGGCGGGCAGGACCGCGGTCCTGCCCGCCCGTGTCCGACAGGTCCCTACAGCGACGCGATGAGGCGCTCCACGCGCTCGTCCACCGCGCGGAACGGGTCCTTGCACAGCACCGTGCGCTGCGCCTGGTCGTTCAGCTTCAGGTGCACCCAGTCGACGGTGAAGTCGCGACCGGCGGCCTGCGCGGCGGCGATGAAGTCACCGCGCAGCTTGGCCCGCGTGGTCTGCGGCGGGGTGTCCTTGGCGGCCTCGATCTCGCCGTCGTCGGTCACGCGTTCGACCTGGCCCTTGCGCTGCAGCAGGTCGAACACGCCCCGGCCGCGGCGGATGTCGTGGTAGGCGAGGTCGAGCTGGGCGATGCGCGGGTTCGACAGGTCCATGTCGTGCTTGGCCATGTACCGCTCCATCAGGCGGTTCTTGATGGCCCAGTCGATCTCGCGGTCGATCTTCGACAGGTTCTG
Organism: Lentzea sp.; assembly: GCF_035525475.1. Classification (GTDB taxonomy): domain Bacteria; phylum Actinomycetota; class Actinomycetes; order Mycobacteriales; family Pseudonocardiaceae; genus Lentzea. The sequence continues at coordinate 4,449 of NZ_DATLEC010000075.1, read as the reverse complement.
CGACTCGACGGCGTCGAGGGTCCGGCCCCACAGTTCGAGGACGCGCTGCGCCATCGGGTCCGGCGAGCGCTTGGCCACGTGCTCGACGGCCTTCTCGTAGTACTCGCGCTGGATGTCGAGCGCCGAGGCCTCCTTGCCGCCCGCCAGGCGGACGGTGCGGCGGCCCGTCAGGTCGTGCGAGATCTCTCGGATCGCGCGGATCGGGTTGTCCAGCGAGAAGTCCCGGAACTGGACGCCCTGCTCGATCATCTCCAGCACGAGGTTCGCGCTGCCCACCTTGAGCAGCGTCGTCACCTCGGACATGTTCGAGTCGCCGACGATGACGTGCAGCCGCCGGTAGCGCTCGGCGTCGGCGTGCGGCTCGTCGCGGGTGTTGATGATCGGGCGGGACCGCGTGGTCGCGGACGACACGCCCTCCCAGATGTGCTCCGCGCGCTGCGAGAGGCAGTACACGGCGCCGCGCGGCGTCTGCAGCACCTTGCCCGCGCCGCAGATCAGCTGGCGGGTGACCAGGAACGGCAGCAGCACGTCCGCGATGCGCGAGAACTCGCCGGCCCGTGCGACCAGGTAGTTCTCGTGGCAGCCGTAGGAGTTGCCCGCCGAGTCGGTGTTGTTCTTGAACAGGAAGATGTCGCCGCCGATGCCCTCGTCGGCCAGTCTGCGCTCGGCGTCGACGAGCAGGTCCTCGAGGATCCGCTCCCCCGCCTTGTCGTGGGTGACGAGCTGGGCCAGGTCGTCACACTCGGCCGTGGCGTACTCGGGGTGCGACCCGACGTCGAGGTAGAGCCGGGAGCCGTTGCGCAGGAAGACGTTGGATGAACGCCCCCAGGACACGACCCGGCGGAACAAGTACCGCGCGACCTCGTCCGGGGACAGACGACGCTGTCCGTGGAAGGTGCAGGTCACCCCGAACTCTGTCTCAATGCCGAAGATCCGCCGCTGCATACCCCAACAGTAGGCGACTTCCGGCCCGCACGAGGTGATCCGTTCGGGCGGCACGCCGGTTGCGGTTTAGTGTCAGCAGGGTGTGGAAACGCGTCAGCGCTCTCGACAAGAAGCTCATGAGCTCGTCCGCCGGCCTGCCTCCGAGCAGGTTCGACGGGGGTTTGAAGAGGCTTTCCAAAGCCGCCAACCACAGCCTGCTGTGGTTCGTCGTCGCGGCGATCCTGGCAACCGGGAAGGGCCCGTTCCGGCGTGGTGCGCTGCGAGGTCTCGCGGCCATTGCCGGGGCCTCGGCCAGCGCGAACCTGGTCGGGAAGTCCCTTTTCCCGCGCCGCCGGCCCGCCGCGGATCTGATCGCGCTGGATCGCCGCCTGTCCAAACGGCCGACGTCCTCGTCGTTTCCTTCCGGTCACTCCGCGTCAGCGGCCGCTTTCGCCACGGCGGTGGCTTTGGAATCACCCAAAGCAGGCGCCGTGGTGGCACCGATTGCCGCCGCCGTGGCCTATTCACGCGTTCACACGGGCGTTCATTGGCCGACGGACGTGGTCGCCGGTGCGGCCGTGGGAGTCGGTGCCGCGTTCCTGACTCGCCGGTGGTGGCCGCTCGGGCTGAACGAACCGGCGTCCGCCTATGAACACGCCGACCTGACGTCGCTGCAGGACGGTGAGGGGCTGGTCGTGGTGGTGAACCCGAACTCGGGGATCGGCCCCGACCCGACGCCGCAGATCACCGAGGAGTGGCCCAAGGCGCGGATCGTGACGATCGAGGAGCTGTCCGACCTGCCCGACGCGAAGGCGCTGGGCGTGGCCGGCGGCGACGGCACGGTGGCCGCGGTGGCCGCCCAAGCCGCCGAACGCGACCTGCCGCTGGTGCTCATCCCGTCCGGCACGCTGAACCACTTCGCCCGCGACGTGGGCATCACCGGCCTGCACGACACGGCGCGAGCGGTCGCGGACGGCGTGGGCGTGCGGGTCGACCTGGCGCAGGTCAACGGCCAGTGGTTCGTGAACACGGCGTCGCTGGGCGGCTACCCCGACATGGTGCGGATCCGCGAGAAGCTGGAGAAGCGCTGGGGCAAGTGGCCGGCCGCCGTGCTGGCGCTGCTCCGCGTCCTGCAGCGCGCCAAGCCGCTGGACATCACCATCGACGGCGACAAGCACCTCGTGTGGCTGCTGTTCGTGGGCAACGGGCCGTACCGGCCGAAGGGCTTCGCGCCCACGATGCGCCCGCGGCTGGACGACGGCCTGCTGGACGTGCGCTTCGTCCGGGCGGACCGCAGGTACTCGCGGACCAGGTTCTTCCTCGGCGCCCTGCTCGGCGCACTGGAACACTCGCGCATGTACAAGCACTTCGAGGTGTCCTCGCTGAACGTCGAGGTGCACGGCGCGCCCATCTCGATCGCGACGGACGGCGAGGTTCGCGAAAGGGGCACCTCGTTCAAGTTCCGTTCGCGCGCGGCGGCGCTGGGCATCTACCGGCCTTGAGAGAACCGTTCGACATTGTCGAACATCTGCAGCTAGAGTGGGGTGCGTGCCCGGACCCATCCAGTCCATCCAGCGCGCGGCCGAGGTCCTCAGGCTGCTCGCCCACGGCGGCGCGCACCAGCTGGGCGTCGGCGAGATCGCCCGCGCCCTCGACCTGGCGAAACCGACGGTGCACGGCATCCTGCGGACCTTGCAGGAGGTCGGGTTCGTCGAGCAGGAGACCGAGGGCGGCAAGTACCGGCTGGGCGCCGCGCTCTTCCAGATCGGCACGAGCTACCTCGACGGCAACGAGCTGCGCGCGAAGGCGTTGAACTGGTCGGACACGCTGGCGATGCGAGCGCGCGAGGCGGTGCGCATCGGGGTGCTGCACGGCAGGCACGTACTGGTAGTGCACCACGTGTTCCGGCCGGACAACAGCCGGCAGAAGCTCGACACCGGCGCCCTGCTGCCGTGGCACGCGACGGCGCTGGGCAAGGCGCTGGTCGCGTTCGGCGAGTGGCCCGACTGCGACCTCCAGCGGTTCACCCGGCACACGCTGGACCCAGAGCGGCTGCACGCCGCGATGGACGAGGTCCGCGACCGCGACTGGGCCTACGACCTGCACGAACTGGTCGAGGGCGAGGCGTCCGTGGCGGCACCGATCCGCGACCGGCGGGGTCTGGTCGTGGGCACGATCGGCATCTCCGGACCGGTCGAGCGGCTGTGCGAGTCGCCGGACCAGCCGCCGCGCCTGGAGCTCGTCTCCTACGTACGTGAGGCAGCTCGCAGCGTGTCCAGGGAGCTGGGCGGACTCTCCTGGTAGTACTCTGGAACCGTTCGACAATGTCGAACGCACAGAGAGGTGCTTACCGGTGAGCTACGTAGCGGCGATCGACCAGGGCACGACGTCGTCCCGGTGCATCGTGTTCGACTCTTCCGGCGGGATCGTGTCAATCGCCCAGCGCGAGCACCGGCAGATCTTCCCGAGGCCCGGCTGGGTGGAGCACGACGCGACCGAGATCTGGGCGAACGTGCGGTCGGTCATCGGCGACGCCCTCGCCCACGCGTCGCTCACCTGGGCCGACATCGCGGCGTTCGGCATCACGAACCAGCGCGAGACCACGGTCGTGTGGGACAAGGCGACCGGCGAGCCCGTGCACAACGCGATCGTCTGGCAGGACACGCGCACCGACGCCGTGATCAAGACCCTCGGCGACCAGGACAGGTTCCGCGAACGCTCCGGCCTGCCCCTCGCCACCTACTTCTCCGGCCCGAAGCTGCGGTGGCTGCTCGACGAGGTCGACGGCCTGCGCGCCAGGGCCGAGCGCGGCGAGGTCCTGTTCGGCACCATGGACACCTGGCTGATCTGGAACCTGACCGGCCGCCACGTCACCGACGTGACGAACGCGTCGCGCACCATGCTGATGGACCTGGAGACCCTCGACTGGGACCCGGAGCTGGTGGCCGCGATGGACGTCCCGCGCGCGATGCTCCCCGAGATCCGGTCCTCCTCCGAGGTCTACGGCACCTACGAGGGCGTGCCCGTCGCGTCGGCGCTCGGCGACCAGCAGGCGGCACTGTTCGGGCAGACGTGTTTCGAGCCCGGCGAGGGCAAGTGCACGTACGGCACCGGCGCGTTCCTGCTGATCAACACGGGTGGCAAGCCGGTGCGGTCGCAGAACGGGCTGCTGACAACTGTCGGTTACAAGATCGGTGACGAGCCCGCCGCGTACGCGCTGGAGGGCGCGGTCGCGGTGACGGGCGCGCTGGTGCAGTGGTTCCGCGACAAGGTCGGGCTGATCTCGTCGGCGGCGGAGATCGAGACGCTGGCGCGCACGGTGGACGACAACGGCGGCGCGTACTTCGTGCCCGCGTTCTCCGGGCTCTTCGCGCCGCATTGGCGTTCCGACGCGCGTGGCGTGATCGCGGGACTGACGGGTTACATCTCGCGCGGGCACCTCGCACGAGCCGTGCTGGAGGCGTCCGCGTGGCAGACCCGTGAGGTCGTGGACGCGATGAACGCCGACTCCGGGGTCGACCTCAC
>NZ_DATLEC010000193.1:0-29569 GCF_035525475.1 Lentzea sp. | reverse complement strand
GCACGAGGAGCGTAACCAGGTTGCCGCACGCCGCCACTCGAAGTTGACGCCCCTCGCAGTAATGTTTCCGGCGTGATGGATCGTCTGGTGTGGATCGACTGCGAGATGACCGGACTCGACTTGGGCAAGGACGCTCTGATCGAGATCGCGGCACTGGTCACGGACGCCGAGCTCAACGTGCTCGGCGACGGCGTGGACATAGTGATCCACGCCTCCGACGACGTGCTCGCCTCGATGCCGGAAGTCGTCATGGAGATGCACGCCAAGTCGGGCCTGACAGAAGAGGTGCGTGCCTCCGCGGTGTCGGTGGAAGAGGCCGAGGCGGCCGTGCTGGCGTACATCAAGGAGTGGGTCCCGGACCCGCGCACGGCACCGCTGGCCGGCAACTCCATCGCCACGGACCGCGGCTTCATCGCCCGCGACATGCCCGCGCTGGACGCGCACCTGCACTACCGGATGGTCGACGTGTCGTCGATCAAGGAGCTGTGCCGGCGCTGGTACCCGCGCATCTACTACGCGCAGCCGGGCAAGGGTCTCGCGCACCGGGCGCTCGCCGACATCATCGAGTCGATCCGGGAGCTCGCGTACTACCGGCGCACCGCGTTCGTGCCGCAGCCGGGTCCGACGACCGAGCAGGCCCAGGCCGTGGCCGCTGAGCTGCTCAAGAACACCGACTGACCCCCGATTTCAATATCAGTAGCTGTCATTGCTATGCTTCCTCTGCCGGTCAACGACCGGTGATGGTGGGTGTAGCTCAGCTGGCAGAGCACTGGGTTGTGATCCCAGGTGTCGCGGGTTCAAGTCCCGTCACTCACCCGGATAAGCCGGATTGTGTTCGCGGAAAGCGCGAACGCAATCCGGCTTCGTTGTGTTTCCTGGGGGCCGAGCCCCCAGACCCCACGCCGGGGGCAAGCCCCCGGACCCCCATCCACTGGTTGCCGGAGACTTCATGACCACGCTCGTCGCCAAGGATCTCGCCGCGGGTCACGGGGATCGCGTCCTGTTTTCCGGCCTCAACCTTGTGGTCGCTCCCGGCGACGTCATCGGGCTCGTCGGCGTGAACGGCGCGGGCAAGTCGACCCTGTTGCGGACGCTGGCCGGCCTCATTCCCGCCGAGGAAGGTCGCGTGTCGATGAACCCGCCTTCCGCGAACGTGGGGCACCTCTCGCAGGAGCCGGAGCGTCTCCCCGGCGAGACCGTGCGCGACTTCCTGGCCCGCCGGACCGGTGTCGCCGCAGCTCAGGCGGACCTGGACCGTGCCACCGAGGCGTTGACCGCCGGCAACGACGAGGGCTACTCGGACGCGTTGGACCGCTGGCTCGCGCTGGGCGGCGCCGACCTGGAGGAACGGTCGCTGGAGGTCGTCGCGGACCTGGGCCTGACCGTGGGCCTGGACGCCTTGATGACGTCGCTGTCCGGCGGCCAGGCGGCGCGGGCGGGCATGGCGTCTGTGCTGCTCAGCCGCTACGACATCTTCCTGCTGGACGAGCCGACCAACGACCTCGACCTCGACGGCCTGGAGCGGCTGGAGAAGTTCGTCACAGGGCTGCGCGCGGGCACGGTGGTGGTGTCGCACGACCGCGAGTTCCTGGCCCGCACGGTGACCAGCGTGCTGGAGCTCGACCTGCACCAGAACGCCGTGCGCCTCTACGGCGGCGGCTACGAGTCCTATCTGGAGGAACGGTCACGGGCCCGTCAGCACGCCCGTGACGACTACGAGGAGTTCGCGGACACCAAGGCCTCGCTGGAGGCCCGTGCGCGCATGCAGCGGGCGTGGATGGACAAGGGCGTGAAGAACGCCCGGCGCAAGGCGGGCGACAACGACAAGAACGCCCGCAAGTTCCGCGCCGACGCCACGGAGAAGCAGGCCTCGAAGGCCCGCCAGACCGACCGGATGATCGAACGGCTGGACGTCGTCGACGAACCCCGCAAGGAGTGGGAGCTGCGGATGGAGATCGCCGCGGCCCCGCGTTCCGGTGCGGTCGTGGCGTCGCTGCGGGCGGCGGTGGTGCGGCGCGGGTCGTTCACGCTGGGCCCGGTGGACCTGCAGATCGACTGGGCGGACCGGGTCGCGATCACCGGGGCGAACGGCGCGGGCAAGTCGACGCTGCTGGCCGCGTTGCTGGGACGCGTCGAGCCGGTCTCGGGCTACGCGACGCTGGGGTCCGGCGTGGTGGTCGGCGAGGTGGACCAGGCGCGCGGCCTGTTCCTGGGCGACCTGCCGCTCGTGGACGCCTTCGAGGAGGCGGTGCCGGAGATGACGCCGGCCGACGTGCGGACGTTGCTCGCGAAGTTCGGCCTGAAGGCGGCGCACGTGATGCGGACCGCCGCCTCGCTGTCACCGGGTGAGCGGACGCGGGCGGCGCTGGCGTTGCTGCAGGGCCGCGGGGTGAACCTGCTCGTGCTGGACGAGCCGACGAACCACCTCGACCTGGCCGCGATCGAGCAGCTGGAGCAGGCGCTGGAGAGCTACACCGGCACGTTGCTCCTGGTGACGCACGACCGCCGGATGCTGGAATCCGTCCGGGTGAACCGTCACCTGACCGTGGAAGCCGGCCAGGTGACGGTGTCCTGAAGTCCTGAACGCTCTAGCGGTTGCCCTGCACCCAGGTCGCCCACGGCACCTGCCAGTCGCCGAAGCCGTCCCACGACTCCAGCACGGGACCGCCGGAGTTGGCGACCGTGACGACGTCGCCCTGCTTGCTGTTGTCGAACACCCACTTGGCGTTCTCCGGCGACAGGTTGAGGCAGCCGTGGCTCACGTTGCGGTGCCCCTGGTCACCGACGGACCACGGCGCGCTGTGGAAGAAGATGCCGCTGTTCGACATGCGGTACGCCCAGTCGACCGGCGTCTTGTAGCCGCCGTTCTCCAGCGCGAGGCCGTACGTCGTCGAGTCCATGATCATGTGGTCGTGCTTCTCCATCAGCACGTACGTGCCGGTGGGGGTGGTGTTGGCCGCGTTGCCCATCGACGTGGGCATGGTGCGCACGACCTGGCCGTTGACCTTGACGTTGACCTGGTGGGTCTGGCCGTCCGCCTCGTAGATGACCTCGTCGCCGACCGTCGTGGTGATCGTGCGGTCTTCCTGGCCGTAGATGCCGTCACCGATGTGCTTGCCGTAGACCTTGATGTTCATCGTGATCTTGGTGCCCGGCTTCCAGAACTTCTCGGGACGCCAGTGCACCTCCTTCTTGTTGAACCAGTAGAAGGCGCCCTCGACCTTGGGCTCGGTGGTGATCTCCAGCATCTTCTCGGCCGCGGCCTTGTCGGCCACCGGCTCGTCGAAGTAGAAGGCCAGCGGCTGCCCCACGCCGATCGTGGTGCCGTCCTGCGGGTTCGTCGACACGTAGGTCAGCGTGCGCGGCTTCACGGTGGTGAAGGTCGACTCCTTCACCTGCTGCTTGCCGTCCTCGCCCGTGGCCGTGGCGACCATCTTGTACGTCTTCGAGTACCCCAGCGGCTCGGTGTTGGTCCACTGCGTGCCCTCGGGGTTCATCTTCCCCTCGACGGCCTTGCCGTCGCCGTTGAACAGCTTGACGTCGTTGAGCTTCCCGTCGGCCGCCGTGGCGATGACCGGCAGCCCCGGCGACACGTCGGCAGCGCCGTTGTTCAGCGCCAGCGTCAACGTCACGGGCTTCGCGGGCGGAGGAGCGGAGCTCGACTCCCCTCCGGCGGCGATGCTCGCCCCCTCGCCGCCACCCGAACAGCCTGCGATCAGCATCACAGCGAGTCCCGCCGTGACCACCCCACGACCGCGCCTGCCCCACATCCCCATCGACGTACTTCCGATCTGCTCGTCGCCACTCCCGAGACTGCCTGCACTAAGTCGCTTGGGCGTCCCCCGATTAGGTGACGACACGAGGTACCCCGAAGTTGCGCAAGTGGCCGGATCGTTACGTGGCCGATGCACCGCCAAACGGGTGCTGACCAGCTGATTGGGAGCGCGCGTCAGCCGTGTGCTAACGTTCTCCACGTCGGAACGGCAAGTTACCGGCACACAAACAAGCGCCGCTAGCTCAGTTGGTTAGAGCAGCTGACTCTTAATCAGCGGGTCCGGGGTTCGAGTCCCTGGCGGCGTACATCGGAGAAGCAGGTCGAGATTCGTCTCGACCTGCTTCTCTGTTTTTCATGGGTTCACGCCAACGGGGAGCCTCCGCGGACCTCAGGTCCGCGGAGGCGCCCCGTTGTGGGTCAGGCGTGGGTCAGGTGCACTTGCGCCCGTCGTTCACGCACCTCACGATCTTCGCCATCGTCTGGTCGGAGTTGACGTTGGCGAAGTCGTTGTGGTCGGAGAACGGGTTGTGGTTCTCCTCCGGGAACGCGTCGAGCTGGTACTGGCCCTTCTGCTGGACGTCGCGGGAGATGCTGTAGGAGATGCTGATCCGCAGCTGCGGGATGGCCTTGAAGCCCTGCGGGCACGCGCCGGTCTGCTTGTCGGCGAACCGGACGTGGTCGCGGTGGTTGGCGCTGTCGGCGTTCTTGCCGTCCCAGCAACCGGCGAAGTTGTGCACGCGCGTGACCTTGCTGCCGTTCGGGCAGATCACGTACTTGTCGGACAGGCGGTCCTCGAAACCGCTGCAGGTCCACGTGGCGCGGGCGTTGGCGGGGCCGCGGCTGGTCGGCTTGGCGTCACCGGTGACCATCTTCAGGAACTTCGGCATGCCCGTGACCTTGCTGGTCGCGTTGCCGCGGTACTCGATCTTCACCTCGGCCGGCCGGACGATCTTGCCGTTGTTGCCGACGAGCTCCAGGTTCTTGCCGGTGGGAGCGGCCAGGGGCGGCGGGGCGACGGTCGTGGTGGTGGCACCGCCGTTGTTGTTGCCGCCGTTGTTGTTGCCGCCGTTGTTGCCGCCGTTGTTGTTGTTGCCGCCGTTGTTGTTGTTGCCGTTGTTCTCGTTGCCGCCCTCGTCGCCCTCGTTGAGACCGCACTTCGCGAGGCGGTCCAGCCCCTGCGGCTTCTCGGCGTTGCGCCCGATCGCGATCGCGATCCGGTCGAGGGTCGCGGCCCGCTTGTCCTTCAGCGGCCCAAGGATCGCGTTGTCGATGAAGTTCGCGCCGCCCTGGCCCTTGGTGGTCACCAGTCGCTGGTTGGCCTCGGCGATCTGCTTGTCCAGCTGGTCGAGGTTGCCGTCCACCTCGTCCAGGGCCTGGTCCGGCACGCCCGGCAGTGCCTCGCGCGCCGACGGGCACTTGATCGTCGGCGTGGCGGCGTCCTGCTCGGCGCCGTTCTGCTCGGCCTGCTGGAGAACGCCGTCCGCGGCGAACTTGTGGGGCTTCGACGAGTGGTCGCCGTGGCCGCCTCCGTGGCCCCACCGCAGGTCGCAGTCGGCGAGCGGCGTCAGGTTCGGCTTGCGCGCTGACCGGCTGAGGGCGTTCGCGATGCGGTCGAGGGTGGCGACCCGCTTGCTGCGCAGCGGGCCGAGAACGGTGTTGTTGACGAAGTTCGGGTCGCCGGGGTTCTGGGCGCGCGCCACCCGGTCGTTGGCTTCCCTGAGCTGCTGCGCCAGCTGCTGGAGGTTGCGGATGACCTCGTCGCGCACCCGCTGCGGAACGGCGGGCAGGCGCTGGGCGACGCCCGGACACGCGACCTCGCCGGGGCCGTTCTCCTTGATCTTGCCGGGGTCGGAGCCGACGTCCTGCGGGTTGGCCTTGGGGTTGACGCGCACGACCGGCCAGAAGTAGGACGAGCGGTCACCGTTGCGGCAGGTCGTCTCCGAGTCGACCAGGCTGTCGTCGGTCGACTCCGCGCTGATCGACAGGTTGCCCACGAAGTCGTGGACGTGCTGGGCACCGTGCTTCAGACCCGGCTGGGCGACCGGGTTGTCGGCACTGAACTTGCCGTTCTCGTTCGTGCCGCAGTCGACCGTGAACACGCCACCGGCGCCGTTCTTGCCGACCTTCGGGTTGACGACGTTCTTGTCCACCCGCTCGATGGGCACGAAAGCACCGAGCGGCGCGGGCTCACCGTCCTTGGCGGCCAACGCCACCGTCGCGGTGCCCGCCGCGACCACGGCCACCGCCGACAACGAAGCGATCAGGCGGAACTTCCGTCTGTCCGTCACGCGGTGCGTCATACGTACTCCTCGTTCAAGCGGCGCATGAACGGGAGTACGTACAGCGGGGTTCATCGGCTCAACCGAATTGTTACCGTTCACCTCGCTGCCGCCGCAGGAGGGCCGCGGGCAGGCGTTCGCCGCCGGTGCTCAGCGGCTGGCGGCCGGGATCGGAGCGCCGGGGCAGGAGCCGTCGCTGGTCCTGCCCGTGTCGAAGAACTCGACGGCCTTGGCCGCGCACGGCAGGTCCATCAACGACCCGTGCTCGTCGTCCTCGACGGTGAGCAGCGTCCCGCCGATCCGAGTGCGCATCTCGCGTGCCCAGCCGATCGGGGTGATCGACTCGTAGAGGTGCCCGACCAGTTGCAACGGGCTGGTGCCCGCGCTGAACTGCCAGGGCGTCGCGGGCAGCGGCCAGCCGACGCAGCGGACGTCGTCGTAGGGGTAGCGGCCCGCGATCGGCAGGTCCTCGAGCAGGTCGAGGCGGTGCTGCCAGATCTCGTCGAAGTCGCGGGTGCCGCCGGAGTCGTTGCAGAACACCGAGGTCTGCTGGAACGGGTTGAACCCGAGCACGTCGGTGTCCCAGCCGAACGCGGCGGGTTCGCCCTGCGCCGTCGGAGGCTTCGGCGTGCCGTCGCGCAAGGCCACCAGCCAGCGGCCGGCGGCGGACCAACCTCGGCGCGGGGAGGTGATCTGGCCGTCGAAGGCGTCGACGCGGCGGGTCTGCCGGGCGCGCAGGTCGAGCAGTGCCTGTCGCACGTGGGCCGCGGTGGCGCCGAAGCCGTAGACGTCGTTGCCGCGGGCCAGCCACGCGGTGAACTCGTGGAAGGTGTTCTCCCTCGCGGTCAGCTTTCCCCTGTCCAGCTCCAGCATGCTCAGCCGCGGTTGCATCACCGAGTCGAGCAGCATCTTGTCGACGTGCTGGTCGAACAGGGTCCGGTACTGCGCGCCGAGCGCGGTGCCCCAGGAGATGCCGTAGTAGCTGATCTTCTGCTCGCCGAGCGCCTGGCGGATGCGGTCCACGTCCCGCGCGATCGTGATCGTGCTCAGGTTGCGCGCGAACTCGGGGTCGGCTGCCACGCAGCGCTGGTGGTTGCGACCGTCGCGTTCGGCGATGAAGCGTTCCCTCTCCTTGTCCGGCAGGGAGGGATCCGGCTGGGTCCGGTCGTCCTCGCACTTCACTCCGCCGCTGTAGGCGACTCCGCGCGGCGCGAAGCCGATGAGGTCGTGGTGCACGCCGATACCGGCGGCCTGGGACGCGAGCACCTCCCGGGGCAGGCCCATGCCGGAACCGCCGGGGCCGCCGGGGTTGAGCAGCACGACGCCGGTCCTGGTGCCACTGGCCTTGATCCTGCTGATCGCGATGTCGATGGTGCGGCCGCCGGGCGCGGCGTAGTCGAGGGGCACGGTCACCATGGCGCACTCGGTGCGCTCGTCGTCCTGCGACCAGGTGGTCACGTCCCTGCACAGCCGCCACTGCAGCGTTTCGGCCGTGGCGACCCCTGGGACGAGCGCCGCCACCACGGCGAGCACCGGCCCGAGCATCTTCACTGTCTTCATGGAACTCACCCTGGACGGCAACGGCAGTTGATCTCCTCGGCCGATCGGCCGGTCACCGGCGCCGAACGGCTGGACCACCACATCCCGCGGAAACTGCTGCTTGACTCCAGTAGGCTAATGGCATTAGCTTTTAGAAGACGCACATTAGCTAACGAAGTGGGACAGTGATGACGGAGTTCCTGGAACTCGCGGGTGGACGGATCGCTTACGACGTGGCCGGGGAGGGGCCGCTGATCGTGCTCGCGCACGGCATGGGCGACAACCGCGAGGCCTTCCGCGAGGTGGCGACCCAGCTGGTCGGTGCCGGGTACCGCGTGGCCAACGTCGACCAGCGCGGGCACGGGGAGTCCAGCGCCGACTGGCCGTCCTACACGCGCACGGACTCGGGCGCCGACCTGCTCGCCGTGGTCCGGCACCTCGGCGGGCCCGCCGTGCTGGTGGGGCACTCGTTCGCCGGTGGCGGTGTCACCGTCGCGGCCGCGCAGGAGCCCGAGCTGGTCAGTGCCATCGTGCAGGTCGGGCCCTTCACCCGTGCGCAGAAGCCGGACCTCGGCGGTCTGTTCACCCATGCCCGGTATCGCAAGGGAGCGTTGCTGCTCGTGGGCATGGGCCTGACCGGCAGCCTGCCGAAGTGGCTGCGCTACCTCGACCACGCGTTTCCCGGCTCGCGGCCCGCGGGCTACGCCGAGCACCTCGCCTCGATCGAGGCGGACCTGAGCAGGCCCGGCCGGATGAAGGTCGTGCAGAAGATGGGCACGTCGTCGGCCGCCGACGCGGGGGCGCGCCTCGGTGACGTCCGGTGCCCCGTGCTCGTCGTCCAGGGATCGCTGGACCCCGACTGGGTCGACCCGCGCGCCGAGGGCGAAGCGATCCTGGCCGCGCTGCCGCACGGACTCGGGCGGCTCGAGATGATCGACGGCGCGGGGCACTACCCGCACGTCCAGTTCCCCGGCGCGGTGGTCGAGCTGGTCCTGGAGTTCCTCGGAACGAACGCGCGGGGCTGATCAGGACAGCGACTGTCCGCACGCGGTGCCATCGTGCCGCGCATGATCGGACGCCGGCACGGCCTGGTGATCGACTGCCCCGACCCGCGGGGCCTCGCGGAGTTCTACGAGAAGGTGCTCGGCATGGTCAGGGTGCAGGACGACGACGGGTTCGTCGTCATCGGTGACGCCCCCGACCGGCCCGGTGTGGCGTTCGCGCGGGTCGAGAGCGGGCAACCGCCGAGGTGGCCGGAGGAGACCGCGCGGATGCACTTCGACGTGCGCGTCGGCGACCTGGCCGAGGCGGGCGAGCAGGTGGAGGCGCTCGGTGCGCGGCGACTCGAGGGCGGCGGCGAGCGGTTCCGCGTCTACGCGGACCCCTCAGGCCACCCCTTCTGCCTCGTCAGCTGGAGCTAGGCCAGCCGGGCGCGCATCACGTGCGCGTCCAACGGCAGCGCGTGCGTCCCGACCAGCTCAAGCCCCGCCTCTGCCAGCAGCGCGCGGTAGTGCGACTCGGAACGCTCGCGGCCGCCCGTGTTGCACAGCATGTGGATGTCCCACGGGATGGCGAGCGAGTCGGCGTCACCGGCTTCGGGCAGCAGCCGCTCGATCACCAGCAACTCGGCGTGCGCTGGCATGCTGCGCGCGCACGTCTCCAGGATCGTGCGGCACTGGTCGTCGTCCCAGTCGTGCAGCACGCGTGAGAGCAGGTAGACGTCACCGCCGCCGGGGATCGCCCTGGTGAAGTCGCCGGCAACGAGCGACACGCGGCAGGCCAGGTCGGCGAGGCGCGGTTCGGCGGCGGCCAGGGGGTTCGGGAGGTCCAGCAGGACGCCGCGCAGTGCCGGGTTGGCGTGCAGGACGCGGGACAGCAGCTCGCCGTTGCCGCCGGCCACGTCGACGACGGTGCGGACGCCGGAGAAGTCCACGGCCTTGGTGACGCCGGTGAAGATGGCGTTGCTCGCCGCCATCGAGCCGTGGAAGAGCTCCGCGAGCGCCGGATCCGCCGCCATGTGGGCGAAGTGGTGGGCACCGAACGTCTTCGCGTACGACTCCTCCCCGCTGCGGACGGACTCGGTGAGCCCGGCGAACGAGCGGTAGAACGGGCCGCCGTACATCGACGCCAGCGGGCGCATCGAGCCCGCGAGGTCCGAGCGCAGCAGCTCGCCCAGCTCGGTCGGCGCGTGCCCGCCGCCGGACGTGCGGACGACGCCGAGCGAGGTGAGGTAGCGCAGGAGCCTGGCCAGGCTGCGGGGTTCGGTGCCGGTGGCCAGGGCCAGCGAGGGCAGGTCGGCGAACGACGCGAGGTGGTCGAGCAGGCGCAGTTCGGCGGCGGTCGCGATGGCCTGCGTCGCCCACGCGCCGGTCAGCAGGCGCAGCAGCTCGGTGCCGGCGCACGACTCGCGCTGGTGGACGGCCTGCAGCTGCGGGAACCGGCCGGTGGCGACCAGTTCCAGCCGGCGGAACGCGGGATCGGCGCGGTGCGCGTCGCGGAAGTAGAGGACGGTGCTGTTCTCGTAACCGTTGTAGCCGCCGCCGTCAGGCCGCATGATGCCGGTGATCGTCGTGCGCAACCCGCGCAGCAGCACCGGATCCGGCCGGTGCACCGCCAGCGCGACGTGGTTCTCCCGCTCGTGCCGGCGTTCGTCCTCCGCGATGTGCGCCAACGACGGCGGCGTCACCAGCACGAAGATCTCCAGCTCGCACGGCCGGCCTTTGCGGTCGGTGACGGGCGCGCGCAGGATGCCGACCCGCAGGTCCGCGAGGGGCACGGAGTACCGGCCGCTCAGCCGTTCGCGGACGACCACGCTGGGCGTCATCGCGCCGACCTCGATGCCGCGCGACGAGAGCTCCTCCGTCAGGCCCGCCAGGGTCTCCGGGAAGATGAGCACCGCGACGTGGTCGAGGGTGGCGTGCCGCGTCACGGCCGCCCGCTGCTCGGCGTCCAGGGAGGGCAACGCGGCCGCCAGAGCCGAGTGGGTGTCGTGTGCGCCGATGAGCGCCATCGCCGCGGTGAGGCGGTCGACGTCGGTCGCGGCGAGGACGGGTGTGCGTGTCGAGACCATGATGAGTGTCCCTGGGGCTCAGATGCCGACGTAGTTCTCGGCGAAGTAGTTCTGGTGGGCGCGGCACTCGCGCAGGCTGTCGAGCAGGGCGCGGTGGAAGCCGTCCACCTGCGGGTGGAGGAGGTCGATCATCCAGCGCGAGGACTCCCGCGCCCGCCAGACGCAGGGCAGGTGCGAGTAGGCGGCCAACGGCTGTTCGTCACCGTCCAGCGCGGAGACCACGGCGGAGGCCGGCACCTCGGCCTCCATGATCGCCAGGTTGGCGCCCTTGGCGGCGGACGGGCTGATCAGGCTTGCCGAGTCGCCGACGAGGAACAGCCTCTCGTGCTGGATCGGGTCGGAGACCTCCGGCCGCAGCCGCACGATCCGCCGTTCGGTGAGCGGGCCCTGTTCGAGCTGACCGAAGACGCCGGTGCGCATCCGGACGTCGAGCGCCGCCCAGATCCGTTCGTCCGTCCAGGTCTCCGGGTCGTCGCCGGGAGGGACCTGGAGGTAGTAGCGCGTCACCCCGGAGCTGCGCGCCATGTGGCCCGCGAACCCGCCGTCGTGCAGGGCGCAGGTGACCGCGGCCATGCTCTGCGGCACCTCCGCGAGCACGGTCAGCCAGCTCACGCCGTGGTCATGGCGGTACCGCCGCCCGGGAACCGCCGTGCGGGTCACGCCGCCGCCACCGTCGCAGCCGGTGGGGAACCGGCCGGTGGCGACGCCTTCGCCCTGGTCGTCGCGGTGCTCGGCCAGGCCCTGGCGCTCTCCAGGCCGAGGAACCCGCCCTCGCCCGGACCTGCACCTGCTCGCGGCTCGCCCGTTCGACGACGAGGGTGTCCACGCCCTCCGCGCGCAGGAGGTTGGCCAACACGAGTCCCGCCGGCCCCGCGCCCGCGATGAGCACGGTCGTGTGGTCGACCACCCGATCCGGTCCTCTCTGCCACCGAACCCGCGACGGGCCCGTTGCAGCAGCACTTGACCGCATCTACCAGGGCGTATGCGAGCGGCTCGCCGGAGGCGGGGACCATGACCACTCCATCGTGTCGCCGCCGCGCCGCCTCACGTGGTCCGCACCGGCCTGGACGCCCGCGATCCGGCATTCACCACGAATGACACTTCGCCGGAATCGGCGCGAACCTCGCGGTCCACGAGACCCGTACCGCACGAGTACCCGCCCGCGACGGAAACAACCGGAGATTTCCTTCGATCATTCACAAAACGCGGCCTCCACATCATCCTGAATTCCGTACACGAATAGGCTACTTCCCACGCCACGAGCATTCAGGGGCGCATACTCGATCCATGAGCCGATTTAGTTCTATCGACTTTGTCCTCATGGCCTTTTCTGTTTCCCGGGCCTGCCGGGGCTCACCTTCTTCGTGACAGGAGCCATCTCATGAACATTCGCCGTGTCGCAGCCTCGGTCCTGGCTGCCGGTGCCGTCGTCGCACTGGTCGTGGTACCGGCCGGGGCCACCTCTCCGAAGCCGGCGCCGGCGAGCCCGGTGCAGGCAGCCGCACCGCCCGCCGGTTGCGTGACCGCCATCGCGGCCGCCGTCGACAGCGCCAACGCGGCCGCCGCGGCTGCCGCCAAGGTCGTCGACTCCGCCGCCGCGGCAGCCGCGGCCAAGGCGTTCGCGGACGGTGCCGCCAGCGGGACGCCGGCCGGCATCAGCGCCGCCGGAGCCACCCTGGGTGAGTTCAGCGCCGCCGCCGCGACGGCCGCCGCGGCCAGTGCCGCCGCCTACGCCACCTCCACCGGCGCGACCGTCACCGTCCTCGCTGCCTGCGCCAAGGCATAGGGCACGCGCACCGGGGCCGCCGCCTGCCGGTCATCGGCGTGGCGGTCCCGTGCGCCCCTCGACCAGGTCCCGGAGTTCCAGCGTGGGTGCAAGGCCCAGGTCCGCGTGCAGGAGGCGGCTGAACCGGTCGAACGCGTGCACCGCCTCGGACTGGTTGCCCTCGGCCAGGTGGACGCGGATGAGAGCGGTCTGGGCGCTCTCCCGCAACGGGTCGGCCCGGACGACGGCTCCCGCCGCGGCCGTGGCATCACCGAAACGCCTCGCCTCGACCAGGCCGGCCACCACCGCCTCCAGCGCGTGGAGCCGGAGCTGGCGCCAGTCCTCGGCCTCCAGGAGCACCCAGTCGTCGTACCAGAGCGGCAGCAGTTCCGACGACAGGGTGGCGACCGCTTCCACGCTCAGGTCCACCGCGGCGTGCGGACCGGCTTTGAGCAGGCGGTGGGCGAGAGCCTGGGCGTCGTGCAGGTCGACCGAGACAGTGGGCGCGAGCTCCAGACTGGACGGGGTGACCAGCAGCGTTTCCCGGCAGGTGCGGTTCATCCGGATCAACGTCGACCTCAGCGCCGCGTAGGCGTGGCCCTCGGTCGCGTCCGCCCACAGGGAGTTCGCCACGAGCAGCCGTCCCACCGCCCGTGGGCGCATCGCCATGAACGCCAGCAGGCGTTCCGCTCCCCTGGGGATGGTGATGATGCCGGTCCCCCCGGTGAGCTTGAACCCGTCGAGGAGCACGACGCGCGAGCCCGCCTGGTGCGAGTGAGGCGCCAGGCATGCGTTCGGCGTCGCGAGCGTGGTCACGGGTTCGGCGCCGCTGTCACTTCGAGGAAACGCGAAAGGGTGATCACGGTGAGCACTTCGACCTCGTTCCGCACGTCCTGCCGCTACCGGATTCGGAACAGGCTGGGACCGAACCCGCCGGCTGCCCCGTACCGATCAGGCTATCAGCGGGAACACGACGAACAGCCTTGGCGCGCAACGGTTCTCCCGGCCTCCGGACCCGTCACGCGTGAGGCGGGACGGGCTGCCTCCCAAACCACTCGTTCGGGTTCGCTCCACGATTCAAGCCGGGCATGCGGCACGACCCGGCTCCTCCCGGAGCCGGGTCGCGCATCGCTCTTCTGATCTACGGGTCGCCTCGGCGGTGCCCAGGCCTACGACTCGCAGCTGGTGCGGAGGTCGGGGGGAACGCCCACGGGGCCGCAGGAGTCGGTGTTGTCGCCGCCGTTGAGGGTGTCCTCGGCGAAATCGTTACCGGGACCTCTGAGCGTGTCGTTGCCCGCGGAGCCGTTCAGCGTGTCGATGCCCAGGTTCCCGTTGAGGGTGTCGTTGCCCACCCCACCGGTGAGCGTGTCGTTGCCGTTGCCGCCGTTGAGGGTGTCGGCGTAGGCCGTGCCGGTGACGGTGTCGTTGCCACCGGCGCCGTACACGGTCTTGCCTGGGCTGGCGCTGGTGCAGTCGATCGTGTCGTTCCCAGCGGACCCGTACACCGTGGTGTCCGTCTGCGTCACACCGGGACCGATCGTGCAGGGAACCGCCGCCGAGGCACTGCCCGCACCGGCGATACCACCTATCACGATGACGCTCGCCGCCAGGACCGGGTAGAGCTTTCGAATTCGCACTTTGTCCTCACTTTCCCACTGCGGTGATTCGGATGACCACAGCGTGTTCCGGGTGGCGTTACCGACGCGTGACGCCGTGCGACATCGACCGGCCATTCCGCCGAAGAGGTGGGTTGAAGTTGTCACCCAGGCCCCGATGGCGCCGCCTCTTCGCCTCAGCTCGCGGAGTGGAGCGCGAGCCGAGGCGTTTGTCGTGCTTCAGGAAATGAACTCCTCATGAGACGCGTCCGCGCCGTTTTCCACACGGTGTTCGGGGCCACCATCGCGGCAGGGAGCCTGGTCACCCTCGCGCCGGCGGCACCCGCTCGGCCTGGGGCAACCGCCGGGATGGCCGGAGAAGACCGCACACCCGCACTCCGACGTGCGTGCCGGCGACCACCATGCTGACGTGTGCGGTTTGCGGCGACTTCATCACGCGTGCGTGGAGATGTGGACAGGATCTGGCATTCTTCGCGAATGACACTCCGCGAGGCGAGCGACTTCGCTCAGTTGTCCACCGAGATCAAGCAGGCCGGCCTGCTCGACCGGCGGCGTGGGTACTACTTCGCCAGAATCGGCGCCAACCTCGCGGTCTACGCGGCCACGTGGGTGGCGTTCGCGCTGGTGGGCGACTCGTGGTGGCAGCTGGTGGTGGCGTTCGTGCTTGCGGTGATGAGCACGCAGCTCGCGTTCATCGGCCACGACGCCGGGCACAAGCAGATCTTCGCCTCCAGGAAGTGGAACGAGATCACCGGCTACATCCACAGTGGACTGGTCGGGGTCAGCTACGACTGGTGGGTCGGCAAGCACAACCGCCACCACGCCAACCCGAACCACGAGGACGAGGACCCGGACGTCGACATCTCGGTGCTGGCGTTCACACAGCGGCAGGGCGAGTCCAAGCGCGGGCCGCTGCGGTGGATCGCCTCGCACCAGGCGGTGCTGTTCTTCCCGCTGCTGCTGCTCGAAGGCTTCGCACTGCACGTGCACTCGATCAAGAACTCCGGGCGCGAGCGCTTCGTGATGATCGCCAACGTCGTGGTGTACCTCGGCGTGGTGTTCTGGGTGCTCTCCCCCGTGTACGCGATCGCGTTCGTACTGGTGCACCAGGCCCTGTGGGGCCTGTACATGGGGTGTTCGTTCGCCCCCAACCACAAGGGCATGCCGGTCCTCTCGGCGGGGCACTCGCTCGACTTCCTGCGCAAGCAGGTGCTGACCTCGCGGAACATCCGCGGCGGCTGGTTCACCGACTTCCTGCTCGGCGGGCTGAACTACCAGATCGAGCACCACCTGTTCCCCAGCATGCCCCGGCCGCACCTGCGGCACGCGCAGGTCATCGTGAGCAAGTTCTGCCATGAGCGCGGGATCTCCTATGCGCAGTGCGGGCTGTTCCGCTCGTACGGGTACGTGCTGGAGCACCTGCACGAAGTCGCGGCACCGCTGCGCAAAGCCTCGGTCTGATTCCCGCCAGACTCCCGGCCGGCGCTCGGCGAGAGTTGCCGGCATGGGATCACTCGAAGGAAAAGCGGCTCTGGTCACCGGCGGAAGCCGTGGCATCGGAGCCGCGGTGGCCGCGAAGCTCGCCTCGCTGGGAGCACGGGTCGCGGTCACGTACCAGAACACCAAACCCCAGGACGTGAAGGCGATCCGGGCGGACAGCGCCGACCCGGACGCCGTGGTCGCGGCGGTCGAGGAGACCGCGGCGGAGTTCGGGCGGCTCGATGTCCTGGTGAACAACGCCGCGGTGTTCCAGGTCGGGCCCCTGGAGGGGCTCGGCCGCGAGGAGTTCGACCACACGATGGCCGTGAACGTGCGGGCGCCGTTCCTGGCGGCACGAGCGGCGGCGAAGCACATGCGCGAGGGCGGGCGGATCATCAGCATCGGCAGCAACGTCGCGGTGTACGCGCCGTTCCCGGGCTTCGCGCTCTACTCGGCCAGCAAGACGGCGTTGATCGGCATGACGAAGGGCCTGGCCCGCGAGCTGGGGCCGTTGGGGATCACCGCGAACATCGTGAACCCCGGTCCGACCGACACGGACATGAACCCGGCCGACGGGCCGATGGCGGACACGATCCGCGGGCTGACCGCTCTGGGGCGGTACGGGACACCGGAGGAGATCGCCGAGGTGGTGGCTGCGTTGGCGGGGAACGCCGGTGCGTACGTCACCGGCGCCAGCATCAACGCTGACGGTGGTTTCACCGTCTAGGCCACTACTCCCAGGTGACCGGCAGGGCGTGCACGCCGTAGATGTTCATGTTCGTCTTGAGCTTGACCTCGTCGGCGGGCACGGCCAGCCTCAGCGCCGGGAAGCGGCGCAACAGCCCCTCGAACCCGGCGCGCATCTCGATGCGCGCCAGCTGCTGCCCCAGGCACTGGTGCACGCCGTGCCCGAACGCCAGGTGGCCACGGGCGTTGCGGTGCACGTCCAACGTGCCGGCGTCCTCGTACCGCTCCGGATCGTGGTTGCCCGCCAGCAGCGACACGACCACCATCGACCCCTCGCGGATCGTCTCCCCGTGGAACTCGATGTCCTCGCTGGCGTAGCGGAAGAAGACGTCGGCCACCGCCAGGTAGCGCAGCAGCTCCTCGACGGCGTCGGGGATCAGTTCCGGCGCCGACCGCAGCGCTGCCATCTGGTCGGGGTGCTCCAGCAGCGCGAACGTGCCCAGTGCCAGCATGTTCGCGGTGGTCTCGTGCCCCGCGAGCAGCAGCAGGAACGCCATGCCGGTCAGTTCCTCGAGGCTGAGGTCCTCGTCACGGGCGAGATCGGACAGCAGGTCGTCGCCGGGTTCGGCGCGCTTGCCCGTGATGAGCTCGGCCAGGTACGTGCTCAGCGCCACGTACACGGCGATCTTGTCCTCGAGGGTGATGTCCCGCTCCATGAACCGCGACGCGTTCGTCTCGAACACGTCCCGGTCCGCGTAGGGAACCCCGAGCAGCTCGCAGATCACCAGCGACGGCACCGGCAGTGCGAACTCGCGCACCAGGTCGACCGGCGGTGTGAGCTTCGCCAGCTCGTCGAGCCGTCGCTCGGTGAGCTCGACGACGTGCTCCTCGAGCGCCTTCATCCGCTTGACGGTGAACGCCCCGGTGAGCTTGCGGCGCAGCCGAGTGTGGTCCGGCGGGTCCATGCTGATGAAGACCCCCGGTTCCTGCGGGACGGGCTCCGTCATCTCGGGCATGCCGGTCGGGAACGGCACGTGCACGATGCCGAGGTCCTGGCGTGAGCTGAACCTGACGTCCGCCAGCACCTGCCGGACGGCTTCGTAACCGGTGACGAGCCAGCCCTCGTGGCCGTCGGGGAAGAGCATCGGGCTGACCGGACGGGTCGAGCGCACCGAGGTGATCAGGCTGGGCGGGACGAACGGGCTGACGTCACGTTCCATGGGAAGGCCTTGCAACATGGCGGGAACTCCTTCAGCGGGTGGATTCGCGGTTGAAGAGCTTCTTGGACCACAGGTAGCCCCCGAAGCCGATGACGGCGCACCAGCCCAGCGCGATGTAGCCGCTGTTGCCGATCGGCGCGCCCATGAGCAGGCCGCGCAGCGCGTCGATGAACGGGGTGAACGGCTGGTACTCGGCGAACCACCGCAGCACCGTCGGCATCGAGTCGGTGGGCACGAAACCGTTGCCGAAGAACGGGAGCAGGACCAGCGGCAGGCCGACGTTGCTCGACGACTCGACGGACTTGCTGGCGAGGCCGAGCGCGGCGGAGAGCCAGATCATCGCGAGGGACATGGACACCAGCAGGCAGGCCAGCGCGAGCCAGCCGAGCCCGTCCGCCTGCGGCCGGAAGCCGATCGCGACGGCGACGCCGAAGACGAACGTCATGGCGAGGACCGTCTGGACCAGGCTGCCGACGACGTGCCCGGTCAGGACGGACACCCGTGCGATCTTCATCGTGCGGAAGCGGTCCACGATGCCCTCGGTCATGTCCATCGCGACCGAGATGCTCGTGCCCTGCACCGCCGCGGTGATCGACATCAGGATGATCGTCGGCGTCACGTAGTCGAGGTACTCCGCGCGGCCGCCGGCCGGTCCGCCGAGTCCCGCGCCGAGCGTTCCGCCGAAGACGTAGACGAACAGCAGCAGGAAGACGACCGGCATGATCAGGAGCTGGAACGTCAGGGACGGGTAGCGGATCATCCGCTTGAGGTTGCGGCGCACCATCGTCGCCGAGTCCGCGAGCACGTAGGTCATGGCTGAGCCACCTTGTCGGGGTTGCCGGTGAGGGCGAGGAAGACGTCGTCGAGGTCGGGGGTGTGCGTGCTGAGCGAGTCGACGAGGACCGAGTGCTCGTCGAGCCGGTCGAGCAACGCCTTGAGGGAGCTGACGCTGCCGTCGTTCGGCACGCGCAACGCCAGCGCGTCGCCGTCGCGGGAGGCGCCGGGCACGACCCTCGTGGCGGCTTCGAGGTGCCGGGGATCGGTGAACTGCAACAGGACGTGGCCGCCGGGCATGCGGCGCTTGAGCTCGTTCGCGGTGCCCTCGGCGACGATCCTGCCCTGGTCCAGCACCGCGATCCGGTCGGCGAGCTCGTCGGCCTCCTCCAGGTACTGGGTGGTGAGGAAGATCGTGACGCCGCTCGCCACCAGCTCCCGCACGATCTGCCACATGGTGCGGCGGCTGCGCGGGTCGAGGCCGGTGGTCGGCTCGTCCAGGAAGATCACCTGCGGCGACCCGGCCAAGGTCATCGCGAGGTCGAGCCGGCGCCGCATGCCGCCGGAGTACGTCGACGCGGACTTGTCGGCCGCCTCCACGAGGTCGAACTGCTCCAGCAGCTGCTCGGTCCTGCGCCGGCCGTCCACCTTGCCGAGGTGGTGCAGGTCGGCCATCAGCTTCAGGTTCTCCCTGCCCGTCATCAGGTTGTCGACGGCGGAGAACTGGCCGGTGACACCGATCGCGGCGCGCACGGCGTCGGGATCGCCCGCGACGTCGTGACCGGCGACGGACGCGCTGCCGCCGTCCGCGCGGATCAGCGTGGAGAGGATCTTGACCATGGTGGTCTTGCCGGCGCCGTTCGCGCCGAGCAACGAGAAGACGGTGCCGCGCCGGACGTCGAGGTCGACGCCCTTCAACACCTCGTGGTCGCCGTAGGAGCGGCGTAAACCTCTTGCACTGATCGCGTTCATGGAGCTTCCTCTCAGGCGCGGCGGACGGAGATGTCGCCGAAGGACGTGTGGGCGGTGACCTTGACGGTCCGCTCGGCGTTGCCGGGGCCGTCACTGCCGTCGAGCGTGTTGGTGACGCGACCGAACGACGTCTTGGCGTCGATCCACGCGGCGGTGCCGGTGGCGATGCCGACCTCGATGCCGCCCATCGCGGTGTTCAGCGTGACGGTGTCGCTGACGACCTCGCCGACCTCGATGGACCCCATCGCGGTCCTGGCCTCCACGAACGCGCCGGCGCGTTCGACGTTGATGTCGCCGTTGGCCGAACGGGCCCTCAGCTCGCCCTCGACCGTGCCGACGTCGATGTGGCCGTTGGAGTTCTTGACGACGAGCGGTCCGTCGACCCTCCCGACGCGGATGTGGCCGCTGCCGGTCTTGACCTCGGCGGCGCCGGTGACCGCGCCGATCTTGACCTGCCCGGCGCCGGTGTCGGCCTTGAGCGGACCGGTGCGGTCGAGGTGGATGCTGCCCGCGGACATGTCGGCCTCGGTCGCGCCGAGCACACCGGTGGTGCGGATGCTGCCCGCCGTCACGTCGAGGTCCACCGCGGAGTTCGTCGGCAGCTCGATCACGACGTCGACCGACCGGGTCTTCTTGGAGAAGTCGAACGTCCGCTTCTGCCCGCGCACCGTCAGCGTGCCGTCGGCGTAGTCGACCGTGGTCTTCCGCGCGGCCTCGACGTCCGAGGAGTCGGACGAGTCGGAGGGCCGCACGTCGACCGCCGTCGTGGTGCGGTCGGACGCGACGACCTGGACGTGGCCCGCGTAGACGTCGAGCAGCACAGAAATGGGTTCTGGCGTGTCGTAAGAAGGCATGGCTGTCCCCTCAGAAGGTGTCGGAAGTGCATCCCCGCAGGTCGGGGCGAAGTGGTGAGAAGGCGGGGCTAGCGGACCCAGCCGACGAAACGCGTCGCGCCGGTGACGCTGCTCGTGATCGCCTCGGCGGTGGCGTCGCGCTTCGGGCTCAGCTGGGCCGACGCGGCGCGCACCAGCCACGCGTTGACCGAACGGCCCTCCTTGGCCGCGGCGTCGTCGATGGCGGCCTTGAGCGGTTCGGGCAGCCGGACGTTGATGCGCACCGTGGTGCCGTCGTCGAAGCCGGCAGCGACGTCCTCGGCGGGTGCCGCGACGGGCTCCGGCGCGACGGCGGCCTGCGGTTCGGGCGTCCGGCGCGTCACGACGAACTTGGGATCACGGCCCCGCAGCAGCACCTGCACCGAGTCCGGCGCCAGGTCCGCGGTGATCTCGTCGGCGGCGGCGGACAGCGCTTCGAGCAGTGCCAGCCGGATCGCCGACTCCATCGTCACGGTCAACCGCTCGACCAGCGCACTCGCTTCGCCGCCGCCGGTCTCGACGGCGGTGAGGAGCTCGCGGCCGAGGGAAGCCACATACGGGGTCAGATCCATGGCATCACTATGGCACACAGCGGTGCCACCAGCAAGTAAATCTGGCTCATTTTGGCATCACGATGGCTCAGCGCAGGTCAGAGGCCTCTTGATCTCTGAAGACCTCGGTGAACGCGGCCAGCGTCGGTGCGCCCTTCTGCCGGTCCAGCACCGCGAAGACGACGTGATCGAAGAACCGGTTGTCCCGCAGCGCGATCCGGAAGACCTCGGCGACCATCGCCGGGTCGTTCTCGAAGACCCCGCAGCCCCAGGCACCGAGCACGAGCCGGCGGTGACCGTGCGAGGCGGCGACGTGCAGCACGCGGATGGCACGGCCGAGCAACGCGACGGGGATGCCCTCGGCGCGTTCGGGCTGGTTGCGCAGGATGGCGCCGCGGTTGGGCGCCGCGGCCGTCAGGAACGAGACCTCGTACGGCCGCGGCAGCAGGGTTCCCCTGTCGTCGCGGAACACCGGCACGCGCGGCGAGTAGATCACCCGGTCGCTGTAGGTGAGGTCGTCCTGTGCGCGGTGGTAGGCGTAGAAGTCCGCCGCGGCGCGCAGGCACGGGTAGAGCGCTGACGCACGGGCGAGGCTCTCCTCTTGCGCCTGCGCGCCGTTGAGGAATCCGCCACCCGCGTTGCGCGCGGAGGCGAAGTTCAGTGCGGCGACGTCACCACCGAGCCGGTGTGCCGCCTCCAGAGTGGACTCGCCGGTGACCTCGATCCGCGTGCCCGAGGTCTCCTGGGGCAGGGACAGCACCTCGTCGGGCAGGTGGAGGCGGGTGCCCGCGACCGCGCGGGCGACGTCGAGGGTGACCTCGCCCGCGGCGGTGGGGTAGGAGCCCCGTTCCGAGATCCCGACGGTCTCGTGGGCGATCGCACGCAGTCTGCTGCTCATGGTGCCGTCGAGTCTGGCGGCCGATCCCCTGCGCGCCAAGCGAGTTAGCCGCGCGCGTAGATCTCGGCGACCGTGGCGAACGCGGCCTTGGGCTCCCAGGAACCGTCGTCGTAGACCTTGACGATGCCGGGGCTGGCCATGTCGAGGTCGCGACTCGGGTCGTCCGGCCGGTGCGGGTGGCTGCCGAGCGCGAACAGGTAGACGAACGCGCCGTCGACCTCCTCCTGCTCGAAGATCTCCAGCAGCTCGCGCAGGTACGTGGCCTGTTCCTCCTCGTCGCGGACGTAGCCGTCCTTCACCCGGACCGGCAGGCCGGCCTCGTCGAACTCGACGATCTCCATGCTGCGCGGGGCCGTGGCGCCCGAACCGCGCCAGGCCGCGGTGCCGAAACCGGTGATCGCGACCGGCTTTCCCTGCGCCACGACCTTCCTGATGCTCTCGGCGTACACGTCGGCGACCTCGGCGGACCGGATCAGCTCGAACGACCTGATGTCGAAGAGATCCCAGTCGGGGTTCTCGAACGGGATGCAGGCGTAGGTGAGCTTGCCGCCGAAGTGCTCCTTCACGACAGCCACGGCCTCGGCCAGGAACTCGGTGAGGCGGGCGGCGGCCTCGCGCATCCGTTCGGGCTGCCCCAAGAGCCGGGTCACGCGCTGCACGACGTCGTCGCCGGGCAGGAAGCCGGAGTTCATGATGCTCAGCTCGACGCCGGTGACGAACACGACCTCCGCCCCCGCCGCGCGCACCCGTTCGGCTCGTTCCGCGCAGTCGGCGAACAGCGCCAGGATCTCCGGCGGCGTCAGCTCCAGCGGGTAGGGCGAGAACCAGATCTCCAGCCCCAGCCCGGCGGCGATCTCCGCGGCCCGTTCGAGCCGTTCCGGATCACCGCCGACGAGGTGGACGGCGTTGCAGTGCAGGTCGTCCCTGATGGCGGTCAGGTCCCGCCGGACGACGTCGAGGTCGAACTTCTCGAGGGAGATCTCTCCGTGGCGCACGAAACCGGTGTCGTACGCGATGCCTTTGGCGCGCATGTCACCGACACTAGAAGACAAAAGTGCGTGCATGCAAATTTTCGTGCACGCAACTACGTCGGCCACACCAGCAGCACGGGGCAGGGCACGTGGCTGGTGGCCAGGTCGTCGAGCCGCGCGCCGGGGTGACGGGGCGGCTGTCCTCTGCCGAAGAGACCGGCGAACGCCCCGTGCGCGACGCCGGGCACGTCGTGGTCGCTGACGTGCAGCAGCAGGAACCCGGAACCGGAGTGGGCGCGGGCCGCGTCGACGCAGTCCTGCCAGGTGTCGTCGGCGATCCACACGACCACCGTCATGGTCATCCTCCGATCAGCCGCAGGGACGCCCACAGTGCCACGACGGCGCCGACCAGGGTGGCGGGTACGGCGAGCAGACCGAGCCTGGTGAACTCCGGCAGGTTCACCTCGGTGTCGTGGTCGTGCACGATCCGCCGCCACAGCAACGTCGCGAGCGACCCGGCGTAGGTGAGGTTCGGCCCCAGGTTCACGCCCAGCAGCACCGCCAGCACCGCACCCGCACCGAACGGCGTGACCAGCGGCAGCAGCACGAGCACCGCGGGCAGGTTGTTGATCACGTTGGCCAGCACGGCGGCGACCGCGGCGATCCCGAGCAACGCCCACAGCCCGGTGCCGCCCGGGATCGCGTGCCGGAGGAGGTCGCCGAGCCCGTTGTCGACGACCGCCCGCACCACCACGCCGAGGCCCAGCACGAACGCGAGGAACGGCAGTGAAGCCGCCCGCACGAGCTTCGGCACCGTCGTGCGCTTGCGGGTGAGCGCCCTGACCGCCATGACCACCGCACCCGCGCACGCCGCCCACGCCGGGTCGATCCCGGTGGCCGACGCGACCACGAACCCGACCAGCGTCAGCCCCACCGTGGCCAGTGCGAACACCGGCAGCTCCGGCGGCGGTGTGGTCTCGGGCGCGTGCACCGGCGCGTCGAGGTCGGTGCGGAAGAACCGCCGGAACACCACGTACTCCGCCGCGATCGCGACCAGCCACGGCAACGCCATCAGCGCCGCGAACCGCGTGAAGCTCAGCCCGCTGGACGCGAACGCCAGCAGGTTCGTCAGGTTCGACACCGGCAGCAGCAGCGACGCGCTGTTGGACAGGTGCGTGCACGCGTAGACGTGCGGCTTCGGCCTGATGCCGAGCTGTGCGGCCGTCGCGAACACGACCGGCGTCAACAGCACGACCGTCGCATCGAGACTGAGCACCGCCGTGGTCACCGACGCCGTGACGAACACACCGCCCAGCAACGTCCGTGGCCTACCGCCGGACGCACGCGCCATCCAGGTGCCGCACGCGTGGAAGAGGCCTTCGTCGTCACAAAGCTGCGCGAGCACGAGGATGGCGGCCAGGAACCCGATCACGGGCCCCAGCCGCACCGCCTCGTCCACGGCGTGGCCGGCGGGCAACGCTCCGACGAGCACCACGAGGACCGCCGCCGGGACGGCCACGACCGCCTCCGGCCAGTTCCACGGCCGGACGACCGCGCAGACGAGCACGGCGACGAGCGACAACACCGGCAACGCCAGCACGGGATCCTCCTGCGCCGGCGATCCCGGCTACCTCATCTCTTCGCTGTCGCCGACTTTATGGCCTGCCGGATGCGGAAGCAGGTACCGCACTGCGCGACCGGTGTGACGCACGGCTGGATCGCCGCCCCGTCCTTCGTGGACCGGGACTTCGTTGTCACAGGTCATGCACTCGTCGACGACAACCGGCGGACACGGGTACGACCGTCAGCCGAAAGGACGCGCGGCCGTGCGGAGTACCGCCGTAACTGCGGCTTCACCAGGGACGATTCGCCGTACATGAGACGATTAGCAGTACTGCTGCTGTCACTTGTCCTGGTCTCTCCCGTTCCGGCCCTCGCGGCGGACTCCCCGATGGCGATGATCTTCTCGCCGACCGAGGAGGCCTCCGTCCCGCTGAACGAGCCGCTGCTCGTGATCGGCGGCGCCGTCAACGGCGAGTCGGGCGGCATCACCGACGTCGACTTCTCCACCGACAACGGCACCAACTGGACCACCGTCGACGCGCACGGCGAACGGTGGTCGGTCGTGCTGCAGCCGTCCGTTCCCGGTCCGCTGACGATCCTCGCCCGCGCCCACACCGCGTCCACGACCGGCCCGGTCACCGTGTCGCGCACCGTCCACGTCGGCGGCACGACGGTTCCCGCCCTCACCGACGAGACTCTGCTGATCTTCCACGACACGGACAGCCCGACGATCAACGATCCCGACGCCGAAGCCGTGGAACTGGGCCTGCGCACCACCGTCGACCGTCCGGGCTCGCTCACCGGCGTGGTCATCCGGCGCGGCGACTACACCGGCCCGGTGACCGCGCGCGTCTGGTCGTCCGACGGCACACTGCTGATGTCACAGGACGCACCCGGCGCGGCATACGGGCAGCGGATCATGTTCACGACACCGGTTCCCGTGGTGCCGGGCACCGAGTACGTCGTCTCGTACTACACGCCGTCAGGCGGCTACAAGGTCACGGAGAACTACTTCGTGGGCAACCTCGTGCAGACGCCGTTCCACCTGCCGGTGAACGCCGGCGTGTACCGCTACGGCGGCGGTTTCCCGACTGAGTCCTGGTCCGCGAGCAACTACTGGGTGCAGCCGATCTTCAGGCCATAGGAACACGGCGCTGCCGGACGTTCTCGACACCGCCGGTCGCCTCGAGCAACCGGATGAGAGCCCGTTTGGCGGCGTCGTCGCCGTGCACGTCCAGCTGACGCCTCACCCGGCGGCTGTCGTCGACCAGCCGCCGGCCGCGCCCGGTCAGCTCCGCCCGCCGCACCCGGCTGTCCACGCGGTCCGGCACGCGCGCGACGTAGCCGAGGCGTTCGAGCTCGAGGAGC
This sequence comes from Lentzea sp., assembly GCF_035525475.1. Lineage (GTDB taxonomy): Bacteria > Actinomycetota > Actinomycetes > Mycobacteriales > Pseudonocardiaceae > Lentzea. Next base: position 4,170 of record NZ_DATLEC010000193.1, on the reverse strand, counting down.
TGCTTGGAGGCCGCCTGCTGGGTGACGCCGAGCAGCTCCCCCAGCTCGGACACCGTCGGCGAGCCCTCGACCAGGTGCTGGATCACGTACCCGTGCGAGACGCGGACGCCTTCGTGCCCGATCTCGTGCAGCTGCCGCAGGATCGCGTCGTTCGCGGAAGCTCCCGCGAGATGGGCGAGGGTCGCGAGGTCGAGGTCCATCAGGTCCACACCGCCCATCCTCACATTGACAACCAAGGTTGTACAACTATGGTTGTGCACATGGACCCCGTCACCGCAGCCACCTCCCTGCACCGCGCGCTCGAAGCCGGGATCGCCGGCTCCGAACTGCGCCGGCACTTCACGCCCGACGCCGTGACCGTCGAGCACCCGAACCTGATCAAGCCCCTGGGAGCGCGAACGACCCTGGACGAGATGCTCGCGGCGTCCGAGAAGGGCGCCGGTCTGCTGTCGAGCCAGAGGTACGACGTGCACTCGGCCCTGGTCGCCGGCGACACCGCGATCCTCCGCCTGACCTGGACCGGCGTGCTGCGCAACGGCGACGAGCTCACCGCGCACATCGCGCAGTTCGTCCAGACCCGTGACGGTCTGATCAGCTCGATCGAGACGTTCGACTGCTACCGACCGTGCTGAGCACCGTCGCTCCACACAGGACTGGCGCGCCTGCCGGACACCGGCGTCCGGCAGGCGGAAACGCACCGGGCCGCCACCTGCGAAAGTAGGGACAATCCCCTGCTCCAGTAGGTGATCCAAGGCACAAAACCGGCAGTATCGTCACTCTCGTGACGCGGGCGGAGGACCTGGTGCCGGTGCTGCTCGTGGCGGCACTGGACACCTGGCGCGAGACCTGGCCGCTCGGCCTCGGCACCGTCGCGGTGGTCGCGTTCACCGGCGTCTACCTGCAGACCCGGCGCCGCCTCGCCCAGTCGCTGGCGGAGCAGGCCGAGCTGGAACGCGACCTGCTGGCCGAACGCGCCCGCGCCGACGAACGCGCCAGGCTCGCCGCCGAGATGCACGACGTCGTCACGCACCGCCTGAACCTGATGGTCCTGCACGCCGGCGCGTTGCGGATGGCCGCGAAGGACGACGGCGTGCGCGAGGCCTCCGAGGAGCTGCGCACCGCGGGCCGCCAGGCGTTGGACGAGATGCGCGACATGGTCGGCGTCCTGCGATCCAGCCGCACCGCCCGCATCCCGGACGTGCTGCCCGACCGCCTGTCCAGCCTGGTGGCCGACTCCGCCGCCACCGGCCTGGAGGTCAAGCTGACCGAGCACGGCGACGCCGACATCATCTCCCCCGCCGTCCGCCGCACGATGTACCGCGTGGTCCAGGAGTCGCTGACCAACGTGCACAAGCACGCCCCCGGCGCCCACACCGAGATCACCATCCACTGTGGACCGAGCACGGTCCGCGCCGTCATCCGCAACACGGCCCCGCCCTCCACACCGGACACCACACCGCCCCGTTCCGGCAAGGGCCTGCTGGGCCTGCGCGGCCGCGTGGAGATGGTCGGCGGCACCCTCACCGCGGGCCCGACGGACGACGGCGGCTACGAGGTCGACGCGGTGCTGCCCGCCTTCGTGCCGACCTGACCCAGCCCCAGCGCGAGGGCGATCCGCCGCCGCACCAGCAGCCGCGTCTGGTGCACGTCCTCGCTCACCCCGAGCCCCGGCCGCCGCTCGAACCGGTCGTAGCTGCGGCCGAGCAGCCAGTGCGCGGCCTCCGGCGTGATCGGCTCCAGCCGCACCTGCTCCTGCAACTTCCCCAGCGCCTCCTCGACCTGCCGCGTGAGGAACGCGTGCCGCGTGAGGCTGCCGCTGATCTCGTCGATCATGAACACCATGGCGTGCCGATCGTCGCCGTAGGCGTAGCAACACATCAGCGTCAGATATCCCGCGTCGATCGACCGGTCCCCGATCCAGCACTCGCCGAACGTCAGCGTCGTGAGATCCCACCGAGGCGCGCGCTGCTGTCGCGCCGCGTCCCGTGCCCACTGCCCCGGCCGGCCCGCCAGCAGGTGCCCGAGAGCCGTCAGCAGCGCCGCACTGCGCCGGCTGGGCACCTCGTCCAGGTGCTCGACGACGTCCTCCCAGAACCCCTCGTCGCGGGCGAACAGCCCCGCGAACGCGCTGACCCGCAGCTCGATGTCCAGCGGATCGGTGAGCTGCGGCAACGGGCGCCCGGCAGCCACCAGCACCTGCTGCATGGGGTTCAGCCTCGTCCGCACGGGCGGAGACTAGACCGAACGGCGCAGCGCGGCGTGGAGTTGGATCAACGCCGTGTCGCGGTTCACCACATCAGGTCACTCAGCCAGGTTGGGCCGTGGCCAGCTGCACCAGGTGCTCGCCCCGCAGGTCCGCGCCCACCTGCCCACCGGGGTTCACCACCACGAGGAGCCCCGGCAGCGCGGACAGCAGGTCCTTCAAAGCCCACCGCCCAGGCGTCCCCGCACCGGCCGGGAGGTAGCGCGGCGACGAGTAGACCGCGAGCACGTGGTTGCCCTGGTCGTCGCGGAGGACGGCCAGACTGCCGTCCGGGGCGGGCAGGATCAGCAGCTCCGACTCCAGCGCGGCCGACAGGATCGCCTCGTACGGCAGCCAGCCCGCCGTGACGAGGTTGAGGACCTCCTCGAACTCGTTCTCCGGCGCGGGGAGGCCGAGCCCGCGCGGGCTGGGGCGGTACTCGTCGTTCACCCACGTCCTGCCGGTGAACTGGCCGTCCTGGCCGATCTCGTAGGCGCCGAGCAACGTGTGCAGCGGCGCGCCCTCGATGTAGCGCGGGTCGATGTCCGGGTCGGCGCAGTACAGCCAGCCGCCCGGCGTCTTCAGCGCCTCGGCGCGCATCTTGTCCGAGATCGACGGCAGACCTGGATGGGCGGTCCCGGCGTACTTCGGGTCGAACGCCAGGAACGCTTGCGTGGCAACGCATTCGGCGAGCCAGCGCTGGTTGCTGTGCGGGAGGCCGGGGATGCCGTGCCACGCGCCGAGCAGTGCGCCAACCAGCGCCGACACCAGTGGGTCCGCGGTTTTTTCCAGCGCGGTGGGCGGGTGGTGGCCGGCTGTGCTCACGATCTGCACGGCCTGGCCCCACGGGGTGGCCGGGTCCGGCCACGGCAGGCCGAGTTCCTGCAGGATGTAGTGGGGTGCACGGGAAAACGCATCGCGTGACACCGCACGGGCGAACACCGGGCTGATCTCGTCGTCCCAGCCGACGCTCCTCACCGCCGGGTTACCGGAGCCGAGAGCGGCTACCAGCGCGAGCACCTCGCGTCCGGGTTCCGGTGCGTCCCGCAGCCATCCCTCGCGGCGCGGCAGCCACGGGTGGTCGGCTGTCAGTTGTGGTGACCGTTGTGCGATGGCGCGGACGAGGTTGTCGGTGAGCTTGAACAGTCCGTCCGCGTGAGGGTTCACGGCGAGCGCGGACCCCACGTAGACACCCGCGATCCACGGCCACCCGTTCTGCTGAGTGGCCGGGAAGCCGCCGGCCTTGCCGAACGTTGGCGCCTGCCAGTCCCGTGAACCATTGGTGTCCCAGGTGCCCTGAGCGCCGGACGGCGGCCGGCCCTGCCTGCCGTTCTCGTGCCACTGCAGGACATCCGCCAGCATGAGGCGTTCTGTCTTCGTGAACGCGAGCCTGTATGCCCTGGCCTCGTCCACGCGTTCGAACAGTGCGGGAGTTCCCTGTTCCTTCACCTCGTACGCAGGCAGGTCGAACGGCGCGGGCCAGCGGTCGAGGGGGATGTTCCTGTTCAGCGGGGTCTGGAGCGCGTGGCCGGGGTTGATCCGCACCTCGTCCGCCGTCGTCGTGGTGATCAGCTCGCGCACGCCGACCTCCCGCCACCGCCGGACACCGGGCGGGAGCAGGCGTTCCGACGTGTAGGCGGCGAGCCAGGTGTGGCCGTTCTCGTCCCGGCCGACCTCGTCCGCCGTGCAGACGGCGACGTCCAGCAGACCCGCCAGGAACGAGGCGTCCTCGTTGAGCCAGTCGCACTGGTAGTAGGCGTAGATCTTGTCCGCCGGCGTCTGCGGCAGCGGCCACCCGCGGCCGCCGGGACCCGGGGTGTGCTCGGCGTTGGGGCGGAACTCGTCGGACCCCTCCGCGCGCAGCCAGCCGAGGATCGCGCAGCGCGGCACGCCCAGGTGCGCGAAGGCTTCCAGGTCCCACTCGGGGT
>NZ_DATLEC010000047.1:0-76953 GCF_035525475.1 Lentzea sp. | reverse complement strand
ACCGTGCTGCTCTACGCGCTGCTGGGCGTGTGCTGCGGCATCGCCGCGGTCATGCTCATCGCCCGCACCACCACCGGCAGCTCGACCCACGGCGGGCTGTACGAGCTGGACGCCATCGCGGCGGTGGTGATCGGCGGCACGCTGCTGTCCGGAGGTCGCGGCACGATCGCGGGCACCGTGTTCGGCGTCCTGATCTTCACGACGCTGTCGAACGTCTTCACCCTCAACAACCTCTCCATCTCCGCCCAGGCCGTCGCCAAGGGCGCGATCATCGTGGCCGCCGTCCTGCTCCAGCAGCGGCTGGCCCGGCGCAGCGACCCCTGATCCCGGCACAACCGCCGCCACCCGAGGAGCACCTCCATGTCACGCAAGGCAACAACCCGCTTCATCGCCGCCCTGTCGGTCGGCCTCGCGCTCACCGCCTGCACCGGCAACACCCCCGAGACCAAGGCGGGCGGCGGTGACCAGGGCGGTGCGCGGGTCGCCAACGACGAGCCCGGGAAGAAGGTCGTCATCGGGTTCTCCGCGCCCGCCGCCGACCACGGCTGGATGGCCGCGATCAGCGCCGCAGCCCGGAAGGAAGCCGAGAAGTACTCCGACGTGGAGCTGAAGGTCGTGGAGGGCACCAACGACGTCAACCTCCAGATCAGCCAGGTCGAGACGTTCATCAACGACAAGGTGGACGCGATCGTCCTGCTGCCGTTCGACGGCGCCGCGCTCACCCCGGTCGCGCTCAAGGCCATGAAGGCCGGCATCACCGTGATCAACGTGGACCGCCAGTTCGACAGCCCGTTCGCCGCGCGGTCCACGGTGCTGGGCGACAACTACGGCATGGGCGTGTCCGCCGGCACGTACGTCTGCGAGAGGCTGAAGGGCAAGCCGGACGCCGTGGTCGCGGAGATCGCCGGCATCGACTCGCTGCCGCTGACCCAGGACCGCAGCAAGGGCTTCGCGGAGGCGCTCGCGGGCTGCGGGCTGAAGGTCGGCAACCGCGTCGCCGCCGAGTTCACCGTGGAGAGCGGTGAGAGGGCCGCCGCGAACCTGCTGCAGGCCGCGCCCAAGATCGACGCCATCTGGAACCACGACGACGACCAGGGTGTCGGCGTCGCCGCCGCAGTCAAGAACTCCGGCCGCGGCGAGTTCTTCATGGTCGGTGGCGCGGGATCGGCCAACGTGATGCGCGAGATCAAGGCGGACAACGGCCCCCACAAGGCGACCGTGATCTACCCGTCAACCCAGGGCGCCGACGGCATCCGGCTGGCGCGGCTCGCGGTGCAGAACAAGAGCCTCGGCGACCTCGTCGAGGTGGAGGTCCCGCGTCAGGTCCAGCTCTACGCCCCGGTTGTCACGAAGGACAACGTCGACCGCTACCTGCCGACCGCCTTCGAGTCCTGAGATCCTGAGAGGACCGCATTGTGACGACGCCGGAACTGGGCATCGCGATGGTCGGCCACGCCTTCATGGGAGCCGCGCACTCCCAGGCGTGGCGGGTCGCACCGGCCTTCTTCGACCTGCCGGTGCGGCCGGTGATGTCCGTGCTGGCCGGCCGCGACGCCGACCGCACCAGGGCGGCGGCCGAACGCCTGGGCTGGGCGGAGGCCGTGACCGACTGGAAGTCCGTACTGGACCGCGACGACGTGCACGTGGTGGACATCTGCACACCGGGTGACACGCACGCCGAGATCGCGATCGCCGCCCTGAACGCGGGCAAGCACGTGCTGTGCGAGAAGCCGATGGCCAACACCGTCGACGAAGCGGTCGCCATGGCGGAGGCCGCCGAACGCGCCGCACTGCGCGGAGTGCGCGCGATGGTCGGCTTCACCTACCGGCGCGTGCCCGCACTGGGGCTGGCCCGTCAGCTGGTCGCCCAGGGCAGGCTGGGACGGATCCACCACGTCCGCGCCCAGTACCTGCAGGACTGGATCGTCGACCCCGCCGCGCCGCTGTCGTGGCGGCTCGACAAGGCCAAGGCGGGTTCCGGCGCCCTCGGCGACATCGGTGCCCACATCGTCGACGCCACGCAGTTCATCCTCGGCGACACCGTCGCCGAGGTGTCCGGGACGCTCGAGACGTTCGTGACCCAGCGGCCGCTGGCGTCGGAGCACTCCGGGCTGTCCGGCACCGCCTCGGAGGAGTCCGGGCCGGTCACCGTGGACGACGCCGCGCTGTTCCTGGCGCGGTTCGCCGGCGGCGCGCTCGCCTCGTTCGAGGCCACGCGGTTCGCCAACGGCCGCAAGAACGCGCTGCGCATCGAGGTCAACGGCTCTGCGGGCAGCCTGGCGTTCGACTTCGAGGACATGAACGTGCTGCAGTTCTTCGACGGCACGGAGGACTCCGCCGTCGCGGGCTTCCGCCGCATCGTGGTCACCGAGCCGGAGCACCCGTACGTGGCGGCGTGGTGGCCCGCGGGGCACGGCCTGGGCTACGAGCACGCGTTCACCCACCAGGCCGTCGACTTCGTGCGGGCGGTGGCCGAGGGAACCGACCCCACGCCGACGTTCGCCGACGGGCTGCAGGTGCAGCGCGTCCTGGCGGCCGTCGAGACGAGCGCCGCGTCCCGCACGTGGCAGCAGGTTTAGAGGAGGAGACCGGAGATGGCACGTCCGATCACGTTGTTCACCGGTCAGTGGGCCGACCTGCCGTTCGAGGAGGTCTGCCGGCTGGCTTCGGGCTGGGGCTACGACGGTCTGGAGATCGCCTGCTGGGGCGACCACCTCGACCCGTGGCGGGCCGCGGAGGACGACGACTACGTCGCCGACCGGCTCGCGATCCTCGCCGAGCACGACCTCAAGGTGTGGACGATCTCCAACCACCTCACCGGCCAGGCCGTCTGCGACGACCCGATCGACGAGCGGCACCAGGGCATCCTGTCCGCCCGCAACTGGGGTGACGGCGACCCCGAGGGCGTGCGGCAGCGGGCAGCGGAGGAGATGAAGGCGACCGCGCGGGCCGCGGCCCGGCTCGGCGTCGACACCGTCGTCGGGTTCACCGGCTCGTCGATCTGGAAGACCGTCGCGATGTTCCCGCCGGTGCCCGACTCGATGATCGACGCCGGCTACCAGGACTTCGCCGACCGCTGGAACCCGATCCTGGACGTGTTCGACGAGGTCGGCGTCCGGTTCGCGCACGAGGTGCACCCGTCGGAGATCGCCTACGACTACTGGACCACCGTGCGCGCGCTGGAGGCGATCGGGCACCGTCCGGCGTTCGGCCTGAACTGGGACCCGTCGCACTTCGTCTGGCAGGACCTCGACCCCGTCGGGTTCCTGTGGGACTTCCGCGACCGGATCTACCACGTCGACTGCAAGGACGCCCGGCGCCAGGTCGGCAACGGCCGCAACGGCCGGATGGGCTCGCACCTGGCGTGGGCGGACCCGAGGCGCGGCTGGGACTTCGTCTCCACCGGACGCGGTGACGTGCCGTGGGAGCAGTCGTTCCGGATGCTCAACACCATCGGCTACTCCGGACCGATCAGCGTCGAGTGGGAGGACGCCGGGATGGACCGGCTCATCGGTGCTCCCGAGGCGCTGGAGTTCCTCCGCCGCAACGCCTTCGACCCGCCGTCGGCGTCGTTCGACGCCGCCTTCAGCTCGGGCGGCTGACGGGGCGCGGGACGCCCGCCTTCCCGTACCGATGTGACAATTGATCGATGGAGAGCACCTTGGGTGTCGAGGCGGGATCGCCGGCCGCAGTGCTGCGCATGCTGATGGACGGCGGCCCGCGCACCCGAGCGGAGATCGTGACGGCGACCGGCCTCGCCCGCTCCACGGTGCGCGCGAGGCTCGACCTGCTCGTGGCCGCCGGGCTGGTGACCGCCAGCGGCACGGGGGAGTCCACCGGCGGGCGCCCTGCCGGCCGGTTCGGGTTCAACCCCGGCGCCCAGCACGTGCTGGCGGCCGAGGTGGGCGCCACCCACGCCACGGTCGCCGTGTCCGACCTCGGGTGCCGGTTGCTCGCCGTCGACCAGGTGGACCTGGACGTGGCGGAGGGACCGGAGAAGATCCTGCCGCTGCTGGCCGCGACCTGGCGCTCGTTGCTGACGACGCTGGGCCCGGCGGAGATCGCCGGCGTGGGCATCGGCCTGCCGGGCCCGGTCGAGCACTCCACCGGCCGGCCGAACAACCCGCCGATCATGCCGGGCTGGGACGGGTTCGACGTGCCGGCGGCGATGGCGGCGGAGTTCGGCGTGCCGGTGCTCGTCGACAACGAGGTCAACCTGATGGCGCTGGGCGAGCACACCGCCTCGCACCCGGACGTGCGGCACATGATCGTGGTGAAGGCGGCGACCGGCATCGGCGCCGGTCTGATCAGCAACGGTGTGCTGCACCGCGGCGCGGCGGGCGCGGCGGGCGACCTCGGGCACATCAGGCTGCCCGACAGGGGCGAGCCGCTGGAGGTGCTGTGCCGGTGCGGCAACACCGAGTGCCTGGAGGCGGTCGCCGCCGGTCCCGCGCTGGCGGCGAGGCTGCGGGAGCTGGGACATCCCGCGCACTCGACGGCCGACGTGGTGAACCTGGTCCGCTCGGGCAACCTCGAGGCCGGCCGGGTCGTGCGGCAGGCGGGCAGGGACATCGGCGAGGTGCTCGCCGGCTGCGTGAGCATGTTCAACCCGTCGCTCGTGGTCATCGGAGGGCTGCTCGCGGAGGCGGGGGAGATGCTGCTGGCGGGCGTGCGCGAGTCGATCTACCGGCGCTCGCTGCCGCTGGCCACGGAGAACCTGCGGATCGTCGCGTCGGGCGCCGGTGTGACCGCCGGGGCGCTGGGAGCGGCGGCGATGGTGGTGCGGCACGTGCTGTCGCCGGAGGTGCTGGACGCACGGCTGGGCGAGGTCGCCGCCGGCGTCTCCACGGGTGAGGTGCTGTCCTCGCACGCCACCTAGATCCTTTGTTCGCCCGCGGTCATCGCGGCTGAGGGCCCCGGAGGCGCATCGCCTTCGGGGTCTTCGCGCGTGCTCAGCCGAGTAATGGCGTTGCTCGTCCCGAAGTTGTGTGCGGTTTGGCATCGAAGTGCCAGACTTTTGATTGACAGCCGCCAATAGTCCGGCATACCGTCACAACATGTCTGTGACCCGCGTAACAACGGGCACCGTGGTCGCGGTGCCGCGCCCCCGAGTCGTGACCGAGGAACCCACGGCGGCGACCCAGCACCTCTTGCGGCTCATGCGCACCGGCGCGACCGACCGCGCGATCGCCCGCGAGCTGGACGTCAGCCTGCGCACGCTGAACCGGCGCATCTCGCGCCTGCAGTCGATGCTCGGCGTGCAGTCGCGGTTCCAGCTCGGCGTGCTCGCCGCGGAACTGGAGTGGCTCGCCGTCAGGAGCGAGGAGACTCCCGCAGGCGTCTGACCGCGGTCGCGGGTCCGCTACCGCGGGCGGTGTCCCTCGAGGAACCGCCGCACGACGGCCTCGGGATCGGCGGGCGCCTGGGTGGCCCGCCGGTCGATCCGCCGGGCGAAGGCGCGCATCATCAGCGGCCCGACCAGAGCGAAGAACGTGTGCCGCGGCGGTTCGGCGACGAGGGCTCCTCGCCGCTGGTGGTGCAGGATGACCCGGTCCACCTTCTCCAGCAGCGCCTCCGGTTCGGCGAGCACCGCCGCCACGTCCGGGCTGAACTTCGCTTCGCGCATGAGGGTGAGCACGACGCCGCCGCGCGTCTCGTAGAGCCGCGCGTAGTAGCTCACGATCGTGAGCAGGTCGGCGGTCACGTCGTCGCCGGGGCTGTCGAGGTCGAGCGAGAACCCGGTGAAGCTGCCGCGCACCGCCTGTCGCAGCAGGTTCTCCTTGGAGGTGAACCGGCGGAACAGCGTCGCCTCGTTGATCCCGGCGGCATCGGCGATCACGCGGGTGGTCGCGCGCTCGTACCCCTGTTCGGCGATCACCTTCAGGACCGCGTCGAACACCGCCTCGTCGGTCACCCGGCCAGCCACTCGCCCTCCTCGATCGGCCGCATATGCAAGTGGACACTTGCATTAGAGTGGACCGGATGGCTACCTTGTTTGCAAGTGACCGCTTGCAATTCAGCCTATCGAAGGACAGGGCCCATGGCCGACACCAGCCTCCCCACCCGCTCTTCCGCCCTCGCGCCCAGCGCCGGGGAGATCGTCGTCGGACTCCTGGGGGCCGCGGTGGTCTCGATCGCGGTCAACGCGCTGATCGCCCTGCTGGCGGGCAAGATCATCCCCGCCGACGTCGAGCGCAAGGGCCTGGCGCTGGCGGAGTACGCGCCCGCCACGGTGATCGGCATCCTGCTCGGCACGCTCGGCTGGTACCTGGTGCGCCGCTTCGCCGGCGACCCGCGCCGGGTGCTGCGCATCCTGGTGCCCGTCGTCGTGGTGCTGTCGTGGATCCCGGACCTGGGCATCCTCGCGGGAGGCGCCAGCGTGGTGAACTCGATCGCGCTGATCCTCATGCACGTCGTCGTCGCCGCTGCCGCGGTGCCCACGCTGTCACGGGTCCTGCCGCTCGGCTCCCGGTGAGCCGGTGACGCGCCGGGTCCCGACCCGGTGCAGCCAGCTGTCGAACAGGTCCCGGTAGTGCCCCGCACGGGGTGAGCGGTCGTCGGTGCCGATCCGGTCGTAGAACTCGAACGGCCGGATTCGCCCGTTCTCGGTCCACTGCAGGTAGGACAGGAACACCGTGCCGTCGCCGAACCGGAAACCGTGCACGACCGGTACGCACGCGTAGACCCGCAGCTCCACGCTGATCCGCCGCCGGGCCAGCTCGTCGGCCTCCTCGGTCAGGAACGACCGGATGCGCTCCAGGCTGCCCCGCGCCTCGCCCGCCCAGTCGGCGGGGAACTCGCCGGACCGGGTGATGAAGTCCGGGTCCAGGCAGTGCAGGGTGACCCGCCAGCCGTTCGGCTGGTCGCGCGAGGTGAGCCACGTGGCCAGCGCGGGCCAGGTGGTGTTCAACGTCAGCCCCAGCACCTCCACCCGCCGCGCCCGCCGCCCACCGCCGGTCAGGGCCGTGGCCGCCAGCACGTCGGTGATGGAGTGCGTGAGGTCCCGCCGTTCCTTCTCGACCAGCAGGGTCCGCAACGCCCGGACGTCCCTGCCGTGCTGGTAGATCGCGATGGTGGCGATCTCCAGCATCACCGCCACCAGTGCGACGAGCCCCTGCAGGTCGAGCTTGCCGACGTAGCGCTCCAGCACGACCCGCGTCGGCTCGATGGTGGTCAGAATCAGGTAGACCCCGGTCAGCAGCGCCAGCGAGGTGGTCACCAGCTCCCACCCGCGCCGGATCCGAGCCGAGACGCCGCCGCCCCGCCGCTTCTTGATCGCCACCGACGAACCCTCGCCCACCCGGCCGTGCGGCACAACGTCCGAACGGATGAGGCGTGATCACGTCTTCCGGTCACCTGTCGAATCGCGACTTTGTAGGCTGCTCCCGGCGGAACCCGCGGCGGTCGGCGCGCGTCGACTCCGTCGGACAAGGCGCTCGGGACACGAGGACGATGACGGAAGAGACGTTCGGGCCCTACCGGATCGAGCAGCTGCTCGGTCGCGGTGGGATGGGCGAGGTGCACAGGGCCTACGACACGGTGCACGACCGGGTCGTGGCGCTCAAGAGGCTCTCGCCCGGTTACCACGACGACAAGGACTACCGCGCCCGCTTCCGCCGCGAGGCGCAGATCGTCGCACGGCTGCGCGAGCCGCACGTCATCCCGATCCACGCCTACGGCGAGATCGACGACCGGCTCTACCTGGACATGCGCCTGGTGGAGGGCTCCGACCTGTCGGACCTGATCGACGAGGGCACCATCGAGCCGGCCCGCGCCGTGCGCATCGTCGAGCAGGTGGCGAGCGCATTGGACGCCGCGCACGCCGACGGCCTCGTGCACCGCGACGTGAAGCCGTCGAACATCCTCGTGACCTCCGGCGACTTCGTGTACCTGGTGGACTTCGGCATCGCCCGCAGCGCCTCCCCGGCCGCGACGAACCTGACGGCGTCCGGGTCGGTGGTCGGCACCCTCGACTACATGGCCCCGGAACGCTTCGAGAGCGGCCCGGTCGACGGCCGCGCGGACGTCTACGCCCTGGCCTGCGTGCTCTTCGCCTGCCTGGCGGGCCGCCGCCCGTTCACCGCGGAGGGCACCGCCGCCCAGATCTGGGCGCACATGAGGGAAGCGCCACCCAAGGCGTCCCCGCTGAACCCGGCCGTCCCGGCGGCGCTGGACGACGTCATCGCGAAGGGCATGGCCAAGGACCCGGCCGACCGCTACGCCACCGCGGGCGCGCTCGCCCAGGCAGCGGTCCAAGCCCTGTCCGCCCCCGCTCGCCCCGCGCCTGTCGCCAGCCGGCCTGTGCCACCGAGCCCTCCCGGCGGCTTCCCCCGTCCTGTCCCCGCGGGTCCGCGGTTCCCCCAGGCGCCGCCGCTGTCCCAGCCCAGGACACCCGCCTTCCAGCCCATCACGACAGGCCCCCAGCCCAGCCCGTACCCGCTCACCCACGTCCAGCCGGGCCGCACACCACCGGCCAGGCGGGCCGCTCTCGCCGGCGGTGTCCTCGCGGTCGTGGCGGTGATCGTCACGACGGTGCTGATCGCCACGAACGGCGACAAGATCCGCGGCTCCGGCACGTCCGGCAGCACCACACCGACCAGCACGACCAGCACCAAGAGCAGCTCCACCACCACGTCGTCCACTCCCACCACGACGCGGTCGCCGCAGGACGACGCGCTGATGGCCGCCCTGCCGGCCGTCTACCGGACCTCGAACCTGTGCCTGCCCACCACCCCGGACAAGGCCGCGGTCGCCGCCGTCCGCTGCGGCACGGTGATCGACAACGACCCCTTCGCCCCTCCGCCGGACGCGGCCGAGTTCCTGCTGTTCGCCGACCGCGCCCAGCAGGAGGCGTTCTTCATCGCCCTGGTGACCAGCCGCGGCATCCCGCGCAGGGACGACCGCGGCGGCTGCCGCCCCAAGGACGACGCCATCCACTACGCGCTCTACTACCGCGACACCTCCGGCCCGCTGCCCGGCGACTTCACGACCTGCTTCCTGGCCGACGGCAACGCCCAGGTCTGGTGGGTCGACACCAAGACCCTCACCATCGGCGCGTTGAAGAAGCCGGGGGGCGACCTCGACACCCTCGACAAGCTCGACCTGTGGTGGAACCACAACGTCCTGTCGAAGTTCTAGAACCCGCAGCAGACGGTTCGCGTCCAGCCCGCGCGGATCCGGCGCGTTCTTCGTCGAACGGGTGGCCGGAGGCGTTCATGATCCGTTCGGCACCCGCGGTCTCCAGGCTCCAGCGCAGGTACCTGTGGCTGGAGATGCGCTCGCGCGGCCCCAGGCCGAGGCGCCGTAACGGCGCAGCTCGGGTCCGTAGCGCTTGCCCAGCCAGTCGGGGAATGCGGTGATCACGGGATGATCCGCACGTCGGGGTGCGCGGCCTGGTCGAAGATCCCGGTGTGCCGGCCGCGCAGGTGCAGGTCGAAGAACGCGGCGACGTACATCCGTTGTGCGGCAAGGCTTCGCTTCGGGTCGATGGTGCCGATCGACGCGGTGTCGTCGCGGCCCAGTTGAGGAAGCAGTGCCTGTGCGTCGGTGAAGCTCATGTGTTCGGCGTCCGGGAGGTAGACGTCGCGCTTCCAGCCCGTCGAGGCCGACCAGAACGCTCCCCAGTCGTCGCTGTGCGCGTGGGTGTGCGGGCGTCCGCTGCTCAGGCCGCCGCCCATCAGCAGGAACGGCCGGCTCACCCCCAGCGTCGCGGCCTGGCCGTAGCGCGGGTCCATGCTGCCGTCGAGGTTGATGCCCGCGTCCACGCGCGTGTCGGTCAGCATCGTCTCCGCTGTGGTGAAGCCCCCCATCGAGTGGCCGGCCATGCCGACGCGCGTGAGGTCGAGCAGGGGGTTGTGCTTCAGCTCGTCGAGCACGAAACCGATGTCCCGCACCCGTTCTCGCATCACCTCGGCCGCGTCGAGGCCGGGTTTCGGCAGCTCCAGCCGGTCGGGGAACCTCACCGGGCTCACCGGCGTGTGGTCGACGCTCACCACGGCGTACCCGCGGCTGACGAGGTCTTCTACGAGCGTGGTGCCGAGGAACCGCGACTGACCGCCGCCGGGTGAGTAGAGGATCACCGGCCGGCGTCCCGGCAGCGGTGTGGCTCCCGCTCGCGAGTGCGTCCCGGTGGGGGCGAACGTGCCGGACGGGACGCCGGCCTGGCGGTCGTAGAACTCCGCGACGCCGTCCGGGAACTGGCGGGTGAACCGTCCGTCGGGCAGCGCGGGGTAGGACAGCGACACCATCAGCTCACGGGGTGCGCCGGTCCACGGGTCGGTTCTGGCGTTGTCGACGAGGTGCAGTTCGGTGGTGCCGACGGGCAGCGGTCCGCTGGGGCCGGGCAGTCGAAGCTCAGCGGCTTCCGCGGCGGGAGCGAGCCCGGTGGCCAGCGCGGCCACCGCTGCCGCGGTCAGGAGTTTCTTCATGCGCACCAGCGTTGTCGCGCGAGCCGCGCCGGACATTGACCCAACGGCGACCGTCGTACTGGCCGAAGGTCATAGAAGTCCGGCCTCGTGGGCGACGATCGCCGCCTGCACCCGGTTCGTCACGTCGAGCCGCCGCAGGATCGACGTGACGAACACCTTCACGGTGCCCTCGACGACGTGGAGACGGCGGGCGATCTCGGCGTTGGGCAGTCCCGCTCCCAACAAAGCGAGCACCTCCCGCTCGCGAGGCGTCAGACCCTCGACGAGCCCGCGTGCCCGTGCGGCGCGGGCCATCCGGTCACCGCCGACCTGCTGGATCACCCGGTGCGCGACCGCGGGGGAGAGGAACGCGGCGCCCCCCGCCACCGCGCGGATGCCCGCGAACAGCTCCAGCGGGTCGCCGGACTTGAGGAGGAACCCCCGCGCACCACCCGCGAGCGCGCCGGCGATGTGGTCGTCGGCCGAGAACGTGGTGAGCACCAGCACGCCCGTCTCGGGCACGGTCCTGGCCAGCTCGGCGGCGGCCGCGAGGCCGTCGAGCACCGGCATGGCGATGTCGAGCAGGACCACGTCGGGCCGGTGCGCGAGAGCCAGGTCGACTGCCGTCCGCCCGTTGTCCGCCTCGGCCACGACGACGAACTCCGGGTCGGCCGCGAGCACCGCCCTGATGCCGGCGCGCACCAGCGGTTCGTCGTCGGCCAGGAGCACCCTGATCATCGCCGGCTCCTGGGGACGGTCTCCTTGAGCACGAGCCGGTCGTCCGCGAAGCAGAGCCGGTAGAAGAGCCGGTCGTCGGTCTGGACGGTGGCCCAGTAGTGCGCGCAGTCCGCACTGCTGGGCGGTGGAGTCAGCGTGCGTTCGGGATCGCCCAGGATCTGGAAGCGCGGCAGTGCTTTCACGACATCCTCACGCTTCTGTCCTATGTGGATAGCAGTGTAGCTGTCGTCGTCGAGCCGGTTGTCGGATCCGACGAGCGCGTACAACGTCAACCCCAGCACCACGACGACACCCGCGGCGAGCAACGGCACCCGCACGAGCCGCCACACCTGAGACCGGTCGCGGCGCTTGGCGGCGACGTCGTGCGGAACCACGGCGGTGAGCACGAACCGCCCGTCGCGCACCCCGGCGTCGAGCCTGCCGACCACATCGCGCAACGCGGCGAGCCCGAGCTTGTTGCCAACACCGGACTTCGTGCCGTTCACGCTGTTCTCCACCGTGACCGTGGTCTGCCCGGTCTCGTTCGCGACCCGCACGACGACCGCTTCACCCGGCGCGTGCCGAGCGGCGTTGGTGAGCCCTTCGCGCACGACCCGGTGCACCACGGAGGCGACCGAAGGCACAGGTGGCGTAGGCATCTCCAGCTCGACGCGCTGGCCGGCCGCGGTGGCCCGGCCGACGAGCGCCGCGACGTCGATGTCCTCCGGCCCGCCGAGCACACCCACGATCTCGTGCAACCGCTCGGTGGCGGTGGCGATCCCGGCACGCACCTCGCCGGCCTGGGATCGCACCTCGGCGTCGAGTCCGGGCGCCACCTCCAGTGCGGCCGCGCGCAAGGCGACCAGACCGAGCTCGAACCCCAGCGAGTCGTGCATCTCGCGCGCGATGCGGTTGCGTTCGGCCAACGCCGCGCGGGCGACACCAGCGGCGTGCAGTTCGAGCTGCTGCCGCCGATAGCGGCCCGCGAGCCACGGCAACCCGACGACGACCGCCAGCACGGTGACGAGCGAGAACCAGTCGTACAGGCCGAAAAACACGCCGAACCCACCGCGTTCGCGCACGTCGACCAGAACACCGGTCGGCAGTCCCGCGAGCAGCACACCCGCCACCGCCGCTCCGGCCGACCGTCCCCGTTCGAGCCTGCGGCCGGCCAGGTGCCCGAACACCGCCGCGGCCAGGAACGGCCAGATCCGGACAGGGCTGGTCACCACCGGCGACAGCACCAGCGAGGGCACCGCGGCACCGGCCGTCGCGAGCGTCAGGACCAGGACGGGGAACCTGTCGAACGCCATGACCGCCGCGGCGGCGAGTGCCAGGCTCACCACCAGCTCGGCCGCGCGACCGCCCAGCTCCACGCCGATCGGCAGAGCGATGAGCAGCCACGGCACGGCGATCGCACGCCATCGGCTCACTCGGCACTCCACGGCACGTTCGACAAGAACAACTGAACGCGAGCCTACCGGCGCGAGCCCGCGCATGATCGGTTTCACGGCGGGTTCGCGGCCCGGGCTGACAGAAGCGGACAGGATCTTCACGCAACCGTTTCATGGGAGCGATTCCATGGTGCACTGCCGGGACGGCTCCGGTCGGGTCCGGGTGCCGGGAAAGGTGCGCGGAATGAGTCTGCGGCGGCGGATCGGTCGTGTCCTGCTGGTCCTGACGACGATGTCGGGCGTGGTCGTCGGTGCCTCACCGGCGACAGCGGCGACGACACCGTCACTCAGATTCGCGAGCCCGCTGAGCCAAGGGTTGTACGGCAACGCCTACGCGGCCGCGCTGGACAACCTCCTGCGCGTCAACACCCTGGGCTACGACTCGCGCTACAACAGGAGCGGTCTGCTCGACCCGGCCACCGGCTTCGTCCGCGCGGGCGGCGGGTACCAGCAGCCGTGGACGCGCGACGCGTCGGTCAACAGCTGGAACGCGACCAGCCTGCTGTCGCCGGCCCTGGCGAGGAACACGCTGTGGGCCGTGGTCGACAAGGACTCCGCCGGTGCCCTGCGCGTCCAGCAGGACGACCAGCAGTGGGACCAGGTCATCTGGCTCACCGCCGCGTGGCACCACTACCTCGTCACCGGTGACCAGGCGTTCCTCGACAACGCCTACCGCACCGCCAAGAACACCCTGGCGATCAGGGAACGCGCCGGCACGGCGGGCCTCAACCCCACCTACGGGTTGTTCACCGGCGCCTCGTTCTTCAACGACGGCATCGCCGGCTACCCCGCGCCGCCCGCCGACGCGACCGAGTCGGTCAGCACGGGCAGCATGCCGTGGCCGGGCGTCGCGAGCGGGATGTACCTGAGCACCAACGTGGTCTACTACGCCGCCTACCTCAACGCGGCGAACATGGCCGAGCGCCTGGGGCAGTCGTCCGAGGCCGCTGGCTACCGCACGAAGGCCGCCGCGCTCAAGACCGCGATCAACCGGTACTTCTGGAACGCGCAGACGGGCCTGTACAACTACCAGCTCCTCGCCAACGGGACGCCGGGCGCGTACCAGGAGGGCGCCGGGCTCGCGTTCGCGATCCTCTTCGACGTCGCCAGCCCCGCGCAGGCCCAGTCGATCATCAGCCGCGCCCGCCTGATGACGTGGGGCATGCCCGACACCTGGCCGCACTGGGACCGCTACTCCGACGCCCAGCCCGGCCGGCACAACGCGATCGTCTGGCCGCTCGTCCAGGGGCTGTGGGCCAAGGCGCTGGCACGCGTGGGGAACCAGAACCTCTTCGCCGCCGAGACGACGCGCCTGGCGAAGCTCGCGAACAACAACAGCGGCTTCTGGGAGATCTACAACGGCAACACCGGCGTGGTCGACGGCGGCTACCAGCGGCTGGGCGACACGGTGAAGTTCCACTGGGGATCAGAGCCCGACCAGACCTGGTCGGCCACGGCCTTCCTCGACATGGTCCACACAGGACTGTTCGGGCTCCGGTTCGGCCCCCAGGGCCTCACCCTCGCGCCGAACCTGCCCGCGGGCTGGGGTGACGTCACGCTGCAGAACGTGCGCTACCGCGACGCCGACCTGACGATCACGCTGCGCGGTGCGGGCACGACGATCAGCTCGGTCAGGCTCGACGGCCAGCCGTCCCGCGCCGAGATCCCCACGACCCTCAGGGGCGCGCACACGGTCGAGATCACCCTGACGGGAGCGGCCGCCGGCGACCGCGACGGCGACGGCGTGGCCGACGCGCAGGACCGCTGCGCCGACATCGGGGGTTCGGTCTCCGGCTGCCCCGCCCCGAGCCGCCTCGACGCCGAGGACGCGCGCAACACCGGCGGCGTCAAGACGAACGTCAACCACACGGGCTACTCGGGCCGCGCGTTCGTCGACGGACTCTGGGCACAGGGCGCCGCGTCGTCGTTCACGGTGCACCGCGCCTCGGCGGGACAGGGCTCGGGTTCGATCACCCTGCGGTACGCCAACGCCCACAGCGACGCGCGCACGATGACGCTGTCGGTGGACGGGCAGGCCGTGCGGCAGGTGAGCTTCCCGAAGGTCTCCGACAGCTGGGACGCCTGGGGCACGGTGACCTTCGACGGCGTCCCGGTGACCGGCCGCGACCCGGTGGTGACGCTGTCCTACGGGGCGGGTGACAACGGCTCGATCAACCTCGACTGGTTCAGCTACAGCGGTTCGTGAACGGGGCCACCCGGTCCTGCACCCCGGCAGAGGTAGCTACAGCGGTTCGTGACCGGCTGCGGCGAGTCCGTCGACGAACGCTGCGAGACCCACGTCGTCGAGGCCACGGCCACGTTCGAGGTGCTCGGTCCACTGATCCGGGCCGAGCACCGCGGACCCCGCCGTGGCCGCCCGGTCCCGCGCACCGGCCACGAACGGCGTGATCTTCTTGCGCCGCAACCGATCCGCCGCTCCCAGCAGCACCGTCGCCGACGCCGGATCACGCGGGCAGAGGTACCGCGCGTGCAGGGTCAGCGCCTCCGCCACCGAGTCGCGGTCGCGGGTCGTGTGACCGAGCGAGGTCCGCAGGGCGCCGGCCAGCTCTCGCCACGCGGCCGGCGCGTCGCCCAACGCGTGCCGGACCACGCTCGCGCGCAGGCGGACCGCGGCCTCGACGCGGTCGGTCCCGTCCTCCCGTGAGGACTCCGCCAGCAGGCGGTCCGCGCGGCGCAGGGCCGCGGACGACGCCGCGGGGTCGGTCAGCGCGAGTGCCGCGGTGGTCTCGGCGAACGCCGCCAGCGGTGTGTGGCCGCCGGCCGTGAGCAGGGGCACGGCCTCGCCGGCCCTGCTCACCGCGACGGCGGGGTCGTCGAGGTCCAGTGCCAGGTGGGCGAGGTTGAACAGCGTGCGGCCCATGTCGAGCGGCGCGGTGCCCGCGCGTCGTTTGGCCGCCAGGGCGGCTTCCAGCTGGCGGAACGCGTCCTGGGGGCGGCCGATCTCCGACGACACCGACGAGAGGTTGTTGAGGACTCGGCCCAGCATCGCGTCGTCGCCGGAGAGTCGTGCGGCGGCGAGGGCGGTGCGCAGGTGTGCCATGGCCTCGCGCGGCTTGCCCTGCTCCACCGCGACCATGCCGAGCAGGCTCAGACCGGCGGTTCGCGTGCCGTGGTCGTCTTCCGGGGTCGCGGCCAGCGCGCGCCGTGCCGTTTCGCCCGCCTCCTCCAGGTCGCCGTGCAACGCCGCCAGCTGGCCCGCCCTGAGCAACAGGACCGGGACACCGCCGGCGCCCACCTGGCTGAGCAGCTCCGCGCCTTCGCCGAGGCGGCCGGTGGACTCGTAGAACAGGACCAGCGCGATCGCGGTGTCGGCGTCGAGCCGGGCGGGGTCCTCGGACGCCGCCCAGCGCACCGCGGCGCGGATGTTGGCCGCGTCGAGCGCGCCGAACGTTGCTCCGCCGCGCAGCTTGCCGAGGTAGTGCGAGGCGATCCGGCCGCGGACGTCGTCGGAGTCACCCGAGGCGGCCAGCTGTTCCTCGGCGAGCTCGGCGACCGTGTCCGGCAGCGTGTACCGCGACGAGTCGCCGTCCGGGGTGATCCGGACCAGGTTGATGTCGACCAGCTCGGTCAGCTCCGCCAGCGACGGCCCCAGGACCGCCTCCAGGTCGTCCAGCCGGACGCCGCCGTCGAACCCTCCCAGCCGGCGGAACGCGGTGCGCGCCTCGGCGGTGACGAGGTCCAGCGTGGCCTCGACCGCCGCGCGCAACGAGCGGTGCCGTGCGGGCAGGTCGCGCTCCCCGTCGGTGAGGTAGCGCAAGCGGTGCGTGAGCCGCTCGGCCAAGTCCGCCGGGCGCATCAACCGCGCCCAGCCGGCCGCCAGCTCGATCGCGAGCGGCAGGTGCTCCACGCGGTGGCAGATGGTCTCGATCGCCGGTGCGGTGTCCTCGTCCGCGTCGAAGGCCGGGTTGGCGAGCCGGGCGCGTCGCACGAACAGCGCGGCCGCCGCCTCGTGCGGTAGTCCTGCCAACGGGAACACCCGCTCGTCGCGCAGCCGCAGCGGCCGCTGGCTGGTGACGACCACGGTCAGGCCGGGACACCGGCGCGGCAGCGCGGCGAGCTCGGCCGCGGCGTCCACCAGCTGTTCGAACCGGTCCACCACCAGCACCACCCGCCGGTCGCGCAGGTGCGCGGCCACCCTGTCCACCGGCGCCAGCCGGGACGGCCCGCAGCCCAGCGCGTCCGCCGCGAGGTCGCCGACCAGCGCCACGTCGACGACGGCGGACAGGTCGAGGGTGCTCACCACGAGATCGGTGCGGCCGGTGAGCAACGCGGCCAGCTCCGCTGCGATGCGCGACTTGCCGACGCCCGCCGGGCCGGTGACCGTGATGAGCCGGTGCCGCGCCCGCAGGACCAGGTCCAGCAACGACCGCAGCTCGTCCGCCCGCCCGAGAAGGCCGCCGTCGGCACTGGGCGCGGACCGGGCGGGCGCCGACTGCGGACGCGCCGCGGCGAGGAACGCGGTGAGGTCGTCACCGGTCAGCTTCAGCGCCGTGGCCATCAGCCGCACCGACTGCGACCGCGGCACCCGCTTGCCCTGCTCCAGATCGCGCAGCGCGCGGTCGCTGATCCCGCTGAGCCTGGCGAGCTGCACCTGGCTGAGTCCGGTGTTCGCCCGGTGACGGCGCAGCAGCTCGGCGAACGGGCTCGCGGCGTTCTGCTGCGTCACCGGGCGACCGTAGCGGAAGTTGACCGGAAACTCCGGCGATTTCGCTCGCCCGCAACCACTCCCGGAGGTCATCGTCGTCCACGGACGTCGGGGGACAAGGTCCAGGTTTCGCAGGGGAGGACGGAATTGGTGCACTCATCGAGACGAAGACGCGGGCTGGTGCTCAGCCTCGCCGTCGCGGCGGTCGCGGCCACGGTGCTGACGACGCCCGCGGTGGCGGCGGAGGGCGAGATCCGCGTGGGGCAGGGGGCGAAGACCATCGCCGGCCGCTATGTCGTGGTGCTCAAGGAAGGCGCCACCGAGAAGGCGCGGACCGCCGAGACCGCGGCGGACGTCGTCACCAAGAGCGGTGGCGGTGACGTGGGGCAGACCTGGCAGCACGCGCTGCACGGGTTCTCCGTCGGGGCGAGCGACACGACGGCCAGGCGGATCGCGGCGGACCCGCGGGTCGCCTACGTCGAACAGGACGCCGAGGTGAGCGTGGACGCCACCCAGCCGACGCCGTCGGCGCTGTGGGGTCTGGACCGGCTCGACCAGATCACCGGCCGGTCCAACGGGCAGTACGTCTCCAGCGGTTCCGGTGCCCGCAACGTGCACGCGTACGTGATCGACACGGGCATCCGCACGACGCACGTCGACTTCGGCGGCCGTGCGAGCTGGGGCACCAACGCTTCGGGGGACGGCAACAACACCGACTGCAACGGTCACGGCTCCCACGTGGCGGGCACCATCGGCGGTGCCACCCACGGAGTCGCCAAGGCCGTGCGGCTGGTCGCGGTCAAGGTCCTCGATTGCACCGGGTCGGGCACCACCACCGGCGTCATCAGCGGTGTCGACTGGGTCACCCAGAACGCGGTGCGCCCGGCCGTCGCGAACATGAGCCTCGGCGGCGGGGCCAGCGCCGCGCTGGACGCGGCGGTCGAGGCGTCGATCGCCTCCGGCATCACCTACACGGTCGCCGCGGGCAACTCGAACCGCGACGCCTGCACGACCTCGCCCGCCCGGACGCCGAACGCGATCACCATCGGTGCCACCGACCGCGACGACGTGCGGCCGACCGACTGGCCGAGCGGGGGCAGCAACTTCGGCAGCTGCGTGGACCTCTTCGCGCCCGGCGACGACATCACGTCGGCGTCGAACACGAGCGACACCGCGACGAGGGTGCTCAGCGGAACGTCGATGGCCGCACCGCACGCCGCCGGCGTCGCCGCGTTGTACCTGCAACGCCACCCGAACGCCTCGACGACCACCGTCTGGTTCGAGATGGCCTTCGTCGGGTCCAGGAAGGACGTCGTCGTCAACGCCGGTGCCGGGTCACCGAACGCGCTGCTCAACTCGCGCTACACGTTCGGCGGTCCGGACGGCGACTACAACGACGACCAGAGCACGGACACCACGGTCTGGCGTCCGTCGACGGGCCAGTGGTTCGTGCGCAACGTCAGCACGACCCAGTGGGGTCAGCAGGGCGATGTCCCGGTTCCCGGCGACTACAACGGCGACGGCGTGTCGGATGCCGCGGTGTGGCGTCCGTCGACGGGGCAGTGGTTCGTGCTCAACCAGTTCACCGTCGCGTGGGGCCAGCAGGGCGACGTCCCGGTTCCGGGTGACTACAACGGCGACCAGATCACCGATGTCGCCGTGTGGCGTCCGTCGACCGGACAGTGGTTCGTGCACAACCAGTTCACGCAGCAGTGGGGTCAGCAGGGCGACATCCCGGTGCCCGGCGACTACGACGGCGACGGCGCGACGCAGGCCGCCGTGTGGCGTCCGTCCACCGGAACCTGGCACTACATCGGGATGTTCGGCGTCGTCGTGTCCGTCCCATGGGGACAGAGCGGTGACGTCCCGGTGCCTGCTGACTACGACGGCGACGGTGGCTTCGACTTGACGGTGTGGCGTCCGTCGACCGGCCAATGGTTCGTCCACGGCATCAGCTCGACGCAGTGGGGTCAGCAGGGCGACATCCCGGTGCCCGGTGACTACAACGGCGACGGGGTGGGCGATCTGGCCGTCTGGCGTCCGTCGACCGGGCAGTGGCACGTGCGCAACCAGTTCAGCGTCGCCTGGGGTGTGCAGGGCGACAAGCCTCTGGCCTCGTAGGCCGGCTTTCCGACGGGGTCGTCTCCGGAACCTTCCGGAGGCGGCCCCGTCCGCTGTGCGCCGGTCAGCCCTCCAGCCACTCCGGCCGGGTGGCCGAGGCCGGGTCGAGCCGTTCGAGGACGCGCTCGTAGGCATCACGCAGTTGATTCAGCTGTGCTGGGTCGAGAGCGTCCACGACCAGCTCGCGAACGGTGGTGACGTGACCGGGCGCGGCCTGCTCGACGGCGGCCATGCCCTCGGGCGTGAGGACCGCGCGGCTGGCGCGGCGGTCGTCGGGGTCGGGCTCGCGGCGCAGGAGACCGCGGGACTCGAGGCGCTTCACGACGTTCGACAGGCGGGACAGCGACGAGCTGGTGAGCTGCGCGAGGCGGCTCAGCCGCAGGGTCCGGTCGGGAGTCTCGGAGAGCATCGACAGGACGTGGTACTCGAAGAACGACATGCCGGCGTCGCGTTCGAGCTGCGCGTCGAGCGTCGCGGGCAGCCGGGTCAGCACGCGCACCATCTGGAGCCAGGCGAGGCGTTGCTCCGGGGTCAGCCAGCGCGGGGTGTTCGAGGCCGGGGTCACACCACCAATTTACTTGACGCTTGAACCAATCGCACCTAGCCTCAGGACAGAAAGTTCAAACTTGAACTATTTGGAGGCTGTCATGCGCGTCGCGATCATCGGTGCCGGGAACGTCGGAGCCGGCCTGGCGGAAGCCGCCACCACCGCGGGTCACGAGGTGACGGTCGTCGCCGCGCACCAGGAGAACGCGGTCGAGGTGGCCGGGAACGTGGGCGCGAAGGCCGCGGCGACCGCGGCGGAGGCGGCGCAGGGCGCGGACGTCGTGGT
Organism: Lentzea sp.; assembly: GCF_035525475.1. Classification (GTDB taxonomy): domain Bacteria; phylum Actinomycetota; class Actinomycetes; order Mycobacteriales; family Pseudonocardiaceae; genus Lentzea. Next base: position 56,757 of record NZ_DATLEC010000047.1, on the reverse strand, counting down.
GCTGGCGGTGCCCGCCGGTGCCGCGGCCGGTGTGCTCCGCGAGGTCAAGGGCGCGGGCGCGGTCGTCGTCGACGCCACCAACCCGTTGAACGACACCTTCAGCGACCTCACGACCGGCGGAACGAGCCACGCCGAGCAGCTGGCGGCCGGTGCGCCGGGCGTGAAGCTCGTGAAGGCGTTCAACACGGTCTTCGCCTCCCGCCTGGGCGCGCCGAGCGAGGACGGCCGGCCGCTGGACGGCTTCTACGCCGGTGACGACGACGCGGCGAAGCAGGTCGCGGCGGACCTGCTGGCCTCGCTGGGCTTCCGGCCGGTCGACGCGGGCAGCCTGCGGATGGCGCGGTCGCTGGAGGAGCTGGCGTTCCTGAACATCAGCCTGAACGCGCGCAACGGCTGGACGTGGCAGAGCGGCTGGCGCCTCGCCGGCCCGACCGCCTGAGCAGGACGATCCCGCACCGGCTGAAGAGGAGCACCATGTTCGCGTCCTGGTACGACCGGCAGGGTTCCGCCGCAGACGTCCTGCGGACCGGCGAGCTGCCCGACCCCCGGCCCGGCCAGGGGGAGGTCAGGGTCGCGGTGCGGCTGTCGGGGGTGAACCCCGGCGACACGAAGAAGCGGCGCGGCTGGCTGGGGTCGGAAATGCCGTTCCCCCGAGTAATTCCGCACAGCGACGCCGCCGGCGTGGTGGACGCCGTCGGCGAGGGCGTCGACAAGAGCCGGATCGGCCAGCGCGTGTGGGTCTACGGCGCTCAGTCCTACCGGGCGTTCGGGACGGCCGCGCAGTACGCGGTGGTGCCCGAGCACCTGGCCGTGCCGTTGCCGGACCACGTGGGCGACGAACTGGCGGCGAGCCTCGGCATCCCCGGGATCACCGCCCACCGCACGGTGTTCGCCGACGGCCCGGTCGACGGGCGGACCGTTCTCGTGCACGGCGTGCTCGGCGGTGTCGGGTCGTTCGCCGCGCAGCTGGCACGGTGGGGTGGCGCGACCGTGCTGGGCACGGTGACCAAGGCGCGAGACCTGGACCTCGTCGACCCCGCGGTCGTCTCGCACGCGGTCGCCCTCGACGATCCCGATGCCGCGAGGGCGATCCGGACCACGGCGCCGGACGGCGTGCACCGGATCGTCGAAGTCTCCTTGTCGGACAACGCGGACCTGGACGTCGCCGTGATCGCCGGCGACGGGATCATCGCCGCGTACGGCACACGGGCCGACCGCACGGAACTGCCGTTCTGGCCGCTGCTCTTCGCGAACGCCACGGTGCGCCTGTTCGGCAGCGACGACTTCCCGGCCGCGGCGAAACGGGCGGCGGCCCGCGACCTCACCGCCGCCGCCGCGGTGGGCGCGTTGCGCGTCCGGGTCGGCCAGGTGTTCGGCCTCGCCGAGATCGCCGCGGCCCACGAGCGGGTCGACGCCGGTGGCGGTGGTCGCGTTCTCGTCACCGTCGCCTGAGCTACTCGAGGAACTCCGTGAGGCAGACGGCCTTGTCCGGCCGGCCGGAGGCGAGGTCCTCCCGCCGGACGAGGAAGCGCGCGGCGTGGACCACGTCCGGCTTGAACTGCGCGGTCGAGCCAGCCGGGGAGCCGAGGGAGGCGAAGAGCGGCAACGCCGGTGAGCCGGCCGACAGCCGGGGCCGTCCACCCAGTTGCCCGACCGGAGCGCCGTCGGGGTGCCTGCCCGTCCAGATCGCGAAGCGCAGGAACCCGGCGAACCCGCGGACCTCGTCCTCCGGGACGTCCTGCTCGGCGGCACGGCGGAACTGCCCGTGGAGATCCATGGCGGTGACGATCGCAGGGCCGTGCCGCACGGCTTCGTCGTGCGGTGTCGTGGCGGTGAGGCAGAGTGATCGCTCATGGTGAGGCTGGATCGTCTGGTCAACGTGCTGGGCGGGTACGGGGTCCGGTTGTGCTGCTGCCCGGTGTCGCGGTCGGCCGAGCTGCGCGGCGTGGTGTTGCGCGATGCCGCGGACGACCGCGCCGAGGCCGGCGACGTGTACCTCGCCGTCGGTGCCCGGTCGGTGGTCGAGGCCGTGCGCGCGGCGGTGTCGGCGCGTGCCGTCGTCGTGCTCGTCCGCAGCGGTGAGGAGCTCCTCGCGGACGCCGTCGCGGTGGCGGAGGCCGGGGGAGTCGCGGTGATGCTGGCGGATCCGGCCCTGTCGTGGAGCCAGCTGGCGGGGGTCGTCTACGGCCTGGTGCTGGAGGGCAGGGAGACCGAGTCGGGGCGGGGGCCCACCGACCTGTTCGCGCTGGCCGACAGCCTCGCCGCCACCACGGGCGGCGCGGTGACCATCGAGGACCGGCTGTCGCGCGTGCTCGCCTACTCGGGTCCGCAGCAGGAGGTCGACGCGGCACGGCTGGAGACCATCCTGGGCCGCGAGGTGCCCGCGTGGGCGCGGGAGCTCTTCGACGCCGCGGGCGTGCGGGCCCACCTGTCGACGTCCGACGAACCCCTCTTCGTCGCCGGGGAACCCGCGCGCGGCCTGACCGGGCGGATGGTGGTCGCGGTCAGGGTGGGCAGGGAGCTGCTCGGCGCGGTCTGGGTGGCCTGCCCGGCCCCGCTGGAAGGTGCCCGGCGCACCGCGTTGACCGATGGCGCCCGGACCGTGGCGCTGCACCTGCTGCGATCGCGGGCCAGCGCCGACCTGGAACGCCAGGTGGAGTCGGAGTGGGTGATCCGGCTGCTGGAGGGCACGGCGGACGCCTCGACCGTGATCAGCCAGCTCGGGTTGCCACCGGGGCCGGCCAGGGTGGTCGCGCTGCGCGCGCACGTCGGCGTCGAGCGGCACGCGGCCGTGCTGCTGGCGTTCGAACAGGCGACCACCGGGTTCGGCTGGTCGCGACCGGGACGCAGTGCCCTGTCGGGCACGAGCGTCTACACGATCCTGCCGGGCGAGCGGGTCGACGCGGCGCGGGACTGGCTGGGGGTGCTCGAAGCGGCGTTGCCCGGCGACGTCACCGTGTCGGCGGGGATCAGCGCCGTCGCCGAGCCCGCGGACCTGCCCGCGGCCCGCCAGGAGGCGGACGAGTGCCTGGCGTTGCACGAGATGCGGACCGGTGACGCGGCCCCGCCCGCCTACGACGAGTCGTGGGACGAGATCCTGCTGCAACGGCTGCGCACCGCGGCGCGCGTCGGCAGGGCGCCCGCGCGCGGGCCGGTGGCGGACCTGCGCAGGCACGACAGCGACCACGGCACGGACTTCGTCGCGACGCTGCGGGCCTGGCTCGAGGCGCAGGGCGACCTGGCGGCGGCGGGTGAGCGGCTCGGCGTGCACGGCAACACCGTGCGCAACCGGCTGCGGAAGATGACCGAGGTGACCGGCCTCGACCTGGACGACCCCGCCAAGAGGGTCGCGATGATGATCGACCTCGCGGCGACGGTGTCGGAATCCGACAACCGCTGACCCCGCGATTGTGGGAAACGGACATCCGGTTCGTCCCCTGTCCCCAGCATCCTGGCCTCAGGAGAAGCGATGACAGGAGGCAGGGATGGACGGCGTCGAACGCCTCGATGGCGGTCCGCGCTCGGCGGTGGTCGTCGGGGCGGGTGTCGTGGGGTTGTCCACGGCGTGGTTCCTGCAGGAGCGCGGCGTCGACGTGACGGTCGTCGACCGGACCGGGGTCGCGGCCGGCGCGTCATGGGGCAACGCCGGGTGGATCGCACCCGGACTGGCCATCCCGCTGAACGAACCGGCGGTGCTGCGCTACGGACTGCGGTCCCTGGTCAATCCGGCGGCTCCACTGCACATCCCGCTGACCGCCGACCCGAAGCTCTGGTCGTTCCTGCTCCGGTTCGCCGCCCAGTGCCGGTGGCCGTCGTGGACCAGGGCGGTGAAGGCGAACCTCCCCCTCAACGAGGAGAGCATCGAGGCCTACGACGTGCTCACCGCCAACGGCGTCGACGCTCCCACCGCCGACGCCCCGATCACCGCGGCCTTCACCTCCGCCGGTCAGGCGCGGAACCTGGTGCGAGAGCTGGAACGGCTTGCCGCGGCCGGGCAACCGGTCGACCACACCCGACTGTCCACAGCGGACCTGACCGAGCAGGTCCCACTGGCGTCACGGGCACTCGTGGCTGGTGTGCGCATCGACGGGCAGCGGTTCGTCGACCCCGGCGGCTTCGTCCAGGCGTTGGGTCGCGCGGTCGTCGCTCGTGGTGCCACGATCCATTCGTTCGAAGCGGTCGACGTTTTCGCGGAACGCGCCGGTGTGGTCGTGAAAGCGAAGGACGGCAACACTCTTTCCGCCGACGTGGCGGTGGTCGCCACCGGCGCATGGCTGCCGGGGCTGGTGGCACGCGCGGGTGTGCGCACGCCGGTCCGTGCCGGGCGCGGGTACTCGTTCACCGTGCCCGTGCGGAAGCCGGTCCACGGCCCGGTGTACCTGCCGGAGGTGCGCGTGGCGTGCACGCCCTACCAGGGTGGCCTGCGGGTCGCGGGCACCATGGAGTTCCGCGACCCGGACGCGCCGCTGGACGAGGCGCGGGTGGACGCGATCATCGCCTCCGTCCGGCCGTTGCTGGACGGGGTGTGGTGGGAGGACCGCACGGACGTCTGGGTGGGTCCCCGCCCGGTCACCCCGGACGGACGAGCGCTCATCGGCGCGACCAGGACACCGGGCGTGTACGTGGCCGGCGGGCACGGCATGTGGGGCCTGGCGCAGGGGCCGGTCACCGGACGGCTGCTGGCGGAGCAGATCACCACCGGCAAACAGCCCGGCGCCCTGCGCGAGTTCGACCCGCTCAGGTGACCCCCACGTGGACCGCACCCAGGAACCGCTGACGGGCGAACCGCTGACCGGTGAACCGCTGACCGGTGAACCGCTGACCGGCGACGAGCGAACCGAACTGGCGTGGCTGCGCAAGGAGAACGAGTTCCTCCGCGTGCAGCGCGACATCCTCCTGAGCGTGGCCTCCGGCTACGCCCACGACTTCGAAGCGGTGCTCCGCCGCCCTCACTGACCCTTTTCCTGCCCGTGCGGGTCGTGGGCCGGTCGAACCCGGCCTGCACTGGCGCCCCGCCGTCAGGGCGGTACCTCCCCTCCGCTCCGTCCTGACGGCACCTACTCCTGCCATGGAGGCGACATGACGAGCACGACCCCGCGTGTGTGGCTGTCACCGCAGGCACACCACCGGCTCCGCAACGAACTGGCGGCACTGCTGGCACCGGCGCGCGGCCGGCCCGACGACGAGAACGGCGCGCGGATCCGGCAGATCAACAGTCTGCTCACCAACGCGATCGTGGGCGAGGACCCTCCGGACGACGGCGTCGCCGAACCCGGCATGGTGCTCACCGTCCGCTTCGACGACACCGGCGAGACCGAGACGTTCCTGCTGGGCGCACGCGGCGCGGAACACGGTGCGATCGAGGTCTACTCGCCGGTCTCCCCGCTGGGGGCGGCGTTGAACGGTGCCCGCAGGGGAGAGCAGCGCGCCTACCGGACACCCAGCGGCACCACGGTCCGCGTCACCCTGCTGAACGCGGTGCCCTACGGGCAGGCCGGCGTCTGACGCGGTTCAGGACCGCGCGGCCGACGTGATCGCCTCGGTGACCGCCGCGATCGCCGGTGTGGCCGCTCCGGGAAGCCGGGCCACCAGGACCCGGCGGATTTCCGGCGGCGCGCCCTCGACCCGCAGCGCGACCACGCCGGGAGGCAGCATCGGCGCCAGCTGCTCCGGAATCGTGGTGATGCCGAAACCACCGGCGACGAGGTGCAGCTTCGTCAGCCAGTCGCGTGCGCTGTGGACGATGCGCGCTCGTCCCGGCAGGCCCGGCCAGACGCCGAGCAGCGGTTCGGAGGTCGTGGAGGGCGTGGCGATCCACGGCGCGTCGACGAGCTCGTCGACGTGGACGGAGGTACGTCCGGCGAACGTCCCGGTGGCGCAGGCCGCGACGAGGAGCTCCACGTCCTGGACGGCCGTGACGTGCAGGCGCGGCGACTCGCCGTCCGGTGGCCGGTGCGGTGGTCGGGAGGTGAGCACGGCGAGGTCGATCGACCCGGTGCGCAACGCCCTGGCCAGGCCGGGGGTGGTGCCTTCCCGTGTCGTGACGCGGATCCAGGGCGCTGTCGTGGTGAGCCGGGCCAGTGCGGCGGGCAGGACCACGGGACCGGCGCTCAGGATCATGCCCAGCCGCACCACCTCCGCGCGCGGTTCGCCGGACAGGTCCCGGCTCGCGGCGTCGACGGAGGCCAGGATCGTGCGGGCGTGGCGCAGCAGCGTCAGTCCTGGCGGCGTGAGCCGCACGCCGTCGGGCCGCCGTTCGAACAGGGTGGCGCCCGCGCTGCGTTCGAGCGCGATCGCCTGGCGGGAGACCGCCGACTGCGTGTAGCCCAGCTGCGCGGCGGCCGCGGTGAAGCTGCCCGACTCCGCTATCCGGCACAGCACCCGCAGGCTCGCGCTCGACACGTCCATGCTGACCAGGCATACCAGAGATGCCAGATCTTCGCTTCCCGCATGGCGGCTCCGTTCCTAGCGTGGAGGAGGAACAGACAGAAGGAGTTCTTCCGTGCTAGCAGCGACATTGACGGCGTTCGGCTCTCCGCTCGCCGTGCAGGACGTGCCCGGCCCGCAGGCCGGAGGCGGTGAGGTGGTCGTCGAGGTCCTCGCGACCTGCGTGCCTCCATACGCGGCCGAGGTGTTCAGCGGCGAACGGCGCTACCCCCTCGAACCGCCGGTCGTGCCAGGCGTCGGAGGCGTCGGCCGAGTGGTGTCGATCGGTCCGGATGCGACGAAGCTGAACGTGGGCGACCTCGTGTGGTGCGACTCGACGGTGCGCGCCCGTGACGACGCTCTGACGCCGGACATCACCTTGCAGGGCTGGAGTTCCCGCGGCGAGGGCGGCGCACGACTGGCCCGGTACCTGCACGACGGGTCGTTCGCCGAACTGATGCGCGTGCCCACGGAGAACGTGTACGCGCTCCCCGCGCACGCCGATCCCGTGCGGTGGTCGGTGCTGAGCGTGTACACCATCCCCTACGGCGGACTGCTGGCCGGCGGGCTGGAGGCGGGGGAGACGCTGCTGGTCAGCGGCGCGACCGGCAACCTCGGCAGCATCGCGGTGGCCGTCGCGCTCGCCATGGGCGCCGGGCGCGTGGTCGTGCCCGGCCGCAACCGGGAGGTGCTCGACCTGCTCGGCGACCGGTTCGGCGCACGGGTGAGCCCGGTGGAGCTCAGCGGGGACGAGGACGCCGACCGCGCGGCGATGGTCGCCGCCGCCGGCCGTCCTGTCGACGTGGTGCTCGACCTGCTGCCGCCCCAGGCGCCCAGTTCGGTGGCACGCGCGGCGGCCATGACCGTGCGCGAGTACGGGCGGGTCGTGCTGATGGGCGGCGTCGGCATGCTCGGCGGCGAAGACCTGGCCCTGCCCTACCCGTGGATCATGCGCAACTCGGTCACCGTGCGCGGGCAGTGGATGTACCCGCGCACGGCGAACACCGGCATGATCCGCCTCATCGCCTCAGGCGTCCTGGACCTCGCCGCCGAGCAGATCACCACGTTCGGCCTCGGCCAGGTCAACGAAGCCGTCACCCACGCCGCCGCGCACGGAGGACCCTTCGACCGCACCGTGCTCACACCGGCGGCCTGACGTCACTTCCGCCAGAACAGGTGGTGGGTCACGCCGCTCGAGCTGGGCACGACGTCGACGTGGAACCGGTCGAGCAGCTCGTCGGGCGTCTTCCACAGCGGCACGCCGTGCCCGAGCTCGACCGGCGACACCGCGACGTGCAGGGTGTCGATGAGATCGGCGTCGAGGAACGACCGGATGGTGGTGGCGCCGCCGCCGATCCGGACGTCCTTGCCCTGCGCGGCCTCCTTGGCGCGCTCCAGCACGTCCGCGGGGTCGCCGTTCACGAAGTGGAACGTCGTGTCGGACAAGGTGAACGACGGCCGTTCGTGGTGGGTCAGGACGAAGACCGGCGTGTGGAACGGCGGTTCGTCGCCCCACCAGCCCTGCCAGTCGTGGTTCTCCCACGGGCCGCGGTGCGGGCTGAACTTGTTGGCACCCATGATCTCCGCGCCGATGTTGTGCGCGAAGTCGCGGGTCAGGTAGTCGTCGAGGCCGCGGCTGCCACCGGGGTCGGTGCGGTTGGGCCAGCTCGCCGTGGCACCCGCCCACGCGAACAGCGCGCCGGGGTCGGCGTGGCCGAACGGCCTGTCGAGGGTCTGGTCCTCACCGGCGCCGAACCCGTCCCGCGACACGACGAAGTTCTGGACCTTCACCAGCTGGGTCATGGGGGCTTCCTTCCGCTCTGGGGCGATGGGTTGACCGCGGCGGCCGTGTGAACTCATCGGTCCCCGGCCGATGAGTTCACCGCGGTCACCCGAGCACGAGCGTCACTGCGCGGTCGGCATCGGGTGGCCTTCCGAGGCCTGCACGACGACGATGCCCTGACCCGACAGCGCGAGCTGGTACGCCTCGCCGGAGCCGCGTCCGATGACGGCGCCGAGCTTGGCGGTCTTGCGGACCGACGACTGCAGCGAGGTGGACCACAGGACGGCGGACTGCATGTCGACGTAGGTCGGCACGTCCACGTTCAGCACGACCGGCGTCCCGTAGGCGGTGACGGCCAGCGCCCCGGTGCCCGTGAAGGTGGTGTTGAACAGGCCGCCGCTGAGCATCGACGCGCCCTCGGTGCGGTTGATGTCCCACTTGAGCGTGCTGTCGAAGGCGAGCACGTTCCTGCCGTTCACCGTGACGCTCTCGTTCTCCAGGTAGAGGACGAAGATCTCGTCGGCGTCCTGGGCGAGGAACACGTCTCCGCTGCCCGACACCTTCATCAGCGACATGCCCTCACCGGTGAAGGCCTTCTTGAACAGCTTGCCGATGCCGCCGGCGCCCTCGTAGGCGAAGTCGACGTCGCCCTGGTAGGCGACCATCGACCCCTGCTTGGCGAAGAAGAAGCCACCGCTGCCGGTGAGGTCCACCTTGAGCATGCGTTCGTTCTGCAGTTGGAAGCTTCCGGGCTCGACGGACTTCTCTTCGTGGTTGAACAGTGAGCTGCGCATGCGCAGATCATGCCGTAGAGGCTTTTCTGACGATCCCGCGCGCCATCGTCGCGAACACGACGTCGTGCAAAGGTTTCTGCGCAACCCAGTACAGCTGGCCGAGGAACCCGTCCGCGGTGAACGTGATCTTCTGCCGGTAGCGCGTGCGGCCGCCCTCGCGGTCGACGCGCATGTCGAGCACCGTGTGGCCGGGCATCTTCATGTCCGCCCGCAACACCAGCCGCTTCGCCTCGTCGTCGCGGTGCACGACGGTCCAGAAGTCGACCACGTCCCCTTCCCCGACCTCGGGCGCGCGGCCGCGGTACAGGCCGATGCCGCCGAGCAGGTGGTCGATCGCGCCCCGGACAGTCCACACCAGAGGGATGGTGTGCCAGCCGTCCTTGCCGCCCAACGCGTTCACCGTGCGCCACACGTCCTCCGGCGACGCGTCGGTCAGCACCGTCCGTTCCTCGGTGAACACCTCGCCGCCGGTCTTGTCGGCCTCCGGGGTGGTCGCGGCGCGGATGGCGTTGTCGACGCTCGTCATGCCGCCGGGCGGGGCGGGCAGCACGTCGGTGACGGGCCGGCCGTCCGACGGGAGGTCGTGGTCCAGCGACTCGAACAACGACTCCGCGACCCCCGCCGCCACCGGGGTCACCAGCCCGGCCGCCCAGGCGGCGAGCTTGTGCGACCACACCGGCGCGGGCACCGGCAACCGGACGGGGAGCCGCAGCACCCGCGCGCACCGCTGCACCAGCTCCAGGTAGCTGAGCTGCTCGGGCCCGCGGACGTCGAACACGCCGTCGACCGGTTCCGCGAGGTCCGCGGCGGCCACCAGGAAGTGCACGACGTCGGTGTCCGCGACCGGCCAGCTGGTGTTGTTCATCCACGACGGCACCGCCACCCACGGCGTGAGGCGCACGGACGACCGCAGCAGCTCGAAGCTCGTCGAGCCGTTGCCAATGGCCATCGATGCCTGCAGCACGAGTGCGGGCACCCGTCCCGCGGCCAGGACGTCACCGACCTCGGCCCGGGAGGCGAGGTGCGCCGACGGGGCGGGGGAGTCGGGGCGCGGCCCGCCGACGTAGACGATCTGCCGCACCTCCGCCTTCTCCGCCGCGGTCGCCAGCACGGCGGCGGCCTCGCGGTCGGCCTCAGCGAAGTCCGGCCGGTCCAGCGAGTGCACGAGGAAGTACACGACGTCGTTGCCCGTCAACGCCTTCCGGACCGCCCGCGGGTCCTTGGCGTCGCCGACGTGCACCATCACGTTGGTGGGGAACAACGTCGCCTGCGTGCCGTCGCGCACCAGCACGGCCACCTGGTGGTCGCGCGCGAGGAGCTGCGGCACGAGGCGCGACCCGAGGTGCCCGGTCGCGCCCATCACGAGGCACCTCATTCGATGCCGGTTCGGTTCTTCAGCGCCCCGATCTTCGTGCCGTACAGGAAGAACACCGCCATGAACACCTCGATCTGCTGCTGCGACGAGAGCCCGTCGAGGTCCACCGCGACCTCCGTGTCCCGCACGTCCACCTCGTCCGCCAGCCGCCGGTTGAACACCGCCCGAGCCACGTCCTGGCTGCGTTCGTCGACATCCGCGTCGAACAGCCGGCGCAGGTCGCAGTCGTGCGGCAACGGGTGGTGGACCAGCTCGGCGGGGTAGCGGGCGTTCATGACGCGCGCGGCCGTGTTGAGCGTGTGGGCGATGAGCGTCGCGCCTCTGCCGAAGTGCTCGACCATCGCGACCAGCTCCTCGAGGGTCGCGACGTCCTCCTCGATGCTGACCGGTGTGCTGATGTCGAGGTCGAGGCGTTCCATCGCCATCGCGACGTTCTCGAGCACCTGCTCCGGGTCGACGACGAGCGTGTCGCCGAGGTGAGCGCTCGCACGGTGGTGGTGCGGGTCCAGTAACTCCTGCGCCTCGCGGTCGAGGTGCGCGTGCAGCAAGTCTTCGTGGTCGGTCGTCACGCGCATGGACGTGCCCGTTTTCGGGGTCGCGCAACCGTCCATTCACGAACGAGGGACGGCGCGGTTGCCCGATGCGGCCGCCGGGTATCGCTCATCGATGACGACGGCGATCGCCCTGTTCACCCGTGACCTGCGGGTCCACGACAACCCGGTGCTGCACGCCGCGGCCGCGGCGGACCGGTGCATCCCGCTGTTCGTGCTCGACGACGCGATCACCTCGTCCTCGTTCTTCAACGCCAACCGCGCCGAGTTCCTCAGCCGCTGCCTGACCGATCTGGACGCGTCGCTGCGCGAGCGCGGCGGCAAGCTGGTCGTGCGCAAGGGGGATCCCGCCGACGAGGTCGCCAGGATCGTCCGCGCGCACGACGTCACCGACATCCACGTCGCCGCCGATGTCAGCAGGTACGCCCGCCGCCGCGAGCAAGCCCTGGCGGAGCTGGGCGTGGACCTGCACGTGCACGACGCGTCGATCAACGCCGTCCCGCCGCTGTCCCTCACCCCGTCCGGCGGCGGCGACCACTTCGCGGTGTTCACCCCGTACTTCCGCAAGTGGGAGACCGTGCACCGCCGCGGCGTCCTGCGTGCGCCGGTGCGGCTGACCGTGCCCGAGCTGAGCGGTGAGCTGCCGGGCGAGCTCCACCACGGCACCCCGTCACCGGACCTGGCGGAGGGCGGCGAGACCGTCGGCCGGGAGCTGATGGCGAGCTGGGTGCGCGCCGGTGTGCACGAGTACGCCGACACGCACGACGCACTGGCCGCCGACGCCACCTCCCACCTGTCCCCGCACCTGCACTTCGGCACGGTGTCGGTGACCGAGCTGCTCGACCGCACCGGCACCGCGTCCGAGGGCGCCCGCGCCTACACCCGCCAGCTGGCGTGGCGCGACTTCCACCACCAGGTGCTGGCCGCCCGCCCCGCGTCCGCCACGAAGGACTACCGCACGCGCGACGACCGCTGGCGCCAGTCGGACCACGACTTCGAGGCGTGGCGGGACGGCCGCACCGGCTACCCGATCGTCGACGCGGCGATGCGTCAGCTCGCCCGCGAGGGCTGGATGCACAACCGCGCCCGCCTGATCGCGGCGAGCTTCCTGTGCAAGACCCTGTACCTGGACTGGCGGCGCGGCGCCCAGCACTTCATCGACCTGCTGGTGGACTGCGACCTCGCGAACAACCAGATGAACTGGCAGTGGGTCGCGGGGACGGGCACCGACACCCGCCCCAACCGCGTGCACAACCCCCTCGCGCAGGCCGGCCGCTACGACCCGGACGGCGCCTACGTCAAGCGCTACCTGCCAGAACTGGCCGGGGTTGACCCGCGGTACGTCCACGAACCGTGGAAGCTCCCCGAGGACGAACGGGAGGCGCTCGGCTACCCGCCGCCCATGGTGGACCTGCACGAGGCAGCCGACCGGTTCGCGGCGGCACGGGGCTTGCGGCCGCACCGCTGACGTCGGGGCGCTCCGGCGTCTGACCAGCGGCGTTCGTCATCGGGTGAGACAACCTGAACGCTTTCGGCGCGCGTTGGCAAAGACGGGGTGCAAGGGCGAAAGCGAAACCCGAGGAGCTTCATGTCGTCAGACGCGGAACTGATCGGCAGATCGCTGCGCGGAGACACCGATGCCTTCGCGGAAGTGATCAGCCGCCACGAGACCGCGATCGGAAACTACCTGGCGCGCAGAGTGGGGCGCCAGGCCGCGGAGGACGTGCTCGGCGACGTGTGGGTGGCGGCTTACGAGTCCCGTGCGACCTATGACCTCTCCTATCCCGAAGCCAGGCCGTGGCTGTACGGCGTCGCGCTGAACAAGTTGCGGCGGCATTGGCGGTCCGAACCGGCAGAAGCTCCGGCTCCGGACCTCACCGGTGTGGCGAGCGGCTGGGACCCCTGGCCGGCGGTGGACGCCCGCGTGGACACGCAGGTGCTGCTGCGCAGGGCACTGGCCCGGCTCAAACCGGTGGAACGAGAGGTGCTGGGCCTGGTCGCGTGGGAGGACCTGACCGTCGCGGAGGCCGGGCGGGTGCTCGACATCCCGGCCGGCACGGCTCGCCGCCTGTTGCACCAGGCGCGCAAGTCGTTGCGTGAGGCCCCCGAAGTGGCCGCGCTGCTGCAAGTCCCGACGACGTGAGAAGACGACTCATGGATGAAATGGACCTGATGAAGAAGCTGAGTGATGTGCCGTCCCCGAGTCCCGAGGCCTACGACCGTGCTCGTACGGCATTGCAGACGGCGATGACGGAACCCGCGAACACGGTCGTGCGACCGAGGCGCTGGTTCTCCTGGCCCAAGGCGAGCATCGCCGCCGTGGGCGCGGCGGCTGTCGCGGCGGCCGTGGTGATGGCCACGACGGGTGGCAGCACCCCGGCCGAGCCCACCGGCTCCGTCGACGCCGCCCCGCAGGTGGTCGAGTCACCGCTGGTGAAGCTCGCCTCCGCGGTCAGGGGCGCCCCGCAGGCCGGTGACTCGTCGCTGATCATCAACACGAAGATCGCGCCGGACAAGTCGCGGCACGAGTACTACACCGTCTACACGGACACGGGCCAGGTCTTCAGGGGCGACTCGGCGAAGACCCTGGCGGCCTCGGTCACCAAGAACGACGACGACGCCCAGCCGTTCGACAGGAAGCTGATGGCGGCGGCCCGCCTCGCCGCGAACGGCGACGTGGAGAAGGCCAGGACCGAGATGATCACCGCATCGGGCAACGCGCTGGGGATCGGTATGAGCCCTGCCGACGCGGACAAGGCGTGGGCGGCCGCCCAGGCGGAGAGGGCCGAGGTCCTCCGCAAGATCGGCCAGGAGGCGCCCGCTCCCAAGCCTCGCCCGACGGGCAAGGCGCTGGAGAACCTCATCGACAACCACCTGTGGAGCAACGCCACGTCCGCCCTGTTCGTCGGCGCCCACAACGCCGAGGTCCGCGCGGGTGTGCTCAAGCTGCTCGCCACCATGAAGGAGGTGACCGTCGGCGAGACCGAGGTCAACGGCCAGCGCGCGCTGACCCTCTCCGCGAACGCCGCCATCCTCGGTGGTGACGGCTCGCAGATCCTCACCGTCAGCGCCGACAACGGCCTGCCGATCAGTTCCGAGGTCGTTCCGGCCAAGGACTCGGCGACCCCGTCCGAGCACACGAAGGTGGACTTCAGGTCGTCCCGCGTGAACCTCGCCGACGTGGCGGTCGGCAAGATCTGATCCTCCCGCTGAACCGCCTTCGAGAGGGCCGACACCACGTCGGCCCTCTCGAAGGCGGTTCAGGACGCGTTCCCTGCCTCGCCGCTCTGTTCCGTGCGCTGTAACGAGCCGGTGCGCCGGAACGAGGAACCACCGCAGGCGGCAAGCGCCAGGAGAGCGGGTGCCCATGGCCGAGTTCACCGTCCACGGGAGAACGGCGGAGGAGCCGGCGACGAGCGACGACTTCGCGGAGCTCTACGGCGCTGACGTCGGCTACGTCGTGCGGCGCGAGGTCGAGGTCGCGGGCGTCAGCCGCGGTGACACCGATCCCGTGGTGCTGGCCGGCGATGACGACGACGTGGTCGAGGTCGAGGACACCGACGGCATCGTCGCCTTCTACCGCGCCGCCACGCTGGCAGGCATCGCACGCGGCACGACGCGCGGCGCGGTGCCGCCGGACGTGACCGCCTTCCTCGATCAGCGCACCCGCGGTGAGGGGTCGCGGATCGCGAGCGTGCGGCGGTCGAAGATCGCGTTGCCGGCCGGCGTCGAGAACGCCGTGCGCGAGCTCGACTCCGTGTTCGGGCCCGAGCTGACGCGGTCGGGCGCGGGCCTGGTCGCCGGGAGGTTGTCCGGGTTCGTGCTCTCACCGGTGGCGCGCAAGGCCGTCGAGACGATCACGAGCTGGGTCGACGCGCCGGTGGCCGACGACGCCGACGAGGCGGTGCGCCGCCGCAAGCCCAAGGTCCGGGGCCTGTACGAGGTGGACGCGAAGCTGCTCCTGGAGAAGAAGGGGCGGTGCAAGGAGCCGCCGCGGTCCGGGAAGGACCCCTACCTGGTCCTGCTGCACGGCACGTTCTCGCACACGGAGGCGGCGTTCGGGCGGCTGCGCGGCACGCGGGAGTGGGAACGGATCGTCGACCGCTACGAGGGCAGGGTCCTGGCGTTCGAGCACGCGACGCTGGGGCAGACACCGGCGCAGAACGCGCTGGACGCCGTGAGGATGCTGCCAGGAGCACCGCTGCACCTGGTGAGCCATTCGCGCGGCGGACTGGTCGGCGAGGTGCTGAGCTACGCGGCACGGCACGATCCGTCGCTCGACGCCTACGCCCAGGTGCGCGACCACCCCGACAGGACGACCCTGCCTCTGCTGCGCGAGGCGCTCCGCGAGCGCGACATCCGGGTCGAACGGTTCGTGCGCGTCGCCTGCCCGGCCATGGGCACCACGCTGGCGTCCGGGCGCATCGACCGCTGGGCCTCGTTCCTGTTCAACGTGTTCAACCTCGTCCCGGTGCTGCGCGAGACGGGGATGGCGGCGCTGGTCAAGAAGTTCCTGCTGACGATGCTGGAACAGCGCACCGATCCCAGGGTCATGCCGGGGCTGGAGGCGCAGATGCCGGAGTCGCCGTTCCTGCGGATGCTGCTCGCGGCGCCACCGCTGGACGACGGGCTCGGTTCCATCGCGGGCGACGTGCAGGGCAGGGGCGTGCTGAACCGGCTGCTGGTGCGCGGCGCCGACCTGTTCTACGGCGAGGACCACGACTTCGTGGTGCCGACGTCGTCGATGTCCGGCGGAGCAGGCCGGACGGCCTCCCGGCGCGCGTTCTTCCAGGGACCGTCGGTGAACCACGGCGGCTACTTCGCCAACGAGGACAGCCGGCAGGCGCTGGAGAACTGGCTCGCGGGCAACGGCGCGCAGGTCTTCGAGGAGGCCCCGCCGCCGCAGTGGCCGGTCAAGCGCGGCGAGGCCGGTGAGGTCACCGGCGAGGTGCTGCTCGTCCCCGACCTGTTCGGCTCGACCCTGGCGTGCGGGGGCCAGGTCGTGTGGCCGGATCTGGCGCAGCTGGTCGGCCGCCGCCCCAAAGCGGTCCTCACCGGCCGCGAGGGGATCCCCGATCAGCTCGTCGACGGCTACTCGGTGCTGCAGTCCGCCCTGGGCGGTCGGCACGCCCTCACGACGTGGAGGTTCGACTCGCGCCGAAGCCTCGACGAGCTGGCCGCCGAACTGGCACGTGACCTGCGGGAACGGCTGCGTCCCGGCGCTCCGCACGTGGTGGCGCACGGCGCCGGCTGCCTGGTGCTGCTCGCCGCGCTGGCGTCGGGCGACCTGCGGTCCGAGTGGAACAGGGCCGGTGGCCGGGCCGTGCTGCTCGGGCCGCCGCTGGACGGCAGCTGGCTCGTCGGCGCGCGACTGGAGGGCAGGGACAAGTTCACCGCGGCGATGGCGCTGCTCGACCACAGCGCGGACGCCGCCAAGGTCGGGGAGTGGCTCAGCGGGTGGCCGATCCTGCACGACCTGCTGCCGGTCGAGGGCGCCGGGCGCCGGAACGCCCTGATGCCTCCCAGCTGGACGGGCGTCAGCGCGGTGTACGGCAGCGCTGAGCAGACCGTGTGCGGCAAGAACGACGACGGCGAGTACGAGGTCTCCCCGAACGGCGACGGGTTCGCCCCGCGCCCGGCAGACCGCGCGGACAGGCCCGCGACGTGGTTCGCGCTCGTGCCGCACGCGGACCTGCCCTCGGACCCGGACACCGTGTCCGCGGTGCTCGACCTCCTCGCCGGGCGACCGCCGGGCAAGCTGCTCGCGGACCCGACGGCCAAGCCGGGAGTGGTGGGCCCGCTCGTCGACCCGCGCGGACGCCTGGTGCTGCCCACGGCGGCGGAGCTCGTGCGCCTGGCGTGGGGCGGCGGGCGCTCGGCCACGCGGCGGAGGGTGCTCAAGGTCGGTGTCGTCCACGGGGACCTGCGCTGGGAAGGGGGCGCGGTGCTCGTCGGTCACCAGGACGGCACGCCGATCAGCGGGGCGGAGAAGGCGCTCGACTCCCACCTGAAGGGGGCACTCGAGCGGCGCGCGGCGTTCCGCCAGTACCCGGGCAGGCTCGGCACGTGCGAGGTGTTCGACGCCTCCGACGGACCGGCAGGGATGGTCATCGGACTCGGTGACGCGGGCGACCTGACGCCGGGCGCGCTGACCGCGGGCGTCACGCAGGCGGTGCTGAGGCTCGCCGCCATCCGGGAGGACCGGACGGCGGAGGGCGAGCCACCGGAGCCGTTGTCGATCTCGGCGGTGCTGGTGGGCACGGCGCTCGTGCCGCCGATGCCGGTCGAGAACTCGCTGACGTCGATCGTGTCCGGTGTGCGCCAGGCGAACCGACGGCTGGACGACCTCCGCTCGCGCGTCGTGATCGACGAGCTGAAGATCGTCGAGCTGTACGAGGAGCGGGCGATCCAGGCGACGAAGGCGGCCGTCCGGCTGGCGCAGACCCTCGACGTGACGGGCGGCGAGGTCGTCGTGGAACGCCGCATGCTCAGCGGTTTCGACGGCAAGCCCGGTGCGCCGTCGACCTACCGCGAGGGGATCTGGCGGACCGTCCGGATCGTCGCGGAAGACCACGAGGGCGACCAGAAGCGGCTCGGGGCGTTGTCCTTCACGAGCATCGGCCGTTCCGCCCGCGCCGAGCAGCGGGTGAACACCGCCCAGCGCAAGTTGCTGGACGCGCTCGTGACCGAGGCGATGACGGATCACCACCCGGACGAGCAGCTGTACAACACGCTCTACGAGCTGCTCGTCCCCAACTCGTTGAAGGGACAGGGATACGGCAGCGAGAACCTGTTGCTGCTCATCGACGAGGAGGCGGGAGCGCTGCCCCTGGAGATGCTCGCCAGCCGGTCGCACGACCTGGACGTGCAGCCGCTCGCCGTCGAGGTCGGGGTGATCCGCCGGCTGGAGACGCGCACGTTCGCCGAGACGACCCGTCCGTCGTCCGGGCACGCGGCACTGGTCGTCGGCGACCCCGCCCGCACCGGCATGCCGGCGCTGCCCGCGGCGCGGGAGGAGGCCAGGCAGGTGGCGAGGCTGCTCAGGTCGAAGGGCTACGACGTCACCTCGATCATCGGCGACACCGACGATGACGACGACGTCGTGCCCATCCTCAACGCGTTGTTCCGGCACGAGTACCGCATCGTGCACATCGCCGGGCACGGCCACTTCGACCCGGACGACCGGTCGCGCAGCGGAGTGGTCATCGGGGACGGCGTCTACCTGAGCGCGCTGGAGATCGCGAAGATGCGCACCACGCCGGACGTCGTCTTCCTCAACTGCTGCCACCTCGGCGCGATGCGGCTGAAGGACCGCGAGACACCCCGCGCGGACCAGCTGGCGTCCAGCATCTCGCGGCAGCTGATCGAGAACGGGGTGCGAGCCGTCATCGCGGCGGGCTGGGCGGTCGACGACCAGGCGGCGTTCCGGTTCGCCACGACGATGTACGGCGAACTGCTGGACGGCAACGAGCTGGGCATCGCGAGCCTCAACGCCCGCAAGGCCGTGTGGGAACACCACCGTTCGACGAACACGTGGGGCGCGTACCAGGTGTACGGACCGCCCGCGTTCCGCCTGGACCCGGCGGCGGGAGGGACAGCGCGGCGGGAGGAGCTGGTGGCTCCGCGCGAACTGGCCGACGAGCTCGAGGCGCTCAAGCGCCGCGCGGAGGACGCACCGGACGTGGTGGCGACGGCACTGGCCAAGGAACTGGAGGCGTTGCTGGAAGCGACACCGCGCGAATGGCTGCGAGGCAGGGAACTGGCCGCGGCCGGCGACGTCTGGGCGCTGCTCGCGCGCTACGAGAACGCGGTCACCTGTTACGAGGCGGCACAGAACGACTGGGACGCATCGGGTTCGGTGAGGTCGTTCGAGCAACTCCTGAACATCAGGGCGAAGTGGGCCGTCGAACGCATCCAGCGCCCGGACGACCCCGGCCCGGAGGCAGCCGAGCTGCTCAGGCTCGCGGACTCCTCGGCGGACCTCCTGCTGCGGATGGGCAGGACACCGGAGCGCCACTCGCTGCGCGGAAGCGTCGCCCGCAGACGCGCGCTGTGCGCGGCGAACGATCCGGCCATGCTGACCAGCGCACTAATTGACGCGCGCGACGCGTACCAGCTCGCCGTCGACCTCTACCGCGAACGCAACGGCTCGATCCACTTCTACCCGGCGCTCAACGTGGTGGTGCTCGGCTGGCTGGTGCGCCAGCGCGACGAACGGCAACCGTTCGCCGAGGAGGAGGCTCGGAGGCTGATCGCGGGATCCACAGCTGCCGCCCGCGCGGTGCGACGGCCCGACTTCTGGTCCCGTGTCACGCCGGCCGACGCGATGCTGGCCGACGCGCTGATCTCCGGGAACCTGGACGGGAACGTGCACACCGTGGCCGAGGAGTACTTCCAGGCGTTCGCGCAGTCGAGCCTGCGTGCCCGTGCGGCCGTGCTGGAGCACATCGACCTCGCGCTGTGTGCCTTGACCGCTCCGGTCGTTGCCGAGTCGACGGCGGAGGCGTTGCGGCGCCTGCGGGTTCGTCTGGCGGCGTGGAGCCCGCAGTAGGTTCGCGGTCGGCTGAGGAGCCCGTCCGGTTCCCGAGGCGGTGGGTGGGTGTGACGCGTCCTGCCGGAAGCACGCCCGCGGTCCTAGCGTCGAGATCATGGACAACGACCAGGTGATCGCGGATCTGCACGAGCGGTGGGTGTTCGGCTGGGACCGTCGCGAGGGGGACGAGCCCTTCGGCTTCCGGCGCGTCTTCGGCGAGTTCTACGACTTCGGCTCCGCGGATCTGCGCCTCTACGACGACTTCGACCCCGAGCACCGGGTGGCGACGACCGCGGCCGGGTACGGCTCGATCTGGGAGCCCGCCTTCCGCGGGATGCTCTCCGCGCACCACGCCGTCGACGACGGTCCGCACGCCCTCGCCGACGGCGATCTGGCCGCGTCCACGCTGCGGTTCGTGGCGCGGATCGTCACGCCGGAAGCCGTCACGGACATCCGCACCACGACCTCGCTGGTCTGGCGCCGCACGGCCGACGGGTGGCGGATCGTCCGTGAGCACAACTCGACCGAGGTGCTGCCCAAAGGAGAGCTCGACGGCCGTTTCGATGATGTGTAGGCACCGTCAGGACTCTCTGCTCAGCCGCGCACCGGACCCCGTCCAGCTGGCCAGGATGTCCATAGCCTGCCTCGACGGCGAGCCGGGCTCGGTGGTGTAGACGTACAGCATCGTGTCCGGGTCGCCGGGGAGCACGAAGGACTCGTAGTCGACGGTCAGCTCGCCGACCAGCGGGTGGCGCAGCCGCTTCGAGCCGTAGGTGCGCTGGTGGACGCGGTGCTGCTCCCACCACTGGTCGAAGTCCGGGCTGCGGTCGCGGAGCTCGGCGACGAGGGCGGTCGTCGCGGCGTCGGAGGGATCCCTGCCGACCTCGAACCGCAGGCTCTCCACCGCGGCGCGGGCCTGGTCGCGCCAGTCGACGAACAGCGACCGCGCGTCCTCGTCGAGGAAGATCCAGCGCGCGTAGTTGCGCTCCTTCGGCGGGATCTTGTCGAAGTCCGCGAACAGCGCCTTCGCCATCCGGTTCGCCGCGAGCACGTCGGTGCGCCGCCCGAGGACGAGCGCCGGTTCGCCGTCGAGCGCGTCGATCAGCTGGTACAGACCGGGGCGGACCCGTTGCACGGCGCGCGAACGGCGGGGCGACGGGTTGGTGGGCAGGCCGATCAGGTCCCGCAGGTGCGTGCGCCCTGCCTCGTCCAGTTCGAGGGCGCGGCCGATGGCCTCGACGACGGCCGCCGACGGGGTGATGCGCCTGCCCTGTTCGAGCCGGGCGTAGTAGTCCGTGGACACGCCGGCGAGCAGGGCGACTTCCTCGCGCCGCAGGCCTTTCACGCGCCGGACCCTGCCGTCGGAGGGCAGGCCGGCTCGGGAGGGGTCGACCTGGCTGCGTGCGCGTCGCAGGAAGTCGGCGAGTTCGCGGTTGAGACCGGTCATGACCCCATTGTCGTCGAGGACCCGGGTCTGCGAGTGGACCTCTCAGTCCTGGGTTCGCGAGTCCGAGGTCGCACAGGGCCCGAGATGCGTCCCAAGAGGACTTCCTCCTGGACCAGTCTTGAGCCATGACCTTCCCCGCTGAACGCCCCGCCACCTGGTTCGTCACCGGCACCTCCCGCGGCCTCGGTCTCGAACTCGTCCGTCAGCTCCTCGACCGCGGTGACAACGTCGCCGCCACCACCCGCTCGACCGAGCGCCTCCTCGACTCCCTGGGCACCGGCGCGGACACCACCCGGCTGCTGCCGCTCGCCGTCGACCTGCGCGACGAAGCCGCCGTCGCGCAGGCCGTCCGGCAGACCACCGAACGCTTCGGCGGCCTCGACGTCGTCGTCAACAACGCCGGCTACGGCTACCTCGCCGCGGTGGAGGAGACCACCGACCGCGATGTCCGCGACATGCTCGACGTACAGGTCGTCGGCGTGTGGAACGTCCTGCGCGCCACCCTGCCGATCCTGCGCGAGCAGCGCCGCGGCCACGTCGTCAACGTGTCCTCGGTGCTCGGCCTGACCTCGGTCCCCGGCTGGGGGCTCTACTGCGCCGGCAAGTACGCGCTGGAAGGCCTCACCGAGGCGCTCGCCGGTGAGGTCGCCGAGTTCGGCGTGGAGGTCACCATCGTCGAGCCCGGGTACTTCCGCACCGACTTCCTCACCACCGACTCGCTCGCGCTGCCCGACGAGACCACCGCGGCCTACCCGGCGATCCGCGAGATGGTCGAGAACCACCTGAAGCTGCAGGGGAACCAGCTCGGAGACCCGGTCAGGGGCGCCCGGCTGATGATCGAGCGCGTCGTGTCCGGCGAGGGGCCGTTGCGCCAGGTCCTCGGGTCTGACTCGCACGCCTACGCCACGGCCAAGGTCCAGGCGCTGCAGGCGAACCTCGACGCCGCCGCCCTGACCGCGTCCGCGAGCGACTTCCCCGCCTGATCCGCCTTCCGGAGAGGAACCAGCAGATGAGCAAGATCCTGATCGTCATGTCCGCCGCCGACGTCTGGGAGCGCACCGACGGCTCCGCCTACCCGACGGGGTACTGGGCCGAGGAGGTGGCCGCCCCGCACGAGAAGTTCACCGAGGCGGGCTTCACCGTCGACTTCGCCTCGCCCGGCGGCGTGCTCCAGCCGCTCGACGCGCACAGCGCCGACCCGGAGATCGCGGGTCCGGACTGCGCGCACCACGTCCAGCACGCCGAACGCGCGCTGCGGGAGTTCGGCCCGTTGCTGAAGCTCGACGAGGTCAGCGCCGGCGACTACGCCGCCGTCGTGCTCCCCGGCGGCCACGGCCCCGTGGTGGACCTCTACCGCGACGCCGACCTCGGCAAGCTGCTCGTCGAGGCGGACGCGGCGGGGAAGGTCATCGGTGCGGTCTGCCACGGACCCGCCGGGCTGCTCTCCGCGGTCGACGGGAACGGCGCGTGGGTGTTCGCCGGCCGGAAGATGGCGGCCTTCACCGACGAGGAGGAGGAACTGTTCGGTACCGCCGAAAACGCTCCCTGGCTGCTGGCCGGCGCGTTGAGGGAGAAGGGCGCGCTGCACTCGGGTGGACCGGCCTACCAGGCCTACACCGTCCGGGACCGCAACCTCTTCACCGGCCAGAACCCCGCGTCGAGCGCCCCGATGGCCGACGAGATCGTCGCCGCGCTGACCGAGGAGGAGTGACGTGATCGACCGAGTCCGGAAAGGACTGCTCGTCGCCGGGCGGTGGCGCCCGGCCACGGGCGGTGGGACGTTCGTGGTCGAGAACCCGGCCACCGGCCAGGCGTTGTGCGAGGTGGCCGACGCGACGCCGGCCGACGCCCTGGCCGCGCTCGACGCCGCCGACGCCGCACAACGCCGTTGGGCGGGCACCCCTCCGCGCGTCCGCGGTGAGGTCCTGCGCCGGGCGCACGACCTGCTGATCGAGCGCATCGACGAGTTCGCCCTGCTCATCACCCTCGAGATGGGCAAGTCGCTGGCCGAGTCGAGGGCCGAGGTGACCTACGGCGCCCACTACCTGCGCTGGTTCGGCGAGGAGGCCGTCCGGATCGACGGCACCTGGAAGATCAGCGAGGACGGGACCGCCCGCGTGCTGGTCACGCGTCAGCCGGTCGGTCCCTGCCTGCTGATCACCCCGTGGAACGCCCCGCTGGCGATGCCCGCGCGCAAGATCGGCCCGGCCGTCGCGGCCGGCTGCGCGATGATCGTCAAGCCCGCGGCGCAGACACCGCTGACGACGGCGGCCCTGGCGGACGTGCTGAGGGAGGCCGGGCTGCCGGACGGCGTCCTCAACGTCGTCCCGACCACGCAGGCCGCGGCGGTCACCGAACCGCTGCTGCGCGACGGACGGCTGCGCAAGCTGTCCTTCACCGGCTCCACCCCGGTGGGCAGGCTGCTGATGGCCCAGGCGGCCGGCACCGTCCTGCGCACCTCCATGGAGCTGGGCGGCAACGCGCCGTTCATCGTCTGCCGCGACGCCGACGTCGACGCCGCAGTGGAGGGCGCGATCACCGCCAAGCTCCGCAACGTCGGCGAGGCGTGCATCGCGGCCAACCGCTTCCACGTCCACGCCGGCGTCGCGGAGGAGTTCAGCGAGAAGCTCGTGGCGCGCATGGGTTCCATCGTCGTGGGAGCGGGAACGGATCCCGCGACCGACATGGGTCCGATGATCGACGACCGGCAGCGGTCCCGCGTCGCGGACCTGGTCGGGGAGACGATCGGCGCGGGCGCACGGCTGCGGGCAGGAGGAGAGGTCCCGGACGGCCCCGGCTACTTCTACCCGCCCACCGTGCTCACCGACGTGCCGGAAGGCGCGCGGATCAGCCGTGAGGAGATCTTCGGTCCGGTCGCCGCGATCCAGACCTTCACCTCCGAGGCCGAGGTGCTGCGCGTGGCCAACGACACCGAGTTCGGCCTCGTGAGCTACCTCTACACCCAGGACCTCGGCCGGGCGTTGCGCATGGTCGAGGAGCTCGAGACCGGCATGATCGGCCTCAACCGCGGCTACGTGTCCGATCCCAGCGCCCCGTTCGGCGGGATGAAGCAGTCCGGTGTGGGCCGCGAGGGTGGCAACACGGGCATCGACGAGTACCTGGAGCAGAAGTACGTCGCCATCGACGCGGGGGAGCGGGTGTGATGGCGGCCAGCACGGTGTTCGACTCGTTCCTGTTCCGCGACATGTTCGGGACGCCGGACATGCGCGCGGTGTTCAACGACCAGTCCTTTGTGGACGCGGTGGTGCGCACCGAGGTCGCCTTGGCGACGGCACAGGCACGAGTCGGAGTCATCCCGCAGGAGGCGGCGGAGGAGATCGCGGCGTCGTGCGACTCCGCGCTCCTGAACCGCGAACGGCTCCGCGTGGACACCGAGAACGTCGGCTATCCCGTTCTGCCGATCGTCAGGCAGCTCGCCGAGCAGTGCGGCGCCTCAGGAGGTTTCCTGCACTGGGGCGCCACCACCCAGGACGTCATGGACACCGCGATGATGCTCCAGTGCTCCGCCGCCCTCGGGTTGGTCGAAACGCAGCTCGACCGGTTGCGGGCATGTCTGCGTGACCTGGCGGCGGCGCACATCGACACCATCACGGCTGGACGCACTCACCTGCAACATGCCCTGCCCATCACGTTCGGCTACCGCGTGGCCGTGTGGCTCTCGGCGCTGGACCGCCACGCCGACCGCCTCGCCGCCGTGCGGGAACGGGACCTGATGGTGCAGTTCGGTGGTGCCGCGGGCACTCTGGCCTCACTCGGTTCGGAGGGCCTGCGGGTGCGCGCCGAACTGGCGGCCGAACTCGGCCTGCGCGACCCGGAGATCACCTGGCACGTCGCCCGCGACGGCCTGGTCGAGATCGTCGGCCTCCTGGCCTCGATCGGCGGGTCCGCCGGCAAGATCGGAGCCGATGTGGCGCTGCTCTGCTCGACCGAGTTCGGGGAGCTGGCCGAGCCCTTCGCCCCTGGCAGGGGCGCGAGCTCCACCATGCCGCAGAAGCGCAACCCGATCTCCAGCGAGCTGGTGGTCGCCGCCGCCAAGTTGTTGCGGGACAAGGCGTCGGCGATGCTCGACGCGATGGTGCAGGACTTCGAGCGCGCCACCGGCCCGTGGCACGTCGAATGGGCCGTCCTCCCCGAGGCGTTCCTGCTGCTGTCCTCCTCGCTCGCCCAGACCACGCACCTCATCGCCGGTCTGCGGGTGAACGAGGACAGGATGCGCGCCAACCTCGGCCTCACCGGAGGCCTCGTCATGGCGGAGGCCGTGATGATGGCGCTCGCCCCGGCTCTCGGCCGCCAGCAGGCCCACGAGCTCGTGTACGCCGCGTGCAGCCGCGTGATCGACAGCGGCAGCGACCTGGCCACCGAGCTCCAGGCACACCCGGTCGTCGCGGAAACGCTTGGCGCGGAACGGATCGAGCGGCTCTGCGACCCCGCGACGTACCTCGGCAGCGCGCACGCCATGACCAGGTCTGTTGTGGACGCTCAAAGCTGATCTGCCGCGACACCGCCGTCGAACTGCCGGCGAGCCTCGCGCACGTCGTCGAGGTGCGCGTCGGACCACTCGACGATCTGGGTGAAGATCGGCCGGAGCGAGATCGCCAGCGGCGTGCACTCGTACTCGACGCGCGGCGGCATCTCGGGGTGGTAGGCGCGCGAGATGAACCCGTCGCGCTCCAGCTGGCGCAGCCGCTGGGTCAGCACCTTGGGCGTGACGGCCGAAATGTGCTCCCGCAGCTCGCCGAACCTCATCCTGCCGTGGTTCGCCAAGGTCCACAGGACGTGCGAGGTCCAGCGCCCGAACACCAGCTCCACCACGGGCGACCCCGGAGACGCCACATGTGCAGCTCGACCAGTTCGCCCCGGCCGGCATCCAGGCCGAGCTGTGGCGCCGGATGGCCGCGCTGACCGGCATCCGGACCGGCAGGAGCAAGATCTCCATGCCCTCGTCGCGTGCCCTGCACCTCGACCAGGCCACCGCGACGGGACCCGCCGACGCCTTCCTGGTGGAGACGGAGTTCACCCACCTGCACGGCGACGGCAGCGGCAGCCTCCACCTCGCGCTGCCGTCGGCCGTGGCCCGCGAGGTCATCGCGACCGGCAGGGGAGAGCGACATCCCGCTGTGGCACTGGGTCTCGCCCACCCGACGCTCGTGATGCTCTTCGGGCCGCGCGATGCCGACGAGCTCGAAGTGGTGTGGCGACTCGTCCAGGCGAGCCACGCGTACGCGCGGTCTGGAGACAACGAGAGCTGACGGCGAAGACGCCGTCAATCGCCTGAGGCGCTCCACGACGCGAGCATCGGCGGCACGTGCGTGGTGAGCGAACCGGCCGGCCGCGTCCTGTTCGTCCCACCGCCCGTCGCAGGGCCGCGTTTCGGATGTGAGCTGAGTCTCGCCGAGGCGATCACCCCTTGCGCCGGACCGTCATCGGCAAGATGATTGGCACTGCCAAATAACACGGGGAATGGGAGAACGAGTGAGAACCGGATCGAGAGCAGAGGGCGCGCCGTGACCACCGCGGTCGCTGCCGTGCTCGCCGTGGTGTTCCTGTGGCTGGGGCACGTGGTGGCCATCTCGTTCATCGAGGCGCCTTTGCGGTTCCGCGCTCCTGACGTCACCGTCCGCATCGGGATCGGTATCGGCAGAGTGGTCTTTCGTGCGCTCAACACCGTGGAATCCGTTCTCGCGCTGATTCTGGTGGTGATCTTCGTGGCGGGGGCGGCCGGAACGGACGCGGTGATCCCGATTGTGATTGCCGTGGTGGTGCTGGCGGCGCAACTCGTCCTCGTCCGGCCCAGGCTGACCCGTCGCACCACCAGGGCCATGGCCGGTGAACAGCTCCCTCGTTCAAGAGCGCACCTCGTTTACGTCCTGTTCGAAATCGTCAAAGCAGCCGCCCTGCTCACCGGCGGGCTGCTGTTGATCTCGGGCGCGTAGGATCCATTCGCGACATCACGCCGCGGGGCGTCGAGCGGAAAGGCCGATCACATGCCGGACGTGCCGGGTTTTCCGCCGAACACCCAGCTGCTGGCCGCGCTGGCCAGGCTCGGTCAGGCCACGCGGATGGAAGCGGTGCGCAACGCCGGTCCGCACAACCTCAGCCCGTTGCAGGCGGACATCATCGCCCTGTTCCGGCGCGACTCGGCCGTGCTCCGGCAGAGCGACATCGTGACGGCGCTGGCATCTACGGCGCCGACGATCTCCGACGCGGTGCGGGTGCTGCGGAAGAAGGGGCTGGTCGACGCCACCGCGGACATGGCCGACGCACGGGCCCGGCTGTTGAGGCTGACACCCGCGGGCGAGGCGGAGGCGGAGCGGGTGAACGTCTTCTCCGAAAGTCTCGTCGAGGCGGTCGAGACCTTGTCCCCCCAGGACTTGGCGGCGATTCTCCGCGTCAGCACGAGGCTGATGCGCGAGCTCGAGAGCCGCAGCCTGATCCCGACTTCGCGAATGTGTCCCACGTGTCGCTTCTTCGTCCCGAACGCCCATCCCGGGGATGAATCGCGCCCGTACCACTGCAATTTCGTGGACGCGGCTTTCGGTGACGCCGAGATTCGCGTGACGTGCCCCGATCACGAAGTTCGCAGCTGAAATCTCTGATTCAGGGCGCTGAACAGCGCTTGTTCTGAAATACGGTCAAGAACACCTTGTCGGGACACCGCACCTTCTTTAGTTGGCACTGCCAAATTATGCTCGGAAAGGAGAGATGATGGTCGGAAACTCGACCGAAGACTTAGCGGACGAACCCGACGTCGTGGTCGCGTCCAGCTTCACGAGTACGCCCCTGATCGCACTGCTCGACCACCTCAACGAGGACCCCGGGTTCGCCGGGACGGTCACGCCGGCGGCGTACGGGCAGGTCGTGGAGCAGCTGCTCGATCCCGGGAGCGCCTTCGCGCGCAACACCACCGGCGTGAACGTGGTGCTGACGCGGCCGGGCGACTGGGCGGGTGCGGGGGTCAGGCAGGTGGCGGACGCGGCGGCTGACTTCGCCGCACGCCACTCGAGCCACCTCGTGGTGTGCGTGTTCCCGGACTCCTCGGAGGCCGGCGACCTGGAGATGATCGGCCACCTGACGGGAGTGGAAGGCCTCGCCGCGGTGCGGGCCGCGGACTGGTTCCACGCCTACGGCGTCGCCGATCCGTTCGACACCCGTGGTGCCGCGCTCGCCGACGTGCCGTTCACCGACGAGGCGTTCGCGGCGGTCGCACTGGGACTGTCGCGTGTGGTCGCATCGCTGCGTGCCAAGCCGCGCAAGGTGATCGCCGTCGACTGCGACTACACGCTGTGGGGTGGCGCCTGCGGCGATCTCGACCCGGCCGAGCTCACGATCGACGACCGGTACCGGCAGGTCCAGCGGTTCCTGCGGGAACGCCACGACGCCGGGTTCGTGCTGGTGATCTGCAGCCGCAACGACCCGGCGAGCGTGGACCGCGCGTTCGCCGAACGGGCCGGCGACCTGCTGCTGACCCCGGAGCACTTCGTCAGCCGGCGCGTGAACTGGTTTCCCAAGTGGGAGAACCTGATCTCGCTGGCGGCGGAGCTCGGCGTCGGCGTCGACAGCTTCGTCCTCGTCGACGACGACGCCCTGACCTGCGCGCAGACCGCCGAGGCGCTGCCGTCGACCGGCGTGGTCCACCTGCCCGACGACGCGGACGCGCTCGCGGTCCTGAGGAGGAGCCCCCAGTTCGACAGGTTCTTCACCACGCAAGCGGACCGGTTGCGCAACCAGAGCTATCGCGGCGATGCGTTGCGCGCCCAGCAGGTCGCCACCGTCAGCAGTCCCGAGGAGCTGAACGCCAGGCTGGAGACCGTCGTCGAGGTGGTCCCGGCGGAGCAGGCGCACTGGCGGCGCATCGAACAGCTGGCCGCCAGGACCAACCAGTTCACCAGCGCGACTATGACGTCCGCCCAGGTGGCCGCGGCGCTGCGTGACGGTGCACCGGGCTGGGTCGTCTCGCTGCGGGACCGGTTCGGCGACTACGGCGTGGTGGGCGCCGCGGTGGCCGGGGAGACCGATGGCGACTGGCACGTGGACGCCCTGATGATGAGCTGCCGGGCGTTGAACCGGGGCGTCGCGGAAACGTTGCTGGACACCGCGGTACAAGCAGGTGCGGACGCCGGTTTCTCCCACACCCGCGTCCGAGTGCGGCCCACGGGGCGCAACGAGCTCGCGATCGACTTCCTCACCCAACGGGCCCTCGACGTCAGCGAGCAGGCGGACAGCCAGCTCCTGGTGGTCATCGACCCGAACAGCCCGGCCGAACGAGAAGGGGCACGCTCATGACAGCGCGGGAGGAGACGGATCCCGCCGCACTGGTGGCGGCCGTGGGACGACGGCGCCGTGACCTCGCCGGTCTGGCGACGCGGGTGCGCGATTTCCTCAAGCACAACAAGGGGGTCGAGCACGTCGAGGTGCGGGTGGAGTCCTCCGGCCGGCTGCGGGCGGTCGTGTGGGTCGCCCCGACCCCGAGTGGCCTGGGCACCTGCGCACTGCCGGACGGGACCGTCGTCACCGACCTGAACCACTACGAGACGACCTACCTCTACCAGGAGATCCTCGTCGACCGCGCCTACCGGCCAGAGGCGCTCGACCTGCCCCCGGACGCCGTGGTGCTGGACATCGGCGCGAACATCGGCATGTTCTGCCTGTCGATGGCGCGGTGGCTACCGGACTGCCGGGTGGTGGCCTTCGAGCCCGCACCCGACGCCTACGCCGCGCTGGTCGCCAACGTGGAGGACCTCGCCCTCCCGGTGACGTGCCTGCCCTGGGCCGTCGGAGCGGAGTCGGGCCGCACCACCATGACGGTCTACCCGGCGGCCTCGGTGTTCTCGAGCCTGAACGCCGACCCCGACGCGGACCGGTCGGCGATGCGTGCCGCGATCGGTGTCGCCGCCGACGAGGGCGGCACGGACGTCGTCGACCAGGTCGCCGCCGACCGGGTCAGCGGCGCGATCGAGGTGCCGGTCGAGGTCCGTCGCCTGTCCGACGCGTTCGACGAGCTCGGACTCACCTACGTCGACCTGCTCAAGCTGGACGCGGAAGGGGCGGAGCTCGACATCCTCGGCCACCTGCGGCCGGAGGACCTGGCGAAGATCGGCAACGTCGTCATGGAGGTGCACACCACGAGCGACCGGCGTGCACTCGTGGACCTGCTGGAGAACGCCGGGTTCACCTGCCACCTCACCGACGTGCCCGCGTTGGAGGGCACCGGTTTCGTCAACCTGTACGCCTTCCGGCAGACGACTTCGCGACGACCGGCCACCCGGCCAGAGGTGCGGCCGCCGATCCCTCCGCTCACGGCACGGCAACGGCTGCGCCAGGCACTGGACTCGTTCCTCGGCGCGGAAGGCGTCTCGGTGGAGGTGCGCACCGGACCTGCGCCGGTGACACCGGCCGCTCCCGCCGACGCGGTCGACCCGGAATCGGTGCCGGGACTCGCCGAGGCGTGGCAGCACGCCGTGGGCAGCGAACCTGGTGGAACCGCTGACTTCTTCGAACTCGGCGGCACCTCGATGGCCGCCGTCCGCATGTTGTCGCAGCTGCACCGCGAGCACGGCTACGAGCTCAAGCTGGACGACTTCCTCGCGTCGCCCACCGCGTCGGCCCTGGCCGCGCTCTGCACCCGAACCGTCTGACACTCACCCAGGAGGATCCACCGTGGAATTCATCAGCTCGAACGCCCTGCAGGAGATTCCCCCTCTGCCGCAGCGGTACCACGAGCACTTCACCGGCACCACGGCTCTGCGAGAGCTGACCGTGGGCGCCCCGCCCGACGAGGCCAGCGTGCTGCTCGTGCGGTTCGAACCCGGCGCCCGCAACAGCTGGCACCGGCACACCGGCGGTCAGCTGCTGTTCGTCACCGAGGGGGAGGGCTACGTGCAGTCGCGCGGCCAGGAACCCGTCGTCGTGCGGGCGGGTGACGCGGTCGCCTGTCCGCCCGACGAGGACCACTGGCACGGCGCGACGCCGGACGGGCCCGGCATGACCCACCTCGCCGTCACCTACGGCAAGATCGTCTGGTTGGAGCCGCACGACCAGGCCTAGACGGCCGAACGAGCCGTGCGCAGCAGTGCGGCGATCTCCTGGGGTTGGCGCTCGGGGAAGAAGTGGTCGCCGTCCAGCGCCACGACTTCACACCGGGCGGTGGTCTCCGCGGCCCACGCGACCGCGTCCCGCGGCGGGGCGTCGGGGTCCTGGGTGCCGGCCAGCACCAGGATCGGGATCTCGATCGGCGGACGCTCCACCAGTGGCCACGTCTCCACGAGCCGCAGGTCGGCGCGCAGCAGCGGCAGGACGATGCGGCGCAGTTCCTCCACCTCGAACGGTTCCGCTGCCGCGCCCAGATCGACCATGGAGGCGACCAGGGCGTCGTCGGAAAGCTCGTGACGGCGCGGCAGCGCACTTCTGAGGCTGGGCGCCTGACAGCCGGAGACGACCAGCAGCGACGGATCGGAGATCGCACGGGCGGTCTCGTACGCGATCAGGCCGCCCATGCTGTGCCCGAACAGCACGCACGGTCCGCCGATCAGTTCGTCGAGGGCCGCGGTCACCTCGTCGAGAACGGCCCGTGCGTCGGCCAGCGGCGCCTCCCGCAGGCGCCGGCCGTGGCCGGGCAGCTCGACCGCGTACACCTCGGTCCCCGGCCCCAGCGCGGACGCCAGGGGCCGGAACCAGCCCGAACCGCACCCCGCCGGTGGGAAGCACACCACCGGTGGACCGCCGTCGCCGCCCGAGCAGAGCTTCACCAGCACGTTCACGTGATCATCCTATGCAGCAAGGAGAAACGTCGACAATGACCACGGACACCTCACCGCGTGTGGCCTTCATCGGCCTGGGCACGATGGGACGGCCGATGGCGAGCCGCCTGCTCTCCGCAGGATGGAGACTCGCGGTCTACGACAAAGATCTCGCGGCGATGCAACCGCTTCTGGACGCGGGAGCGCGCGGCGCGGCCTCACCGCAGGACGCGGCCCGCGACGCCGCGTTCGTCATCACCATGCTGCCGAACAGCCAGCACGTCCTGGACGCCACCACGGGCCAGGACGGCGTGCTGGCCGCGGCCTCGCCGGGCAGCGTCCTCATCGACATGAGCACGATCAACCCGATGACGAGCCGGAACGTCGCGACGGTGGCGCGGGCCAGGGGAGTGGCGGTGCTCGACGCCCCCGTCAGCGGGTCCAGCCAGGGAGCCGCGGACGGTTCCCTGACCATCATGGTCGGCGGCGGCGCCGACGTGCTCGACAGGAGCAGGGAGCTGCTGTCCGTGCTGGGCGCGCGGATCATCCACTGTGGAGGGTCGGGCATGGGCTCCACGGTGAAGCTGGCCAACCAGGTCATGGCGGCGACCTCGATGGTGGCCGTGGCGGAGAGCTTCCGGCTCGGCCAGGCCCTCGGGGTCGACCCGCGGCTGCTCTACGACGTGAGCACCACCAGCTCCGGCGACAGCTGGTCGTTGCGCACCCGCCCGCCGGTGCCGGGCGTGGTGGACAGCAGTCCGGCCGACCACGGCTTCCGGCCGGGGTTCAAGGGCGACCTCATGCGCAAGGACCTCGACCTCGCGCTGAGCGCGGCCGCGAGCGTCGGGCTCGACCTGCCCCTGGCGTCCGCGGTGCACGACCTGTACGCGCGTCTGGGCACGTCCGGCCTGGGGGACAGGGACTTCTCCGCGGTCATCGACGTGCTGCCCCGCCGAGCCGACGGCAGCTGATCCCCCGGACAGCCTCGACAGAGGAACTTCGCGCTGATCGTCAGCGCGAACCAGATGAGGAGACACCGATGGAACTGGTACCCGGCAACACCCTGATCACCGCCACCCCTGAGGAAGGACGCGCTCTCGCCGTCAAACTCGCCAGGCTGATCGTGAAGGCGACCCAGCCGGACGCGGACGTCCGTCAGCGCCTGAGGCTCGTCTACGCGGAGGACCACCACAGCCTGATCGCCATCGCTCAGGTCGTGGCGACGGAGTACGCCACCATCGCGGCGGCGAACGACTACTGGCGCTGAGGAACGGCGCCCGCGCGCTCTGCGGACCGATCAACGACGCACTGGCGTCTTCGGGCGGATCGCGGCAGTGAGGCCGGCGGAACGGTTCCACACCTGCCGTTCCGCCCCGCGCGGGTCGTCGACGGTGTCGCTGTCCAC
This sequence comes from Lentzea sp., assembly GCF_035525475.1. Classification (GTDB taxonomy): domain Bacteria; phylum Actinomycetota; class Actinomycetes; order Mycobacteriales; family Pseudonocardiaceae; genus Lentzea. Next base: position 23,686 of record NZ_DATLEC010000047.1, on the reverse strand, counting down.
GTCGAACCGCATGGTGGCGCGCCGGTCCGCGGTGTAGCGCGGCCAGCCGGGATCTCCGGTGCGGGCGAAGCGGACCCGGCTGTCGTGGACCCGCGTGACGAGGGACGCCGGTGGCTCGTCGTCGCCCAGCAACCGGTTCGGTCCGCGTAGCGCGGGGAGATCGGTCCGCCCGAACACGAACGGGAGCTCGACCGAGTGCGTGGCACCGAGCTGTCCGTCGAGCGCGGGCGAGCGCCAGGCGAACTCGTAGGCGAACGTGGCCTCGCCAGAGCCGGCGTGCGCCTCGGTCAGCGCCCAGGTGCCCGCACCGAACAGGGCGTCTGCCAGGACGGCGGAACGGATCTCCCCGTCGGTGGCGGTGGGCCGCTGTGCGCGATAGGTCTCGACCAGCCGCACCGGGTCGGGGTGCGCCTTCGCCGCCAAGGCCTCGACGTCGGCGCTGGTCGAGCCGGCGTACGTGCCGAACGGGACCAGGTAGAGGTTGCCCTCCTCGGTGTTCCTGCCGATGAGGAGGTCGGCCCCGGCGGCGATCGCGTCCGCCGGTTGCTTGTCGAGGACCAGGCTGAACGGGCTCAGCCCGACCAGCGGATCGGTGTGCGTCGCGGTGTGCAGGTCGATGCCCGCGAGCCGTGACGCCGTCTCGGCGAGCCGTTCGTCGGAGATCTCCGCGAAGGCGTCGGCGGTCGCCCCGATGCCGAGGAGCCCGGCGGCGGCGTGGGTGACGAGGGACGCCTGCTCGGAGGAGAAGGCGCCCAGGCCGTTTCACTTTGGACGATCGCGCGCCGGAACAGACCGGCGGCCTCGGGCGTGGCCAGCAGCCCGCTGACGACGGTGGCTCCCGCGGACTGGCCGAACACCGTGACGGTGCCGGGATCGCCGCCGAAACGGGCTATGTTCTCCCGCACCCAGCGCAGGGCCGCGACCACGTCGAGCAGGCCGCGGTTGGCGGGTGCGCCGGGGAGGTCGAGGAACCCGGCGATGCCGAGGCGGTAGTCGACGGTGACGAACACGACGCCGTCACGGGCGAACGCCGACCCGTCGTACAGCTCGGCGCGGCCGGATCCCGCGACGAACCCGCCGCCGTGCACGAACACCGTGACGGGCAGGCCGGTGGCCGCGGGGCCGGTGGCCGCGGGGCCGGGGGTCCGGACGTTGACGGTGAGGTAGTCCTCGCCGCGGTGCCAGCCTTCACCGAAGTAGGCGCTCGGGTCCATGCTGCCCAGCACGCGCCGCGCCTGCGGAGCGGTGGGCCCGAACCCGGTCGCGTCGCGAACATCGTGCCACGGCTCGTGTTCCGCGGGCGGCGCGAACCGGCCGGCACCGGAAGGCGGTGCGGCGTAGGGGATGTCGCGGAAAACGGCGGTCCCGTCCTGGCTCAGCCCGCGCACGGCGCCTCGGGTGGTGACGACCTCCACCCGCCTCACCTCTCCTCGTACGGGGAGAAGGGCGCCCAGTCCTTGATGCCGAACGTGCCTCCGTCGTGGACGACCTCCACGGCGCCCCCGCCGGGGAAGTGCGCAGGGAACACGAGGGTGCCGGTGTCCGCGGCCTCACCCAGGATCCTGCGGCGGGTGGCGCGGGCCTCGGCGGGGTTCTCGCAGAAGCAGCTGTTGGCGTCCGGTTCGAGGACCTGCACCGGGGTGTGCATCAGGTCGCCCACGAACACCGCGCGGTCGGTGCCGGAGGCGAGGGTCAGGACGCTGCTGCCCGGCGTGTGGCCGGGGGCCGGTTCCAGGCGCAGGTGGGCGTCGATCCGGTGGCCGTGCTCCCACAGCCGGGTCAGGCCGGCCTGGTGCACGGGGGCGACGCTGTCCTCGAAGACGTTCTGGTTGCCGCGGCCGAGCACCTGCGCCCTGTTGTTCGCGGGGTTCCAGAAGTCGAAGTCGTCCTTCGGCATCAGGTAGGTGGCGTTGGGGAAGGTCGGCACCCAGGCGCGGTCCTCGAGACGCGTGTTCCAGCCGACGTGGTCGACGTGCAGGTGGGTGTTGATGACGACGTCCACGTCCTCGGGGCGGACGCCGGCGCGGGCGAGGTTGTCCAGGAAGTCCGTGTCGAGGTGGCTCCAGACCGGCGAGTACGGGCGCTCCTTGCCGTTGCCGACCCCGGTGTCGACGAGGATCGTCCTGCCCTCGCTGCGCAGCAGCCAGGTCTGGATCGCGGCGCGCACGGTGCCGGTGGCCGGGTCGTGGAACTCCGGCACCAGCCACCCGGCCTGGTCCTCCCAGTCCTGCCGCGGGATGTCCGGGAAGAACTGCTCGGGCGTCAGCTCCACCGAGCCGTAGTACTCCCACACGCGGGTGACGGTGACCTCACCCAGTTCGATCGTGTCCATGCCGTCGATGCTGCGAACCCCGGCCGCGGGCAACCAGACCCGCTCCTGCCTACCACTGACGTGGTCAGGCTGGGCGTGGCCGGTGTGCGCATACTGGCCGTATGAGCGGACAGCTGGCCGAGTACCTCCAGGCCTGCCGGGCGCGGCTGCGACCGGAGCAGGTCGGCCTGTCGACCTACGGTGAACGGCGACGGGTCCCCGGCCTGCGCCGTGAGGAGGTCGCCGGTCTGGCCGGCGTGAGCGCCTCCTACTACGTCCGGCTGGAACAGGGCCAGGCGCTGCACGCCTCGCAGGAGGTGGTGGCGGCGCTCGCCCGCGCGTTGCAGCTCAACGCCGACGAGCACGCGCACCTGCGTGAACTGGCCCAGCCACGACGCCACCGCTCGGCCCCGAAGCCACCGGCCGAGCGCGTCTCGCCCGACACCGCCGAGCTCATCGCCTCCCTCGCCCAGCCGGCGATCCTGCTGGGCAGGCGCGGCGACGTGCTGGCGTGGAACCCGCTGGGCCACGCCTTCTTCGCCGGGCACCTCGACCACTCCAGCCCCCAGCGACCCGCGGACCGCCCGAACATGACCAGGCTGGTCTTCCTGGACGCGCACACCCGAGCCATGTACGAGAACTGGACGCTCAAGGCCCGTGCCGTGGTCGGCAACCTCCGCCTGACCGCCGGCAAGCACCCCGATGACCGCGAGCTGAGCGCACTCGTCGGTGAGCTGGCGACCAAGAGCCCCGAGTTCGCCACGATGTGGGCGGACCACCGGGTGCGCGCCTGCGCCAGCACCGCGCACCACATGCACCACCCCGTCGCCGGGGAGATCGTGGTGAAGCAGCAGACACTGCGCATCCCGCACGCCCCGGACCAGACGCTGACCGTCGTCACGGCGGACCCGGGATCACCCTCCCAGGCCGCGCTCACCCTGCTCGCCCAGGCCGTGGCGATGGGGCACGAGCAGCCGGCCGAGGAAGCCTTCTCGCCGCGCTGATCCTCCAGCCGCGGGTGGAAGCCACCACCGCGTTGCGCACGGCGTTACGGCAGGCGCTCGCCACCGAGGGCGAAGCCACTGCCTACCGCGAGCGCCGCAGCGCCTCGGACACGCTGGAGTAGAGCTCGAGCAGCTCGGTCAACGTGGTCGCGCGCAGAGCGCGCAGGACGCTCCCGGCCGGAGCCACCACCCGCAGCGGTGTGCCCTTCTCCGCGCCGCGCAGGTGGTACTCGACCAGCACCGAGAGACCGGACGAGGCCAGGAACGAGACGCCGGACATGTCCAGGACGACCGCGAGCCCGGCGCTGGCCGCCTTCTTGAAGGCCGCGGCCATGTGCTCGTGCAGGAGCGGTGCGGTGTAGGAGTCGACCTCTCCGGTGACCCGGAGGACCACCGCGTTCTCCTCGACCTCGGTCGTCGCTTCCATCGGTGTCACGCTGCCTCCATTCCACTCCGTCCCAGCCTGTCAGGCCGGCCGGACGTTGTCGATCACGACCACCCGCAGCTCATCCGGCGTCCGTGGGAACCTCCCTGAACCAGGAGAGCGCGACACGGACGCTGGACAGGGGGATTCCCGCGATGCCGATCGCGTAACGCCCGCGTTCGGCGGACCAGAGCCCGTGCGCCGGGCTGTCCTCGATCGGCGGGCCGACCGGCTCGGCGACGATCTCGGGCGGCCAGTCGGCCGGCACGGTGACCGACCTGAGCTCCTCCCACGGCAGGTACACCGGAGGTCGCACGCTGCCGGGCGGGAAGCAGGTCATGCCGGACGAGCTCAGGAGCAGTCGCTTGCCGCCGAGGGCGGTCGGCAGCCTGTTCAGCACCGCGTACAGGCCGAAGATCCAGAGCGGCAGGGCGAGCACCGCCCAGAACCCGCTCGCGAAGCCGGTCCAGCCGTACCAGCCCCACAGCGAGAGCCCGCCCACCAGCAGCCACGCGCACGCGAACCCGAGCCGGGAGCCCAGGCTCTGCCCCAACCACGTCTGGTCAGGAAGCCACGAGCCGCTCAGCGGCGCCAGGTCGTCGGCCATCCGGTGGTCGCGTGGCTCCGGTGGCGTGGCCCGGTCGTGCTGCGAGACCCACCTTCCCGGCGACTCGCGGTGGCGGCCGCCGGAGAAGTGCGTCAGCGCTGTGACCAGGTCGCGTTCGTCGATCCCCATGAACCGCAGGCCCGCGACCACGTACCGGTCCTCCTGCCAGAACCGCGTCCTGGAATCCGAGGACGGCGCCACCGGGAACACGGCCAGGCACTGGTCACCCGGTGCCGACACGATTTCGGTGGCGACGATCTCGGTCCACGGCCAACGCCACCCGTCGTGCTTCGAGGAGCGCAGCGACAGACCCGTTTCGTCGACCGTGAGGATGGGAGTGCCGGACGGGCGCAGCAGGGTTCGGAGCAGCCAGATCACCGTGATCACGCCGAGCACGGACCAGGCCGCGATCTGAAGCCACCGGGGCAGCCACTGCAGGACCGCGAACGCGAACGCCGTGGTCACGACCATCGTGGCGGTCAGTCCTGCCAACGCGGTGGCGTCGAACCGCGGTGCGGTGAACACCGAACACACCGGCGGCGGGACGGCGGGCGGATCGCGCAGTTCGTTCAGCAGCTGCCGGACCCTGCGCACGCGCCGCCCGATCGAGATCAGACTCAGCGGGCGCACCACACGCACGTGCCCGCTCCGGTCGAGGCGGAACAACGCGCCCTCGTAGCGGTACGGCGGCAGCGCGAGCCCGATCGTGGCCGCGGCCTCGACCGCGGCGTCCCAGTCACGCGCGTGGTCGAGGTAGTGCTCCGCGCTGTCGTACCGCCGCACGAACCCCGAGCCCAGGAACGGGTTGACCGAGTACCGCATCTGCGGGTCCTTCGGGAACTCCGGCATCACGAAGATCGTCTGGTCGAGCTTGCCGTGCTCCCGCAACCAGTTCATCTCCCACAGCGTGCCGGGATTCGCCGAGGGGATGATCACGACGAGCTCCGCCGCGTGGGCGAGCGCGGCCACCCCGCTCTGCCACCCGTCGTCGGTCAGCACCACCCGCCCGGCGCCGCTCCCGATGTCGCCGGGCCGTCCGGCCGCGATGAGCGGCATCTCCCGCCACAACGCCGAGTGGACGACCGTCTCCAGGTCCAGGTGGACGGGGAAACTGTCACCGCTGCCGACTCCGCCGCCCGTCGGCTGGCTGATCAGCCGGCGCGTGGTGCCGAACGCCCGCAGGTACAGCGCGAACCGCGGCGGCCGCGCCGCGATCACCGCCGCGGCGATCTCACGCGCCCGCCGGTCCCGCCGCTCCTGCGTCCTGCGCACGTCCCGCCGCGACGACCGGTACATCATCCAGCCGGGCAGCGTGAGCGCGGCGAACAGGAGCCAGCCCGACTCCGGGCCGTCCAGCCAGATCCACACCGCGAGCACCGTCGGGAACTGGCAGACCGACAGCAGCCACGTCCACGGCGACAGGCGCACCGGGTTGATCCGGCTGTACGCGATCGCCGATGCCAGGCCCGCCGGAACACCGACCAGCACGGAGAAGGTCGGCCACTGCGCGTACGTGGTCCAGTCCCACGGCATGCCGGAAGCCTGGTGCGCCGGGTGTTCCGGCGCGACCCGCCATTCGGGCGACCGGATCGCCCGTGTGAAGTGGAATTCCGGGCCGGGAACTGAACGCGGTCTCCCTCCGACTACTGGTCTGGGACGCGCTGGACCGCGCTCGTCGCGGTGGCGAGATCCGGGCGGATGTCGGCTTCGCGGCCACTTCCCCGCGCCGTGCCCCGACGATGATCATTGACGCCCCAACGGTCGCTGGTGGTGAGGAGGCTGGTGTGCGGGTCCGCATCGTCGTCTTCGACGGCATGGACGACCTGGACGTGGTCGGGCCGTACTCGGTGCTGGGCATGGCCGGACGGGCCGGGCTCGGCGTGAGCGTGGGCCTGACCGCGCTGGGAGGCCGTCCACATGCGACGACCGTCGGCGGGTTGCCGCTGCCTGCCGGACCTTGGGCGCCGCAGGACGCGGACGTGCTGATCGTCCCCGGTGGCGGCTACGCGTCGGGCGCGGCACCCGGAGTGCGTGCCGAGATCGCCGACGGCCGGTTGCCCGGCGCTCTGGCCGCGGCCGTGCGGCCTGATCTGGTGCTGGCGTCGGTCTGCACGGGTGCGTTGCTGCTGGCTGCCGCGGGGCTGGTGACCGGCCGGCCGTGCACCACGCACCACCGGGCTGTCGGTGACCTCGTGGCGGCGGGCGGGCGGCACGTCGAGGCGCGAGTGGTCGACGACGGTGACCTCGTCACGTCCGGCGGTGTCACCTCCGGGCTGGACCTGGCGCTGTGGCTGGTGGAGAGGTTCCGCGGGGCGGACGCGGCAGGAGTCGTGCAGCGCGCCATGGAGTACGAGCGCCGGGAACCGTTGTGGCTCGTGGAACCGGCAGGGACGACGAAGTGAGGGGCGGTCGCTCGATGAGGCGAGCAGTTCTGGTGTTGGCCGCGGTGGTGCCGTTGGTCGCGTGCGGCACGGCGAGCCCGTCGCCGGGGCCCGCGAACGCGGCGGTCACCGTGAAGGACTGCGCCGGCAAGGACGTCACGTTCGACAGGACACCGCAGCGCGTCGTCACGCTCGACGGCTATGCCGCGCAGACCCTCGTGCGGCTCGGCGTGGCCGACAAGATCGTGGGCACCGGCTTTCCCGCGCCGTTCAGCGTCGACACGGCGCCGCACGCGGAGCGGCTGGCGAAGATCCCGGTGCTCGCCGAACGGGTGCCGGTCACCGAGGTGGTGGCCGCGCAGCAGCCGGACCTGGTGCTGACGAGCTTCGAGTCGTTCGGCGGTCCGTCCGGCAGCCCGAAGGACGCCGACCTGGCCACGATGAAGGCCAAGGGCCTGACGTCGTGCCTGCGCGGCACGGCCAAGGCGGGAGGGAGCGCGCTGACCGATCTCGCGCCGACCTACGAGTACGTGCGCAAGCTCGGAACCGTCTTCGGGGTGCAGGACCGCGCCGAGCAGCTCGTCGCGGAACTGGAGGGGCGTGCCGGGGCGGTCGCCGCCAAGGTGTCGTCCGGCGCCAGGCCGAGGGTGCTCGTGTTGCAGGACAACCCGGTGGCCGGACAGCCGTTGCAGACCTCGGGCGCCGGCACGATCGCGCACGCCCTGATCTCCCTGGCGGGCGGGGAAAGCATCTTCTCCGACGTGTCGTCGATGCACGCGGAGATCTCGCCGGAGGAGGTCGTCCAGCGCGACCCGCAGGTCGTGTGGGTCATCACCGACTACACGTTCGCGAAGCTGAAGGGCCAGGAACTGGTGGCCGCGGTCAGGGCCAACCCGCTGCTCGCCGGCACCACCGCCGGCAGGCAGGGGAAGATCGTCTCGACCTCGCAGTACCTGGTGTCGTTCCCCAGCCCGCTCAACCTCGACGGCCTGGAACAGCTCGCGAACGCCCTGCACGCCGGCTGACATGACCACGACCCTCGAGAAGCCGTCCTCTTCGACGGCGGTGCGCACGAAAGCCCTGCCGTACCCCGTCCTGCTCGCCGCACTGGCCGCCGCGCTCGCCGGATCGACGCTGCTGGCCACCGGGGTGGGACCGGTCGGCGTGCCGGCCGGCGAGGTCGCCCGCATCCTGGCGCACCACCTGGGCGGCGGGGGAGACACCGGTGCCGCCGCCGACCTGATCGTGTGGCGCATCCGCTTCCCCCGCGTGCTGCTCGGCGCCGTCGTGGGCGCCGGCCTCGCCCTCGCGGGCGCCGTGGTGCAGGGCGTCGTGCGCAACCCCGTCGCCGACCCGTACCTGCTCGGCCTGTCCCACGGCGCGTCGGTGGGAGCGGTGCTGGTCCTGACGACCGGCGCCTCGGTGCTCGGCGCGTTGACCCTGCCGGCGGCGGCGTTCGCGGGCGCGACGGCCGCGATGGCGGTGGTGCTCGTGATGGCCCGGCACCGCGGCCGGTTGCTGCCGATGCGGCTGATCCTCGTCGGGGTCGCCTTCGGCCACCTGTTCGCCGGGGTCACCTCGTTCATGCTCGCCCGCACCGACTCCTCCGCCGCCCAGCAGCAGATCATCTTCTGGATGCTGGGCGGGCTGTCCGGCGCGCGGTGGGCCACACTGCCGGTCACCGCCACCGTCGTCGCCGGCGTAACGGTGCTGCTGCTGTTGCGGGCACGCCGGTTGAACGCACTCGTCCTGGGCGAGGAGGCGAGCGCCGCCCTCGGCGTCAACGCGAGCAGGCTGCGCTGGTACCTGCTGATCCTCACGACCCTGCTGACCGGCACGGTCGTGGCGGTGTCGGGCGGAATCGGCTTCGTCGGCCTGATCGTGCCGCACCTGGCGCGCATGCTGGTCGGCGCCGACCACCGGCGCATGCTCCCGGTCACCGCGCTGCTGGGCGCCCTGTTCCTGCTGTGGGCCGACGTGGCGGCCAGGATCCTGATCGCCCCGGCCGAGCTCCCGATCGGCATCCTCACCGCGTTCCTGGGCGTGCCTTTCTTCCTGCTCGTCATGCGGGCCCGCGGCCTCGCCACCCAGGAGAACGCATGAGACTGGACCTGAACGCCGTCTCAGTAGTGCTGGGCGGACGCCCGATCCTCGACGAAGTCAGCCTGACCGTCCACTCCGGACAGTTTGTGGCGCTGGCCGGACCGAACGGCAGCGGCAAGTCCACCTTGCTGCGCACCATCTACCGGGCACGGCGCCCCGACGGGGGAACCGTCCGAGTGGACGGCCGCGACCTGTGGTCGGTACCCGCAGCGGAAACCGCACGGCACATAGGCGTGCTGATGCAAGAACAGCACACCGGCTTCGAGTTCACCGTGGCCGAAACCGTCGCACTGGGACGAACCCCGCACCTGGGCCTGTTCGACCGCCTGACCAGCACCGACCACGAGGCGATAGACGACGCCCTGAACCGCGCCAACCTGACCGCGTTCACCCACCGCCGAGTCGGCGACCTGTCCGGCGGCGAACGCCAGCGCGTCCTGCTGGCCCGCGCTCTGGCCCAGCAGCCGAGCTTGCTGGTTCTGGACGAACCCACCAACCACCTGGACCTGCGCCACCAGCTGGACCTGCTGGAACTGGTCCGCGACCTGGGCGTCACAGTCGTAGCCGCCCTGCACAGCCTCGACCTGGCAGCCGCGTACGCGGACACCGCGGCCGTCCTGAAGGACGGCCGCTTGATAGCGCACGGCCCACCAAGAGACGTCCTGACCCCGGAAACGATCGGCACGGTGTTCGGAGTGGACGCCACCGTCCACCACGAAGACGGATCAACCAGGTTCGTCCTGCGCCCACGCTGCGTCTGCCCGGACAGCTGCCACTGGAGCTGCCGCGCCCGCCGCAGAACCGAGGCCGGCGCAGATGCCCGCTGACCCGCACGTCGTAGCCGTGCTGGCCATGGACGGCGTGGTGGGCTTCGACCTGGCCATCCCGTGCCAGGTCTTCGGCCTCACCAAGCTGCCCAACGGCGACTACCCGTACCAGGTGAGGGTCTGCGGCACCGAGCCGTCGGTGACAGCGACAGCAGGCGGCATCGGCTACTACCGCATCGAGCCCCCGAACGGCCTGGACGCGGCAGAAGACGCCGACACCATCATCGTGCCAGGGCTGACGTACACCAGCCCAACCCCACCCGAGGTAATAGCCCTGCTCCAGTCCGCCGCAGCCCGAGGCGCCCGCACGGTGTCGATCTGCACAGGAGCGTTCGCCCTGGCCGAGGCAGGCCTGCTGTCCGGACGCCACGCCACGACCCACTGGGCGGCAGCGGCAGAACTCTCCCGCCGCCACCCGGACGTGCAGGTAGACACCAACGCCCTCTACACAGGCGAAAGCAAGGTCTTCACCTCCGCAGGCGTAGCCGCAGGACTGGACCTGTGCCTGCACCTGGTACGCCGCGACTTCGGAGCAGCGGTAGCGGCATCCTCCGCACGCACAGTGGTAATGGCACCCACACGAGACGGCGACCAGGCCCAGTTCATCCCCCCACCGCCGACGACGACAGCCGCCGACGGCTCCCTCTCCTCAACGCTGACCTGGATGCGGGAGCAGGCAGCCACCGCCCTGACCCTCGCCGACATCGCCAAGCACGCAAACCTGAGCACCCGCACGCTGACGCGCCGATTCCGCACCCAAACCGGCACGACACCTCTGGACTGGCTGGCACGCCAACGCCTGCAACTGGCCCGCGAACTACTGGAAACCACAGACCTGCCAGTCCCCGCAGTGGCGGAGCGAAGCGGCCACGGCTCAGCCACCGCACTACGCGCCCACTTCGACCGCGCGCTGCGCACCAGCCCGACCCGCTACCGGCAAACCTTCAAACAGCCAGAAGCCCTGTGAACCGTCGGGAACCTCCGGTGGCGATGCGAACAGGTCTGCACGACCACGCTGGAACCGCGACAAATCACGCCCCGCGCACAGGCACTGTCTCATCAAGACACCAGTCGAGAGCCCCAGGCCAGGGCCCATAACCATCCCCAGGGGTGATGTGTCCAGCGCCATCCAGGAAGTCGACCTCAACACCAAGCCCAGCCGCCCAAGCAACCGGTTCAACAGGCGTATAGGGATCGGTGGAAGAGACGACCGCACGAGTAGATCGAGCAGCCGCCGCTACATCCTCGGAACCAACCCCAGAAACGGAGAACTCCTCATTCCGGTTCTCCGCACAAAACGCCTGCTCTCCCAGGGGCGAGACGAGAAGCACCCGATCCACCCGCAACTCATCAGGCAGGGCCGGCGCTGCACGCAACCACAAAGCGGTGCCGAGGGAGTGCGCCACGACAACCCGCTCCCGATCACCGAGCTGAGCCAGCTCAGCGTGCAACAGCTCGGTCCAAGCCTCCAAAGACGGCTGCCCAGGTGCAGGAAACTGCGGATAGAGCACCTGCTCACCACGCTGCCGAAGCGACTCGGCCAACCACCACATCCAGTGGCCCCGAGGCCGGTAGTTGTCCAGCCCGTGCAAAAGCAGAAAACGCCGAGAAGGCAAAAAATCGGTCATTCGGTCGTCCTCGTGAAGTCTGAGAAGTCCATCTGCACGTCAGCATCATCGAACACCAACGGCCGCCAACTCTGAGCGCCCGCCCGACCATGCCCAGGATCCACCCCGATGAACAGCCGCCCACCGACGCGAACCCGGACGTGACGTGCGGACCAGTCGGCGGTGGCGCGCTGGCGGACACGGCCGTCGCAGCGCCAGCGCTGGTGGCCGAAGTCCACCACAGTGGAATGGCCCTGGATCTGTCCGAACGGGACAACGCCGTCATAGCGCATCCACGGTTCGTGCAGTCCAGCGCCGGACTCTGCCCACAGTGGACCCGCCAGGTCGTCACGTGCATGGTCGCCCATGCGCCAAATGAGGTCGGGCCGTTCGTTCAGCAACTCGGCGGCGGCAACCCGCATCCGCCCGTCGGCCCACCACCGGCGCGACGTCTTCACCCCGGCGGGCGGAAGAGGGGTCAGGGCAGAAGGCGGCCGAGCCGGGGACGTACTGCGCCTCGTGGTTGCCGGCCGGCCGCACCCAGCGCCCGGTGAGGAGCGGCTCGACCGCGCCGAGAACGCCGGGGCTGTCGGGGCCGCGGTCGACGAGGTCGCCGACCTGGACCACGACCTGGACCACGACCAGGTCCGCCGGGAGCCGTCCGTTCCCGGCTCCCGCAGCGCCTGTTCCAGCAAGCTCACGTGCCCGCCGACATCCCCGATGACAGCGATCCTGGTCATGCGCCACCCCAGCGCCACGGAATGGACGTGGCGCGCCGGGGAACGTCAGCCGGAGCCGGGTGCGAACGGCAGCCCACGAGCCACGGTCGGCGGCGCCACGGCGGTGGAGGTCGCCGGAGCCGGCGTGGGTGCCGTCGTCGCAGGTGGGGGAGGGCCGCTGCTCACGGAGAGCGTGACCGACCTGCCCGAAAACGAGACACCCTGCTGCGACTGCGCGACCACGGCGCCCCGCGGCTTCGGCGAGCTCACGGACACGGTCTTCACCTGGTACCCGGCGTCGCGCAGCATCGCCAGCGCCTTGGTGATCTCCTTTCCGACGACGTCGGGGACCTTCATCCGCGCGTCGCCGTGGAGGTAGCGCTCCTCCACCTGCGGCAGGGGCTTCTCCGGCAGGTCCGCGTGCACCTTCACCATCGTGTCGAACCAGGTGGCGGCGGGGATGGTGCCGCCGTAGATGTTGCCCTCGGAGCACAGGCGGGGCGGTCCGTCGCCGATGCAGATGCCCTTCGGCGACGTGCTGTCGTTGAACACCTGCACCGCGGCGGCGTAGTCGGGCGTCGCGCCGACGTACGCGGCGGACTTGTACTCCTCCGTCGTGCCGGTCTTGCCCATCATCGGGCGCTTCCACCCGACCTTGCGCGCGGCCGCGGAGGAGGTCCCGGTGCCCGCGCTGTCCTCGCTGAGACCGTTGGCGAGCGCGTTGGCCAGTGCTTCCGGGACCGCCTGCTCGCACGGTCGGCGGGTGAGCTCGACGGGCCTGCCGTTGCGGTCGACGACCCGCCGGATCGGCGTCGGAGCGCACCACGTGCCGCCGCTCATGATCGTCGCGGCCACGTTCGCGATCTCGAGCGTGCTCGACGGCGCGGGACCCAGGGTGAAGGAGGCGTTGCCGTTGGACGCGTAGTACTGCGCCTGGGTCATCCGCAGGTCCCTGCCCGCCTTCAGGTCCGGCCGCACTCCGGCGATGTTGGTGGCCATCGTCCTGCGCATGCCGAGGCGCGACGCCATGTCCACCACCGCGTTGAGGCCCGTCTTCTCCTCCAGCATGACGAACGCCGTGTTGGGGGAGGTCGCGAGCGCCTGCCGCAGCGGCATCTGCGCGGGATAGCGGTCGTTGTGGTTGGACAGGCAGTACCAGCGGGTGTTCGGTTCCCCCGTCGAGGGGCAGGAGGGGCTGCCGCCCCTGAAGACCTTCGACGTGTACGAGGTCGGGGACGGGATCACCGTGTCGATGCCGATGCCCTTCTCCAGCGCGGCGGCCGCGGTGAAGATCTTGTACACCGAACCCGTGCCGAACTTGTTCTCCACCCCGCTCGGCAGGTCGAACTGGGTCTGGGACTTCTCCTTGTCGAGGCCGTAGTCGCGGTTCGCCACGAGTGCCACGACCTCGTGCCTGTCCTTGCCCGGCCGCACGACCGCCATGGTGTTCGCGACGCCGGGGGTGTCCTTCGGCACCTGGGCCTCGACGGCCTGCTTCGCGTGCTCGGTGATCTCCGGGTCCAGCGTGGTCTCGATCCGGTAGCCGCCGATCTTCAGCTCGTCCGGGCTGAAGCCGGACTCGATCAGGTGCTCCACGAGGAACGAGCAGAAGAACCCGTACGACGGCCCGGCGCCGACGCACCCGGTCCGCAGTGGACGGACCGGCTTGAGCAGGCCCAGGGGAGCGAACTTGTGCCGGTCCGCTTCCTCCCGCGGCAGCTTCCCCTCCACGACCATCGCGTCGATCACGCGGTTCCTGCGCTCGAAGGCCTTGTCCGGCCGCTTCTCCGGATCGAGCGCGGTCGGGCTGTTCACCATGCCCGCGAGCATCGCCGCCTGGGGGACGGTCAGCTCGTCCGGCGTCGTGCCGAAGTAGGCCTGAGCGGCGGCGGAGACGCCGAAGATCGTCGAGCCGAACGGCACCAGGTCGAGGTACCGGCCGAGGATCTCGTCCTTGCTCAGCGCGGACTCCAGGCCCACGGCGATGCGCGCCTCGCGCAGCTTGCGGGTGATGGTCTGCTCCTGGGCGGCGCGCTGCGCGTTCTTGTCGGTGCGGGCGAGCACGTGCACGAGGTAGTTCTTCACGTACTGCTGGGTCAGGGTCGACGCGCCCTGCTGCACCGAGCCGCTGGCGTTGTTGCGGGCCGCCGCGCGTGCGGTCGCGATCCAGTCGACGCCGTGGTGGTCGTGGAAACGGCGGTCCTCGATCGCGAGCAGCGCGTCCTTCATGTGCGGGGAGATCTTGTGCGGCGGGGTTCGCACGCGGTACTGGTCGTACAGGTATGCGATCGGTGTGCCGTTCCTGTCCGTCACCGTCGTCATCAACGGCGGATCCGTGTTCATCATCAGCGCAAGGGTGGAACTCACCTGGTCGCTCAGCTTGTTGGACAACGCTCCCAAACTCGCGGTGGCGGGGAAAAGCATCCCCGCGAGGAGCACGCCGGCGAGCAGGCAGAGCCCGGCCAGCTTGCCGACGCAGGGCCCGATCTTCTTGCGGTCCAAGGACGAACTCCCTCAGTCGATGCAGCTCCGGGCGGTTACCCTGGCGTCTCCGCGGCCAGACGCCCACTTCGAATGAACCCGGCTCCGGGATGTCGTCACGCAGTGTGCTGCCGCAGGCGGTTTCTCGCCTGTCGTCGCACGGATTGACGAATTTGCGGTCTCACGCGAGTGTTGATCATCCACAGCCGCCCGCACGTTCGTATCGTGCTGGTCGTGGGATGTGAACCTTCAGGGCTGGGCATCGAGATGCTGCCCGTCGCCGTGGCGGGTCTGCGCGCCGAGCTCAGCGAGGCCCGCGGTCTGGCCCAGGAGCTGGCCGAGATGACGCCGGAACAGGCCGACAGCTCGTGGTGCGACCAGCTCGAGGACGAGTATCACGACGTCGGCGTCGGGCACGCGACGATGACCCGGCAGCTGGCGCGGTGGCGCCTCGACCACCCAGGCGCTCCGGGGCTGGACGAGCTCGCCGAGCTGGTCGCCGAGGTGGAGCCCGTCCGCCAGGCGCTGCTGCAGCAGCTCGCGCGGTTGCGTTGCCGGCGCGGCGCGAGCGGGACCCGAGTCCTACCGGGACGGACGGAGGCGGAGCTGGTCCGCGACGATCCCGAGTGGACGTTCTCCGACCACCCGGACCACCGGCCGCGCGCCCTGCACCTCTGGCGCGAGGACGAGACCCACCTCGTGGCCGTCGTCGCCGCGGAGTCACCCGAAGGTGGTGCTCTCACCGCGGAAGCGAGGAGCGCTGTCGTCGCGCGGCTGCGGGAGGAGCACCCGGACTGCGAGATCGAGCTTCTCGTGTGGACGCGCGGGTGCGGTCCCGGCGGGGACCGCTTCGCGCGCGACGCGCTCCTCGGGTTCGAACCGGTGCACGCGCACGACGTGATCGACCGGCTCGGCGCGGGCCGGTACTACCGCTGTGGCTGCCAGACCTGAGACCCGCACGGTCACCGCGCACTCCGCAGGAGCGGGCGGATCAGGTCGTGGATGTGCGGGGACGGTTCGAGGCCGAGCTCGGCGCGCAGCAGGGTCCGGTAGCTCTGGTACTGGCGCAGGGCCTGCGCGGGGTTGCCGTCGGCGAGGTGCAAGGCGACGAGGGTGCGGTGCGCGCTCTCCCGCAGCGGGTCGGTCTGGACCGCCGCCAGGGCGGCCTGGTGGGCGTGGTGGTGGTCGCCGCAACATCGGAACCTCTCGCTCAGCACCTCCAACGCGCGCAACCTCGCCTGCCGCCACCAGTCCTGTTCGGCCTGCACCCAGGGCTGACGCCACCCCGGCAGCAGGTCGGTCTTGAGCACGGCCACCGCGTCGGGGTCCGCGCCCGGTTCCGCCGCGAGCGCGCAGGCGCGGCGGAAGTCGACGTCGACCTGCGCGTTCAGGGCCAGCGCGTCGTCCACCGCCACCACCAGCGGCGTCGGTCTTCCCAGCCGCCACAACGACGACCGCAGGCACGCCGCGGCACGACGAGCGGTGGCCTCCGGCCAGAGTGACGCCGCGGCGACGGCGCGCGGCACCGGGCCCTCCCGCAGGGCGAGGAGCGCCAGAAGTCTCTGCGCGCCGGGCACGACGTGGATCGGCACCGCGCCGAGGCCCAGCCGGAAACCGTCGAGCAACTGCAGATGCGGCCGGGGAACCGGCGCACACGTCAGCTCGGTCATGTCGTGTGCTCACTCCTCCCTCGCGGTCGGGGTCGCCGGGTGCCCGAAGGTTGCGGGCTCACACACCTCCGGGTGAAATTGCTCCTTCCTGACCAGCCGCGGTGACGCGCCCGTGTCGTGCGGGTGTCGGCACGGAGCCGTGCGGGTCACGAAGGCTGCCTAGCTTCGCCGTGGAGGCACACCCCACGGGAGGCGAGATGTTTCTGCACACCAGCAGGTTGCAGTTCGAAGCGAAGCCCGACCGCCCCGACGCCCACTACGCGCGCAAGCTCCAGGAGCTGATCGGCGGCGCGTTCGGCGAGATGACGGTGACGATGCAGTACCTGTTCCAGGGCTGGAACTGCCGGATGGAGGGCAAGTACAAGGACCTGATCATGGACGTGGCGACCGAGGAGATCGGCCACGTCGAGATGCTCGCGACGATGGTGGCGCGGCTGCTCGAGGGCGCCCCGTCCGAGGTGACCGCGAAGGCGGTGTCCGACGACCCGGTGGTCGCGGCGATCATCGGCGGGATGGACCCGCAGCAGGCGATCGTCAGCGGGGGCGGGCCCACGCTGTCCGATGCCAACGGCGTGCCGTGGAACGGCCGCTACATCGTCGCGAGCGGCAACCTCATGGCCGACTTCCGCGCGAACGTCGCCGCGGAGGCCCAGGGCCGGTTGCAGACGGCGCGGCTCTACAACATGACCGACGACAGCGGCGTCCGCGACATGCTCAAGTTCAACCTCGCGCGCGACACCGCCCACCAGAACATGTGGCTCGCCGCCATCGAGGAGCTGCAGGAGGACGGCCTCGAGGGCCCGATCTCGCCGAGCGCGCTGTTCGACGAGGAGCACGCCGAGCACGCGGGGACGATCTGGCACAACTCCGACGGGCCGTTGGGCGCCGAGGGCGGCTGGGCGTCGGGCACCGCACCCGACGGCGCGCACGAGTTCTCCTACGTGATGAACCCGGAGCCGTTGGGCGGCCACGCGTCCGCGCCCAAGCCAGACCCGCTCCTCTACGCCACCAGCCCGGCCAACCTCGGGCTGATCGAGAAGGCCATCCGCAAGCTCACCTGAGGAGGACCAGCTGATGGTCGGCATCACGGTGCCAGCCCGCGTCCGGTCGGCCGCGGTCGTCATGGGACCCGCCTTCGTCGTCGCGGTCGCCTACGTCGACCCCGGTAACTTCGCGACGAACATGGCGGGCGGCGCGGCGCACGGATACCTGCTGTTGTGGGTGATCGTCAGCGCCGGCCTGCTGGCGATGTTCGTGCAGTACCAGTCGGCGAAGCTCGGCATCGTGACCGGCCGCAACCTTCCTGAGCTCTGCCGCGAGCACTACCCACGGCCTGTCGTGAGGCTGCTGTGGGTGCAGGCGGAGCTGGTGGCCATGGCCACCGACCTGGCGGAGTTCGTCGGAGCGGCGGTGGCGCTGAACCTGTTGTTCGGCGTGCCGCTGCTGCCGGCGGCGCTGATCACCGCGGTGGTGTCGTTCGGCATCCTGGCCCTGGCGCCGCTGCGCAGGCGGAGGTTCGAGTCGGTGATCGTGGGACTGCTCGCGATCGTGCTGGGCGGGTTCCTCTACCAGACCCTGCACCTCGGACCGCTCACCGGCGCGGCGGCCGGTCTCGTGCCGGGGTTCGCCGGAGCGGACAGCGTGCTGCTCGCGACCGGCATGCTCGGCGCCACCGTCATGCCGCACGTGATCTACCTGCACTCGGCGCTCACCCAACGCCACCACAGCCCGTCGCCCGAGGCCCGGCGGAGCGCGTTGCGGGCCAGCCGCACCGACATCGTGGTGGCGCTGGGCATCGCCAGCGTCGTGAACGTGAGCATGCTCGTGGTGGCGGCAGGCGCTTTCCACCAGGCCGGCGCACCGCGCGAGTCGTTGGAGGACATGCACTCCGGCCTCGGCCAGCTGCTCGGGCCGGGTGCGGCACTGGCGTTCGCGCTGGCGCTGCTCGCGTCCGGGCTGGCCGCGTCCAGCGTGGGCACCTACTCCGGCCAGGTCATCATGGAGGGGTTCCTGCGCAGGAGGATTCCCCTGTGGCTGCGCAGAGCGGTGACCACGGCGCCGGCGCTGGCGGTGTTGTCGCTCGGCGTCGATCCCACGAAAGCGCTGGTACTGAGTCAGGTCGTGCTCTCGTTCGGCATCCCGTTCGCGCTGGTTCCCCTGGTGCTGCTGACCAGGCGCACCGACGTGATGGGCGCGGCGGCCAACCGGCGGGTCGTGTCGGCGGCGGGAGCGGTGGCGGCGCTCGTGATCTCGGCGCTGAACCTGTTCCTGCTCGTGCGGGTGGTGACGGGATGAGGCACGTGAACCGCGCGGCACTGGTGCTGGGCTTGGGCATCAGCGGTTCCCTCGGCGGCATCGTGATCCACCAGCTGCTCGGCCGGCACCGCGCGCTGTCCGGGTGGTACCCGGTGGACGACGTGCACCTGATGATGATCGGCAACGGGCTGTTCCACCTGCTTTGCCTGCTGCTGGTGCTCGTGGGCATCGCCATGATCGACCGGCAGGAGTCCTGAGCTCCTCGACGGTATGATCCACGTACTCGCGCTGGGCGAGGACAGAGACAGCGTCCGAGGTCAAACAGGGAGCCTGTGACGCATGGCGAGAGGGTGGCCATGAGCGCATCTGGTGCGCACGGGCAGACGGTGGACGTGGCGGACGCCGTCGCCGCCGAGGAAGACCTGCGGGCGCTGTTCGGGCGGTCCACCGCCCTGTACGGGTCGTTCACGGGACCGGATCACGTCCTGGAGGTGGCCAACCCCGCCTTCTTCGCCGTCTTCGGCGACGAAGGCGCTCGCACCGGCTTGGCGCTGGCGGACGTGCTGCCCGGCGTGACCGGTTTCCTCGACCTCCTCGGACAGGTCTACCGCACCGGCGAGGCCTCCACCGACCGTGACGTGCGGGTGGTGCTGGGCGTCGGCCCGGAGGCGCGGGAGGCGTTCTTCGACCTCACCTGCGAGCCGCGCCGCGACGCCGCCGGCGACGTGGTCGGCGTCCGGGTGATCGGTGTGGAGACCACGCAGATCAAGCAGTCGCAGCGGTTGATGGCCGAGCACCGCGCACTGCTGGAGCAGATCGCCCGTCAGGCGCCGCTGACCGAGGTGCTCGACGGGATGGTCCGGTGCATCGAGGAGCTGGCGCCGCAGGAGGTGCTCGTCTCCGTCCTGCTCGCCGATCCCGACGGCCTGCACCTACGGCACGGCGCCGCCCCGAGCCTGCCCGACTTCTACAACGAGGCGATCGACGGCATCGCCACCGGGGAGGGCGTCGGCTCCTGCGGCACGGCGGCCCACCGCCGCGAACCGGTCATCGTCACCGACATCGCCACCGACCCGTTCTGGGACGACTTCCGCCACCTGGCGGAGCAGGCAGGGCTCGGCTCCTGCTGGTCCACGCCGATCCTCGCGCGCGACGGCGCCCTGCTCGGCACCTTCGCCATGTACCACCGGGGACCGCGCGTCCCGCAGGAGGTCGACCTCGCCCTCATCCGGGTGTTCGCCGGCACCGCGGCCCTGGCGATCGAACGCCACAACAACGAGCTGGCACGCCAGGCCGCGGAGGCCCGCGCCGAAGCGGCACGCGAGGCACTGGCCGAGGCAGCGCGCGTGGAACGGGAACTGCGCGCCGATGCCGAACGCCGCGCGGACGCCGCCGCGGAGCTCGCCGCCCAGATGCGCACCGCCGCGGCCGTGCAGGCCCAGGCCCCGCGCCCCGACCAGTGCCAGCTGGGCGGCAAGGCGGGCTGCTCCGCACCGGCCGAGCTCAAGGTGGCCGACTCGTGGGGCGACGCGGCGTGGGGTTGCTCCGTGCACGTCGAAGAAGTGCTCATCCACGTGTCGTCGGTGTTCATCGCCGGTGAGGAGCTCGGCGGATTGGCCGCGTACCTGAACCGCTGACCACCGGTGGTCTGTGAAGAGCTCTCACACGAACTGACAAGGCTGGAACATCAGCCGAGTGCCTGGATCTCGGTCGCCGGCCTCTCCTGGCCGGCCGCCCACGACGCCAGCAGGGCCAGACCGTCCGCGGCCGCCGTGCCGGCGGGCGCGGTGTAGACGTTCAGGAGCAGGCCGGGTTCGGCGGACATCTCCATCGACTCGACGTCGAGGTCCAGCCTGCCCACGACCGGGTGGTGCAGGCGCTTGCGTCCGGACCGGTGGAGCCGAACGTCCTGGGACGCCCACCGCCGCCGGAACAGTTCACTGCGTGTCGACAACTCACCGACCAGGGCGATCAGCTCCTCGTCGTGCGGGTTGCGGCCGGCCTCCATGCGCAGCTTCGCGGCCACGTCGCAGACGATTCGGTCGTAGTCGACGAAGAACGTTCTTGCCGCCTCGGGATCCAGGTACACGAACCGCGCGGTGTTCGCCGGCCGTCGCGTGTCGGCGAGCAGCGGTGAGTACAGCGCGCGGGCGAGTTGATTCGTGGCCAGGACGTCGTAACGGCCGTTGCAAATCCACGCCGGCGCATCGGTGATGGCGTCGAGCACCCGCTGAAGAGCCGGACGCACCGTCACGACGGGTCGCCGGCGGCGTGCACCGCCGGGCGTCCTGGACTGCCGCGCGAGGTGGAACAGGTGATCGCGCTCGGCCTCGTCGAGTTGCAGGGCGGAGGCCAACGCGTCGAGCACCCCGTCGGAGGCGCCGGTGAGGCTGCCTCGCTCCATGCGCACGTAGTAGTCGACCGACACCCCTGCCAGTAGAGCCACCTCTTCGCGCCGCAGGCCTTTGACCCGGCGGTTGCCGCCGTGGGCGGGCAGTCTGGCCCGCTCGGGTGTGAGCCGCGCGCGCCGCGAGCTCAGGAACTCCTTGATCTCGGTGCGCAGATCGATCGTGACCACCCCCTCACCGTAGGTGTTGTCCGCAGGCGAAGGGAGGCACTGCCGGTACCCCCGACGACCGCGTCGAGACCTAGGTGCCTGACGCGGTCGTGGCGATGCCGCCGTCGACCGGGATCACGGCACCCGTGAGGTAGGAACCGGCCCGGCTGGCCAGGAACACGGCGACACCCGCCATGTCGTCGTCGCGGCCGAGCCGGCGCAGAGGGGCCTTCGCCGCGATCGTGTCGCCGATGGCGTCGAGCGTGGACGCCATCATCCGCGACGGGAACGGTCCCGGGGCCACCGCGTTCACCGTGACGTGCTGCGGGCCCAGTTCCCTGGCGAGCACCCTGGTGAGTTGGTGGAGCGCCGCCTTGCTGCCGGCGTACGAGTAGTTGGGCGACGCGGCGACGTGGATGGCGGCGATGCTGCCGATGTTGACGACCCGCGCGGGATCATCGGCGGTGCCCGCCCTGCGCAGTGCGGGGAGCAGCGCCTGCACCAGCCAGAACGGCGACTTGAGGTTGAGGTCGATCACCGTGTCCCACGCTTCGTCCGGGAACGTCTCCAGCGGCTCGCGCCACATCGCTCCCGCGTTGTTGACGAGGATGTCCAGGCGTTCCGAGTCGGCCTTGACGAGATCAGCGAGGCGATGGCACTCGTCGTGCCTGGAAAGGTCGGCGGGGATTGCTCGAACGTCGCCGAATCCGGACAGCAGACGTTCCGCCTCCGCGCACGCGTCTGCATTGCGTGAACTGATGATGACGCGTGCGCCCGCCTGCAGAAGGCCGCGCGCTATCATCATTCCAATGCCCCTGGTGCCGCCAGTGACAAGTGCTTGCTTCCCACTCAGATCGAAAAGGTCTGCGTGAGTGGTGAACTGGCTGTCCGCCATTGGTCTTCGTCCCTTTGTCGTGGAAGCCCGTGCTGTCGAAAGATTGACAGGCTTCCTGGACGTGGGGGAGACCCTGGTGATACAGGTACTGCGAGAGCCACCTTTGCCTGATGGGCCGGCTCACGCCGCGAGAATTCCCCGCTGCGGTCCTTTCCTGGATTGCTTTTCTCGTCTAGTGCTACAGCCGCAGGCCGTGATCTTTGATTCCACGCCACTGTTCGCCTGCGCGGAAGCCGGTTCTGCTCATCGCGCCGTCATGACCCGCTCAACCTGCTGACGGCTCGTTGCGACGCTGACTGGGCGTCTCACACTGATCGTCCTGGGGCGGAACTGGAGCAGGGCAGGTAGTTGAACGTCATGGAACGGCGCTCAACGGCGCTGAACGGCGGCTAGTTGCGTTGGAGTTGTTGGGGCTCTAGTGTTTGTGCTGGTAGGAGTCCTTTGTGGACCAAACTGGCAGTGTGAGGGTCAGGGGTTCGAGTCCCTTAGCTCCACTTGTAGGTAGAACCCATCTGATCTAGCGATTTTCTCTGGTCAGGCGGGTTTTCTGTTGTTCTGCGTTGATCTTCGGTGATCGTCTGTTGGTCGCGGCGGCGGTAGCGGCGGATGGGATTGGTGGGGATGAGGCCTTCGTCGACGGCGTCGGTGAGGATCATGGAGAGGACTTTGATGATGGAGGCGACGGTGGTGTTGGCGTAGCCGAGCTGGCGCGAGTCGCTGATCCACTTGTTCACGCCGAGTGTGGTGATGGCGTTGAGTGGTGTGGCGCCCCAGCGGAGCAGGATGTGGCAGCGCAGGACGCTGCGGTAGTTGTCGATCGTGCGCGGGTCGAGGTCGAGGGCAGCGAACCAGGTCGTGACCCACTGAGCGACGGTGGTGCGACTGCGGGTGAAATCGAGCCAGGTGTTGCGGCGTTGGTCGCACTCGATGTCGGCGGCGTAATTGTCGGCTGCGCGCTGGGTAGTGAAGCCGGAGATCGAGGCGGTGTGCCCGTCGCCGGTGCGGTAGCGGACTCGCCAGGATTGCGTGCCGATCTGTTCTGACCAAGCCATGACGACCTCCGGATGTAGCTGGGATGAGAGGTTTCAGTTGTGCTCCCCGAGCTTCTTGAACGCAAGCTGACTCCGACGATCGGTCTTGAGCGCGCTCGAGCAACGCCATCAGCGGCATGTCCGGATGTTCGACGACCATGCATCGCTGAGGCAGCGAGCGTCTCAGCGTGTGCGGTCGTTGCACACTTGGTCGGTCAGAACGATCACGTCGCGTCCGTGCCTTCGTCAGATGACAGCGATCAGGACGCCACTCGGTGTGATGACTGCCTAAGTGACCAGTTCAAAATGAGCTGGCGTGTCGGCTTTGCCTGCGGGACAGGACATTCCAAGATCACTGTGTGCGCGAGGAGGTCCTGACCGACGAGCTCTGGGCTCGGCTGGAACCGTTGATCCCGTTGATCCCGATGTCCCCAAGGCGCTTCCGCTATCCAGGTCGCAGACGTGCCGACGACCGTGCCGCGCTGGAAGGCATCCTCTACGCGGTGCGCACGGGCATCGGCTGCCGGCTGCCCACTGCCTTGTTCGGCGCGTCGGGTTCGACCTGCTGGCGGCGGTTGACCGAGTGGTACGAGGCCGGCGTCTGACAGCAGCTGCACGAGCTGCTACTCGCCGAACTGCGCGCCGCCGGGCTACTGGACTCGTCCGCGGCCCTGGTCGACTCCACTCACCTGCGCGCGCTCACAGGGGGGACCACACCGGGCCGAGCCCGGTCGACCGCCGCAAACCCGGTTCCAAGCACCACCTGATCACCGACGCGAGCGGTGTCCCGCTGGCCGTCACACTCACCGGCGG
>NZ_DATLEC010000218.1:0-14432 GCF_035525475.1 Lentzea sp. | reverse complement strand
GAAGCCCGCGACGAACGCGTTGGCCGGGCGGTCGTACAGCGCGCGAGGCGTGTCGCACTGCTGCAGCAGGCCGTCCTTGAGCACCGCGACGCGGTGACCCATCGTCATGGCCTCGACCTGGTCGTGCGTGACGTAGATCGTGGTCGTGCCGAGGCGCTGCTGCAGGGCCGCGATGTTCGCACGGGTCTCGACGCGCAGCTTGGCGTCCAGGTTGGACAGCGGCTCGTCCATGAGGAACACGGAGGGCTCGCGCACGATGGCGCGACCCATCGCGACGCGCTGGCGCTGACCACCGGACAGGGCCTTCGGCTTGCGCTCCAGGTACTTCTGGAGGTCGAGCATCTTGGCGGCCTCTTCGACCTTCGCCTTGATCTCGGTCTTCGCCACACCGCGCAGCTTGAGCGCGAAGCCCATGTTCTCCGCGACGGTCATGTGCGGGTAGAGCGCGTACGACTGGAACACCATCGCGATGTCCCGGCCCTTCGGCGGCACGTTGGTGACGTCCTTGCCACCGATCTGGATGGCGCCCTCGTCGACGTCCTCCAGGCCCGCGAGCATGCGCAGCGCCGTCGACTTGCCCGAACCGGACGGACCGACCAGCACCAGGAACTCGCCGTCGGCGACTTCGAGCGACAGCTCGTCGACCGCGCGGACCGGCGGGTTGCCGGAGAAGATCCGCGACGCCTTGACGTAGGACACCTCAGCCATGTGACGCACCTTTCACCTTGTCTGGGCGCGACGTTAGGGATTGCAAGCGCTTACGGGAACGGACGTAAGCGCTTACGTTGCAGGAGATCGACAACGTAAGCGCTTACGTCCTCAGGCATTGCGTTGCGAGCCCTGGGAACGCGACCGCCCGCAGCAGGTGTCACGTTCCTGACCCGCGACGTGGCCGAGCGGTACGGATCGGGCTCAGGGCGGTGGACGGCAAGGACCTCAGCCCTTCACCGCGCCGGACGCGAGGCCCTGCACCAGGAAGCGCTGCACCAGGTAGAACACGACGATCGCCGGGATCGCCACCAGGATCGACGCGGCGGCGAGGTGCCCCCACTCCGTCCTGTTCTGCTGCACGAACACCTGCAACCCGACGGCCAGGGTCTTCGACTCGTCCGCGGCGGACAGGAAGGCGGACGCGAACGCCACCTCGCCCCAGGCCGTCAGGAACGCGTAGAACGACGTCACCGCGAGACCCGGCTTGGCCAGCGGCAGGATCAGCCGCCAGAACACGCCGAACGGCGACAGGCCATCCACTCGTCCCGCCTCGTCGATGTCGGCCGGCACCGTGTCGAAGTAGCCCTTCAGCATGTAGGTGCAGAACGGGACCGCGGTCGTGCAGTAGACGAGCACCAGACCGATCGAGGAACCGTTGAGGCCCAGGGCGATCAGGATGTTGTACAGCGGCACGATCAGCACCGCGAACGGGAACATCTGCACCAGCAGGAACGACATCATCAGGCCGCGCTTGCCGGGGAACCGGAACCGCGACGCCGCGTAGCCCGCCGTCGCCGAGATGAACACGCCGAGGACGGTCGTCATCAGCGCGATCAGCACGGAGTTGCCGAACCAGGCGAGGAAGTCGCCCTTCTCGCCCGACAGCACGCGGGTGTAGTTGTCCAAAGAGGACTCGTTGAACAGCTTCGGCGTCGGCTCGACGGCGCGCGCGTCCGGCTTCAGCGAGGTGACGAACACCCAGAAGACCGGGAACACCGCGATGATCGACGCGACGATCAGCGTGGCGTGCAGCGCCACCGAAGCGCCCTTGGAACGGTCGGTCCTGCGCAACCGGCGGTCGGTGGCCTGGACCACCTGGAGAGACGAAGCATCGAGCGTCACGTCACCACACCTCGCCCTGCTTGCGCAGTGCCCGCCGGTAGATCGTGGCGAACACCAACAACACCGAAAGGATCAGCACGCCGTAGGTCGACGCGATGGCGTAGTCGCGGGACGCGCCGGAGAAGAAGCGCTCGAACGCGTAGGTGACCAGGATCCGGGCGTTCGGGTTCGGGCCCGCGATCAGGTAGATCACCGGGAACATGTTGAACGTCCAGATGATGCCCAGCAGGACCACCGTCGACGAGACGGAACGCAGGCCCGGCAACGTGACGTGGCGGAACCGCTGCCACGGCGTGGCACCGTCCACTTCGGCCGCTTCGTAGAGGTCGGCCGGGATCGACTGCAGGCCGCCGAGGAGCGCGACCATCATGAACGGCACGCCGAGCCACGTGTTCACGATGATCACCGACACCAGCGCCCAGTTCGACTGGCCGAGCCAGACCGGGTCCGGCAGGCCGGCCGAGCGCAGGAGCTGGTTGATGATGCCGTACTGCGCGTTGAACATGTACTTCCACGCGAACGCGCTGATGAACGCGGGCACCGCCCACGGCAGGATCAGCAGGACGCGGTAGAGCGAGCGGCCGCGCACCTGGCGGTTCAGCAGCATCGCCAGGCCGAGACCGATGGTGTAGTGCAGGAACACGCACGAGAAGGTCCAGATCAGCGTGCGGACCAGCGTGCCCCAGAAGTCGCCGAACGACTCGCCGCCGGAGAGCACGTTGATGTAGTTCTTGAAGCCCACGACGTCGTAGGTCGCGGGCCGTTCGAGGACCGGGTTGGCGATGTTGCCCTCGTTGATGTTCGTGAAGGTGAAGAACACGCCCTGTGCGAGCGGGTAGAGCACCAACACCGCGATGACCACCACGACCGGCAGCACCATCGCATACGCGTACCAATACCGGTCCAGGAACCGACGCACCGAGATCTCCCCTCAGGCGAACGGCCGGGGCGCGACACCCCGGCCGTTCGGCACCAGTCAGCCGACGGAGTACTCGGGGACGACCTTGTCCTTGTACGCCTTGGCGACGTCGTCAAGGGCGGTCTTGGCGTCCTTCTTGCCGGCGAGGAAGTCCGCGTAGCCGACCTTCAGCGGGTCGAACAGCTCGCCGCCCTCGGGGATCCACGGACGCTCGTGCGCGGTCTTGGTGACCGGTTCGAACGCGGCGACGACGGCGTTGGCCTTGACGTCGGCGTTCTGGTAGGCCGACTTGCGGGTCGGCAGGAGGCCCAGCTCCTTGGCGATGGTGGCCTGCGACTCGACCGACGCCATGCACTGGATGAACTTGATCGACGACTGCTTCGCCTTGGTGCCCTGGCGGACGACGTAGTCGTGGCCACCGACCGGCGCGCTGCCCTTGCCGGCGGACGGGCCGGGGACCGGCGCGATGCCGAGGTTCGCCGGGTCGCTGAACGCGGCGCCCTTGAGGTAGTCGGCGACGGCCCACGGACCGTTGACGACCATGGCGGCGTCACCGGACGAGAACGCGGCCTGCATGTTGGAGTACGAGTTCGTCGCGTCGAGCGCCGTGGTCGCGGCCTTGCCGTCGAGCAGGCCCTTCGCGGTCTCCAGCGCCTTCACGTTCTGCGCGGAGTTCACGACGATCTTCTTGGCGGAGGCGTCGACCAGGTCGCCGCCCTCGCCGTAGATGAACGGCAGCGCGTAGTACGCGTCGTTGTTGAGGAAGAACGCCTTCTCGCCGCCCAGCTTGGCGGCCGCGGTCTTGAGCTCGTCCCACGTCTTCGGCGGCTCGACGCCCGCGTCGGCGAGCTTCTTCTTGTTGTAGAGCAACGCGAGCGAGTCGGTCACCTGCGGCACCGCGTAGGTCTTGCCCTCGTACTTCGTGGAGCCCAGCGGGGCGTCCAGGAAGTCGGAGGTGTCCTTCGCGAGGTCGGTGTCGGACAGGTCGGCGACGTAGCCCAGCTTCGCGAGCTGCGGCACCCACGCGACCTCGGAGCGGAAGACGTCGGGACCCTGACCACCCTGGGCGGCGGTCTTGTAGTTGTTGAGCGCGCCGTCGAACGCCTGCGTCTCGACCTTGACCTTGTAGCCGTCCTTGGTGGCACAGCCTTCCGCGATCTTCTTGAACACGGGGCTCTCGTTGGGGCCGCTGGTGTCCCAGAAGGTCACTTCGCCCGAGTCGGATCCGCTGTTGCTCGACCCACCGCCTCCGCAGGCGGTGAGAGCGAGGGCGACACCCGTCGCCATGGCGGTCACGAGGGTTGTCCGTCGCATCGTTGCTGCCGTTCCCTCCAGCTGGGCCTCATCTCCCAGTGAGATGAGGGTATTGCAAGGTTTTGCGAGAATGTTGCGGGCGATTTCACTACCCGAACCATGGTCAGGTCAAGACGTCGACCGTAACCAAGCCGTAACGGCCCTGTCTTGAAAACCCGCGTTGCAAATTTTTTCTGAACACGGCAGGCTTGCGCCAAACCCAGCGCGAGCAGGAGGCAACGTGTCCGGACTGTCCGAGATCGCCAGGGCAGCCGGGGTGTCCATCTCGACCGTGAGCCGAGTTCTCAACAGGCGCGCGGGTGTGAACGAGGAGACCCGGCAGCGGGTGCTCTCAGTCCTCGCGGAGATGCCGTACACCCCGCGCGGGCTCGGCGCGTTGCAGCGCACAGGCGTGATCGGCCTGCTCGTGCCGGAGCTCTCGAACCCCGTCTTCCCCGCGTTCGCCGAGGCGCTGGAGACGCGGGCCGCGCGCCTGGGCTACTCCTCGCTTCTGTGCAACACCCGCAGCGGCGCGCCGATGGGCGAGGAGGAGTACGTCCGGATGCTCCTGGCCCGCGGGGTCGAGGGCATGGTGTTCGTGTCGCCGGAGATCACCAACGTCGAGGTGCCGCTCGGCCAGGCGCCGCGCCCGAGCTACTACGCGAAGCTCCTCGCCGACGGCGTCCACATGGTGTTCCTGAACGGCGCCACGCCCGCACTGGACGTGCCCGACGTGACGGTGGACGAGCAGCTCGCCGGCTACACGGCCACGAAGCACCTGATCGAGCTGGGCCACGAGCGGATCGGGTTCGTCTCGGGTCCGGCGCGATCTCTCCCCTCACGCCTGAAGCGCGCCGGATGGGCCGCCGCACTGGAGGAGGACCACCTGCCGGCGGGGTCCGAGTACGTGTCGCACGGACCGTTCAGCGCGGAGGGCGGTGGCGTGGCGGTGGCGAGGCTGCTCGACACCGTGGCGCCGACGGCGGTGATCTGCTCCTCGGACCACATGGCGCTCGGCGTCATGCGCGAGGCGCACCAGAGGGGGATTTCCGTACCGGACGACCTGTCCGTCGTCGGGTTCGACGACATCCCGCTGGCTGCCTACTCCTCGCCCGCTTTGACGACCCTCGCACAGCCGATCGAGGAGATGGCGGCGGCCGCGATCGACGAGCTCGTGCTGCGCCTGGACCCGGATCGCCGCAGGCAGGGCACCGACAGCTACACCCGCGTGTTCCGCCCGCGGCTCGTCGCGAGGGAGTCGACGGCGCCTCCGAAGCGATGAGCCCATTGGTCTGGACCAAATTCTGAACAAGGCAGATAGAACAACCTGCGCGGATGCGTCATTTGAGGGACACAGGTCACCCTCGCTTCACGAATTGGTTCTGAACCGTTACGGTCCTTTCATGGCGCGGTCGATGCATGTGCGACGTCCGGCAACGTTGGCCTCTCTGGCCGCTGAGCTGGGCGTTTCCCGGACAACGGTGTCCAACGCCTACAACCGTCCCGACCAGCTCTCCCCCGAGCTGAGGCGGCGGGTGTTGGACACGGCCCGAAGGCTGGGTTATCCCGGCCCGGATCCTGTGGCGCGCTCGTTGCGCACGCGCAAAGCCGGGGCGGTGGGTCTGCTGCTCACCGAGAACCTGTCCTACGCGTTCCGCGACCCGGCCGCGATCGGCTTCCTGGAGGGCCTCGCCCTCGCGTGTGAAGACGCCGGCACGGGACTGCTGCTGGTGCCCGCCAACCCCGAACGCGAGGACGTCGCGTCCGTCCACCGCGCCGGCGTCGACGGCTTCGTCGTCTACTCCGTGCCGGACGACGACCCGCACCTCGCCGCCGTCCTGGAGCGTCCCGTCCCGACGGTCGTCTGCGACCAGCCGGACCTCGGCACGGTCGACCGCGTCGGCATCGACGACCGCGGCGCGATGTACGAGCTCGCGAAGCACCTCATCGGGCTGGGCCACCGCCGCGTCGGCGTCGTGTGCATGCGTCTCGCGCGTGACCGCAACGACGGCTTCGTGACGCCGGACCGCCAGCACGCCGCGCACTTCCACGTGCAGCGCAACCGCCTGTCCGGTCTCGCCGAGGCGTTCAGCGAGGCAGGCGTCGACTGGTCGCAGGTCCCCGTGGTCGAGCGCTTCGACCACAACATGGCCTCCGGTGCGTCCGGCGCCGCCCAGGTGCTCGACCGCGACCCGCAGGTCACCGCGTTGATCTGCACCTCGGACGTGCTGGCGCTGGGCGCGATGACCGAGGCCGCCCGGCGTGGCCTGCGCGTGCCGCACGACATCAGCGTGACCGGGTTCGACGGCATCCGCGCCGGCGAGGAGGCCGGGCTCACGACGGTCCGCCAGCCGGTGCTGGAGAAGGGCCGCGCGGCGGGCAAGCTGCTGCTCGACGCGAGCGAGCGCACACGTCCCCGTTCGGTCAACCTCGCGACCGAGCTGATCATCGGCAAGACGTCCGCCGGGCCGCGCGGTGGCGCCGAGGAGCGCTGGTTCGGTCCGTGACCTGGCTCAGTACGCGAGCCTGAAGACGACGGGTGAGCTGGTCCTCGCGGCCAGCTTCGCCACCAGCAGGTAGTCGCCGGACCCGACCCTGGTGTGCGCGCCGCAGCCGGGCGCCGAGGTCGAGCCCGCCCACTTCGTGCCGTAGTTGAAGGCCTCCTTGGGCTGCATGACCCGCACCTCGGTGCCCACCGCCGACAGGCAGTGGTTGCTGGACCACAGCACGGTCGCGCCGTCCGCCGTCAGCACGGTGAGCTCACGGTGCCGGCGCCCGATGTCCCTGATGCACGGCACCGGCCCGTTGTTGACCACTTCCATCGACAGTTCTGGCTGGTCACCGATGGTGTAGACGGGCTTGTTGGCCTTCGCCACGACCCCGATCACCTCGTCCGGGCAGGCCTGCGGCGGCCCGGGAGGCGGGGCCTGGGTGGTGTTCGACGGTGACGGCGGCGGCGTGGTCGACGAGGACGCGCCCGCCGTCTCGGACGTGCTCGGCGGAGGGTGGGAGGACGACGACGCCGCGGCGCTCGTCAGCTGGGCGCTCTCCTCGTTCGAGCCGAACAGCCCGACGATCCAGACCACGAGCAGCAGTGTCGCCAGCCCCGCGCCGATCGCGGCGATGCGGCGGCGCCAGTACACCGTGGACGGGAGCTGTCCTGAGGGCTCGGTCACGGCCCGAACGTAGCGGGACCTGGGGGAATCCAGGCGGAAGCGAGCATCGCTCGATCCGGTGAACGTGATATGGACCCGAAACCCTTGTGAACGCGTGCCCACTCCAGTTCCATCACTTGGGGGTCCGCCGGTAGGCCATGGAGGTGTGTCATGACCGCGATCGACGAGCTGCTCAAGCGGAACTACGAGCTCGGGAACGTGGTTCCCGGAGATCGTTCGTCCGCGAAGCCGTCCCTGCAGGTGGCAATTCTGACCTGCATGGACTCGCGCATCCGGGTGTTCGAGATCTTCGGTTTGAAGCAGGGTGAGGCGCACGTGCTGCGCAACGCGGGCGGGGTCGTCACCGACGACGCCATCCGGTCGCTGGCGCTGAGCCAGCGCAAGCTGGGCACGCGTGAGGTGCTGCTGGTGCACCACACGAACTGCGGCCTGGAGATGGTGACGGAGGACGAGTTCAAGGACGAGCTGGAGGCCGACACCGGCCTGCGGCCGACCTGGGCCGTCGAGGCGTTCAAGGTCGTGGAGCAGAGCGTGCGCGGCTCGATGGCGCGGCTGCGGCGCAGCCCGTTCATCCCCCACACCGACAAGATCCGGGGGTTCGTCTACGACGTGCACACCGGTGAGCTGCGCGAGGTCGACGCCGCGGAGACGCAGGCCGCCTGACCGCACTCGCCCTTGGCCCCCTTCCCGGCAACGGGCGGGGGCCTCTGCGCGAGAATGGCGGCGATGAATCACGAGTTACTGCTGGGCTGGTGGGACACCGCCGCCCGTGACCTTCCGTGGCGCCGTCCTTCGTGCACCGCGTGGGGCGTGCTGGTCAGCGAGATCATGCTGCAGCAGACCCCGGTGTCGCGCGTCGAACCGATCTGGCACGAGTGGCTGGCGAAGTGGCCGGTGCCGTCCGCGATGGCCGCGTCCTCCCAGGGCGAGGTGCTGCGCATGTGGGGCAAGCTCGGCTACCCCCGGCGCGCTCTGCGGCTGCACGAGGCCGCCACCGCCATCGCACGCGACCACGGCGACATCGTGCCGTCGGACATCTCGGTGCTGGAGTCGCTGCCCGGCATCGGCAGCTACACGGCCCGTGCGGTGGCCACGTTCGCGTACGGGCAGAAGTGCGCCGTCGTCGACACGAACGTCCGCCGAGTCGTCGCGCGCGCTGTGCACGGTGCCGGTGACGCCGGGCCGCCGTCGACCAAGCGCGACCTCCGCGACGTCGAGGCGATCCTGCCCGACGACCAGGACGACGCCGCCGTGTTCTCGGCCGCGTTGATGGAGCTCGGCGCGTTGATCTGCACGGCCAAGAACCAGAAGTGCGCCGACTGCCCGCTGTACGCGGAGTGCGCGTGGCAGCTCGCCGGGCGCCCCGCCTACGCCGGGCCGGCGAAGAAGGTCCAGGCGTTCGCAGGGACCGACCGGCAGGTGCGGGGCAAGCTGCTGGACGTGCTGCGGGGTGCGCCGGGGCCGGTGCCCAAGGCCCAGCTCGACATCGTGTGGAACGACATCACGCAGCGGGAGAAGTGCCTGGTCTCGCTGCTCGACGACGGACTGGTCGAGCAGACGCGCGAGGGCCTCTTCGCCCTGCCTGGCGAGCACTGACCGGCTTGTCGGAATGTTGACATTCCGACAAGGTTTCCGACGAGGGGGCGAACAGATGCACGCGCTGGTGGCGTTCTTCGACGACGAGGCGGACAAGAAGGTCCGCGACCTGCAGCGACGCATCGGCGCGAAGCACAACCACCCGCCGCACCTCACCTACGCCGTCGCGGGCACCATCGGCCCCAAGGTGCGCAAGGAGCTGCGCGAGGACCTGGAACGGCTGTGGCTGCCGGACCTCTGGCTGCACACGCTCAGCACGTTCTCGACCTCGGAGAACGTGCTGATGCTGGGCGCCGTGGTCGACACCGAGCTGCTCGCCGTGCACTCCGCCATCCACGACGTGCTGGCGAGCAAGGTCAAGAACCCGAGCGCGTACTACCTGCCGGGCAGCTGGGTGCCGCACTGCACGCTCGCCCACGACATCGACGACGAGGCGATGAAGGCCGCGTTCGCCGCCGTGTTCCCCGTCGAGCCGATCCGCGCGAAGGTCCGCGAGGTGTCGATCGTCGACACTCAGACCGGCGAGATCGACGTGCTCAAGAAGGCTTCCACGGCGCCGCGGTAGACCCACGGCGCACTGACGTGCACGACGTGGCCGGCTTCCGGGACGAACAGGTGCTGACCGCCGGAACGCCGTGCCGCCTCCACCATCTGTCCGGGTAGCTGGCCGCCCTGACCTGCCTCGATCACCAGCGACGGGCACCGCACGGCGTCGATGAAGTCCCAGTACGCCCGCGTGCCCCAGTGGGCCGCGATCTCGTACAGGTCGTCGAGGGACGCGATCAGGTGCCAGCCGTCGGAGCGTTCCTCGAAGTACTCGGCGAACACCGGCGAGCCGAAGTACGACATCACGTGCGAGAGCGACTGGAACGGCACCGGCCAGGCGTCGAAGAGCCACTTCCACTCGTCGACCGTCCTGCCCCTGTTGTCCGGGGCGAAGTCCTCGACCACAATCGCGCGCACCAGGTCCGGACGGGTCGCCGCGAGACACCACGCGTGCAGCCCGCCCATGGAGTGCCCGATCACCACGGCGGGCCCGAGGCCGAGCTCCTCGACGGCGGCAGCGGCGTCGGCGACGAAGTCCTCGGTGCGGAACGGTCCCCGCCGCGGGTTGCGGCCGTGCCCGCGCTGGTCGAGGGCCACCACGCGGCCGAACGGCCTGAGCCACTGCGCGACGGGCCACCAGGCGGTGGCCCTGCTCATCAGGCCGTGCAGGAGCAGCACGCCCTGACCCGTTCCGCCGAACTCCACCACCGACACAGGGATGATTAACGCATGAAGGCCCGCCCGTACCTGATCGCCCTGGTGTTGATCGTGCTCGTCGCCGGTCTGCTCGTCGTGTTCAGAACGCCGGGCGGCGATCCCGTCAGCCCGAGCCGGGAGACGTCGCCGCAGGACGCCGTCGAGGCCGGTGCGGGCGCGGGCGACGCCTACTACCCGACGGACGGCAACAGCGGCTACGACGTCACGCTCTACGACCTCGCGATCACCTACGACCCGGAGTCGAAGCAGCTGGACGGCGTCGCGACGATCACCGCCACCGCGTCGGACGACCTGTCGCGCTTCAACCTCGACCTGGAAGGTCTGCAGGTCAGCGATGTGAAGGTCGGCGGTCAGCCCGCGAAGTTCTCGTCGGAGGGCGACCACGAGCTGGTGATCACCCCGTCCGCGCCGCTCGCGAAGGGCAAGCCGTTCACCACCGTCGTCGCCTACGGCGGCAAGCCCACGACGATCGACGACGCCTCGCTCGGCCGCAGCGGCTGGCAGATCTCGTCCACCGGCGGAGCGTTCGCCGCAGGTCAGCCGCACTCCGCGACGACGTGGTTCCCCGCCAACGACACCCCGCGCGACAAGGCGGCGCTCAAGATCACCGCCCGCGTCCCCGACGGCTGGACGGCGATCTCGAACGGCCTGGAGGGCCCGCCGAAGCGCGACGGCGGCTGGACGACGTTCACCTGGTCGGAGGAAACGCCGCTCGCGACCTACCTGGCGACCGTCGCGATCGACAAGTTCGAGGTCGTGCGCTCGAAGCTGCCGAGCGGCACGCCGGTGGTCGACGCGTACGCGCCCGGCACGTCCGCCTCCAAGAAGCCGGTCCAGTCGCGGCTGCCGGAGGTCCTGGCGTTCCTGGAGACGAAGTTCGGCCCGTACCCGCAGCGCGCGGCGGGCGGCATCTGGGTGGCCGACCAGATCGGGTTCTCGCTGGAGACGCAGACCAGGCCGATCTACGCGTCGTGGGCCGACCTCGAGACCGTCGTGCACGAGAACGCCCACCAGTGGTTCGGCGACT
Source organism: Lentzea sp. (assembly GCF_035525475.1). Lineage (GTDB taxonomy): Bacteria > Actinomycetota > Actinomycetes > Mycobacteriales > Pseudonocardiaceae > Lentzea. Next base: position 3,325 of record NZ_DATLEC010000218.1, on the reverse strand, counting down.
CGGTGTCGTTGCGGAGCTGGGCGGACATCTGCCTCAACGAGTGCCTCGCCTCCTACTCGCAGTGGCTGTGGCTGGAGAAGGACGGCACCGACCTCGACGAGCGCTACCGCGGGCGGGTCGAGGAGCTGCGCGGCCGGACGTCGTTCTGGGCGCCGAAGCTCTACGACATGGGCAAGGGCAACGAGTTCCGGGGCGTCTACGACAAGGGCATCATGGCCGTGCACGCCCTGCGCAAGCAGGTCGGGGACGACGTGTTCTTCAAGGCGCTGCAGTCGTGGGTGGCCGAGCACCGCGACTCGAACGCCTCGTGGCCGGACTTCGAGAACCACTTCGAGGAGGCCTCCGGCCAGGACCTCGACGCGTTCTTCAAGGCCTGGTTCCACGACTCGGGCATCCCTGGCGACCAGTACCTGCTGCCTGCCGGTGTGCGCCGCTAGTGTGGGTCCCATGGCAGTCGTGAAGATCAACGCGATCACGGTCCCCGAGGGCAGCGGCCCCGAGCTCGAGAAGCGGTTCGCCGCCCGCCTCGGCGCGGTCGACGGCCAGCCCGGTTTCCTCGGCTTCGAGCTCCTGCGCCCGGTCGCGGGCGAGGACCGCTACTTCGTCGTCACGCGCTGGGAGACGCACGAGGACTTCGTGGCGTGGCGCGACGGCCAGGCCGGTGCGGCCGCGCACTCCGGTGAGCGCGCCCGGCCCGTGTCGACCGGTGCCGACCTGCTGGAGTTCGAGGTCGTGCTGGGGAGCAAGCCCCAGCAGTGATCGACGAGGCCTATGACAGGGCCGCCGAGCTGATCTCCGGCGCGGACGCCGTCCTCGTCTGCGCCGGAGCCGGCATCGGCGTCGACTCCGGTCTTCCCGACTTCCGCGGCACCGAGGGCTTCTGGCGGGCGTACCCGCCGTACGAGCGGCTCGGGCTGGAGTTCGAGGAGATCGCCGACCCCGTGCACTTCGCCGACGACCCGGCGCTCGCGTGGGGCTTCTACGGCCACCGGTTGCACCTCTACCGCGACACGGTGCCGCACGAGGGTTTCGAGGTCCTGCGGTCGTGGGGCGCCCGCGTCTTCACGTCCAACGTGGACGGTCAGTTCCAGAAGGCCGGGTTCACCGACGTCGCGGAGGTCCACGGGTCGATCCACCACGTCCAGTGCGTGGAACCGTGCACCGACGAGATCCGGGAGTGCTCGTTCGACGTCGAGGTCGACCCCGACACGATGCGGGCCGTCGGTGAGCTGCCGTCGTGCCCGCGGTGCGGAGGACTGGCGCGTCCCAACATCCTGATGTTCGGCGACTGGGGCTGGGTGCCGCACCGCAGCCAGGCGCAGCTCGACGCCCTGAACCAGTGGCGGCGGACCCAGCGGAACCTGGCCGTGGTCGAGATCGGCGCCGGTACGGCGGTACCGACCGTGCGGCGTCAGGCGGAGCTGGCCAGCGCGGCGTCGGGGGCGTTGATCAGGATCAACGTCCGCGAGCCGGAGGTGCGCCACGGCCGGGGCGTGTCGCTGCCGGTCGGGGCGCTGGAGGCCCTCACAGCCTTGGCACGACGAACTGCGTGACGATCGCCCGGTGGTCGCTGCCGGGCACGTCGAACACGTCGAGCGTGTCCACCAGGATCTTCGTGTCCACCAGCACGTGGTCGATGGTGACGGGAGGCGGCCAGATCCCGACCTTGCTCGGCCAGGTGTGGATCAGTCCCTTGCCGACCTGGTCGGCGGCGTCGACGTACCCCTTGTTCAGCAGCCGCGTGAGGCCGACGTGGTCGAGCGTCGCGTTGAAGTCGCCCGCGAGCACCCGGAGCGCGCCGGTCGAGTCGGGCGCGGGCAGCCCGGCCAGCTCACGCTGCCACGCCTCCGGCCCGTCGGTGACGACCGGTGGCAACGGGTGCACCGAGACGACCTCGATGTCCTTGCCCGGCAGGTCCACGAGCGCCCCGGCCTGCTGCAACGTGCCCGGCGGGGTCAGGTTCCGCAGCTTGAGCGGGTACCTCGAGGCGATGCCGCTGCCCGACCCGCCCGGCTCGTCGAGGAAGACGCGGTTCGGCAGCACCTGGTCGAGCCCCGCCCGTTGCAGGTCGCGCACCATCTCCGGCGTCAGCTCCTGCATGGTCAGGATGTCGACCCTGCGCGCCTTGACCTCCCGCACGATGGCGTCGGCGTCCGCGATGCCCGTGAGCAGGTTCGATGTCATCAACCTGACCTGCTGCCCCACCCCGTTCGGCCGCGCGTCGGAGAAGGCGCGTGGCGCCACGTTGGCGACCAGCACGACCGCCACGATGGTCATCGTCAGCCCGACGACCCACCTCTTGCGGAACAGCGCCAGCAGCCCGATGAACAGGCCCGCGACGGTGATGTAGGGGGTCAGCGACGTCGTGGCGATCATGTACCGGGTGCCGTCGATGCCGAGCAGCCTGACCATGGCCGCCGCGACGAAGAGAATCGCGCACACGACCAGCAGGAACGTGGCGAACCCGCTCTTGCGCGGCTTCACCTCGGTGGTGACCACGCCGTGCAGTCTCGCCGAGTGGTCGTCAGTCTCCGGTGTGGTCCCCACGAGTGAGGGACGGCCGGAGGCGGGGTTCCGTTGCCCGCCGAAACTGTCAGACCCCTCCGCCATGATGGTCCCACGCCGACCTCAGGGGGAATCGTGGGAGCCAAGGACTGGATGCTGTTCTACGCATCGGACGACGTCAGCACAATCCTGCGCTCGTCGCCGAAGATCGACCGCGAGGCCACAGCGGCCCTCGTCGGCCGCCTGTACCCGTCGCACGACATCCGCCCGATAGCCGACGGCAGCCTCGACCACGGCAACCCACCGGAGGGCGAGGTCTACGCCGCCGTCTTACCGGGCCTGTCGATCGTGTGCACCTGGGACGCGGCGAACGACGCCCCCACCGACCTGCCGCAGCGCTTCGTCCGCGAGGCCGCCGGCCGCACCCTGTACCTGCACGCCATGCACAGCGTCGTCGACTTCTTCGCCTACGCGATCTGGGAGCCCGACGGCACGGTGCGCCGCTCGTTCAGCCTCTCGCCGGACAGCGGCGTGATCGAGGACATCGGCGCTCCCCTGCCGTTCGAGGAGAAGTACCTGGCGGGCGACCAGGAGTTCCTGGAGAGCCTCGACGAAGACGACGAGTACCCGTTCCGCTTCCACCCGCTCGACCTGGCGGAGGCCGCGCTGAGGGCGTTGTTCGGCTTCAACTACGAGGGGGTCTACGAGGACGACGACCCGGCCCTGGAGGAGATCGTGCTGGCCGGGTTCGCCGTCACGCCGCGCTGAGGCTCAGACCGCCGCCGCGGGTGCCTCGGCCGCCGCCGCGAGATCGCTGCCG
>NZ_DATLEC010000209.1:0-17398 GCF_035525475.1 Lentzea sp. | reverse complement strand
TCCCCACAGGCAGCCACTCGCACGGCACCAACGCAAGGCAACCACCCACACGGCAACGCGGGCCAACGGCGAAGCCAAGGCACACCCGAAGCCGCGATGCGAAGCGAGCCGGACAGCCTTGTGAACCGCCGGTGAGCGGTGCAGCCCTTGGTTTGCGATTGGGGCTTGACTTCGGGTGCGAGGTGCTACCTCGCCGGGATCGGGCGGGCGCGGAGCATCCGCCCTTTTCCGCCCGATGAAGCGCCTCGCAAGGGCCCCGAAGTCAAGCCCCAATCGCAATCGACGCGAAGCGGCGATGAACACCGAAGCGTCGACAATGCCCGCGCAACCACCCTCGCAAGGCGACACAAGCACGGCCGGTGACCCCTCCGCTGGTAACCCGCACCAGCCAACGCACCAAGACCCGCACGGGACCCTAAGCGTTGTCCCGAAACTTCAACCACCGAGAACTCAACGAGTCCCAAATCTCCTGGTACCGCGAGAACATCTCCCGGACCCGCTCCCCCTCCACCTCCTCGGCAGGGGTGGAGGCCAGGTAATAAGAAAGATCATCCTCCAGCCGGTGAAACCGGTAGGAGGCCTCCTCCATCAACACCCACAAAGACCGCCAGGCAAAAAACGGCTCCAAAGCAGACACAACGGTCACCACGGCGATCAAGGAGAACGCGGTACCGGTCCAGGGATCCAGGTTCTGCAGCCCGAGGATGATCGTGGACACCGCCGAAAGAACCAATGTGGTCAGTCGCACCGCCACCGATTTCCAGCGAAACCGGTGTTTCCTGGACCGCGCGTACGCGTGTCCACGCTGGATCTGCGACTGCAGGTGATGTGCGAGTTCGAGCGGCTTCAGGCCTGACGGCAAGTCGGTCACGCACGGAAGATTAGTTTCCGGGTACGTTCGCCGCGTGCAGTTCGCAGGACCGAGAACCTTGCTCGCGATTCACGCCCATCCCGGCGACGAGTCGACGTCGACCGGTGGCTTGCTCGCCCGCTACGCCAGGCAGGGTGCCAGAACCGTGGTGGTGACGTGCACCAACGGTGAGTTCGACGACGCTCCCAACGGTGCCACGCCCGGTGAGTTCGGGCACCACCCCAAGGCCGTGGCGGCGCATCGGCGGGCCGAGCTGTACGCGGCGTGCGACGCGCTGGGCATCACCGACCTCGAACTGCTGGGCTACCACGACTCCGGGCACACCGGCGAGGTGCCGGAGGGCGGGTTCTGCACCATTCCCGTCGAGACGGCGGCGGGGCGGCTGGCCGCGCTGCTCGAGCACTTCCAGCCGCAGGTCGTGGTCACGCACTTCAGCACCCACCGCGACCACGTGCACGCGAACCGGGTGGCGACGATCGCCATCCAGAGCACCGGCATCCCCGCCAAGCTCTACCTGACGGCCAAGGACGGCTCGACGACCATCGACATCACCGAGGTCGCGGACGTGAAGCGCAAGGCGTTGCAGTGCCACGCGAGCCAGCAGGTGCACGGGGCGTTCGGGTTGCAGGAGCACTACTTCCGGACGATCGACGTCACGGACGCGCCGCTGCCGGAGACCGACGTCTTCGCCGGCATCACGACGAGCGGACCGGACCTGCCGAGGTGGTGAGGGCGCTGATGGTCGGCCTCACCACCGCGGCAGGCCCGGTCCGGACTGCCGAGGAGAACTCGTCCTGACGGGACTCAGCGACGGCCGAGCGACGTGCAGGTGAAGCCGGCGCGGCGGATGACGTCCGGGTCCAGGATGTTGCGCATGTCGACGACGACCGGCTGGCGCACGGTGCCGGCGAGGCGAGCCCAGTCCAGGGAGCGGAAGTCCGGCCACTCGGTCAGCACGACGAGCGCGTCGACGTCCTCGGCCGCCTGGTAGGGATCGTCCACAACGGACACCGAGCCGAGGTCCCTGCCGCCGGGCAGCGCCGGGTCGTAGCCGACGAGCTCGGCACCCGCCTGCTTGAGCATCGCGGCCACGGCCAGCGCCGGCGAGTCGCGCAGGTCGTCCGTGCCCGCCTTGAACGTGAGGCCCAGCAGGCCCAGGCGGACGTGGGACAGCGAGCCGCCGCGCTTGCCGGTGACCGCGAGACGGACCTTCTCGACCATCCGCTGGCGCTGGCGCTCGTTGGTGTCGATGGTGGCGCGCAGCAGGCGGAACTCGAAGTCGGCGGCGTCCGCGACCTGGAGCATCGCGTGCGTGTCCTTCGGCAGGCACGAACCGCCCCAGCCGGGGCCGGGGTTCAGGAACGCCTGGCCGATGCGCTTGTCGTAGCCCATGCCCTCGGTGACGTCGGTGATGTTCGCGCCGAGCCGCTCGCACAGCTCCGCCACCGCGTTGACGTACGAGAGCTTCATCGCGAGGAAGCAGTTCGCCGCGTACTTGACCATCTCGGCCGAGGCCGCGTCGGTCAGGACCGTCGGAGCGCCGAGACGCGCGTACAGCGCGGCGACGCGTTCGGCGGCGTCCTGCTGGTCGCAGCCGACGACGATCCGGTCCGGGTTCAGGAAGTCGTGGACGGCCGAACCCTCGCGGAGGAACTCGGGGTTCGACACGACGGCGACGTCGTCACGGCGCAGCAGTTCCGCCGTGCGCACGGCGGTGCCGACGGGGACGGTGGACTTGTTCACGATCACGCAGCCGGACGGCAGCAGCTCGCGCGTCTCGTCCACAACGGACTCGACGGCGCTCAGGTCCGCGATGCCGCCGACGCCCATCGGCGTGGGCACGCAGAGGAAGACGACCTCGGCGTCGGCCACCGCGGCCGAGGCGCCGAGCACGAACGACAGGCGGCCGGACGCGAGACCCTCGGCGACGAGCTCGGCCAGGCGGGGTTCGAGGATGTCGACCTCGCCGCGTGACAGCCGCTCGACCTTGGCGGCGTCGACGTCCGCGCAGACCACGCTGTGGCCGAGCGACGCGAGGCAGGCACCGGTGGTCAGGCCGACGTAGCCGGTGCCGACGACGGCGATCCTTCTGACGAACATCATTCTCCCGTTCGGGTCACGGCGAACGCGCGGAGCACGGCGTCGTCGCTCACGTCGATCATCTTGTTGCCCCACTGGTCGGTGCCCGCGCCGAGCGCGGGCCTGCCGTCGGGGAACGGGCCGCGCGAGACGAAGCCGGTGAGCCCGTCGAACACCGCCACGTAGTTCTCGGCCTGCGGGCGCCAGTCGAGCTCCGCCTCGCAGCGGCGCCGGCCCTCGAAGCCGAGGTGTGCGCGGCGTTCGGCGTCGTCCAGCAGGTCGAGCAACGCCGTGGTGAACGCCTCGACGTCACCCGGCTCGACGTAGACGGCGCAGTCGCCGGCGGACACCACGGTCTCCGTCAGCCGGTACGAGACGACCGGCAGCGCGTAGGCCATGTACTCCATGGTCTTGTTCATAGTGGACACGTCGTTCAAAGGCGACAACGGATCCGGGCCGAGTCCGGCGGAGGAAGTCGACAGGTAGCGCGTGATCTGTTCGGGCCCGACACGTCCCGTGAACTCGACGTAGGGATCGAGTCCCCACGCCGTGGCCTGCTTCTTCAGGTCTTCGAGGCAGTCGCCGAAGCCCAGCAGCGCGAACCGGACGTCGGTGCGCCCGCGGTCGAAGACGACCCTTCTGGCCACTTCCAGGACACCGTCGACGCCGTCCTGCGGGCCCATGATTCCCAGGTAGGCCACCAGATGTTTGCCGCCGCGCCGGAGCTCGTCCACCCCCTCGACAGGCCGCATGACGGTGGTGTCCGGGCCCGACCGCACGACGGTGGTGTGCTCGGGCGCAACGGAGCCGCGCGTCCACGCGATCTTCTGGTACGAGGTGTTGGTGGACGTCACCCGGTCGGCCGTGCGGAACGTCCTGCGCTCGAGCCACTTCAGGATCCGGTACTGCGCCTTGCCCGCGACGCCCTTCGGCTCGCCGAAGCGGGAGAGGAACACCTCGGGGTTGAGGTCGTGGTGGTCGAAGACGAACTTCACGCCACCGAGCCGCCACAGCAACGCGAGCGCCCAGTAGGTGTCCGGCGGGTTGCACGCCTGCATGACGTCGAACCGCCTGCGGGCGCGGACCTTCACGCTCAGCAACGCCGTGCGCACCCAGCAGTACAGGAACTCCCACGCATAGCCCAACGCGCCTTCTGCCTGTGGCGGCGGAGCGTACTTGTACAGGTGCACTCCGTCGAGCAGTTGGTACGCGGGATCACCCGGTCCCTTGGGACAGATCACCGACACCTCGTACCCGGCGGCGGTGAGAGCGCGGCATTCCAGCCACACCCGGCGGTCCAGCGGCACGGGGAGGTTCTGCACGATGATCAACACGTGCGGCGATGACGTCACGCCTGTCTTCTCGTTCGGGAGGGCCGAACGGTTACAGGCGCACCGGATTCGTAACGAGAGCTCCGAGGCGCTCGATGTAGCGGGCACAAGCCCAAATGCGAGGAGCGGTTGTGGAGCGGTCACCTGTCGCGGTGGTCATCGTCACGTACCAGAGCGAACAGGTCGTCGCGGGATGCCTGGACTCGCTGCCCGGTGACGTCAGGGTCATCGTCGTCGACAACGCTTCCACCGACGGAACTGTGGCGGCCGCCACTCGCCCCGGCGTGGAAATCCTGCGCAACCCGGTCAACGCCGGATTCGCGGCGGGCGTGAACGTGGGCATCAAAGCCGCGGAAGGCCATGACGTTCTCGTCCTGAACGCCGACATCCGGTTGCACCCCGGAGCCGTCGAGGCACTCCGCGCGGCGGGCAAGCCGATCGCCGTGCCGCGTCTGGTCGACGAGAGCGGCGCGCTGTCGCACTCGCTGCGCCGCGAGCCCCGCGTCGCCGGCGCGTTCGCGGAGGCACTCGTCGGCGGCAGCCGTGCGGGCCGGATCGGCCTGGGTGAGACGGTCACCACCGACGTCGCCTACCAGGGCGCGCACGCCGCCGACTGGGCCACGGGCTGCGCGTGGCTGATCTCCCGGGAGACCATCGAGGAGCACGGCCTTCTGGACGAACGCTACTTCCTCTATTCGGAGGAGACCGACTACATGCTGCGGGCCGGAGGCGTGTGGTTCGAGCCCCGCGCCACGGTCACGCACATCGGCGGCGAGGTGTCCACGAACGCCCGGCTGTGGTCGATGCTCACCGCGAACAAGGTCCGCCTGCACCGCGAGCGGCACGGCCGCTTCGCCGGGTTCCTCCTGTGGCTCGCGATGGTGGTCAACGAAGGGCTTCGCGCGCGTTCGCCGAAGCACCGCACGGCGTTGAGGGGGCTGTTCGGAATGCGCCGGTGGCCGGAGGAAGTGGCTTCCGAAGGACCCAGCTACCTGTGCTTCTCCGCACAGGACTGGTGGTACCACAACCGGGCGCACTCGGACTTCCAGCTGCTGCGCCGGGTGGCCAAGCACCGCAAGGTCCTGCTGGTCAACAGCATCGGCCTGCGCATGCCGTCACCGGGCAAGAGCACGCAGTTCCTCCGCAGGATCCTGCGCAAGGCCAAGAGCGTCGCGATGCTCGTGCGCCGGCCGATCCCCGAGACGCCGAACTTCTACGTGATGACGCCCGCTCCCCTGCCGTTCTACGGCAAGCCGTGGCTGCGCAAGCTGAACTCCGTGCTCGTGCGCACGCAGGTCCGCGCGGTGTGCTTCTTCCTCCGGATGGGCACGCCGGTCGTCGTCGCCACGATCCCCACCGCGTGGGACGTCGTGCAGCCCATGAAGACCAAGGGCCTGATCTTCAACCGCTCCGACCGGCACTCGGCGTTCCCGGAAGCCGACCAGGGCACGATCGCCGGGCTGGAGAACCAGCTGCTGTCCAATTCGGACACCGTGCTGTACGTCTCGCGGGCGTTGCAGGACGAGGAGTCCGCGCTGACCGGTGAGCGAGCGCACTTCCTCGACCACGGCGTGGACGTCGACCACTTCACGCGCCGCACCGAGCTTCCGGCGGACATCGCGTCGATCCCAGGGCCGCGCATCGGGTTCTTCGGCAGCCTCGACGACTACCTGGTGGACTTCGACCTGATCGAGAAGGTCGCGCAGGAGTTCCCGGACGCGTCGGTCGTGCTGATCGGCGACGCCACCTGCTCGATGGAGCGGTACGAGAAGTACCCGAACGTCCACTGGCTGGACTTCCGGTCGTACGAGACGATCCCCGGCTACGGCTCGGGCTTCGACGTGGCTTTGATGCCGTGGCTCGACAACGACTGGATCAAGCACGCGAACCCGATCAAGATGAAGGAGTACCTGGCACTCGGCCTGGCCGTGGTGTCCACGGACTTCCCCGAGGTCGGGCGCTACTCCGACGTCATCCGGATCGCCTCCGGCGAGGCCGACTTCATCGACCGGATCCGCCTCACCCTCAAGGACGGCGGCCTGAAGACCCCCGCCGAACGACGTGCGGCCGTGCTGACCTCGTCGTGGGACTCCCGCGCCCGTGAGCTCATGCAGCTCGCCGAGACGCCTTCCGGGAAGCGGTAGCCATGTGCGGAATCGCAGGCGTCAGACGGTTCGACGGCGCGCCCGTCTCCCGTGAGCTGCTCGCCGAGATGGCGAAGCGGCTGCACCACCGCGGCCCGGACGACAGCGGGTACTGGTCGGAGGGGTCGATCGGCTTCGCGCACACCCGGCTCTCGATCATCGACCTGGCGGGCTCGCCGCAGCCGATGGCGGGCGCGTCCGGGACGACCACGATCGCGTTCAACGGCGAGATCCTGAACTACCGGCAGCTGCGCACCGAGCTCGCGTACCCGTTCCGCACGAACGGCGACACCGAGGTCCTGCTGGCGCTGTACGAGCAGCACGGCCCGTCGGCGGTGTCGAAGCTGCGCGGCCAGTTCGCGTACGCGATCCACGACGACGCGACCCGCGAGACGCATCTCTTCCGCGACCGGCTGGGCATCCTGCCGCTGTACTACTACGCGGACTCGGCGATGTTCGCGTTCGCGTCCGAGATCAAAGCTCTGCTGCCGGCGCTGGGATCGGTCGACGTCGACCACGAGTCGCTGCACGACTACCTGGCGCACCGGTCGGTGCCCGCTCCCTTCACGTTGCTGCGCGGCGTCCGGAAGGTGCCGCAGGGCCACCACCTGGTCGTGACGGCTTCCGGTGAGGTGCGGACGTCGCCGTACTGGGAGCTGCCGCGCGAGTCGGAGACCCGGTCCGTGACGCCCGAGGAGGCCGTCCGGCTGGTCGACGAGGCGCTGACCGCGTCGGTGCGGGACGCGCTCGTGGCGGACGTGCCGGTCGGCGCCTACCTGTCCGGCGGCGTCGACTCGTCGCTGATCACGGCCCTGGTGGCACGGGAACGGGGTGACGCCGAGCTGCACACGTTCTCCGCGGGCTTCGGCGACCCGCGCGTGGACGAGCTGCACTGGGCCGAGAAGGTCGCCGGGATCGTCGGCAGCCGCCACCACAGCGTGATCGTGACGGCGGACGACTTCCGCGACAGCTGGGCGAAGCTGTCCTGGCACCGCGACGCGCCGCTGTCCGAACCCGCCGACGTGGCCGTGTTCCGCCTGGCCGAACTGGCTCGCCGGGACGTGAAGGTCGTGCTGTCCGGCGAGGGCAGCGACGAGCTGTTCGGCGGCTACCCGAAGTACCGCTTCGCCACCGCCACGCGCCTGGCCGGTGCGGCGCCCTCGTTCGCGCTGCGGCGCCTGGAGAAGGCGCTGCCCGCTTCCAAGGCACGGCTGGGCATCGCGTTGCGCGCCATCGCCGAACCCTCCTACGCCGAACGCATGCGCGGCTGGTTCGCGCCCTTCACGGTGGCCGAGCGGGCGGCGCTGCTGGGTGGACCTGCCACGAGGTCGGTGCTGGGCCCGTACGAGAACGGGCGCGGGGACGCGTTGCGGCGCATGCTCTACGCCGACTCGCACACCTGGCTCGCCGACAACCTCCTCGAACGCGGTGACCGCATGTCGATGGCCGCGTCGCTGGAGCTGCGTCCGCCGTTCCTCGACCACCGCGTGGCCGAGCTCGCGTTCTCGTTGCCCAGCACCGTGAAGGTGCGCGGCGGCACGACCAAGTGGGTCGTGAAGGAGGTCGCGCGCCAGCACCTGCCGGCGGACGTCGTCGACCGGCCGAAGTCCGGCTTCAAGGTGCCGCTCGATGCCTGGTTCCGCGACGGGTTGCGGGACATGGCGTACGACCTGCTGACCGGGCCCACGTCGTTCGTGGGCAAGACCTTCGACAGGGCCGCGGTCAGGGCGCTGCTCGACGACCACGACTCGGGTGACCGCAACGAGCAACCGCGCATCTGGACGCTGCTGTCGCTCGAGGTCTGGCACCAGACGCTCAGCTGGTAGGGGTCCCGTGTACGTCGCCTCCTCACGCCCCTCCAAGACCGACTTCCGCAAGCGGTTGCCGGGCACCGTCTTCGCGCTCGGCACGGTCAGCCTGCTGACCGACGTCTCCGCCGAGATGATCACCGCGTTCCTGCCCGTGTACCTGCTGTTCACGCTGCAGCTGGGGTACGCGCAGTTCGGTCTGCTGGACGGCATCTACACCGGTGCCACGGCCGTCCTGCGGCTGGTGGGCGGCGGCGTCTCGGACAGGTTCCGCAAGCCCAAGGCCGTCGCGGCCGCCGGCTACGGCCTGTCGGCCGCCACCAAGCTGCTCTTCCCGCTGGTGGGCGCGTCGCCGTTCGGCATCGGCACGCTGATGGCGGCCGACCGGGCGGGCAAGGGCATCCGGACCGCGCCCCGCGACGCGATGATCTCGCTCGCCACGCCGGAGGACCGGCTCGGGGCGGCGTTCGGCGTGCACCGGAGCATGGACACGGTCGGCGCGCTCCTCGGCCCGCTCATCACGTTCCTGCTGCTCGCCCAGATCGGCATGGTGCCGGGGCCGATCTTCGCCGTGTCCGCCGCGTTCGCGGTCATCGGCCTGATCGTGCTGATCTCGTTCGTGCGGGAGCCGAAGACCGAGAAGCCCGAGGGACCGCGGCCGTCGTTCCGGGCGGGCCTGAACCTCCTGACCGACGAGCAGTTCCGCCGCACGACCATCTCGGCGGGGTTGCTGGGCCTCGCGACGGTGTCGGACGCGTTCGTCTACGTGCTGGTGCAGAAGGCCACGAACATCTCCCTCGGCTACCTGCCCCTGCTCCCGCTCGGCACGGCGGTCGTCTTCCTCGCGGCCGCCGCGCCGCTCGGGAAGCTCTCCGACAGGCTCGGCCGGTGGCGGATGTTCCTCATCGGCCACGGGTTGTTGCTCGGCGTGTACGCGCTGCTGCTCATCCCGGAGGGTGGGATGGGCATCGCCATCGCGGCTCTGCTGCTGCACGGGTTCTTCTACGCGGCCACGGACGGCGTGCTGTCGGCGAAGGTGAGCGAGTCCGCGCCGGAGTCGCTGCGGGCGTCGGGGCTGTCAGTAGTGCAGACCGGTCAGGCGCTCGGGCGTCTCGTCTCGTCTGTCGCTTTCGGACTGCTGCTGCAGTACTCGAGCATCTCGACCGGCGTCACGGTGGCGCTGGTAGCACTCACCGTGACGCTCATCGCAGCTGCGTTCATCCATCAACCAGAGCAGAGCCGCTTCCGCTCGCGAGAAGAGCACTCGTGAGCGGAAGCGGCGGACTCAACCGCGAGCAGCCAGCTTCTGCTTGATCGTCTCGAAGCCGTTCCTGCCGAGCACCTTCATGGCCGCGTTCTTCGCGGCCACCCGGCCGGAGTCACGCATGAACCGGATCGGCTGGTCCAGCAGCCGGTCCTGCGCCACGGCACGCACACCCGGCGCGGTCACGTCGTCCAGCGAGTCACCGAACGCCGCCTTGTACGGCTCGGGCGACACGAGACGGCCGCGCGTGCGGTTGGAGACGTTGCCGCCGTGCACGACCTGCAACCACGCCGGCGCGCCGCCCAGCTCCACGACGGGGAAGTGCAGGTGCATCTGGTTGTGCCAGTGTGCCCAGCACGTCACCGGCTCGGTCCACGACTCGCGGACCGACACGAACGCGTTGTGCCTGTCGACGCGGTGGTAGAGGCCGCCCGGCGACTTGATCAGGCCGTTGACCAGGTAGTACGCCGCCGTCGTCGTGGGGCGGGGAGCGGCGCAGAGGCGTTCGACGAAGTCGACGGCGAGGCCGTCGTCGTTGTCGAGGTTCGTGGTGATGAGCTCGGAGCCGGTGCGGGAGAAGAGCGACCGGATGTCCGATCGCAGCTCTTCTCGCGACACTTCCGCCCGGTAGACGGGCGTGTACGCGTCACCGTGGGAGGCGATTCTGTCCTTGAGCCATTTCGGTGATTCAGGGTCGAAGTAGATGAGCCAACGCGTCCGTTCGTCGGTCTGCGCGAGAACCGATGGCAGGCAGTAGCGCTCGAACAGCGCAACGCGTTCGGTCAGCCATCCTTCCTTTGCCCGGACGTAACTTTCGGCACCTTTCGAAGGCAGGTTGAAGCGCGTCAGGATGACGTGGTCGGCCATGACTCCCCTTACTCCGGTCATCGCCTACATCGCCTGGTGGACCCGAAACGTTGCGGGGCTAACGAATGCGGGCGCAGACCGATACCCAGGGTGTGCCAACGCTCCCCACAGTGGACGTCGTGATCCCCTGCTACAACTACGCGCACTTCCTGCCCGCCTGTGTCCGCAGCGTTCTGGACCAGCCCGGCGTCGACGTGCGGGTGCTTGTGATCGACGACACGTCGTCGGACAACACCCCCGAGGTCATGGCCGAGCTGATGGCCGCCGACAAGCGCGTCGAGGGCTACCGGCACGAGGTGAACAAAGGGCACATCGCCACCTACAACGAGGGCCTCCTGGACTGGGCGAGCGCCGACTACACGGTGCTGCTGTCAGCGGACGACCTGCTGGCGCCGGGGGCGTTGCAGCGCGCGGCCGCCGTCTTCGAGCAGAACCCCGACGTGGGCATGGTCTACGGCCGCGTCGTGTACTACAGCGACCACGACATGTTGCCGAAGGTCACGCAGCTGCCGACGACGACGAAGGTCTGGCGCGGCGAGGAGTGGATCGAGAACCGCTTCCGCAGCAGCCGCAACGTGATCTCCTCGCCCGAGGTCGTGGTGCGCACGAAGGTCCAGCAGAAGGTGGGCGGCTACCGCTCCGACCTGCCGCACGCGGGCGACCTGGAGATGTGGCTGCGGATCGCGGCCGTGTCGGACATCGGGTACGTCAGCGGCAAGCCCGGCGCGTACTACCGCGTGCACGAGAACTCCATGATGCGCACGACGTTCAAGTCGGTGTTCGCCGACCTCGAACAGCGGCGCGACGTGTTCGACCTCGTGCTGGAGCAGAACCCCGGTCTGCCGGTCCGCTTGAAGACGTTGGCGCGCAAGGCGATCGCGGGCGACGCGTTGTGGCGCGCCGTCCGCCTGCACGACCGCGACCAGCTCGACGGCACCGAGTCCGAGCTGCTCGACTTCGCGCGCGAGACCTACGCGGAGCTGGAGGAGCTGCCGGAGTACCGCGCTCTGCTGCGGCGCCAGAAGTTCAGCCCGTCCTTCCTCAACCGCACGCAGCTCTTCCTCGCCCCGCACGCCGTGAAGAGGGCGAAGTTGTGGGTCGGGACACAACGGTGGAAGTGGCGGGGCGAGTGGTGAGCGCGGTCGACCAGGACAAGGGAAAGCTCGAGGACAAGGTCTCCTCGGCGATCCGCTGGAGCGCGATCAACTCCCTGCTCCAGAGACTCGCGGCCGTCGGCATCAGCATCCTGCTGGCCCGCCTGATCGCCCCCGAGCAGTTCGGCGTCTTCGCGGTCGCGCTGGTCGTGCTCAACATCGTCCTGAGCGTCTCCGAGCTCGGCGTCAGCGCCGCCCTGGTCCGCACGAACGAGCCGATCGAGGAGATCGCGCCGACCGTCACGACGCTGTCGCTCGCGTCCGGCACGCTGCTGGCGCTGATCTGCGTGCTCGGCGCGCCCTGGTTCTCGAACGCCATGGACGCGCCCGAGGCGACCGGCGTCATCCAGCTCATGTCCATCGCCCTCGTCGTCGCCGGCGGGACCGCCGTTCCCGGCGCGATGATGCAGCGGAACTTCCGGCAGGACCACAAGTTCTACGCCGACACGGCCGCCTTCGTGGCGGGCACGGCGGTCGCCGTCGTGCTCGCGCTGATGGGTTTCGGCGCGTGGAGCCTCGCGTGGCAGCGGATCGCGCAGAACCTCTCGGCCGCGGTCATCATGTTCTGGCTCACCAGGGACAGGTTCCGGCCCGGCTGGAATCCCGCCCAGGCCAAGGAACTGCTGGCGTTCGGGCTGCCGCTGGCCGGGTCGAGCCTGCTGATCTTCGGCGTGATGAACGTCGACTACATCGTCGTCGGCGCGATGCTCGGCACGGTGCCGCTGGGCTTCTACCTGCTGGCGTTCAACCTGGCGAGCTGGCCGGTCGCGGCGTTCTCCGCGCCGGTCCGCAGCGTCTCGCTGGCCGCGTTCTCGAAGGTCCGTGAGGACCCCGAGCTGTTCCAGAAGGCGTTCGGCCGGGCGCTGGGGCTCCTGGCGATCGTCACGGTGCCCGCGTGCGTGCTGCTGGCGTCACTGGCCGAGCCGCTCATCCGGGTCGTCTACGGCGAGCGCTGGGCTCCCGCGGCGGCCGCTCTGGCGTTGCTGGTGCTGCTCGGCGCCGTCCGGGTCGCGCTGGAGCTCGGGTACGACTTCCTGGCGTCCGCGGGCCGGTCCAAGGCGATCCTGTGGATCCACCTGGTGTGGCTGGGCGCGCTGGTGCCGTTGCTGGCGCTGGGCGCGCACCTCGACGGCATCCGCGGGGTCGCGGCGGCGCACGTGATCGTCGCCGTTCTCGTCATCACCCCGGCCTACCTCGTCACGTTCAGGCCCTATGGCATCCGCGCCGGCGCTCTCGGCACCCGGCTGCTGCGACCGTTCCTCGGCGGCGTGCTGATGGTCGCCGTGGTGCTCGGTGTGCGCAACGTGGTCGACAGCGAGCTGCTGCAGATCCTCGTGGGTGGCGCGCTGTCGTGCCTCGCCTACGCACTCGTGGTGTTCCCGATGAGACACGAAGTCCTTGCCGTGCTGAAGAAGAGGGCCAACCCGTGAGACGCCTGAGGCAGGTCACGAAGATCGTCCGGGAGCAGGGTGCGAAGCGGCTCGGCGCCCGGCTGCTCACCGCCGCGTCGCGCAGGCTCGGCGTCGAGGGCGAGGAGTTGCCCGTGCGCCTGGAGGACGTGCGCAGGGCCGACGTCGAGGCGCGCAGGCCCGTGGTGATCCCGCCGATCCCACCGGGCGGCAAGCTGACGATCAACTGGGTGACCACTCCCCCGTCCAGGGGGTCCGGTGGCCACACCACGATGTTCCGGCTCATCCGGCACCTGGAGTCGGTCGGCCACACGTGCCGGCTGTACCTGTACGACACGTTCGGCAACTCGGCCGCCGACCTCGAAGCCGGCATCCGGGACGCGTTCCCGTTCTTCAAAGGCTCGATCCACGACGTGACGGACGGCATGGCGGACGCGCACGCGGTGTTCGCGACGGCCTGGATCACCGCGTACCCGGCGTTCAACGACCCGTGCCAGGGCAAGAGGTTCTACCTCGTGCAGGACTACGAGCCGTGGTTCTACCCGCAGGGCGGCCTGTACACGCTGGCGGAGAACACCTACCGCATGGGCATGCACGGCTTCACCGCCGGACGGTTCCTCGCCGACAAGGTCCTCGACGAGCACGACATGCCCGCCGACCACTTCGACTTCGGCTGCGACGCCGACAGGTACTCCCTGCGCGGCGACAAGCGCGACGGCATCGTCTTCTACGCCCGGCGCAAGGCCCCGCGGCGCGCGTTCGAGCTCGGTCTGCTCGCGCTGGAGCTGTTCGCCGAGCGGCACCCCGACCTCAAGATCCACGTCTACGGCGAGAAGATCGGGCAGCTCGGGCCGCAGTTCGTCGACCACGGCCTCGTCACGCCCGACGAGCTGAACGCGATCTACAACCGCTGCTTCGCCGGGTTGTCGCTGTCGATGACCAACGTCTCCCTGGTGCCGCACGAGATGCTCGCCGCCGGGTGCATCCCGGTGGTGAACGACGCGCACTTCAACCGCGTGGTGCTGGACAACGAGCACGTCCGGTACGCGGCACCCACCCCGCACTCGCTGGCGCGCGCTTTGTCCGAAGTGGTCACGACGCCGGACTTCGACGCGACCGCCCGCGCGGCCGCGTCCAGTGTGGAGGGACGTTCCTGGGATGCGGCCGGACTCGAGCTGGAGAAGGTGCTCGGCCGCGAGCTGGCCACATGACCGGCGCCTACGTGACCGGCGCCTACGTGACCGGCGACGGCGAGGTGGCGTCCGGGATCAGGACGCTCGCGGGCCGCGAACCGTCGGCGGGGGCGATGTGAACGGCGGGCAGCCTGGCGTCCTTGGGCACCGCGGCGAACGCGACCTCGGTGTCGCTGAGCCACGTCGTCTGGTCGTCGATGCCCGCCGTGCCCGGCAGCCGCTTCTCCTCGTTCGTCGCGAGGTCGAGCACGGCGAGGTCCCACGGCCCGAGCCGGCCGACGCGCTTCTTGTAGGCGACCTTCGTGCCGTCCGGGGAAAGCGAGGGACACTCGGCATCGCGGCGCAACGACGTCACGGCCCTGGTCCCGAGATCACCCTTCACCAGCCAGGTGAATCCGCCGCTCGCGAGGGTGGCGTAGAAGGTCCTGTCGTCGGAGCCGACGGTCAGGCCCCAGTAGTTGGCGTCGCTCGCGGTGAGCGGAGCACCCTCCACAGTGGCCGCGAAGTGCTCGATCGACTCCACCGCCTCGCCCGTGCGGACGTCGAAGAATCCCGTCCGGGTGGAAAAACCGCCGGGAACCGAGTACGAGTCGCCGGTGACGAAACTGGTCCAGGACACGACGTTCCCGGACTTCGAGACCTTCGCGCGGCTCGGGATGCCGGGCAGCAGGACCGTCCTGACCGGCTTGCCGTCGCGGCTGATCTCGGCGGCGTAGGACGGGCCCGGACCGGAGAGCTTCAGGCACACGCTCGTGCCGCCGGAGACGTAAAACCGCTGGCAGGCGAGGTCGGTCGGGGTGCGGGCACCGCCGTCGGCGAGCTTCTCGACGCGGTTCTGCCCACCGGCGAGGTCCACGAAGAGCAGGTCGCCGGTCTTGGCCTGGGACACGTTCTCCGCGCCCGCCGGCTGGTTCGCGTCGGTGGCGGCCGTGACGACGTAGGCCGCCGTCCCGCCGATGACAACGAGGATGGCCGCGATCGTCACGGCCAGTCGTCGCACACGCATTCTGCCTCCTGGACTCCCCTCCTTCATCGCCGCCGCGCTACCGGCTGTAACAGTTGGCAGCTCACCCCGATTTTCCTGGTGGGCGATACCCTGCGGACAGTGCGTTCGCAAGACCGAACCGCGGATCGGGGATTTTGATGGACTTCTGGGGAACCGTACGAGTGCTGCGGCGGCGGTGGTACATCGCCGTGCCCGCAGTGCTGCTCACCGGTGTCCTCGCCCTGTACGTCTACGTCACCGTTCCCACGCGGTACGAGTCGAGCGGCGTGCTGGTCCTCACCTCTCCCGCGGCCGGTGGCCGGTACTCGGAGAAGACCAAGCCCGAGGACCTGGTGAAGGTCAACCCGCTGCTGCAGTTCGACGGCAGCCTCACGACCACCGCGCAGATCCTCACCCAGATCCTGGGCGACCCGAAGACCGCGGAAGAGCTGGCGGGCGAGAAATCGACGGCGACCTACACCGCGAACACCGGCCCCGTCGGCGGCCCGCTGCTGTTCATCGCGACGGAGGCCGACTCGGCCGAGTCGGCCGAGGGTCTCGTCGGCAAGGTGCTCGAGAAGACCGTGAACGAGCTGGCGGCGCAGCAGAAGGCGTTGAACGCGCCCGAGCAGACGTTCATCACGGCGCAGATCCTCGTGAAGCCGACGACCGCGTCGGCCAAGATCGGCGGCAAGGTCCGGTACGTCGGCGCGGCCACCGTCGTGTTGCTGCTGCTGACGATCGCCTCGACGTTCGCCGCGGACTCGGTCATGAACAGGATGAAGAAGCGCAAGGGCGAGGAGCCCGGCGCGGAGCCACCGTCCGAGAAGGACGTTCCCCCGCCGCCGTCGCACGCCCCTCCGTCGCGGCAGGCGCCCAACGGCGGCCAGCCCCCGCGGAGCCAGGGCGTGCCCAACGCCCACCAGAAGACGGTCATCATCCCCGCGCCCAAGCCCACGAACCCGGCATGGCCGACGAAAGACGACTGACGCAGCAGCGCGCCGACGGCGCCACGCTCGTCATCTTCTACGTGCTGGCGCTGCTCGTCGTTCCCGCCCGGTTCACCATCGCGTTCGTCCCGATCACCCTGCCGCCCGCGCTGTTCGTGGCGCTGTGCCTCGCGGTGCTCTGGTTCGCCGCGCACCTCGTCGACCACCTGGGCCTCGCCAAGGGCCGCAACACGGTCCGCACGCTGCTCGGCGTCTACGTGATGCTGCACCTGGCGACGTACGCCATAGCCACGCGCCGCTACCTGCCGCCGGACGAGCTGTCGGTGTCCGACTCGGCGCTCATCCGAATCGTGGCGATGTCGGCGCTCGCGGTGTTCGTCATCGACGCGATCCGCAGCGGCGAGCGCCTGAGCCGCATGCTCAAGGTGATGGTGGGCTGCCTGACGTTCGGCGCGTTCATCGGCCTGATCCAGTTCGGCCTCGGCCTGGACCTGGCGTCGTACGTGACGCTGCCGGGCCTGCGCGTGCAGGACAACGGCTACTCGGCGCTGGAGTCGCGGTCGATCTTCTTCCGCCCGGCCGGCACGGTGAACCACCCGATCGAGTTCGGCCTGGTCTGCGTGCTGGGCGTGCCGTTCGCGGCGCACTTCGTGTTCCAGGCGAAGGACCGCGGCGAACCCGTCGGCCGCTGGTGGACGGCCCTGTCGCTGCTCAGCCTGATGGCGATCCTGTCGCTGTCCCGCACGGCGATCATCGGCCTGGTCGTGACAGGCGTCGTGCTCGGCGTCCTGCTGCCACGCCACCGCGGCCTGCCGCTGCTCGGCGTGGGCGCGGTGTTCCTCGGCGGCGCCTCGGCGGTCGTGCCGGGCCTGTTCGGCACGGTGACGTCGATGTTCTCCAACATCGAGGACGACCCGTCGTTCCAGGGCCGCACCAAGGACTACGACGGCGCCTGGCTGGAGATCGCCAAACACCCGTGGCTGGGCCGCGGCTTCGGCACGTTCCTGCCGTCGAAGTACACGATCCTCGACAACCAGTACCTGCTGACGATGATCGAGAACGGCTACCTGGGCCTGCTCGCCTACGCCCTGCTGTTCCTCGGCGGCATCTTCGCGGCGCTGCGAGCCCGCTCGCTGTCGAAGGACGAGAACGTGCGCGGGCTCGCCGTGTGCCTGGTGGGCGCCATGCTGACGTCGGCGCTGGGGGCGGCGACGTTCGACTCGCTGAGCTTCAGCGTGGCGACCGGGATGACGTTCCTGCTGATCGGCACGTCGGGGGCGCTGCTGCGGATCGCGCGGCAGGAGGCCAGACAGCTGGTCAGCTCAGCCAGGTGACCAGGCTCC
>NZ_DATLEC010000208.1:0-80730 GCF_035525475.1 Lentzea sp. | reverse complement strand
TCCCCACAGGCAGCCACTCGCACGGCACCAACGCAAGGCAACCACCCACACGGCAACGCGGGCCAACGGCGAAGCCAAGGCACACCCGAAGCCGCGATGCGAAGCGAGCCGGACAGCCTTGTGAACCGCCGGTGAGCGGTGTAGCCCTTGGTTTTGCGATTGGGGCTTGACTTTAGGTGCGAGGTGCTACCTCGCCGGGATCGGGCGGGCGCGGAGCGTCCGGCCTCTTCCGCCCGATGAAGCGCCTCGCAAGGGCCCCGAAGTCAAGCCCCAATCGCAATCGACGCGAAGCGGCGATGAACAACCCGGCGTCGAAACCTGCCCGAGCAACCACCCTCGCAAGGCGACACAAG
The DNA here is from genome assembly GCF_035525475.1 of Lentzea sp. Lineage (GTDB taxonomy): Bacteria > Actinomycetota > Actinomycetes > Mycobacteriales > Pseudonocardiaceae > Lentzea. The sequence continues at coordinate 80,377 of NZ_DATLEC010000208.1, read as the reverse complement.
CACGGCCGGTGACCCCTCCGCTGGAACCCGCAACCAGCCAACGCAAGCCGACCCGCACGGCCCCCGTCTCGGCCCAGGCGCGGCCCTGTCTCGGCCCTGGTCCCCCCAAAACAAGGCCGGTGTGGCGACCCGGGAGCCCGCCGAGCCGCCACACCGCCGATGTGACGCACGAGAAAGGGAAGTCCGCCCACCGACGCGGGAAACGAGCGCATCGCCCGCGTGACGTCACAGGTCCGCCACCTGGTCACGCGGAGCGACGTCGGAGTTCGCCGTCCCCGCTTGCCCTGTGCCGGCAGGCAGTCCTCCCCCAACCTGGTTAGGGCCTCGCACGTCCTCCGCCCGACCGCACCATCTCCGGCCTCGACCGCGAGTGCCTCCGCCGCTGCAATGGCGGGGACATCGACGACGAGACCGACGGGGGAACCGATGATGCGAGGGCGGCGACCGGTTCGGGAACCGGAATGTGGGTCGTGGGCAGGACCTCCTGTGCGGCGGGAGCCTGTTCGGGCTCCGGTTGCGTCCACACGGGAGTGTTCGTCGTGTCCACCTGGTTCTGCCGGAAGAGCTCCGGGGTCTCGGTGATGATCTTGCCGGGCGACTCCAGGCCCACGATGCCGACCAGCTTGCCGTTGGCGATGAAGCCGGTGAGGCCGTTCACGTCGGTGGTGTCGGTGCCCAGGACCGGGAGGCCGGCGCCCTGCACGCGCATGCCGTACTGCTCGGTCCAGAAGCGCGGGACCGGCGTGTAGATCTTGGCGTGGTTGCGGCCGACCAGGAGGTTCTCTGCCGCGGCACGGCCGCCCTCGACGGCGTTGAGCCAGTGCTCGACGCGGCGCACGACGCCGTTGAAGCGCATGTTGGGCCAGCGGGCCACGTCACCGCAGGCGACGATGTTCTCGGCGCCGACCACGTGGTTCGTGGCGTCGCACAGCACGCCGTCCTCGATGTCGAGGCCCGAGCCGCGCAGCCAGCCGACGGCCGGGGAGGCGCCGACGGCCAGCACGACGCACGAGGCGAAGAAGACCTGGCCGTCGCTCAGGTGGATGCCGATGCCTCCGGGCTGGCGCACCCAGTGCTTGATGCCGACACCGGTGGCCAGGCGGACGCCGTGCTCGACGTGCGCCTCGGTGATCTTCTTGCCGATGTCGTCGCCGACGACACCGCCGAGCAGCGCGGGCGAGCGCACGATCAGGGCGACGTCGCGGCCCATGTGGCGGACGGAGCAGGCGAGCTCGCAGCCGATGAACCCGCCGCCGATGACGGCGACGAGGCCCTGCGACTGCCGGATGTTCCTGCGGATCGCGACCGCGTCGTCCAGCGTCCGCAGCACGTGCACCCGCGGGTCGTGGCGCGGAGCCCCGCCCATCGCCCTGGCGTCGACGCCGGTGGCGATGATCATGCCGTCGTACTTGATCTCCTCGCCGCCGGGCACCCACACCGACTGCTTCTTCGGGTCGAGGTGCAGGGCGGGGGAGTTCAGCCGCCACTCGGCGTCGAGGTCACCCGAGAACGACAGCAGGGAGTCGTCCGGGGTCCACTCGCCGGTGATGATCTGCTTCGACAGGCACGGGCGGTGGTACGGGAGGTGCCGCTCGGCGGACAGGATGGTGATCTGCCCGTCGAAGCCCATCTCCCGCAGCCGTTCCGCGGAACGGACTCCTCCGAGTCCGCCGCCGACGACCACGATCCGTTCGCTCACTTCACTCGCTCCCTGATCTCGATCGCGCGCATCGGGCACGCGCGGGCTGCCGACCGGGCCTGGGCGAAGTGCTCCTCCGGCGGCCGGCGGTTGTAGGTCAGGCGGTTGTCCTCGATCAGCTGGAACACGTCCGGTGCCTCCGCCTGGCAGGTGCCGTAGCGGTGGCATTTCTCGTTGTTGACGCTCACGTCCATCGCGTCGCCCTCGCCGACACCGGGTTCCTTGCCGCGCTCGGCGTCGAGCATGCCGATCCGGACGAGGACCTCGGGGGGCAGGAACCGGGCCAGTGCCAGGGTCGCGGTGGGAACGAGGACGGTGAGGCCGGCCAGCCAGAGAACGGACAGGTTGCCGTTCGCGATGGCGCCGAACCAGGAGTGCACCACGGTGATCGTCACCGCGATGTACGCCGTCTGGTGGAACCGCAACCACTTGCGGTAGAAGACCTTGTGCCTCATCGAGGCGAGCACGGCGATCGCGAGCATGACCTCCAGGCCGAGGATGCCCAGCGCGTGCCGGAAGAGACCGCCGTCCACGAACGGCAGGACGAGCTTGATGAAGCTGAACGTACCGGTCTGGATCAACGTGAAGGCGAACGCGTGGATGCAGCCGAACGCGATCGCCAGCGAGGCGAGCACCATGTGCCCGTTCTTCAGCCCTTCACGGCCGGTGAGCTTCTCCGCCCATCCGGTCGCGATCAGCACGCCCCAGGACAAGGTGGCGCACATCAGGACGTAAGCCAGCCTGGCGGAGATCTGGGCCATCTTCTTGACGCCCGCGTCGAACTCGGACGACTGGGCCACCAGGAGCGGAATCTGGCTCGACAACAACTCTTCCTCCGGAAAAGAACTTCTCGCGGGAACCCGCCCGGCCCCGCAGGTGCAGGAGTGGACACATCAGGGCCGGGCGGGTGGGAACAGGTCCGCGTTGGAGTGCCTGTGACGTCGCGACACCACCTCCGTTTCCCGTTGTTCGGACGAGGTCTTGCCCAATCACCGCACCGGTCGTCGCGGGCGGAGCACTCGGAGCAGGAGAACCGTGAGGACCGCCCCCGCGGCGGTGACCGTGAGGATCACCCACATGTTCGGCCCCTCGTTCGAGGCCAGGGTCGCGTTGATGATGCCGCCGGCGGGCTGGGGTTCCGCGAACGACGAGTCGCCCGCGAGGCCCGTGCTCTCCAGCAACGTCATGTGCTTCATCACCACGTCGATGCCGGCCTGCGCGAACCCGCGGATGACGTCGTTGCGGGTCTGCGTGCGCACCTTCGCGATGAAGTTGAAGACCTGGCCGTGCGCGGCCCGCAGCCTCGCGACGAAGGCCTGGTCGAACGCGTCTCCTTCGAGACCGTTCAGCTCCTCCATCCACGACTGCTGCGCGGGGTTCGGCACGTCGGGCGTCGTGAGGCCGAACTGGGCGGCCGTCTTCTTCGTCAGCGCGTCCAGCATCATGTGGTCGAGCATGATCATCTTGCCGATCTGCTTGACCCGCGCGTTCGACGCCTTGGTGGCCGTGAGTTCACCCATGGGCATCTCCCACAGGCCTGCCTGGCGCACCTTGTTCAGCAGATCACGGTCGTTCGCGGTCAACGGTCCCGTGGGGGTGTCCTGCACTCCACCGGTGTCCGCTGGCTGTGCCTGCACCGCGGGAGTGAGTCCGGCGAAGAGGAACAACATCGCCAAGACGGTGGCGAGGGCTCTGGTCATCGTCTTGATGTCCTCGTTGTTCAAGGGAAGTCGGCAAGGGGGATTCGGGTGAGCAGGGGGCTCAGTAGCCGGGAGCACTGGGTGGCGGCTCGGACTGCGGCGTCCGGGCGGTGCCCGAGCTGGGGGACGTGCTCGGCGTGCTGCTGCTCTTGTTGCTGTTGTTCTGCGCCTTCCCACCGGTGATCTTGGCGCCGTTGGGGGCAGTGGCGAACCACACACCGCCCTTGCCCTGCCCCTTCATGTCACCGGCGGCCTTGTCCTCGGCGTAGGTGTACTGCGGCCAGCCGGCGATCGTCAGCTGCTTGCTGCCGTCCGCCCTGGTCACGGTGCCCATGGAGATCGGGTCCACCCCGGTCGCCATGGCGGGCTTGTCCGCGAGGACCGGCTTCCAGGCCTTGGCGCACTCACCCTCGCAGTTGGACTTGGACGGCTTGGGAACGTCCTTGTCGTAGCGGTAGAGCGGGAGTCCGTCGCCATCGGTGACGAACCAGCCCATCTGGTCGGTGTTCGAGATGAAGAGCATCATCGATCCGCTCAGATCAGCGTTCTTCGCCTGCAAGCCGCCCGTGGCGGCCCCTCCTGGAGGGGTCTGGGTGCCGCCGCACGCCGTGAGGCTGAGAGCCAGTGCCGCCAGGGCGGTGATGGCCTGTCCACGTCGCATCGGCTGGTCCTTTCTCGGCTCGGGTACCGAGGAGTACGGACACGATCCGGCAACGGTTCACGAACTTCGTGAGGAATATTTGCCTCTCGACTTGAGACGGTTGATAGGGCAAGGATGTCCCCCGTGGCGCGGCATAGACGTCAACGTGAGTTAGACGAGCAATCACCAAGACCGGGATCCCTCGAGGAAGAGTTGATCCGTCGTCTGTACGAGGAATTCGGCAGTGCCCTGCTGGGACACTGCATGAGGTTGACGGGCCACGATCGTCAGTGGGCCGAGGACATCGTGCAGGAAACCCTGGTCAGGGCGTGGCGGAACGCCGAGAAACTCGAGCGCGACCCCGTGCTCTTGCGGTCGTGGTTGTTCACGGTGGCAAGGCGGTTGGTCATCGACGACAGGCGCAAGAGGAGCGTCCGTCCGCAGGAGTTCGAACTGACCCCTTCGGACGAGTCGCCTTCCGGAAGCGAAGAGGATCGCACCCTCGCGGCGATCGTCGTGGCGGAGGCGATGAACGGTCTCTCGGAGGAACACAGGGAGGCTATTCTCGAAACATATCTGCGGGACCGCACCGTCGGTGAGGCCGCGGCGGCACTGGGAGTGCCACCGGGAACGGTCAAGTCGAGGGTGTACTACGCGCTCCGTGCGTTGCGGCGTGCGTTGCACGATCGGGGAGAGACGCGGTGACAACGGCACCAGATCACCTCGACGTCGCCGCCTACGTGCTCGGCATCCTCGATGCCGATGAGGTGGAGGCGTTCGAGAACCACCTGACCGAATGTCGGCGGTGTGCTCTTGACCTGCGCGACTTCGCGGTGGTGCCGGACCTCATCGACGAGGCCGACGCGGGCGGAATGCTCCGCGGTACTGCCCCGGAACGACCGGACGGCAAGTCGGTCCGGGTCATGCTCGACGCCGTGGCCGCACGCAGGAAGCGCCGGCGTTGGTTCGTCGCCCAGGGTGTCGCGGCCGCCGCCGCCGGCATCGTGGCGGTGACGATCGTCGCGACGACGCTGGTAGTGCGTGGTGGCGACGACGGCTCCAACCAGGCTTCGCCTCAGAACTCGAACACCACGACGTCGCAGACGCCCGTGGCGAACAACAAGAGCGACGCCTCCATGAAGGTGCAGCAGCAGGACCCCAACAGCGGCGTCTCCACGAAGATCGCCGCCTCGGACGAGCCCTGGGGAACCTCGATGGACATCGAGGTCAGCGGCATGTCCGGCCCCAGCAGGGGATCGCTCGTCGCGGTGGGACGCGCGGGCCGCGTCGCCCAGGTCACCTCCTGGTACGCGCCCGACAAGGTCGCGGGTGACACCAAGACCGTCCGGTTGCAGGCGAACGTGGCCATGCGCTGGCACGAGATCGCGACCTTCCGGATCGTCGACGAGAACGGCAAGACCCTGCTCGAGGCCGTCGCCTCCTGACGTTTCCCGACACCAGCCCACTGCCCTCATCGGATCCGTGAGATCCTGTGGGGGCAGTTGTCGTTTCGGGGAGGCTTTCCACGTGACCATGGGCCCGTCAGCGGTCGAGCGCTGGCTCGATCTGTCCACAGAGGAGCTGCGCGCTCAGGTCAAGCAGCTCGTGGCCGCCCGGCTACCGGATGATCACGCGGTGTGGCACGCGGTCCGGCGTCATCCGGCGCTGGTCCCCCGCGTCCGCGGCGTCCTTTCCGGACTCGCGGCCACCGCGGCCGGCAGCAAGGACGAGGGCATGCAGAAGGTCTGGATCTCGAAGGCGCGCGCCGCCCTCGACCAGCCCTACGTGGCGCCGGTGAGGGCAGCGCGCAAACCGGTGGTTGAAGAGGTCCCCGCCGTGGAACCCGAACCGGTGATCGAGCTGCGTGAGCCGGAGCCCCAGCAGCCCAGGCAGCCGCACAAGGCCATTCCGACGATGCTCTTCCAGGAACCTAGCTAGGGAGCCGCAGCCAAGATGGTCGTCTTCGGATCGCTCATCTCCCTGTCCGGCCTGCTGATCCTGCTGTTCCGCGACGCACCGCTGGGCGGCCTGAGCCCCGCGGTCGCCGGGTGGGTGATGATCCCGCTCGGCCTGGTGTTCGCGGGCCTGGGTGTGCTGCGCAACCGCCGCAAACGCGCGCAGAAGGGCCCCGGCCCTGTCGGGAACCCGATCCAGCGCGCGAAGGCCCTGCCACGGCTGTGGAGGGCGTGGCGCGGTGGCGCCTACCCGGACCTGCCGCGCAGCCAGGTGGTGCTGTGGGCGGTGGCGCTGGTCTACCTCGTGTCGCCGATCGACTTCGTGCCGGAGCTGCTGCCGGTGATCGGGGTGACCGACGACGCGGGTGTCCTCGTGTGGCTGCTGAGCAGCCTGTCCCTCACCTCAGGCTCGTACCTGCGCTGGGAGAAGGACCATCGCGACCCTGCTCGCGGGATCGAGGCCCCGTGAGGCCTCCTCGCGCATGATCCCGGCGAGGCCGGGTGAGGCCTCGGTCACGGTCTGGAAGCCCAGCCGCTCGTAATAAGGCGCGTTCCACGGCACGTCGCGGAAGGTCGTCAGCGTCACGGGGCGGTCGCCGCGGGTCACGTGCTCGATCAGCGCGGCGCCGATCCCCTGGCGTGCGTGCGAGGGGTGCACGCTGACCTGGTGGACGTGCGTGGCGCCGTCGACGTCACCGATCGCGATGAACGCCACGGGCACGCCTTCCGCTCCTATGGCGACCCATACCTCGTGCTCAGCGAGGTCCTCCAGGGACATCGGGGCGTCGTCGGCGATCTCCGGCATCCCGATGTCGCGGAAGGCCTCACCGGAGGAGTTTTCGATCTCCTGGAGGTACGTCAGTTCGGCTGGTTGGGCGAGACGGATCAACACGCCCACCATCCTGGTAGGTCGGACGCGGACCTCGCAGCCCATTGACGTTAAAGTTCAGGCTTGATGCGAACGAAGACCGTGCGCGTCCTCCTGGTCGAGGACGATGATGGAGACGCTGTGCTCGTCGAGGCGCTGCTCGAAGAAGCGAGCGCGCCCTTCATCCTGTCGCGCGCACACACGCTCGCGGAGGCCGAGGAAAAGCTCTCCGACGCCCAGTGCGTGCTGCTCGACCTCGGCCTGCCCGACTCGCAGGGCCTCGACGGCCTGCACCGGCTGCTGAAGAAACCGAACGCGCCCGCGATCCTCGTGCTGACGGGTCTCGACGACGAGCGCGAGGGCATCGACGCCGTCGCAGCCGGTGCCGAGGACTACCTCATCAAGGGCCAGGTCGACGGCGAGCTGCTGCTGCGCGGCGTCCGGTACGCCGTCGAGCGGCGCCGTGCCGAGGACGCCCAGCGCCTGCTGCGCGAGGCCGAGCTGATCGCCGCGGAACGGGCCCGCCTCGAACGCGGCCTGCTCCCTCCCCCGTTGCTGCAGAACTCCGACTTGGGGCTCGACGTCCGCTACCAGCCCGGTGGCCAGCGCATGCTGCTCGGCGGCGACTTCTACGACGCGGTCGGCATGCCCGACGGCACCGTGCACGCGATCATCGGAGACGTCTGCGGCCACGGCCCCGACGAGGCGGCGCTGGGCGTCTGCCTGCGGATCGCGTGGCGCGCGCTGGTGCTCGCCGGCGAGCCGCCGGAGAAGGTGCTGCGGACGCTCGACCAGGTGCTGGTCGCCGAGCGGCACGCCGAGGGGATCTTCACCACGGCGTGCATGGTGACCGTGGCACCGGACCGGCGTTCGGCGCGCTACTTCCTCGCGGGGCACCCCGAGCCGTTGCTGATGGTCGGCCGCCAGATCGTCGACCTGCCCCAGTCGAAGATCGGCGTCCCGCTCGGCGTGCTGCCCGACTACGGCTGGACCGGCGTCGACGTGCCCCTGCCCACCGGCTGGTCGCTCGCCTGCTACACGGACGGGCTGATCGAGGGCCGGGTCCCCGACGACACCGACAGGCTCGGTGTAGAACGGTTGTGCGAAATCCTGGACAGACACCTGCGGACCGGCCCCGACTGGATGGACTCGGTCATCGCGGAGGTGACGGACCTCAACGGCGGGCCGCTCGACGACGACGTGGCAATCCTGCTGTTGAAGGACGGAAAGTGACGCTGCCGCACAAGCTGCCGGCAAGCCGCCTGCTCACCGCCATCGTGGTGGTCCTGCTCGCGATGACATCCATGATGATCGCGTCGACCGTCATCGCCCTCGACAGCCTGAGCAACGCGCGGGCGCGGTCGGTCGACCGGGTCGAACCCGCGGGGCGCATGGCGAAGGACCTGAACCGCGCGCTGCTCGACGAGGAGACGGGTCTGCGCGGGTTCGTGCTGACCGGCGACGACGCCTTCCTCAAGCCGTACCTGGACGGGCGCACGACCGAGGTGGAGTCCGCGGAGAGCGTGCGCGACCTCATCGGCGACGTCAACGGCCGGGTGGGGCGCATCGAGGACCTGGCGCGGCAGTGGCGGGGCCAGTACGCGGAACCGACGATCGCGGGCATCCGGCTCTCCGGGCCCGTCATCTCCTCCACGCGCGACATCGATCGCGGCAAGGTGATCTTCGACCAGCTCCGCGTCGAGGTGGCGGCGTTGCAGGCCGACATCGCGGAACTCGGCAAAACGGCGCGCGCCGAGCTCTCCTACGCGGCGTCCGTGGTGCTGTGGCTGGTCATCGGCATGGGCGTGCTGCTGGTCGTGGTGATCGGCGGGTTGTCGCTGCTGCTGCACCGCCTGCTGATCGCGCCGCTCGCGGATCTCGCCCACCACACCCGCCAGGTCGCGTCCGGCGACTTCGCGCACCAGATCGACGCGAGCGGTCCCCGCGAGACGGTCATGCTCGCCGAGGACGTGGACGCGATGCGCCGCCGGATCGTGCAGGAGCTCGAGACGCTCGACGCCGCGAAGACGGAGCTGCAGCGGTCCAACTCGGAGCTGGAGCAGTTCGCCTACGTCGCCTCGCACGACCTGCAGGAACCGCTGCGCAAGGTCGCCTCGTTCTGCCAGCTGCTGCAACGCCGTTACGGCGGCCAGCTCGACGAGCGCGCCGACCAGTACATCGGCTTCGCCGTGGACGGCGCGAAGCGCATGCAGGGCCTGATCAACGACCTGCTGGCGTTCTCCCGCGTCGGCAGGCTGACCCGCGAGCAGACCGTGATCGACCTGAACGAAATCCTGCGCCAGGTCCTGGACAGCTTCTCGGAGCGCATCGACGAGACCGGCGCGCGCGTCGTGGTCGAGGAGCTGCCCTCCGTGCGCGGTGAGGCGACCCTGCTCAGCGCCGTGTTCCAGAACCTGATCAGCAACGCCCTGAAGTTCAGGGGCCCGTCCGATCCGGTGGTCGCCATCGGGGCGGAGCGCGACGGGGAGACGTGGAAGTTCACGGTGCACGACAACGGGATCGGGATCGAGCCCGAGTACGCTGACCGGATCTTCGTCATCTTCCAGCGCCTGCACCCGAAGGACGCCTACCCGGGCACGGGCATCGGACTGGCGATGTGCCGGAAGATCGTCGAGTACCACGGCGGCACGATCTGGCTGAAGACCGATGTGGACTCCGGGACGAGTTTCGAGTTCACCCTCCCCGTGGTACCCGAACTCGTCGCACAAGCTGAGGAAGTACATGTCTGAGTCACCCTTGAACGTGATCGACGTCCTGCTCGTCGAGGACGACCCCGGCGACGCCCTGATGACCCAGGAGGCGTTCGAGCACCACAAGATCCGCAACATGCTGCACATCGTCAAGGACGGTGTGGAGGCGCTGGAGTTCCTGCGGCGGCAGGGCCAGTACGTGAACGCGCCCAGACCGGGCCTGATCCTGCTGGACCTGAACCTGCCCCGTAAGGACGGCCGCGAGGTGCTGAGCGAGATCAAGGCCGACGCCGAGCTGCGCTCGATCCCCGTCGTCGTGCTGACGACCTCGGAGGCCGAGGAGGACATCCTGCGCAGCTACAGCCTGTACGCGAACGCCTACGTCACCAAGCCGGTGGACTTCGACAGGTTCATCGACGTGGTCCGCCAGATAGACGACTTCTTCGTCACCGTGGTGAAGCTGCCGCGCTGATCACGGCCGCGCTGAAGTCCAGGCAGGATCGGCAGATCCGGGCTTCGGCGCCGGAGTGGACCGGCTTGGTCTCGCTGCAGAACGAGCAGTCGCCGACCTCGCCCACCTGGGCGTCGGCGACGCAGAGGTCGCAGATCAGAGCCGCCGGTCCCGCCATCAGCTTGCCGACCTCGTCGGCGACGCGCGCGCAGAACCAGCAGCGCTCGACCCGCTTGGACTGCTCGACGATCTGGTGGACGCGCTGGTGGCTCATCTTGAGCGCTTCCGCGATCTCGCGCATCGACCCGCCGGCGCGGTGCAGCCGCAGCACGCTGTGGTGGTAGACGGCTTTGGCGATGTCGGCCTGGTCCTGCGCGGCGGCGGAGGCGGTGCCCGCCCTGCGTGCCGCTGCCAGCAGTTCTTCGTCGAGTGTCATGGCGTCTAGGGTAGCTAGACGCGTCTAGGGTGTCTAGACAGCCGTTCGGCGCAGGTCAGTCGACGCCGCGCACGATCAACGGGTCGTCGTCCGCCTGGACCACCCACTCCTGCGACTCACGCGGGTCGGGGAGCACGGGAGCCCACATGCCCGTCCCACCGGGACGGACCAGCCTGGTCGGTTCGGCTTCCTGTTGCACAGTCATACATGGGGGCTACCCGCCTGAGCCGAACGTATGCCCGACAGCATGGTCGTGATGGCGTCCATGATCCGTGCGGTGGCCTCGGCCAGCACTTCGGCCGTGAGCTCGCGCCCGTACAGGTCGGACAGATCGACCGGTGCGCCCGCCACGACCTCGACGGCCTTGCGCGGCAGCAACCTCGGCAAAACCGAGCCCCTGGGCAGCAGGTCCTGGGTGCCCCACTCCGCGACCGGCACGACGGGAACGCGCGCTTCCAGGGCCATCCGCGCGACGCCGGACTTGCCCTTCATCGGCCACTCGCCGGGGTCGTCGGTGAACGTGCCCTCGGGGAACGCCATCACGCACTCGCCGTTCCGCAGGGCCTCCACCGCGGGCCTGAGCGCCTCCGAGGCCTTCACGGTGCCCCGCTCGACGGGGATGTGGCCGCCGGAGCTCATGACCCTGCCGAAGAGCGGCAGGCGCCACAGGGAGGCCTTCGCGAGCACGCGCGGGACCCGGTTCGACATCAGCGAGAACACGACGGCCGCCACCGCGTCGGCGTTCGACAGGTGGTTGAACGCGAGGATCACGCCGCCACTGCCGGGCACGTGCTGCCTGCCGCGCACCCTCAGCCGGACGAACAGCACGACGACGGGCCACAGCACGTCGATCGCCAGCGAGAACCAGAAGCCCCGGCCTCTGCGGGGCATCTTCCACGTCCAGGAGGCCAGCTCGAACGGTGTCACGCGGAGTATTCGAGCACGCCGGCGTTCTCCGTTCGGGCCAATTCGCCACGTTCGACGAGAACGTCCAGGTGAGCGGCCGTCTCACCGACCGCCAGGACCTGGTTGAACATGTCGAGGTCGTCGAAGCGGCGCTGGCGGCGGGTCCAGCCGATCTTGCGCGCGGTCTCGAACGCGGTGCCGCTCACGGCCCTGAGGATCTCCTCCAGGCGCTGCTCGTGGAAGTCGAGCAGCTCGTCGACGCGGGCGTGCGAGCTGTCGGTCACCGGACCGTGCGCGGGCAGCAGCTTGAGGTCCGGCAGCTCGCGCGTGAGCCGGAGCGAGGACATGTAGTCGCCGAGCGGCAGCGCGGGGCGCAGCGGCTCGAACCCGATCGACGGCGTGATGTGCGGCAGCACGTGGTCGCCGGAGAAGAGCACCTTCGCGGCGTGGTCGACGAACACGACGTGACCGCGGGTGTGACCGGGCGTCGGGACGACCTCCAGCCTGCGGTGCTCGAGGTCGAGGGCGCCGCCGACGAGCCACTCGTCGGGCTCCTCGTAGTCGCGCAGGGCGGCGGTGGCGCGGCCGGGGTGGTGCATGATCCTGATCCACGCCTCCGCCAGCTCGCTCGCACCCCATTTGCGCAGGTCGGCGACGTTGCCGTCCTCCCGCACGTGCAGCAGGTGCCGCAACGACGGCTGCTCGCCGAGCCCCAGCCCGATCTTGCTGCCGAACAGGCGGCGCAACGACACCGCCATCGTGAAGTGGTCGCGGTGGACGTGCGTGACGAGGAACCTGCGGATGTCGTCGAAGCCCTTGTCCAGGGTGCCGAGCGCGGCTTCGAGCTGGTCCTTGGCCTCGTCGAGCGCCCAGCCGGAGTCGATCATGACCAGACCGTCGCCGTCCTCGATCGCGTAGACGTTGACCGCGCGCAGCCCGTCGTTCGGCAACGGCAGCGGGATGCGGTGCACACCTGGTGCCACCTCGAACGCGCCCGGCTCACTCCACAACGCCAGCTCACCTCAATTGTTAGCGCCCGCAACTATCTACCGGATAGTAACCCGGTATTCGGGGTGCTTGTCGATGTACTTCGCCACGAACGGGCACGTGGGTGACACCTTTACCCCACGGGCCTGGGCGTCGTCGAGCGCGAACTTCGCGAGCTCGCCCCCGAGCCCCTGCCCGCCGTACTCCTCGCCCACCTCGGTGTGCACCAGGGCGACGGTGTCACCGATGGTCCGGTACTCCAGGAAACCGGCGAGCGCGCCGTCGACGTGGATCTCGTAACGGCTCTCGGCCTCGTTGTTGGTGACCATGCCGACCATCTTGCACCGGGCGGATGGAAAATGACGGTCATGGACGTCTACCTGCTGATCCTGGGTGACCACCTGCCCAACCCGTGCACGGGCGAGGAGGTCTCCCAGGCCGACCGGTTGCGGGCGATGGTCGAGCAGGCGGTGGTGGCGGAGGAGGCGGGCTTCGCGGGCGTCGCGATCGGCGAGCACCACTTCACCCGCTACATCGTGTCGGCGCCCGAGCTGCTGCTGGCGGCGGTGGCGGCGCGCACGTCGACGTTGAAGCTGTCGACCGGCGTGACGCTGCTCGCCCACCGCGACCCCGTGCTGGTGGCCGAGGCGCTCGCGACGCTGGACGTGCTGTCGAACGGCCGTGCGGAGCTGATCGTGGCGCGCGGGGTGGACCAGCAGACCGACGCGGCGTTCGGGGTGCAGCCGGGTGAGCTGCGGGCGCGGTTCGAGGAGCACCTGCGGTTGCTGCTCAAGCTGCTGGAGGAGCCGTCGGTGAGCTGGGACGGCCGGTTCCGCGGTCAGCTGAGCGACGTGACCACGACGCCGCGGCCGGTGCAGAAGCCGCGGCCGGTGGTGTGGATCGGGTCGGGGTCGGCGGTGTCGGCGGACCTCGGCGCGGAGCTGGAGATGCCGCTGATGCTGCCGTCGACGCTGCGCGACCCGTCGATCTACCTCGAGGTGGTGCAGCGCTACCGGGAGAAGTTCCCTTCGGGACGGGTCGGCGTGCCGAGCCACGTGTTCGTGGCGCGGGACGACGCCCGCGAGCGGTGGCGGCCGCACCTGGCCGAGTACGCGCGGTTCGCGGACCCGTGGCGCGGCGACGGGGACATCGACGTCGACGCCATCATGGACGGTGCCGCGGTGTGCGGAACTCCGGACGAGGTGGCGGACCGGCTCAACGAGCTGGCGGAGCGGCTGTCCATCGACACGCACCTCGTGATGGTGGACATCGGTGGCATGCCGCACGAATCGGTCATCGAGACGATCCGGCTGTTCGGTGCGGAAGTGCTTCCGAAACTTGTTTGACGCGAGCGCCTCGACACCGACTTCCGCGCGCACCAGCTGGTGGTGCGCACACGGGCGCGGGTCGGCGTTCTTCGGGGTGGCGGACAAAGCCCGTGAGTGGGGTGCGAGCCGGAATCCATTGAGGACTGATGAGGTCGCTCCGCTGCGAAAGTTGACGGCAGTGTCCTCCGAAGGCGGAAGACACTGCCGCAGCAGTGAAATATCGTTTCCTCCGCAGCACCTGGCGCAGCTGAGAGTTCTCTCAGCGCGGCGACGCGGGGCGGGGTCACCGGGGTTAATCTCAGGGTCGTCTCAGTGGAGAACCTGACCCTTCGGTGTGCCCGTGTAGCCGAAGATGGTGCGCACAAGACCCACAGGAGGAGACAGACAGTGAGCGCGTCTGATGGAGTCGCGGCCAGAGCCGTTGACGTGTGGAAGTCTTATGGGTCCGGCGACGCCGCCGTGACCGCGCTCGCGGGGGTGAGCGTCGACCTGGACAGGTCCAGGTTCACCGCGATCATGGGCCCGTCGGGATCCGGCAAGTCCACGCTGATGCACTGCCTCGCGGGGCTGGACGACGTCACGCGCGGCGAGGTGTGGGTGGGCGACACGCTGGTCACCGGGTTGAACGACCGCGGGCTGACCGAGCTGCGACGGGACAAGGTCGGTTTCATCTTCCAGCAGTTCAACCTGCTGCCGACGCTGACCGCCGAGGAGAACATCACGCTGCCGCTCGCGATCGGCGGCAAGAAGGTCGACCGGGAGTGGTTCGACGTCGTCATCGACACGGTGGGTCTGAGGGACAGGCTGACCCACCGGCCGACGCAGCTCTCGGGCGGCCAGCAGCAACGCGTCGCGTGCGCGCGGGCTCTCGTGTCACGGCCGGAGGTCGTGTTCGCGGACGAGCCGACCGGCAACCTGGACTCGCAGTCCGGCGCGGAGGTCCTGGGCTTCCTGCAGCGGTCCGCGCGTGAGTTCGGGCAGACGGTCGTCATGGTCACGCACGACCCGAACGCCGCCTCGTACGCCGACCGCGTCATCTTCCTCAAGGACGGCCACATCGTCCGCGAGCTGCTGTCGCCGTCGGCGGAAGAGGTCCTCGACACCATGAAGCACCTCGACGCGCCGGACTTCCAGCACAGCGCGGTGCCCGGTGCTTAAGGCGACGATCAAGAGCCTGCTGTCGCGCAAGCTCAGGCTGGTGCTGTCCGCGCTCGCGGTGGTGCTGGGCGTGATGTTCGTGTCCGGTTCGTTCGTCCTGACCGACACGCTGCAGCGGTCGTTCACCGACCTGTTCTCGTCGGCCTTCGCAGGCGTGGACGTCTCGGTGTCGCCGAAGCAGGAGAAGGGCAAGCAGCCGGAACCCCTGACGCTCCAGGCGATCGCGGACGTGAAGTCGGTGCCGGGCGTGGCGTCGGCCGTCGGCGACGTGCAGGGGTCCGCGCGGCCGATCGGCAAGAACGGCAAGGTCATCACCACGTCCGGCGCGCCCCGGTACGGCGCCAACTGGACGGGCAACGGACTCGAGCAGATCCGCGAGGGCAGGGCGCCTCGGGCCGACGACGAGGTCGTGATCGGCGCGTACCTCGCGTCGACCGGCGGTTTCAAGGTGGGCGACGACATCGCGCTGCTCACGCTGGAACCGAAGAAGACCTTCAAGGTCACCGGTGTCTACGAGTACGCGGGCGGCCGCGAGTCCATGGGCGGCGAGCTGTCGGTGGCGTTCACCGAGCCGGTCGCGCAGCAGTTGTTGCTGGGCAAGAAGGACGCGTACTCGTCGATCACCGTGACGGCGGCGAACGGGCAGTCGGACGACGCGCTGCGCGACGCGGTCGCGGCGAAGCTCGGCTCCGCCTACGACGTGAAGACCGGTGCGACGCTGGCGAAGGAGCAGTCCGACCAGATCAACGAGGGCCTGAAGTTCTTCAACTACGTGCTGCTCGGGTTCGCCGGCATCGCGTTGTTCGTCGGCATCTTCATCATCCTCAACACGTTCTCCATCATCGTGGCCCAGCGCACGCGTGAGCTCGCGCTGCTGCGGTCGATGGGCGCCTCCCGCGGCCAGGTCATCGGCTCCGTGGTGATGGAGGCGTTCGTGATCGGCCTGATCGCGTCGATCGTCGGCCTCGGGGCCGGCGTGGGCATCGGTGCGCTGCTCGCCAAGATCTTCAGCTCGGTGGGCGGCACGAACCTGCAGCTCGCGGGCATCGGCGTGCCGATGTCGGCGGTGATCTCGTCGTTCGCCGTCGGCATCGTCGTCACGATGGTCGCGGCGGTCATGCCCGCGCTGCGCGCGTCGCGGATCGCCCCGGTCGCGGCGATGCGCGAGGCGGCCACCCCGGACCGGCCGCTCACGAAGATCACGGTCACCGGCGCACTGGTGCTGGCCGCCGGCGGCACGTCGCTGGGCTTCGGCTTCCAGCAGGCCTCGCTGCCGCTGATCTTCGGCGGCATCCTGGTGGCGATGGTCGGCGTCGCGCTGCTGACCCCGATGCTCTCCAAGCCGATGGTGTCGCTGATCGGCCGCCTGCTGTCGTGGTCGGTGCCAGGGCTGCTGGGACGCCGCAACTCCGCGCGCAACCCGCGCAGGACCGCGATCACCGCGGCGGCGCTGATGGTCGGCATCTCGCTGATCACCGGCGTGAGCGTGGTGCTGACGTCGGCGACCAAGTCGATCGAGAAGCTGGCCTCCGGTCAGCTGCAGACCGACCTGATCATCTCCGGCGAGGGCCAGATGGAGGGCCGGCCCGCGACGTTCAAGCGGGACGTGCTGACGAAGATCGAGAAGACCGACGGCGTCAGGTCCGCGGTCGGCTGGTCGCAGGACGGCGTGCTGCAGGGCGAGAGCCAGATGTTCGCGGTCGGCGTCACCGACATGCCCGCGCTGGCGACGATGTTCGCGTTGAAGCCGAAGTCCGGTGACATCGCGCCGCTCGAGGACGACCAGGTAGCGCTGCCGGAGGAGCTGGCGGCCGAGAAGGGCTGGTCGGTCGGCAGCAAGGTCACGCTGCAACTGGCCAAGGGCGAGCCGAAGGACTTCACCGTCGGCTTCATCTGGGTCAAGACGCAGGTGCTGCAGGGCGCGCTCGTGCTGCCGGAGTCGGCGGGCGCGAACTTCCGGTCGGACCAGATCGCCCAGGCGTTCGTCCAGGTCCGGCCCGGCGTGTCCGCGGCGGACGTGCAGAAGCGCGTCGAACCGCTGTTCGCCGACAACCCGGAGATCACCGTCCAGGACCGCAGCGCGTTCGTGAAGCAGACGACGTCGCAGTTCGACACGGTCCTGCTGATGATCCAGATCCTGCTGGCGCTGGCGATCCTGATCGCCGTCCTCGGCGTCATCAACACGCTGGCGCTGTCGGTGATCGAGCGGACCCGCGAACTGGGCCTGCTGCGCGCCATCGGCATGAGGCGGGGACAGGTGATGCGGATGATCACCGTCGAGTCGGTGGTGATCTCGGTGTTCGGCGCGGTGCTCGGCCTGGCGGTCGGTCTCGCGCTGGGCGTCGCGACCGTGCAGGCGCTGAAGGACCAGGGCATCTCGGAGATCGGGTTCCCCTGGGCCACCATGGTCCAGTACCTGGTGGTGGCGGCGTTCGTGGGCGTGGTCGCCGCGATCCTGCCGGCGATCAGGGCGGCCCGGCTGAACGTGCTGGACGCGATCGCCTACGAGTGATCCTCTCCTGAGCGTTCCTCTCCAACGGGGAACTGGATCACGCTGAGCAAGCGGGGCCGCCGACCGTCTCCTGGACGGTAGGCGGCCCTTTTCGCGAGGACCGCACGCACCTCTTCCAGCGCCTCGGTGAGTTCTTCGCCGACCTGTCCGCCCGGAGTCGGGCAGCCTCGACGCGGTCATGCTCGTGCACCTCCCCCACGTCAGCGGGGCGACCTTGGACGCAGGGGCGGTCGACGCCTCGGTGGAGGAGGTGCGCGGAATCCTCGGGTGAGCGAGGGGCCGCGCCGGGCCGTCGCTGAACCGGCGCAGCACCCCGTCAGGGGGTCAGGCGTGCGGGCAGGTGTCCCGGTACGCCGAGATGAGCGTGTTCGGCGCAGGAGCCGGACACAGGAACTGGTCGTACCGCAGGTCGTCGTCGACGAACCGCTTGAGCCACGACAGCGTGTACTTGCGCACCGTCACGTTGTCGGCGCGCGGATCCGAGTGGTCGCCGCCGCGCAGCTCCAGGAACGCCTTGTCGGGCGCCGCCGTGATGGAGTTGTAGAACGGCGTGGAGTGCTGCGAGTTCGGGGCGGTGGGGTCGTTCTGGCCGCCGAGCACCAGGGTCGGCACCTGGACCGTCGACCAGTTCTTCGTGGTGTGCCAGCCGGCCATCGGGATCGATGCCTGCAGGGCGGGACGGGTCGCGGAGGCGCGCAACGCTCCCCCACCGCCCATGGAGTGACCCATCACGGAGAGGCGTGAGGCGTCGACGCGCGGGTTGGTGCGCACGACGTAGTCCAGTGCGGCCAGGAGCTGGCGGCCGCGGCTGTCCGGGTCGTCGAGGGTGGACAGGGTGTTGATGGTGATCACCACGAACCCGTAGGACGCGAGCCGCGGGCCGAAGTGCGCGACGGAGGTCTGGGTGGCGGTGAAGCCGGGTGAGATCGCGACCGCGCCGAACGTGAGGTCGCTGGTGGGCGTGTAGACCGTGCCGCCGCCGAAGGTCGACTGGCGGGCGACGGCCGTGGACGTGACGGCGAAGGTGCCTCGGGAGGCTTCGACGGAAGTGGCCGTGGGTGCGGGGCCGCGTTCGTAGGGGTTGGCCGCCGCGGTGGCGGTGGCCGGTGTGGTGGCTGGGATCAGCGCCAGGATGAGCGCCGCAAGCACTGCTTTGATGCGCACGACGGTGACACCTCGATTGGTTGCAGGGGAACCAAAAGCGACGGCGGCGCTCACGCTACCGCCCGGTAGCCACGAGGGGTTCGGCCACTCGGATGGTTAACGGGACATTTCGGCGTACCGCGCCTGGCCGTGACGTGCACAGCCGTCGAACGGCCGGAGTCGATTCGAGTCGAACGAGGTCCGGTTACCGAGAGCAGCAGAGTCCGGCATTGTCGTCTTGTCGGTCACCGCAGCGGCGGTATGCGGCCAATCGGGTGGCGCACAAGGGTGATCACGTGCCCACTCGGAGACAGTTCCTCGTTCTGAGCTCCACAGCAGCGCTCACCGGTCTGCTGTCCGAGACTCCCGCGTCCGCCGCCGACACCGCGCAGCCCTATGCGTCGTACTGGCACCCGGCCACGATCCTCGACTGGGATCCGTCGACCGACCGGGATGCGAAGTACAACCGCAGCACCGTGCCGCTCGCGAGGCGCGTCGTCCCCGCGAGACCGGCCAATGCACACGCCCACTCTGGCGAAGCGCGCGTGCAGGCGTTGGTGGCGTACGCGCCGACGAGCAACAATCCGTCGCAGGGTTCGCTCGACATGCACTACTACGCCACGAACTACTGGCAGTACATCGACGAGCTGGTGTTCTGGGGCGGTTCCGCCTCCGAGGGCCTGATCCTCGCACCGAACCCGACCGTCACCGACGCCGCGCACCGCAACGGCGTGCGCGTCATCGGCAACGTGTTCCTCCCACCGACCGCGTACGGCGGCCAGATCCAGTGGGTCCGCGACTTCGTGAGGCGCGAGGGCGACAGGTTCCCGGTGGCCGACAAGATGGTCCAGGTCGCACGCCACCACGGCTTCGACGGCTGGTTCCTCAACCAGGAGACCGCCGGCGGCAACACCCAGCTCGCGAACGACATGCGCGACTTCATCGTCTACCTCCGCAAGAGCGGGCTGCGGATCATCTGGTACGACGCTATGACCGACACCGGAAGCGTCAGCTGGCAGAACGCCCTCACCGCGCGGAACCGGACGTTCTTCGAGCAGTCCGACGAGATGTTCCTGAACTTCTGGTGGAGCACGCAGGGACTCGCGAGCTCGGCGGCCCTCGCGCGGCAGATGGGCCGCAGCCCGTACGACCTGGCGTCCGGTGTGGACGTGGAGTCCAGCGGCTACAACACGAGCGTCGGCTGGGCCTCCGTCTTCCCCGAGGGCAAGCCGCACACGACGTCACTCGGCTTCTACCGTCCGGAGTGGACGTTCAAGTCGTCGACCGGTCCCGCCGACTTCTACGCGCGGGACAACAGGTTCTGGGTCGGCCAGAACGGCGACCCGGCGAACACCACGACGACGGCGAGCTGGAAGGGCATCGCCCACTACATCACCGAGCTGACGCCGATCACCTCGCTGCCGTTCGTCACGAACTTCAACACCGGTCACGGCAAGAAGTTCGCGGTCAACGGCACCGTGCGCGCGACCCGGCCGTGGAACAACCTGTCGCTGCAGGACGTCCTGCCCACGTGGCGCTGGAGCGTCACCGGGACCGGCACCAAGGTCACGCCGTCACTCGACTGGGACGACCCGTACGACGGCGGCACCGCGCTGAAGATCACCGGCACTCCGCAGCAGGCCAACGACGTCCGGCTGTTCGCGACGTCGTTGCCGATCACCGGCGCGAGCCAGTTCGAGATCGTCCACCGCACCGGTTCCGGGCCGTCGCGGCTGCAGGCGGTGCTGCGGTTCGGCGCCACCGAGAAGGTCCTGGACCTCGGTGGCGTCAGCGGGGCATGGCGGCGCAGCGTGTTCCCGCTCGGCGAGCACTCCGGGACGACGCTCACGGAGATCTCGCTGCGGGTGCTGCCCGGCGCGGCGGTCACCGCGCTGATCGGCCGGATCGGCGTCACGAACCCGGTCATGACGCCGCCGGCGGCACCGTCGGACGTGCGGGTCGAGCAGGTGAGCCGCACCGACGCCTCGACGGTGTCGGCACGGCTCACCTGGACTCGTCCACCGGGAGCGGTCCGGCAGTACCGGGTCTACAAGACCGGCACCGAGCGGATCTTCCTGGGCGGCACGGCGAACGACGCGTACTTCGTGCCCGCGATCCCGCTGGCGAACGGCGAGACCGCGCTGATCGAGGTCGAGGCCGTCAGCGAGGCGTTCGACGTCTCACCGCCGGCGAGCGGTGCCATCTCTTCCGGGCAGGTCACTGGTACACCCTGACGTAGTCCAGCACCATGTCCTGCGGCAGCTGCGTCCCGGCCCCCGGCGGGCCGGGCCAGTCACCGCCCACCGCGTTGTTGATGATGATGAAGAACGGGTGGTCGAAGACCCACGGCCCGCGGGTGGTCTCCAGCACGTTCCTGTCGACGGTGAAGAACCTGTTGCCGTCCACGCTGAACGTCATGTGGCTGGAGTCCCACTCGACCGCGAAGGTCCGGAACGCCGACGACGCGGGCTGGCCGAGGTTGAGCGGCGAACCGTAGCCGCCCGCGCCGAAGTACTGCGGCGCGTGCAACGTCGAGTAGACCGTGTTCGGCTCCTTGCCGACGTGCTCCATGATGTCGATCTCGCCGGTGTAGGGCCACGGCCTGCGCTGGTCGAAGAAGTCCGCGCCCAGCATCCAGAACGCGGGCCACAACCCCTGCGTCGACGACACCTTGATGCGCGCCTCGACCCGGCCGTAGGTGAAGCTGAACTTGCCGTACGTGTTCAGCCGCGCCGACGTGTACTGGCAGGTCCCGCTGCCGCTGACCGGGTCCACCGGGCAGGCGCTTCCTGGCGTGACCTCACGGCGTGCCTGCAACACCAGGTTGCCGTTGCCGTCGTGCCGGGCGTTGTTGTTGTTCGTGTAGTACTGCAGCTCGTTGTTCACGCCCGGCCCGACCTCCGGCTGCCACTTCGAGCCGTCCGGCCCGGTGCCCGCGGGCGCGTTGAACTCGTCCGACCACACCAGACGTCCCGGGAACGTCGGGTTCGGCGGCAGCGGCGGAGGCGTGGTGGGAGCACCGCCCGTGCCGTAGACCTGGAACTCCCACAACGAGTAGCCGTAGCCGTTCGACCTGGCCGTGCCGTACATCCGCACGTACCGGCCGGTGCCGCTGACCGCCAGCGTCTCCTTGAACCCGCGACCGGTCGTCGTGGAGTAGATCTGCCGCCAGTTCGCGTTGTCGTCCGAGACCTCCAGTCGGTACGCCGTGGCGAACGCCGGGTCCCACTGCAGGACGACCTTGGAGATCGTGGCCCTGGCGCCGAGGTCGACGGAGATCCAGCCGGGGTCGACCCAGCCGTTGGTCGGGCTCGTGGCCCAGCGGGTGGCCGGGTCGCGGTCGAACGCCTTGGCCGGGTTGCACTGGCCGCAGTTCGCGTCGTCCTGGAAGGTCGACGCCGTACCGCTCTTCCCGTAGGACAGCAGCGTTTCCCCGCCGCCTCCGGTGTCGCGGTTGCCGAACACCTGGAACTCCCACAGCGAGTAGCCGTACTGCGTGGCGCGCTGGGTGAGGTCGAGCCGCACGTACCGGCCGGTGCCGCTGACCGCGAGCGTCTCGGTCCCGCCGGGGCCGGTCGTCGTTCGACGAAGTTCCTGCCAGCTGGTGCCGTCCGCGGAGATGCTGAGCGTGTACGCCCTGGCGCTCGCCGCCTCCCAGGACAGCGTCACCTGGTCGACCTTCGCGGACGAGCCGAGGTCGATCTGGATCCACTGCGGGTCGCTGAACGTGCTGGACCAGCGGGTGCCCAGGTCGCCGTCGACCGCGGCCGTCGCGGCGAACACGGCGTTCTCACTGCTGGACGCCGTGACCGGGCGGTTCTGGGAGAGCAGCGGACCGGCGGCGTGCGCCGCCGGTGTGATCGTGGCGGCTACGAGAGCCGCCGCGACGAGGAGTGGGAGTCTTCCGCGTTGAAGCCTTCCTGACATGGGTGCTCCTGGGGCCGGAGAACGGGCGACGAGTGTGAGAGAGCGCTCTCTCCGACAGGAGTTCGAAGCCGAGAGTCAGGGCAACGGGCATGCGGTGTCAAGAAAACCGGGACTTCTGAACGTTTCTTGCGGATTGACGCCTCGTAACGACCTGCGCCATGCTCGATGAGCGTGAGAGCGCTCTCCCAATCCTGCTGCGGAGAGGAAGCTTCAATGAAGAAGCCCTTGTTCCACCTGGCGACCGTCCTCGCCCTGGCCGCGGGGGTGCTGAGCATTCCCGTTGCCGCACAGGGAGAACCGGTGCGCGTCGCCGAGTTCCTCGCGGAGTGCCCGATCAGCCACCGGCTGCCGGACGACCCGATCGTCCTGCCGAACCTGCCGGGCGCCTCCCACTCGCACGACTTCTTCGGAAACCACTCGACCACCGCCCGTTCGACCCAGCAGTCGCTGGAAGGGCAGACGGGCAACTGCAACCCGGTCGCGGACATCTCGTCGTACTGGGTGCCCACGCTGTACCGCGACAACACCGCGATCGCCCCCACCGGCGTCACCTTCTACTACCTCGGTGAAGGCGTGAACAACCCGGCGGCGATCCAGCCCATGCCGTACGGGCTGAAGATCGTGGCGGGCAACGCGAAGGCCACGGGCGATGCCGACAGCATCGCGCGCTGGTCCTGCCTGCACGCCGGGCACGTCAACCCGTCCAAGAACTTCGTGGAGTGCCCGGCCGGCACGATGCTCGAGACCTACCTGGACTTCCCGCAGTGCTGGAACGGCAGGGACCTCGACTCGTCCGACCACAAGTCCCACCTGTCCTACCCGGTCGCGGGCGGCTGCCCGTCGACCCACCCCGTCCCGGTGCCGAAGCTCCGCATGGTGCTGCGGTACCCGGTCAGCGGCAACCCGGCCGGTCTCAGACTGGCGTCCGGCACAGGACAGACCATGCACGGCGACTTCTTCAACGTGTGGCCGCGGGGCGAGATGGAACGCCGCGTCCGCAACTGCATCAACGTGGTGCTGAAGTGCGATCACGCCGGCAACCACGGCTGACAGTGCTCCTGCTGGCAGGCCTTCTCGCGGCCTGCCAGCAGGCTCCACCTCCCCAGCCGGCACCCCAGGCACCACCGACGACATCGCAGAACGGTTACGGCACAACGGAACGGGCGTTCGTGGAACTGGCCATCGCCACCGACGAGCAGGCTCTCAAGCTGGTCGGCCTCACCGATCGAGCAGAGCTCAAGCAGAACCGCACCACCGAGCTCGCGGAGCTGAGGAAGCTGCTCGACGCGCCGTACGTCGACAACCACGCCGGGCACGACATGCCGGGCATGCCCACGGATGCGGAGATCGAGCTGGCCGCGACGAGCCCGGACGCGCTGAGGCAGTTCGTCCACGCGCACCTCACCGAGTCGCTGGAAGTCCTGCGCTCGGCGGGATCCGCGATCACCCACCCTCCCACCGCCGAGGTGGTCAAGCTGATGGAACGCCACCGCACGGCGGAACTGGCGGCGGGGTGAAGCGCGTGACGCTGGAGGAGGTGGCCCGCGTCGCCGGGGTGTCCCGCGCGACCGCGTCACGGGTGGTCAACGGCGCCGCCACCGTCGACGAGTCGCTCCGGCACGCCGTCGAGAAGGCCATCTCCACCACCGGATACCTGCCGAACATCGCCGCGCGCTCGCTCGTCACCCGCCGGGCCGACGCGATCGGGCTGGTGCTGCCGGACGAACGGCGCATGCTCGGCGATCCGCACCTGGCGAGCGTGGTCAGCGGCGTGACGAGGGTCGTCCGGCCGCTGGGCGTCCAGCTCGTGCTGATGATGACCGGCCCCGGCACCCGCGAGCAGGCCCTGAGCGACCTGCGGTGCGGACGGCTCGACGGCGTGATCCTCGTGCACACCGACCCGGCGGACCCCGTGCCCGGCCAGCTGATCGCGGCCGGGCACCCGGCGGTCCTGGCGGGGCGTCCGCTCAAGCCGATGCCGATCACGTACGTCGACGTGAACCAGACGGCGGGCGCAGCACTGGCCGGGCGCCGCCTGAAGGAGCTCGGACGGCGCCGCATCGCCACGATCACCGGCCCGCAGGACACCCCGGCGGGCCAGGACCGGCTCCAGGGTTTCCTCGCCGAGGTGCCCGACGCGTGGGTCGTCCACGGCGACTTCACGCGGCAGTCCGGTGTGGCCGCGATGGAACAGCTCGTCAAGCTCTGCCCCGACGTCGACGGCGTGTTCATCGCGTCGGACCTCATGGCCAACGGCGCGATCCCCGTGCTGCACCGCCACGGCCGCAAGGTGCCCGACGACGTGGCGATCGTCGGGTTCGACGACAGCACCGCCGCGCTGACGTGCGAACCCGAGCTGACGACGGTCCGGCAGCCGATCGCCGACATGGCCGCGGAGATGGCCCGCCAGCTCCTGCGCCAGATCACCGACGACCGGGCGCCCGTCACGTCCGTGATCTTCGAGCCGTCGCTCGTGGTGCGCGACAGCGGTTAGGTTTTGATGCGGATCGGCATGTCCCGCGCGATCGCCCACGTCCCGGCCAGTGCGACCACGAACGCCGCGCCCGACACCGCGTGCCATCCGGGCCCGAGCAGGTCGGGGACGTTCGCGACGAACGGCAGGGTGCCCGTGCCCGGGATCTGGGCCCTCGTGACGGTCATGAGCGCGAACGCGACCGGCAGCGCGAAGGCCCCGCCCGCCCCGAACCTGGCGAACGCCGCCGCGCAGAACATGCCCGTCACGAACCACACCAAGAACATCAGGGGGTGCGCGAACAACATGCCGCGGTCGTCGGCGTTCCAGTCCATGAGCGGGTAGATCGCGCCCTCGGCGAGGAACCCGAGCCACGCCAGAACCGTCGCCACGACCGTCAGCGCCACGGAAAGCCCGGACGCCGCCACGAGGAACTCGCGGCGCGTGCGGCCGTGCGCGACCGCGATCGGCAGCACGTTGTGGATCGCGTAGACGCCGACGAACAGCAGGAACCACGGCGCGACGTGGGAGGCGACGACGTTCCACGCGCTGATCTCGACGTCGCGGAAGAACGAGACGACGAACGTCAGCACCACGGCGAACGCGAACGCGCCTCCCGCGACCATCGCGGAGAACGAGAGGAGGATCTTGGTCAGGTGCGGGAAAGTCTTCACCGCTTCCCCCCGACGGGTTCGGTGAGGTGGACGAACAGGTCCTGCAACGCGATCGGGCCGAGCTCCAGCCCGAGCCGGCGTGCGCTGACGAGCCGCGCGTCGTCCAGCGCGCCGTAGACCATCGCGGACTTGGTGCACCCCAACGACTTCTCGCTCAGCACGGTCAGCCCGGCGGTGAACTCGTCGACGTCCGGCGCGGTCCCGGTGACCTCGGTGCCGCGCGAGCGCAGCACGTCGGCCTCCTCCTGCAGCACGAGCCGTCCGCTGTCGATGATCAGAACCTCCTCCAGCAGCGAGGCCAGCTCCTCGATGAGGTGCGTGGAGATCATGATCGTGCGCGGGTGGGCCATGAAGTCGCCCAGCAGCGCGTCGTAGAACGCGTACCGCGTGGGCGTGTCCATGCCGAGGTGCGACTCGTCGAGCATCGTCAGCGGCGACCGGCTGGCGAGCCCGATCACGACACCGAGCGCGGACCGCTGTCCCAGTGACAGCTCGCCGACCTTGGCCTTGGACAAGATCTTGAACAGGTCGAGCAGCTCCAGCGCGTACGCGTTGTCCCACGTGTCGCGCCACGCCGCGCCGTACTCGAGGACGTGGGAGACCCTGTCGCCCTTGTCCGCGGCGTCGGCGGTGTGCCGGACCAGGCAGACCTGGCGCATCGCGGCGGCGTTCTCGAAGACCGGCACGCCGTCGAGCGTCACGGTCCCGACCGGCCTGCGGTAGCCGGCGAGCGCCGACATCAGGCTGGTCTTGCCGGAGCCGTTGCGGCCGAGCAGGCCGTAGATCTTGTTGCCCTCCAACGAAAAGCTGATGTCGTCAACGGCGGTGACATCGCCGTAGCGAACCGTTAGACCTCGCGCGTCAACGCGCATCACACGCCCCCGTTCTCGTGCTGCTCGATACGCCGGATGACCTCGGCGAGCGGAATGCCGATGGCGCGCGCCTCCGCCACCATCGGGTCCACGACCTCCCCGAAGAAGGTCTCCCTCCCCTGTGCCCGCAACATGTCGCGAGCCTGCGCGCTCACGAACATCCCTATCCCCCTCTTCTTGTAGAGCACCTGCTCGTCCACGAGCTGCTGGAAGGCCTTCGCCGCCGTCGCCGGGTTGATCCGGTAGTACGCGGCGTACTGGTTGGTCGACATGACCTGCTCGTCGGCCTTCAACGCCCCGTTCAGCACGTCCGCCTTGATCCGGTCGGCGATCTGGCGGTAGATCGGGCTCCGGTCGTCGAACACGGCGTCACTTCCTGGGTTCGTTACTCATGTAATGAACCATAGCAGCAACGAGGCCGCGGGGTGGCGCAAACCCGCTGAACAAAAATGGAGGCGTGACCCACGGGGTCACGCCTCCTCACTTCACCGCTTCACCACTTCACCGGATCGAGGCCGGACGCAGATCCGTCCAGTTCTCCTCGACGTAGGCCAGGCACGCCTCGCGGCTCTCCTCGCCGTAGACCTTGGTCCACCCGGCGGGCACCTCCGCGAAGGTCGGCCACAGCGAGTGCTGCTGCTCTTCGTTGACCAGCACGAAGAAACGGCCCTGCGGGTCCTCGAACGGGTTGGTCATCACTGGCCCTTCCTCACTGGAACTACCGGACTGCCTGAAGCTTCGACAGCGGCAACGCGGCAGGCCGCCGCAACACCGAGTCGAGAATCTCGCCGACACGCACAGCCGTGTTCGACAGCAACGACGACGTGATGCCATGCGTGTGCTCGGTACCGCCCTGCAGATAGATCCCGCCGCGAACGTCCTCACTGGTGACAACGCGGTAGTCACGAGCAACCTTCAACCGCCCGTGCTCATCCCGCTCACAGTGCTCAGCGAGATCACCCAGCAACCCCACCGGGTTGGCCGGCCGGTACCCGGTCGCGTACACGATCACATCGGCATCGACGGGCACCCGCCCACCATCAGCGAGCGACTCGACCACGCACTTCCCGTCAGACCCGACGTCGACGAGGCGCGATGTGTTGTGCAGCAACAACCTCTGCCGCCCGACGACCTTCTCCCGGTACACCCGCCGGTACAGCTCCTCGATGAGGTCCTGGTCGACAACCCCGTAGTTGGTGTTGGCGTGGTACCCCATCAACCGCCGCTTGACCTCCTCCGGCGCCGAGTAGAAGTCGTCGACAGCGGCAGGATCGAAAATCCGGTTGGCGAACGCGCTGTCATCGGCAGGGCTGTACCCGTACCGCGCGAAGACGCCGTGCACCACAACCCCGGGGAACCGGTCGTGGAAGAACGCCACCGCCTCGGCAGCACTCTGCCCAGCCCCCACCACGACGACGTGCCGAGGGTCCCTCAACGACTCCACCCGGTGCAGCAGGTCCTTGTTGTGCCAAATCCGCTCACCAGTGGCGATGCCCTCAGGCAGGTTGGCCTCCAGCCCGGTGGCCAGCACGAGGTTCCGAGCCCGAACCCGCCCCTCCCCGGCAGCGAACGAAAACCCGTCCCCCTCGACTTGAACATCACTCACCGCAGAGCCGTACGACACGTGGTGAGCAACCCGCTCAGCAGCCCACTCGAAGTAGTCGTGGAACTCCTTGCGCAGCGGAAAGAGGTTCTTGTGGTTGACGAAGTCGATCAACCGACCCCGATCCCGCAGGTAGCAGAGGAAGCTGAACGAGCTGGTGGGGTTGCGCAGGGTGACAAGGTCCTTGAGGAACGACACCTGCATGGTGGCGTCCTCGAGCAACATCCCCCGATGCCACCCGAACCGGGCCTGCCTCTCGAAGAACCGAGCCCGAACAGGAAGCGGATGCTCCTCGACGGCGATCGCGAGAGCGAGGTTGGACGGCCCGAAGCCGATCCCGGCCAGGTCTAACACCGGTTCCATCGCGATCCTCTCCTGGCACTCCTGGTGGCGTAAAGTGACCCTAACTTAACTAAGGCATACCTTAGCTAGTACATTCGGACGTGATCCACGTCCTAGACCAGGAGAAGATCCCAACACGAGCACAGCTCGACCAGGCCGAAGCCGCGAAGCCGCCCAAACCACCACGCGTGCCCTCTACCTACGAGCGGCGCCGCCCATCAGATTGCCGGGGGCCTGGGGGCAGCGCCCCCAGAAGCACTCAGCCCGAGGACCCGCGCATCCGACAACCAGCAAGCCACCCGCCGCCGCTCCCCCGCAGCCTCCAACAACGGCATCCGCTCACCACAAACATCCATAGCATGCGGACACCGAGGATGAAACGGGCACCCGGATGGCATAGAACGAAGATCAGGCGGCGACCCGGGAATCCCTCGCAACTCCCGCCGAGGACCACGCAACGCCGGGAACGACGAAAGCAGCCCCTGACTGTAGGGATGCTTGGCCGCCCGATAGATCTCGGAAGCAGGAGCCTCCTCGACCACCCGACCGCCGTACATGATCGCGATCCGGTCGGAGAACTCCACCAGCAACGAGATGTCGTGCGTGATGAAGATGACCGAGAAGCCAAGCGTCTCCCGCAGCCGCATCATCTGACCGAGAATCGACCGCTGCACCACCACGTCCAGCGCGGTGGTCGGCTCGTCCATGATGACGATCTCGGGTTCGAGCGCCAGCGCCATGGCGATCATCACCCGCTGCCGCATGCCACCGGAGAGCTGGTGCGGATAGGACGACAGCCGGTCGGTGGGAATGCCCACCAGTGACAACAGCTCCCGGCCGCGCGCAGTCCTCTCCGGACGCTTCATCGACGGCCGGTGCGTGCGCAGCACGTCGTCGATCTGAGTGCCGACCGAGATGACGGGGTTCAGGGCGTTCATCGCGCCCTGGAACACGATCGCGATCTCGCTCCACCGCAGCACCTGGAGCTGCTTCTCGCTCAGCGCCAACAGGTCCTGGCCCTTGAACAGCACCTGGCCGGACGGCACCCGCCCCGGTGGCTGCAGCAGGCGGGTCGCGGCGTAGGCCAGCGTGGACTTGCCGCTGCCGCTCTCCCCCGCCAGGCCGAGCACCTCGCCGGCGTTCAACGTCAGGGTGACGTCGTGCACGGCTCGGAGCGTTCCGTAGTCCACCGAGAGATCGCGGATCTCCAGCACCGGGCTCATGCGCGCACCTTCCGCAGGCGGGGATTCGCGTACTCGTCGATCCCGAAGTTGATCAGTGCCAGTGCCGTGCCGAGCAGGGCGATGCACAGGCCGGCGGGGACGAACCACCACCACGCGCCCTGGCCGAGCGCCTGGTTGCTCTGCGCCCAGAACAGGATCGTTCCCCAGTTCCAGGTCGACAGCGACACGACGCCGACGAACGACAGGGTGATCTGCAGCATGACCGCGAAGATCACCGTGCCGACGAAGCCGGACGCGATCACCGCCATCAGGTTGGGCAGCACCTCGAACACGATGATGCGCCAGGTCGACTCACCGGACGCCCGTGCGGCCTCCACGAAGTCCCTGCGCCGCAACGACATCGTCTGCGCGCGCAACACACGCGCGCCCCACGCCCACGCGGTCAGCGAGATGACCGCCGCGATCAGCACGGTGTCCGCCGACGGCAGCATCGACGCCACGATGATGATCAGCGGCAGCGCCGGGATCACCAGGAAGACGTTGGACAGCATGGACAACGCCTCGTCGGCCGCGCCGCCGAGGAACCCGGCGGTCACCCCGACCAGGATGGACAGGAAGGTCGCCAGCACACCGCAGACCAGGCCGACGACCATCACGCCCCTGGTGCCCACGAGCACCTGGGAGAAGATGTCCTGCCCGGTCATGGTGGTGCCGAACCAGTGCGCCCCCGAGGGCGGCGACAGCAGGTCGTCGCCCATCGCGGACGGGTCGTACGGCGCGATCCACTCGCCGATCACGGCGATCAGCGTGAAGAAGGCCAGGATGCCCAGGCCGAGTTTCGTCTTGAAGTTCATCGGGGAATCAGCCCTCTCGCCGCGTGCGCGGGTCGAGCAGCAGGTAGCCGACGTCCGCGAGCAGGTTCGCCACCAGCACGGCCAGTGTGATCACCAGGAACACGCCCTGCATCAACGGGTAGTCCTTCGCGCCGATGCCCTGGAACAGCACGTACCCCAGGCCCGGGTAGGAGAACACCATCTCCACCAGCAGCGCGCCGCCGACGATGAAGCCGAGCGACAGCGCGAAACCGGAGATCGACGGCAGCACGGCGTTGCGCGCGGCGTAGGCGAACATGATCCGCCGCGGGGTGAGGCCCTTGGCCTTCGCGACGAGCACGTAGTCCTCCGCCGTGACGGTCACCATCATGTTGCGCATGCCCAGGATCCAGCCGGCCACCGAGCTCACGACGATCGTGACGCCGGGCAGCACGGCGTGCTCCAGGACGCTGCCGATGAACTCGCCGGAGAACTCCGGCACCAGCCCGGCGGCGTAGCCACCGGAGGCCGGGAGCAGCGGCCACGTCACGGAGAACACCGAGATCGCGATCAGCCCGAGCCAGAAGTACGGGATCGACGACAGGAACGTCGTCATCGGGATGAGGTTGTCCATCCACGAACCGCGCTTCCACCCCGCGTAGACACCCAGCAGGGTGCCGAGCAGGAACGCGATGACGGTGGTGACGCCGACCAGCCCGAGCGTCCACGGCAGCGACTGGGAGAGCACGTCCGCGACCGGCGTCGGGAAGAACGTGAACGACAGCCCGAGGTCGCCCTGCAGCAGGGCGCCCCAGTAGTCGACGTACTGCTCCCAGATCGACTTCTTCTCGTCGAGCCCGAACAGGACGTAGAGCGAGGCCATGGCGTCGCTGTTCAGCCGGCCGCCGAGCTTGGTGATCATCGCCTGCACCGGGTCGCCCGGGAGCAGGCGCGGCAGCAGGAAGTTCGCCGTGATCGCCGCCCAGAGCGTCACCAAGTAGAACAGCGCACGGCGCAGCAGGAACGTCATGCGGCCGCCTCCACGTACAGCCAGCACGCCGCCCAGTGCCCCGAGGAGTCGACCTCGGTGCGCGGTGGCGCATCCGTCCAGCAGCGGGACCGCACCTTCGGGCAGCGCGGCGCGAACCGGCAGCCGGTCGAGGCCTGCTCGGTCTCCTCCAGCGGCGCGTCCAGCGCGACCACCGACCGCTCCGGGTCGGGCGCGGACTCGATGAGCAGCTGCGTGTACGGGTGCGCGGGCCGCTGCGTCACGGTCTCGCTGTCGCCGCCCTCGACGAGCTGCCCGCCGTACATCACGAACGTCTCGTCCGCGAAGTACCGCGCCGACGCGATGTCGTGCGTGATGTAGAGGACCGCGAGCTTGAGCCGGTCCTTGAGGTCCAGCAACAGGTTCAGCACGCCGAGCCGGATCGAGACGTCCAGCATGGACACCGGCTCGTCGGCGAGCAGCACCTCGGGGTCGGCCGCGAGCGCCCGTGCGATCGCGACGCGCTGCCGCTGACCACCCGACAGCTCGTACGGGAACCTCGAAGCGAAGTCGGCGGGCAGGTTGACCCGCTCCAGCAGCTCCTCCACGGTCTCGGGCCGCTTGTGGATCTTCAGCGGCCGGGTCAGGTGGTAGCGGATGGTGTGGATCGGGTTGAGCGATGCGAACGGGTCCTGGAACACCATCTGGACCTTGCGCCGGTACTCCCGGACCCGTCGCACCCGTTCGCCGTCGAGCAGGATCTCACCCGCGGTGGGTTCGACGAGTCGCGCCAGCAGCTTCGCCACCGTCGACTTGCCTGATCCGGATTCGCCGACGAGGGCGGTCACGCGCCCGCGACGCAGGACGATGGAGACGTCCTGCACCGCGCGCACGCGCTTGTAGGTCTTGACCAGACCTTTCGCTTCCAGCGCGATCTCGTTCATCTACGATCCCGCGGGCTTCAGCTTCATGACGATCTGCAGGGCGTTGGGCAGCGTGGCCTGCGGAGGACCGTACGGGTCCTCCTCGGTCGGCCAGCCGACCCAGTACTTCGTGCTGTACTCCGCACCGATCGGACCCGCGGAGGTCGGGATCATCGGCACCTGCTCCACCATGATCTTCTGCAGCACCGCGAGGCTCTTGGCGCGCGCGGCGTCGTCCACGGCGTTCGCGTACTCCGCCAGCGCCGCGGTGGCCTCCGGGTTGTTGTAGCGGCCGAAGTTCACCGCCGCGGTCTGCCCGATCGGCTTGATCTCCGCCGCGTCCATGATGTTCTGGTACATCTCGTACGGCGTGGCGCCGGTGTTGGTCCAGCGCAGCGAGCCCTGGAACGAGCCGTTCGCGAAGTCCGACGTCCACGCGTCCGCGGTCTGCGTGCGCACGGTCGCCTCGATGCCGATCTTCTTCAGGTCGCTCTTGATGATGTCGAGCACCGTCAGGTAGTCGGACCAGCCGGACGGGTTGGTGAGCTCGATCGTGACCGGCTTGCCGTCGGGAGCCTTGAGCGCGTCGCCCTCGAGCTTGAACCCGGCCGCGGCGAGCTTCTGCTTGGCGCCGTCGACATCGATCTTGAACTTCGCGTCCTTGTACTCCGGCGCGAGGAACGAGTCACCGGCGGGCAACGGCATGCCGGTCTTCGACTCGAGCTTCGGGAACAGGCGCGCCTCACCGCGGACGAAGATCGCCTCGCGGTCGATCACGTCGCTCATGGCCGAGCGCAGCGCGGCGTTGTCGAACGGCGCGACGGTCGTGTTCAGCCACAGGCCGTGGATGCCGAGGCCGGCGGGGAACCAGAGCTTGTGGTTCGCCGGGTCCTTGTCCACGTACAGCTTTTGGTAGTCCGGGATGAAGACGTACGACCACTGGCTCGCGCCCGACGCCAGCGCGGTGGTCTGCGCCGTGTTGTCGTTGTAGGAGGTGTACTGGATCTCCGGGACCTTGGGCAGTTCCTGCCAGTACTCGGTGCGCCGCGCGATCGTCACCGTCTGCGAGGTGAACGACTTCAGCTGGTACGGGCCCGTGCCGACCGGGCTCGGGTTCGTGTAGGTCGTCGGGTCGGGGACGGTGCTCCAGATGTGCTGGGGGACCACCATCGCGCTGATGACCTTGTTGCGGTTCACGAACTGCGGCGAGCCGAAGGTGACCTCGACCTTGCCGTCCGGCGTCGCCGTCGCGGTCTCGACCTTGAGCGAGTCGCGGTTGTTGAGCGCCGGCCACTTCTTCAGGATCTCGTACGAGAAGGCGACGTCAGCAGCGGTGAGCGGCTTGCCGTCGGACCACTTCACGTTCTCCCGGAGCGTGAAGGTGACCTTCTTGTAGTTGTCGGTCCAGTCCCACTTCGTCGCGAGCCACGGCACCGGTTCCTGGGCCGGGCGCGTGTTGTTCACGAACGCCAGCGGCTCGTAGATCTGGTAGCGGTAGCCGAGCGAACCCGCTGCCGACGTGGGCAGGAACGGGTTGTGGTTCTCGGTCAGCGGCCCGTTGGGCATGCCCACGGTCAGCACCCCGGAAGCCTTGGTGGCGCCACCAGAGGAGCAACCGGTCGCCGCGAGCGCCAGTGCTAACGCGACGATGACTGTTCTGCGCATGGGGGAGTCTCCCGATACGACGGCGTATGAGAGCGCTCTCTCATACGTACGGCGAACTAGCCAGACCGCGTGCGGTCCGGCCAGATCGTTCAGTTGTGGTGGGTCAGGGCGCGGATTCGCGCACGATCAACGAGGTGGGCAGCACCAGCGGGTGGTCGGGCATCGGCTGTCCCTCGAGCGTGGAGAGCAGCATCCGCGCGGCGGCGGCGCCCATCTCCTGCGCCGGCTGGCGGATCGTCGTCAGCCGGGGTGCGGTGTGTCCCGCGACCGGGACGTCGTCGAAGCCGACCACGGACACGTCGTCGGGCACGGTCCTGCCGGCTTCACGCAGTGCTCGCAGCACACCGACGGCGGAGATGTCGTTCTGCGCGAACACGGCGTCGAACGGGATGCCGCTGGCGATGATCTTCTCCACGGCCACTTCCCCGCCTTCCTGGGTGAAGTCGCCGTCCACCACCAGATCCGGGTGCAGCGTCAGGCCCGCTTCCGCCAGGGCGAGGCGGAAACCGTCGAGCCGTGCCTGCGTGCACCCGAAGGTCGGTGGCCCGGTGACGACGGCGAACCTGCGGCGGCCGGCCGCGACGAGATGCCTCGCGACATCCGCGCCTCCCTGCCGGTTCGTGGTCGTCACCGAGGGGAACTCCGGGTGGGAGCCGCGGTCGTCGATCATGACGACCGGCAGTCCCGCCCGGTACAGCGTGGAGATGTAGTGCAGGGCGTCCGGTGGCTCGACCACCAGCAACCCGTCGAAGGCGTTGGCGGACACGTGGTTCGCGAACTGGTTGAGCGACTCCGGCCCGCGGTTCAGGGTGTAGAGCAGCAGCCCGTACCCGTCGGCCTCGAGCTCGTCGACGATGCCCTGCAGGACCTCGCCCATCCACGGCCACGTGAGCGAGGGAGCGAGCATCGCGACGGTCCGGGTGCGCCCTCTCGCGAGGCCGACCGCACGTGCGCTCGGCACGTACCCGATCTCGTCGATGACCTTGCGAACTCTCTGCGCCGTGCTGGCGTCGACGTCGGGTTTTCCGTTCAGCACACGTGACACGGTCGCTTTGGACACCTGGGCGCGTTGGGCGACCTCTGCGATCGTGACACGCATGCCGAACTTCCTTCCGCCGCCTCTGGAACCGGTTCCGTAACCGGTTCCGCTGAGGTGTGACGGAGTCAACAGGCTGACCTGACTATTCGTCAAGACTCTTGCCGGAACTTCGTGAGAGCGTTTCCACGGCGGTGGTCGTCATCGCAGGTGAGACCCGCTCGGACGAGCGCGATTGATACGTGCGCTCACCCCTTGACCGATCACTGCCCGACCACCCGGCTAGGCCGAAAAGAGCAGCGAACACCCCGTCTCGGTTCGTGCAGAATCGGTGCCATGGGGGTTGTCACGGCGGTCAGCCGCAATGAGGAGTACACGTTCACCAAACCGGCGCGGGAGAGCATCACGCTGCTCGCCGGTCTGGGTGTCGAGGGCGACGTCCACCAGGGCGTCACGGTGAAGCACCGGTCGCGCGTCGCGAAGGACCCGACAGCGCCGAACCTGCGGCAGGTGCACCTGATGCACGCCGAGCTCTTCGACGACCTGCGGGACAGGGGTTACGTCGTCGAGCCGGGCGCGATCGGCGAGAACGTCACCACGCGCGGGATCGACCTGCTCGGCCTGCCGACGGGAACGCTGCTGCACCTGGGTCCCGAGGCCGTCGTCGAGGTGACCGGGCTGCGCAACCCGTGCGCGCAGATCGACGGGTTCTCCCGGGGGCTGCTCAAGGAGGTCCTCTTCAAAGGTCCCGGCGGCGACCTGGTCCGGCTCGCGGGGATCATGTCGGTCGTGCGCACGGGCGGTGTCGTGCGTCCTGGCGACGAGATCCGCGTGGAGCTGCCGGCCGAGCCGCACGCGGCGCTGGTGCCGGTCTAACTGTTGCCGAAGTGGTCGTCGAGGATCACCGAGATCGTCTTCGGTGCCTCGACGACCGCCAGGTGCGCCGCGTCGGCCACGACGTAGAGCTCCGAGTCCGGCAGCTCCTCCGCGATGTGCCGGGCGAACTCCGGTGGAGCCGCGTGGTCCTGCGCCGCGGCGATCACCACGGTCGGCGCGTCGATCTTCGCGAGGTCCGGCCTCAGGTCCATGTCCCTGATCGCCTCGGCGCACGCGATGTACGACGGCACGTCGACCGCCACCAGGTCGGCGCGGAAGCGCGCGACGACAGCCGGCGAGAACGCCGGCGTGAACCAGCGCGAGACGATCGCGTCCGCGAGCGGTTCCATGCCGCGCGAGCGCAACACCTCGATCCGCTCGTCCCAGAGCGACTTGTCCGGGTACCACGCGGTCGTGCACATCAGCGCCAGCCGCGAGATCCGGTCGGTGTGCGAGGCGAGCCACATCCCGACCATCGCGCCGAGCGACACGCCGCAGTAGTGCACCTGGCGCAGTTGCAGGTGGTCCAGCAGCTCGACGACGTCGTTCGCCAGGTCTCCGATCGCGCAGGGCCCCCCGGTGGGCGCGCTGCGGCCGTGGCCCCGGTGGTCGAAGCGCAGCAGCCGGAACGGGAGCGCGAACTCGCGCCACAGCTCGGTGGTCGTGCCGAGCGCGTTGCCGAGCACCAGCACCGGCGCGTCCTCCGGTCCGGTCAGCGTGTAGTGGCCGATCACGGCGTCACCTCCTCACCAGACCCCGACATCACGTGAGTCTGCCTGGGGTTTTCCCCGTCCGCACGACGAGGTGCGCCGACTGGTGCAGGTGCCGCGACAACCACCGTCCCGGCCCGCGCCGTAACACTGTTACGGGGAGCAGAATGAGGGTTCGCCCACGCCGCCGACCTCACCGGGAAGCCGATGAACACCGCAGCTCCGTTCACGCACGAGGCCCTGTTCTACCGGGACGAGGACACCTTCCTCTCCAGCACGGCCGGATTCGTCGCGGACGGCGTGGACAGAGGCGAGCCGGTGCTCGTGGCGGTGCGCGAGGCGAGCATCGGCCGGCTCCGCGAGCGGCTGGGAGACCAGGCCGACCAGGTCCACTTCATCGACATGACCGAGGCGGGCCGCAACCCCGGGCGGATCATCCCCGGTGTGCTGATGGCGTTCAGCGCGAGCACCCAGCGCCGGTTCCGGGTGGTCGGCGAGCCGATGTGGCCCGGCCGCACCGAGCTCGAGTACCCGGCGTGCGTGCAGCACGAGGCGTTGATCAACACGGCGTTCGAGGGCAGGCGGGGCGTCATCCTCTGCCCGTACGACGCGGGGTCGCTGCCCGGCCACGTGCTGGAGGACGCGCGGCGCACCCACCCGGTCGTGATCGACGGCGAGCGGCGCGTCGCGAGCGAGTGGTACACCGACCCGTCCGGTCTCGCCGAGATCTACAACGTGCCGCTGCCCCCGCCGCCCGCCACGGCCGAGGAGCACACGTTCTCCGTCAGCACGCTCGCGCACACGCGCAAGCTCGTGGCGACGTTCGCGCACTGGCTGCGCCGCGAACAGGTGGAGGACCTGGTGCTCGCGGTGAACGAGCTCGTGACGAACAGCATCCTGCACGCGTCCGGCCGCGGGGTGCTGCGGCTGTGGCGCGAGGGCGGCACCGCGGTCTGCGAGGTGAGCGACTCCGGCGAGGGTCTCCCGCCGTCGTTCACGGGCCTGTCCGGCTTCGGGATCGTGATGGTGAACCTGCTGTGTGACCTGGTTCGCACCCACACGAGTCACACCGGTACCACCGTTCGAGTGTACTTGGGGCGGTAGGGAGTCGCCGCCACCTCATCGCAATGCGCGGGACACGCGGACCTGTTTACCTGGCACACCTATGACAGACCACCTCTCCCCCCTCGACATCGCCTTCCTCGCCATGGAGGGCAACGCGAACCCGTTGCACCTGGGTGCGGTCGCGACCTTCGCACCGCCCACTCCGGTCCACCCGGCTCGCATCGCCGCCGTGCTGTGCGAACGGGCGCAGGAGATCCCGCGCCTGCGCCAGCGCGCCCGCACGTCGTTGCTGGGCGGTGCCCGCTGGGTGGAGGACCCCGGTTTCGCACCTGAGGACCACGTCTTCACGCACCACGTGCGCGGACGAGATCGTTTCGCCACCTCGGTCTCGCACCTCATGGCGCAGCCGCTGGACCTCGCGCGCCCGCCGTGGGAGCTGCACGTCATCACCGGCCTGGCGGGCGGCCGGTTCGCCGTCGTCGCCAAGCTGCACCACTCCCTGTGCGACGGCATGAAGGCCGTCGGCCTGGGCCTCCAGCTGTTCGACGCCTCCCGTCTGTCCATTCCGGACGCTCCCCCGCAGCCGTCGCGCTCGATGATCCCGACCCTGCGCGGGATCAGGGACACGATCGACATCGCCTCCTCGGTGCTGATGAACACCCGCCCGCCGACGCTGAACTCGCCGGTGCTCACCTCCTCCACGCGGCCCCGCCGGGTGGTGATGTCGCGCCTGGACCTCGCGGACGTGCACCGGATCCGGCGCACGCACGGCGGCACGGTGAACGACGTGCTGCTCGCCCTGGTGACGGGTGCGTTGCGCCACTGGCTCTCCGCCCACGACAGCGCCGGCCCGTCCTCGGTCGTGCGCGCGCTGATCCCGGTCAACCAACGCTCACGCTCCGGCGACGGCGCCTCGGGCAACCAGATCTCCGGCTTCCTGGTCTCGCTGCCGGTCGGCTGCGCCGACCCGGCGGAACGCCTGCGCGACATCCGTTCCCAGATGGAGACGGCCAAGGCCGCCGGCCCCCGGCAGGGCGCGGGCGCACTGCCGCTGCTGGCGGACCGCGTGCCGCCGCTGGTGCACCGCCTGGCCGCCCCCGTCATGGGCCGCTGCGCACCGCTGCTGTTCGACACGCTCGTCACCTCGGTGCCGCTGCCGTCCGTACCGCTCGCCCTGGACGGCGCCGCGTTGTGCGAGATGTACCCGGTCGCGCCCGTCGCACCAGGGCACGCGGTGGGCATCGCCTTGTCCGTCTACCGCTCGTCCGTGCACGTCTGCTTGAACACCAACCAGTCGTGGATGTCCGACGCGCAGTGGCTCGACAGCGTGCTGCGACGTGAGGTGGCGTCCCTGCAGGACGCGCACGAGCTGGTGGGTTTGCCTCGCTGAGAGCGCGGGCAAACCTGGGATCATGAGCAACACCGTGGTCCTGGACGTGGACGGCACGCTGGTCGACACCAACTACCACCACACGGTGGCGTGGCTGCGAGCATTCCGCAGCCACGACATCACCGTGCCGGGATGGCGGCTGCACCGCTCGATGGGCATGGGCGGCGACAAGCTGGTCGCCGCGGTGGCCGGGGACACCGTCGAGCGCGCGCACGGTGACGACCTGCGGGCGGCTTGGGAGCGGTACTTCGACGAGATGCTGGACGAGATCCAGCCGATCGAGGGGGCGCACCGGCTGATTCGCGCGGCCACCGATCTCGGGCTGGCCGTGGTGCTGGCCAGTTCGGGGAAGCGCAAGCACGTGGAGCACTACCTGAAGCTGCTCGATCCCGGGGACATCGCCTGGACTTCTTCCGACGACGTGGATGCCAGCAAGCCTGAGCCCGATCTGATCCAGGTGGCTTTGCGGCAGGCCGGTGCCTCGCGTGCTGTTGTCGTCGGGGATTCGGTGTGGGACTGCGAGGCTGCTGGGCGGGCCGGGTTGCCGTCCGTCGCGGTGTTGACCGGTGGGTTCGGCGAGGACGAGCTGGTTGATCGCGGGGCTTCGGCTGTGTACCCGGATTTGGACCGGTTGCGGGCCGAGTTGAAGGATCTGCCGTTTGCCGCGGTTGGGGCGTTGGGATCCTGATCTTGGAGCCGATTGGGGCACACCGCTACCCAGCGGTTCACAAGGCTGTCCGGCTCGCTTCGCATCGCCATTGGGGGCACCACGCGTCGCGAGACCGAGCGGCGGCCTCGTTGTCACCGCCCGGCTGAGCAGATGGCCGGCCATGGCGTCGGCTCACACTCCGAACAGCGTGTGCAGTTCGCCCAGCGGGTCGGCGGCGGTGAGCGCGCGGGCGCCGTCGGGGAGCAGTTGCAGAGGGCCGGAGTGGGTGCGCGCCGCCAGCAGCGACCGTTCCCAGATCAGGACGATCTGGACGATGACCGCTTGGTGGGCGTGGTACGCGTCGCTGCCCTTGGGCTTGCCGAAGCGGCGGTTGATCTCCTTGTCCAGCACGTTCCGCGCTCGCTCGCGACCCAGTCCGCCCGCTGAGTCTGCGGTTGAAATGCCGCGACGTCTCGCGGCGCGCGTGTCAGACCTGCTGAGTACGTTGGGTCGCGGGGGGTCCTCAACACCAGGGGACGCCTGCGTCAGCCTGCCTGCCCACCCGGGCTGCTAGGGCTGGGGAACCTGCGACGGAGTAGTCGCCTGCGACGACTTCTTGTTCTTCTTCTCCTTGCTCGCCGTCGTCGACTCCTCGGGCGGCACGACGGTGTCATCGGCCGGAGTTCCCGCGGTCGTCGTCGCGGCACCCGAAGGCACAATTGCTCCTGGCTGCGGTATTGCTCCTGGCTGCGGTGCTCCGGGGGCGTCAGGCGTGCCCGACGGGCCTGGGGCGCCGGGCGTGTGCACCACGGTCACCGTGGACGCGGAGACGGTGACCACCTGGGTGTGCGGGTCCGGCACCTTCTGGTCGGCTGCGGGTGCTTCGTTGCCGCCTCCGCCGAAGTTCGCCACCGCCACGGCCACCGCGGTGACCGCTGCGGCCGCCGCGCCTATGGCCAGGCGCTTGCCCCGGCGGGGTTGGGGGAGTTCCGGGGCTGTGACCGCCGCGTCCGGCAGCAGGGCCGGCAGGCCTCGGCTCGCCTCGAAGGCGGCGTCCAGGGAGCGGGCGCACTGGGCGGCTGTCGGGCGGCGGGAGGCGTCCATGTCCGTCATCGCGGACAGCAGGGACACCCAGGCCGGTGGCAGGTCCACCGGGATGCGCGGGGGGCGGGCCAGGCGCGCCAGGGCCGCTTCCGCGTCGCCGCCGGGGTATTCCGTGCGGCCCGTCAGGCATTCCAGCAGGACCAGGCCCAGCGAGTAGATGTCGGCGGCCGGGCCCACGTCCGAGCCCCTGACCTGTTCCGGCGACAGGTAGCCGGCGGTGCCGACCAGGACGCCGGAGGTGGTCACCCTGGTGACCTCGGCGACCAGTGCCAGGCCGAAGTCCGCCAGGTAGGCCTGCTTCTCGGTGTCGTCGAGGAGGATGTTGGACGGCTTGATGTCGCGGTGCACGACGCCCAGACCGTGCACGTGGTCCAGGACCGCGGCGATCTGGCCGCCGATCCTCGCCACGAAGCGGGGTGGCAGGGGCTCGCGCATGCGCTGGCGGAGGGTGCCGCCGGTGATCTCGCGCATCACGAAGTACGGGCGGCGGGAGATCGTGCCGGCCTCGTAGACCGGGATGATGCCGGGGCAGTCCAGTGACGCGAGCATGGTGGCCTCGCGTTGCAGGCGCAGCTCGTCGTCCGGGAGGCCGGGGCCCGAGAAGACCTTGATGGCGACGGACGTCGTGGTCGCGCGGTCGTACGCCCGGTAGACCTCCGCCATGCCGCCGGACCCGAGGAGTGACCCGATCACGAAGCGGTCGTGGATCACCGCACCGGTCAGGTCGCCGTCCCAGGGTTCGCTCATGGGCCTCCGCTCGTCGCGCAGAAACCTAACCGGTCACCCCGAACGAGTGCCACCCGGTACGGCTCCGAGATCACACCACGATGAGCCCCGCCTCGATCTCCCTGACGGTGGCCTCGTCGCGTTCCAGCTGTTCAGCGTCGGTGGTGGCCAGCACCACGTGTCCCAGCGACGTCCGCAGGTCGTCGGTCCTGGGCACCATCGACCCCTCCCGGTACGGCAGGACGTCGCGCTGGTAACTGGGCAAAAGTGAGGCAAGCTCGTCAAAGCGGACCGAGTTCGCGAGCTCACCGGCAGCGGGTGACGAGAGGTACACCGACCTCACGTGCTGGTGCCGCTCGTACCGGCCGACGGCCTTCGAGCCGTCCGCGTGGTGGCGCACCGTCCTCGTGATCTGGTTCTCGCCCGTGCCGAGCAACGTCAGCTCCTGCTGCTCGGCGCCGGCCAGCCGCGCGGCGATCTCGATCAGGCGCGGGCCGTCGGGGGTCATCACCACCTCGACGTGCGCGGGGCCGTTGCGCACTCCGGTCGCGTCGAGCACCTGGCCCACGTAGCCGAAGAGCGCGTCGACCACCGGCTCGGACGGCGAGACGAGCGTGTTCGAGCGGAAGATGCCGAGCCCGTCGTCGCGGCCCTCCTTGGCGCACCGCCAGACCGCCACGAGACCGTGCTCGCCGTCGATCGAGTAGGTGTCGACCTCGTACTCCGTGCCGACCGCGAGCTCGCGGACGAGCACCTTGTCGTTGCGGAAGCTGGTCCTGTTGACGACGAGGATCCGGTTGAAGCTGGTGCGCCAGTCGTCGCCGGGCATCGCCACGAACACGTCGTCCATGTCGCCGCTGTGCTGCGGCTTCAGCACGACCGGCGAGTTCTCGAGGCCCTCGCGCCGCAGCCAGGCCGCCACCTCGTCGGGGCACTCCGAGCTGACCTGGCGCAGGTGCGGCACCCCGGCGGTGCGCAGCGCCACGTCCCTCTGCCACCTGTCGCGGCGCGCCGACGAGAGCGCCAGGACGTTCGACTGTCCCGGCACGACCAGCTCGGACAACGTCTCGGCCGCCTCCACCCCGGTGGCGGAGCCCGCGACGACGGCGATCGGGTCGTGCACGGCCAGCTTCGCCGCCAGCTCGTCCAGGTCACCGAGGGTGTGCATCTCGTGGTAGTCGTCCGGTTCCCACACCCTGCTGAGCCAGCTGGGCGGCGTCGCGGTCGTCAGCACCGCCACCGCCTCGACGCCACGGGCCGCGAAGGCGGGCGCGATGCCCTTGCCCGCCGAGTGCGGATCCACCACGACAATGCTGCGACCGGACACCGCTGTCCTCCCGATGGTCAAGACCCTGCCGGATGAGTGAGGACAACAGCGGAGGTGTGACCGGCCATTCCTGTCTCGATTGGGCCGAGACGACCGTCACTCGAACCGCAGCCTCGTGCGGACGGGCTCCGTCACCAGAGCGCCCGACGACGCGCGCCAGACCCTGGCCAGGCGCGTGCGCAGGTCGGTGCCGCCGCTCAACGCCTGGGCCACGAACTGCAGCCCGAGCAGCTCCGCGACGATCTGCTCGGCCGCGTGCCGCACGTTCACCTCCGGCAGGAGCTCACCGCGGTCCTTCGCCAGCGTCAGCAGCTCGCGCACCACCGACACCCAGCCGATCACCTGCGCGGCCGCCACGACGTCGAAGAACACCGCCTCCCGCAACAGCTTCGCGCTCACCCGCACGATCAGGTCGGTGTCGAGCCTGCCGACGAACTCGAACGACATCGAGATCAGCGCCTGCACGGGCGACGGTTCGACGGCGAGCTGTTCGTCGCGCAACCGGTGCCACAGCAGCGACTGCTCCTCGACGATCGCGACGCCGAGCGCTTCCTTGGACCGGAAGTGGCAGTACAGCGCGCCTTTCGACACGTCGGCCCGTGCGCACACGGCGGTGAGGCTGGACCTGGCGAAGCCGTCGCGGTCGAACACCTCGGCGGCGGCGCGCAGCAGCCTCTCCCGCGTGTGCGCCGCTTTCCCACGGCCAGAGCTCATGCCGCGGTCCTCGTCACGGCCAGGGTGTCCGGCAGGTGCCAGTACTGCTCGATCTCCCCCAGGTGCACCGAGATCACGGACGCGAACCGGACCTGCACCGGGTCGCCGGTGGCACGGACCCGCCAGCGCGCC
Source organism: Lentzea sp. (assembly GCF_035525475.1). Lineage (GTDB taxonomy): Bacteria > Actinomycetota > Actinomycetes > Mycobacteriales > Pseudonocardiaceae > Lentzea. The sequence goes on along the minus strand of NZ_DATLEC010000208.1, from coordinate 36,691 downwards.
GAGCCGATCACCGCCGCGTCTCCCCCGTCGACGACCAGCCGGCGCGCGGACAGCTGCTCCAGCTCGAACGCGGCGAACAGCGTGAGGAACCAGGACTCGACCTCCCTGCGCGTACGCGGGCCGAGCGACCACCTGGCGCCGTTCGGGTCTGGCGCCTCCCACTCCACCGCCGGCGCGCACAGCCGCGCGATGCCCGGCGCGTCCTGGGCCGCGAGCCGCGCCAGGAAAACCTGCACCACTTCGACCGTCGAAAGCATTCTTTCCCACCTTCTCATCCCGGTCATTGCTGCGGCACAACGAACCCGGCGCGATCACACTAGTCAGATGCGCGATAAGCGAGCGCGCACACCCCATTGGACCAGCTTCGTTCCACCGAACAACCGATCAAGTGATTCCGACGGTGGCTGAACTTTCAACGACCGCCGGTATCACCGCAATGCACGGCACGAACAGCGCGGCTTTGAGGCAGGCTGGACGACACACCAGCCATCTCACTGAAACGGAGCAGAACCGTGCTCAAGGCAGCCCCCCAAGCCCGCGAGCACCAGGACGTCCCGCCGATTACCGCCCTGATTCCCAGGGCACGGCGAGAGCAGGGCCTCACGCAGCGCGAACTCGCGGACCTGTTGTGCGAGATCTCACAGAACGACAGCGTCACCCGCGAAGAAGTGTCGAGGTGGGAACGCGGAAAACGCATTCCCGGCCCCTACTGGCGTGCCTGGATCAGCGCGGCGCTCCGCGTGCCGCACGCCGAGGTCGACAGGGCGGCGGTGGTCGAACGGGAGTGTCGCAGGACCAAGGCGGAGACCCACTCCGGCTAGCGGAGCGCGGGCAGACGGCAGGGTCTGCCCGCCCGCGGGAGGGCGGCGCTCGACAACCCCTCGCGAGTGCCGCCCTTCTCGAAAGAAAAACCCCATCGCCGTCAAATTAATCCATTGTCCAGCTTTCCGGGTGCGACACCTCGCACATCTTCACAACCGCGACATCGGACCAACGCAATCCCGGCTTCCGAGTGAATACTTCGTGATGGTGACACCCCCGTTCACCGAAACAGCGGTGCCGCCGGGTCGCCTCAGCTGCACTACAGGCCGAGAACGAGATCCCGATCACAAGCTCGCCGGCTCCGCCAGGACATTCCGGCCCTCGGTGAAATCACCACACCGGCCGGCGCGCGCAAAACACTTCGACGACAGCGGAATTCCTGAGCACGCGGTTGCTATCCCCGTGACAGCTCATCCACAGGCGGCCCACAGGAAACAGCCCCAGTCTTGTCCCCATGACGGACAACCACGACCGCGGCCTCCAGTTCGACCTCGCCACGCTGATCGGGCGCAGGCGGGCCTTGTCGCTGCTCGGCGGGACCGGCCTCACGCTCGTGGCCTGCGCTCCGTCGACCACCCCGACCGCGAGCACGACCGGCACGTCCGCGGTGGACGGCGAACCGCTCGGCGCGATCCCCGAGGAGACCGCCGGCCCGTTCCCCGGCGACGGTTCCCACGGCCCGAACGCGCTCACCCAGAGCGGCATCGTGCGCTCGGACATCCGTTCCAGCTTCGGCTCCTCGACCCGCACGGCCGAGGGCGTCGGACTCACCATCGACCTGACCGTCCAGAGGCAGGAGGGCACGCCGTACGCGGGCGCCGCCGTCTACCTGTGGCACTGCGACATCAACGGCGACTACTCGATGTACTCGGACCGCGTGAAGAACGAGAACTTCCTGCGCGGCGTCCAGGAAGCCGACTCCTCGGGGAAGCTGAGGTTCGTCAGCGTCTTCCCCGGCGCGTACTCGGGACGCTGGCCGCACATCCACTTCGAGGTCTACCCGAGCCTCGCCGAGGCCACCAGGGCGGGCGACAAGATCACGACCTCGCAGCTCGCGTTGCCGGAGACCACGTGCAAGGAGGTCTACGGCACGACCGGGTACACGCAGAGCGTGCAGAACATGGCGCGGACGTCCCTCAAGCAGGACATGGTGTTCCGCGACGGCGTCGACCACCAGATGGCCACGATGTCCGGTGACGCCGCGTCCGGGTACACCGCCTCACTGACCTTCGCCGTGGAGGGCTAGCCACAGTTCCGCACGTACGCCGGGCGAGTCCAGCGACCGGCCGAGCGCCTGCTCGGCCCTGCGCACGCGGTTGCGCACCGTGTGCCGGTGCACGCCCAGTTCGGCCGCCGCCGGGTCCCACGCGCCGTGGTGGGCCAGCCACACCCGCAGCGTGGAACGGGTCTCGGCGTCGAGCGGCCGCAGCACCGCGTCGGCGAAACCGTCCGGCAGCGGCAAATTCCCGGCGAGGTCCTCGAACGTGCGGACGCCCGCCCGGCGCGCCTGACGGGCTTCGCGGTAGCCGCGCGCGACCTGAGTCGCGTCCACTTCGGACGATGCGACACCGTCCACCCCGTTGCCGAGCACGACGAAGTCGCCGTCGTGTTCGGCCCAGAACACGGTGTCCTCCGGCGGTCCGTCGGTGAGGACCACCCGGAACCGGTCCGGCAGGCCGTCGACCGGGAGTCCCGCCAGCAGCATCCGGAACTGGCCTGCGCGGAGCTCCCTCCTGGCCGCGTCCACGGCGTCGTTCCGGGCGAGCGCGAGCACGAGCAACGACGCTGCGGTGTTGACGATGCCGGGATCGGGCCGGGCGGCGCCGACCGCGAGGACTCCCCTGGCGCGGCTGCCGAGGACCTGGAGGACCACGTGCACGCCGTCGAGCTCGAACGCGGCGCTCGCCAGGCCGCCCACGCCCTTCAGGCGGGCGAGCTCGGCCGACAGGTCCGGGACGAGGCGCGCGTTGTGGGCGTGCACGGGCTGACCGGCCTCGTCGAGGAGCACCACCCAGCCGTCGACCCACTGCCCCAGCCTGCGCACCACTCCGCCGACACCGGCCCTGACCGCGGCTCTCGTCAGCGCGCGCTGGGCCTCGCTGGTGCGGGCGAGAGCGGCGTACTCGTCCGCGGCGAGCGCCTTCGACACCGCCTTGCTGATCGCGATGAACGGCACCTCGCGCGGCACCTCGACCAGCCCCAGACCGGTCCTCCCCGCCGCGTCCACCAGCGCGGCGGGCACCACGTCGTGGCCCAGCCCCGTCCCGAAGCCGAGCCCGACCACGCCCGCGCGCACCAGCCGTTCGACGTAGAGCTCCCCCACCTCGGTGAGGCCCGTCGTCAGCAGCAGCTCGCCGCCCTCCAGGAACGGCGTGGGGTCCGCGAGCTCGGTGCCGTGCACCCATCCGACCGGCCTCGACACGTCCCCGGCCAGCACGGGCAGCCCCAGTGACCGGGCGAGGTCGTGCACCGTGATCGGCATGTGCCAGTTTGTACAACTTCCGCACCACAGATGGCCATTTCAGGCAGTGCGCCCCGCGCTGACCAGGACCATGCTGAGAGCATGACCCGATCGCTGCCCAGGAACCGGCTGGTCACCGCGATTCCCGGCCCCAGGTCGCTGGAGCTCCAGGCGCGGCGCGGGGACGCCGTCGCCGCGGGCGTCGGCTCGAGCCTGCCCGTCTACATCGCCTCCGCCGACGACGGCCTGCTGGTCGACGTCGACGGCAACCAGCTCATCGACCTCGGGTCCGGCATCGCCGTCACGGGCGTCGGCAACCCCGCCCCCGCCGTGGCCGAGGCGGTGCACGAGCAGATCGACAGGTTCAGCCACACCTGCTTCATGGTCACGCCGTACGAGAGCTACCTCGAGGTCTGCGAGGAGCTGAACGCCCTCACCCCCGGTGACCACGAGAAGCGGTCGGTGCTGTTCAACTCCGGCGCCGAGGCCGTCGAGAACGCGGTCAAGATCGCCCGGCACGTCACGGGCAGGCAGGCCGTCGTGGTGGTCGACCACGGCTACCACGGCCGCACGAACCTCACGATGGCGCTGACCGCCAAGAACATGCCGTACAAGCACAGGTTCGGCCCGTTCACGCCCGAGGTGTACCGGGTGCCGGCCTCCTACCCGCTGCACGACGGCCTCACCGGTGCCGAGGCGGCCCAGCGCACCATCTCGGCCATCGAGAAGCAGGTCGGCGCCGGCAACACGGCAGCCGTCGTGATCGAGCCGATCCAGGGCGAGGGCGGATTCATCGTTCCCGCGGAGGGTTTCCTGCCCGCGGTCGCGCAGTGGTGCCGTGAGCGCGGTGTGCTGTTCGTGGCCGACGAGATCCAGACGGGCTTCTGCCGCACCGGGTCGTGGTTCGCCTCCGACCACGAGGGCGTGGTGCCGGACCTGGTCACCACCGCCAAGGGCATCGCGGGCGGGCTGCCCCTCGCCGCCGTCACGGGCCGGGCCGAGATCATGGACGCCGTGCACGTCGGCGGGCTCGGCGGCACCTATGGCGGCAACCCGGTGGCGTGCGCGGCGACCCTCGGCGCCATCCGCACCATGCGCGAGCGCGACCTCAACTCCGCCGCACGCCGCGTCGAGCAGACCGTGCTCGGCCGGCTCAGGGCGGTCGCGGAGAAGACCGTCGCGGAGAAGACCGACGTCATCGCCGACATCCGCGGCCGTGGCGCGATGCTCGCGATCGAGTTCACCGAACGCACGCCCGACATCGCCGCCCGCGTCGCGAAGGCGTGCCACGACCGGGGTGTCGTCGTGCTGACGTGCGGCACTTACGGCAACGTGATCCGTCTGCTGCCCCCGCTGGTCATCTCGGACGACCTGCTCGCCGAAGGTCTCGACGTCCTCGAAGGAGCCCTGCTCGCATGATTCCCTTCCACACCACCGAAGACGTCGAGACGGCGGTAGCGAAGGCCGCCGCCGTCGCTCCCGAGCTCGCCGCACTGCCTGCGCACCGCCGTGCCGCCGCGCTGGACCACGTGTCACGACGCCTGTCCGAGCGCGCCGAGGAGTTCGCGCAGGCCATCAACGACGACTCGGGCAAGCCGCTGAAGTGGGCGCGCTCCGAGGTGACCCGTGCGATCTCCACGTTCCGGTGGGCCGCAGAGGAGGCCCGCCGGTTCTCCGGTGAGCTGCAGCGCCTCGACACCGACCCGTCCGCCGAGGGCCGCCTCGCCCTGGTGCGCCGTGTGCCGCGCGGGCCGGTGCTCGGCATCGCGCCGTTCAACTTCCCGCTGAACCTGGTGGCGCACAAGGTGGCTCCCGCGATCGCGGTCGGCGCGCCGATCGTGCTCAAGCCCGCGCCCGCCACCCCGAAGGTCGCCTTCCTGCTGGGCGAGGTGCTGGCGGAGACCGACCTCCCCGACGGCGCCTGGTCGGTGCTGCACCTGTCCAACGAGGACACCGCGAAGCTGGTCGAGGACCCGCGGCTGCCGGTGGTCTCGTTCACCGGGTCGGGCCCGGTCGGCTGGGGCATCAGGGAACGCGTGCCGCGCAAGCACGTGACGCTCGAGCTCGGTGGCAACGCGGCCGCGATCGTCGCTCCCGACTGGCAGGACGTCGAGTTCGCCGCGCAGCGCATCGCCACGTTCGCCATGTACCAGGCGGGCCAGTCGTGCATCTCGGTGCAGCGCGTCTACGTGCACGCCGACGTCTACGACGCGGTCTCGGAAGCCGTTGTGCGGTACGTGAACGAGCTCGACGTGGCGGGTGACGTCGGTCCGTTGATCAACGACGCCGCCGCTGACCGCGTCGAGGCGTGGGTGCGGGAGGCGTCCGCGAAGGTCCTCACCGGTGGCACCCGCGACGGACGCACCTACGCGCCCACCGTGCTGACGGACGTGCCGGAGGACGCGAAGGTCAGCGTCGAGGAGGTGTTCGGCCCGGTCGTGACGCTGAGGAGGGTGGACAGCGTCGAGGAGGCGTTCGACCTCGTCAACGCGTCCCGCTACGGGCTGCAGGCGGGTCTGTTCACGACCGACGTGCGGCTCGCCTTCCGTGCGGCGCAACGGCTCCAGGTCGGCGGCGTGATCGTCGGCGACGTGCCGAGCTACCGCGCGGACCAGATGCCGTACGGCGGTGTGAAGGAGTCCGGCACCGGCCGCGAGGGCCTGCGCGCGGCGATGGAGGACCTCACGGAGCCCCGCGTGCTGGTGCTGACCGGTCTGGATCTCTGAGGATCATCGGACGACTGAGTCCTTCTTGACCTTGACTGCCATGATGCACGCGTGGCCGTCACCATCAGGGATGTCGCTCGCCAGGCTCAGGTCTCCGTCTCGACGGTCTCGCGCGCGCTGAGCGCTCCGGGTCTCGTCAAGGACGCCACCCGGCAACGGGTCCTGGACGTCGTGGCCGGGCTCGGCTACCAGCCGAACCGGGCCGCGCGCAGCCTGATCACCGGCCGCACCGGGAACCTCGGCATCGTGGTGCCCGACCTCACCAACCCGTTCTTCCCGTCCGTGCTGCGGGGAGTGCAGACGCGGGCGGGCGAGGCGGGCACCTCGGTGTTCTTCTGCGACAGCAGGGAAGATCCCGAAACCGAGGCGGAGCTGGTGCGGACGATGGCCGCGCAGGTCGACGGCGTCGTGCTGTGCGCGTCGCTGCTGCCCGACGAGGCGGTCGCCGAGCTCGCGGCCCTGACACCGCTGGTGCTGATCAACCGGATCGTGCCGGGCGTCTCGTCCGTGCTGATGGACAGCGCCTCCGGCATGGAGCAGGTCGTCGCCCACCTGGAGGCGTTGGGCCACGACGACTTCGTCTACCTGGGCGGTCCGGCCGCGGCGTGGTCGAACACCCGGCGGATGCAGGGCCTGCGGGGCCGCGCGCGGCTGCTCGGGTCGTTCGAGCCGAACTTCGGCGGCGGGGTCGCGGCGGCCGAGCAGGCGCTCGAGACCGGCGCGACGGTGTTCATCGCGTACAACGACCTGATGGCGCTGGGAGTGTTGAGCCACCTCGCGGCGCGCGACGTGCAGGTGCCGCGGCAGATCAGCGTGACCGGCTTCGACGACATCCTGTACGCGGCGATGTGCTCACCGGCGCTGACGACCGTCCACATGCCGACCGAGGAAGCCGGCGAGGTCGCCGTCGACCTCCTGGCCGCTCTTCTGGACGGCGGCCCTGCCGACCAACGGGAGCTCCCGACGACGCTCGTGGTGCGTTCCAGCACCGCCGAGGCGCATTCCGCACCGTGAGAAGAGAGGTCGCTCGAGCCGCGAGGGAGTCTCTTCGGGTCACTCCCTCACGCGGCCGATGAGCGGTCGCTAGTCGTAACCGCGAACGTGCCCGTCCTCGTCGGCGAGGATTTCGTACCCGTCCATGCCCTGCTCCTTCCGCCGGTGTCCGACCTCACAAAGCTAGAGGCTCGTCGGCGTCTTGTGGAGTGAATTTCCGCCGCATCCGGTGTAGTCGCGGGTGACTCCCAGGAGTCGCGCGAAGATCGTGGAACTCGTCAACACCTACCGCGAGAAGCAGATTTCCAGCACCGCCCGGACAACCCGCACGGCGGAAATCTTTTCGGATGAGCGGCCGCGAGCGGACGATCGGCGAGGTCGCCACGAACGCACTGGAGAACCGGTGAGCCGAATCGGTGCGTCTGCCGCCCGTCAGCGCATCCCGGACGTCTCCGTGACCGTCCTCAACGCCGCCACCACGGCGGAGAACGGCGGCAGGAACGGCCGGCCGGAGGGCACCTCGCCCAGCCACCGGACCCCACCGCCGTCGATCCGCGACGGCGGCAACGGCACCAGCGTCCCCAGCCGGTGCGTCAGCGCCCCGCGCGCACGCAACCGGATCAGGTTCACCTGGGAGGCCTCGTCTGCCGACTCGGTGAGGAGGAGCCATCGCCCGGGAGACCCCGGCAGCACCACCACCGGACCGCCGAGCATCCGGACGGACAGGTAGTGCCGCACCTCTCCGCCGATCCCCGCCGCCATCTCCACGGCGGACACCTGGTGGTCGGTGGTGAGCAGCAGCCGGTTCTCCGACCGCAGCACGAGCCACCCCCAGTCCGAGTAGCGCTCCAGCGCGCTGGAGAACGTGTCGAGCTGCGGCAGGACCCCGGACGGCAGTACTCCCTTAGGCGAGTTCATCGATCTCACCCTCACTTGTTCCGGTGCGGTGTAACTCCGATCACACGATTTGACTCTTCCCCGCCATGAATCCACTATCGGCCGGCCATCGGCACACTCGAACGGGGCTGGAGAGCGTGACTCACCTGCGGGAACGGCATGTCACCATGATCGCGCTGGGTGGCGTGATCGGTGCGGGGCTCTTCGTCGGGACGGGCGCGGGCATCGCGCTGGCGGGACCGGCGGTGCTTATCTCCTTCGCACTGGCCGGAGCCCTGGCCCTGCTCGTGATGCGCATGCTCGGCGAGATGGCCGCGGAACACCCCAGCGGCGGCGCCTTCTCCGTGCACGCCGAGAAGGCGATCGGTCCGTGGGCCGGTTTCACGGTCGGCTGGGTCTACTGGTCGGCGGTCGGCGTGGTGCTCGCCGTCGAGGCGACAGGAGCCGCCAAGATCGCCTCGGGATGGTTCCCCGCCGTGCCGCAGTGGGCCTGGGTGCTGCTCTTCATGGCCGTGCTCACCGCCGTGAACCTCGCCGACGTCCGCCACTTCGGCGAGTTCGAGTTCTGGTTCGCGGGCCTCAAGGTCGCCGCGATCGTGCTGTTCCTCGCACTCGGCGCCGCGGCCATCGCGGGCGTGCTGCCCGGCGTCGAGTCCCCCGGCCTGACCAACCTGAGCGACTTCCTCCCGCACGGCTGGGGCGGAGTCGTCGCCGGGTTCATGGCGACGGTGTTCGCGTTCGGTGGCCTGGAGGTCGTCACGATCGCCGCCGCAGACGCCGAGGACCCCGCGCGCGCCATCAGGAAGGCGGTCCGCACGTCGATGACGCGGCTGCTCGTCTTCTACCTCGGCTCGATGGTTGTGGTCGTGACCCTGTTGCCGTGGAACGACTCCGAGGTCGGCGCCAGCCCGTACGTGGCGGTGCTGAACAGGATCGGCATCCCGGCGGCCGGGCAGATCATGAACGTCGTCATCTTCGTGGCGCTGCTGAGCGCCATCAACGCCACCCTCTACGGCGCCGCCCGCATGCTCAGCTCGCTCGCCGAACGCGACGAGGCGCCCAAGGCGTTGCTGGGCAGGAAGAACGGCGTCCCGCGCAACGCCGTGCTGGCGTCGACGGCGTTCGGGTTCTTCTCGGTGCTGCTCAACTACCTGTGGCCCGACACCGTCTTCCTGGTGCTGCTCAACGCCGTCGGCTCGGCGCTGCTGATCGTCTGGGCGTTCGTCGCGGTCTCCCAGATCCGCCTGCGCCGCACCACACCCGACCCCGCGGTCCCGATGTGGGGCTTCCCGTACCTGTCCTGGGTCGCGCTGGTGGCGATCGCCGCCGTCGTCGTGCTGATGCTGAGCGACGGGCAGGCCCGCGGGCAGATCCTGTCCACGGGCGTGCTCGTCGGCGTCTTCGCCGTGATCGGGCTCATCCGGTCGCGGTCGCTCAGCCGGTCACGTTCCTGAGCCGGTAGGGCTGGTACGCGCTGTTCGGCTCCAGGCCGTAGGTGAGCGGGCGGTGGTCGGTGCCGAAGCCGCCGCGCTGCTCGTAGGCCAGGTACTCGGAACGGTCGTCCTTCGTCCACTTCTCGAAGATCACGACGTGCCGGAAGTCGGTGCCCGGCTCGTCCACCGCGTCGATCAGGAGGTCGCCAGGAAGCAGGTCGGAAATCGCCACCGGCTCGGTGTAGTCGCTCGAGGCGAGTGCCACGGTGTTCGGTCCGCCCCAGGGATTCTCGTTCCCCAGTTTCGCGGCCATCGACACGAATCCCGAGCAGTCCTGCCGATAACCGTCGGTCCAGTACTCCTGCATGCTGTACGGGACCTGGCTGCCGTTGTTCGCGGTCCGCCACGACTCGGCGCGTTCCAGCAACTCGGCGCGGCTGACCCGCTCGACCTGCACCGCGGTCGCCGCCGGCGCCGTGACGAGCGTCAAGGAGAGAAGAGCGGCGAGGACCGCTGAAATGAACCTCATCATTTCTCCCGTGTCGAGAAGTGCCATTTTCCTGACACCACGGCAACACGACACAGGTTTGAAGTCAAAGGTTTACCGGCGCACGCGCGGGGTAGAACCGGATTTCCCTGACCCGGCCGGGGAATTCAATACCGGAGTGGGTGATCTAGGCAGATCGGCTCTGCGGGGCCAGCAGCTCGGTGATCGAGTCGAGCGAGATGCCGAGCGCTCCGGCGAGAGCGGCGATCGTGAAGAACGACGGCGTGGGAGCACGTCCGGTCTCGATCTTGCGCACGGTCTCCGCGGACAGTCCCGCACGGGCCGCGATCTCGACCATGCTCTCCTCGCCGCGGGCGTCCCGCAGCAACTGGCCGAGCCGTCTGCCGCGCTCCCGTTCCAGCGACGTCAGTGGGATGCGCACCATGGGTGCGGATTCTACGCGAAAACCGCGGGCCGGACGGCGTGAGAAAAGTCCGTTGCGAGGTCCGGGGATCTCGACATAGGTTCGAAGTACACAAGAGAGGAGGTGGTCCCAAGTTGTATAGCTACAGGACTCGTGAGGTGGCTGTCCGATAGGACCGCCTTTGGTGACGCCTGTCGCAAACCCAGGCAGCCACCCGACCCCCGGACTTCGAGCGCTGGTCCCGCTCGGCCTGTTCACGCAGGAGTCGTCCGGGGGTTGTCCCGTTCCGGGGCGTTGTGTTCAGAGTGCCTTCTGCAGGGCCTCGAGATCGGCCACGAACGCGTCGAAGGACTCGGTGAAGTTCTCGGACCGCACCACGGCCGACGGGTGCACCGTCACGCCGACCCGCAGGTCCTCGTGCTCCAGCACCTCACCGCGGTGCTCGGTCAGCTTGAACGACGGCCCCAGCACCGCCTTGGCGGCCACGGCCCCCAGGCAGATCAGCAACCGCGGCTCGACGACCCTGATCTCCTCGCGCAGCCACGGGAAGCACGCCACCACCTCGCCACGCCGGGGCGTCTGGTGGATCCTGCGCTTGCCGCGCTCGACGAACCGGAAGTGCTTCACCGCGTTCGTCAGGTACGTCTTCGAGCGGTCGATCCCCGCCGCGGCCAACGCCTTGTCCAGCAACCGCCCCGCCGGGCCCACGAACACGTGACCGTCGGTGTCCTCGCGGTCACCGGGACACTCACCCACCATCATCAGCTTCGCGGGCACGGGTCCTTCGCCGAACACTGTCTGCGTCGCGTCCTGGAACAGGTCGCAACCGCGGCAGCCGGAGGCAGCGGAACGCAACGCCGCCCAGTCCTCCCCCGAAGGGACGAACTGGGCGGCGGAGACGGTTCTACTTGACCGAGTTGAAGGCATCCTTGACCTTCTCGCCGGCCTGCTTCAAGGCACCCTTGGCGCGCTCGGCGCGGCCCTCGGCCTGCCACTGCTCGTTGTCCGTGGCGTCGCCGACAGCTTCCTTGGCGCGGCCCTTGAGCTCCTCGGCCTTGTTGCTGAACTTCTCGTCGGCACCCATGGATCAGGCTCCTCACTAGCGGGTCAGCTACGCCGACTGGTTACCCGGCGAGCACCGCCTGAAACAGTTGATAAGGTGATCACTCGCGGTTGAGAACCCAGCCGCAAGCCGATGTGACGGCTTGCTCTGGGTGTGCCCGCCCTTCGCTGTGCAGCTCCAGAGCACCGTCGTCACACCGGCATGCCGCTGTGACATGACGACGCGAAAGGAGTCGGCGGTGCCGTCCGCGAGAATCACCGCCCTCGAGGCCGAGGTAGCGGGGCTGCGCAAAGCCCTGGTGTCCCGGACTGTCATCGGGCAGGCCTCAGGCCTGATCGCCGCACGCAAACCCTGCACGCCTCAGCAGGCTTTCCAGCTGCTGGTCCACATCTCCCAGCACCACAACATCAAGTTGCACGTGGCCGCGGACCGGTTGGTCGCGGCCTTCGTGCACGCGCACCTCGGCCGGCCGGTGGACCTGGCCGACCAGATGTTGTGGGATCACGTCGACGCGACGACCGCGAACGACTCCGGTGAGAGCGACGACGGGTTCGCCGAGGAGGTCAGCAGCACTTCGCCCTGAGGCAGCGGGACGGGCGTCGTGCCGAGGTTCACCACCACGCGGGTGGCACCGCGGTGCAGCACGAAGCACGCCCCGTCCTGCTCCACCACGAACTTGTCCAACCGCGGATCGGCCAGCTCGGGGCGGGAGCGCCGCAACGCGATCAGGGACCGGTACGTGTCCAGCACCAGCGCGTGATCACCAACACCTGCCTCGTCCCACCTCAGCCGCGAGTTCTCGACCGTCCGCGGCGACATCGGGTCCGGGACGTCGGACTCGCCCCACCCGTGCCGGGCGAACTCGCGGCGCCGGCCCGTCCGCACGGCCTCGGCCAGCCCGGGGTCCGGGAACGACGCGAAGAACTGCCACGGGGTCGACGCGGCCCACTCCTCCCCCATGAAGATCATGGGGGTGTAGGGCGAGCACAGCACGATTGCCGCCGCGCACAACAACTTCCCCGTCGACACCGTCGCGGTCAGCCGATCGCCGGTGGCGCGGTTGCCGATCTGGTCGTGGTTCTGCGTGTACGCCAGGAACCGGTGGCCGGGGACCAACGCCGTGTCGACCGGCTTGCCGTGGTGCTTCTCCCGGAACGACGACCAGGTGCCCGCGTGGAAGAACACCTTCTCCAGCGTGTTCTTCACCGCTCCCGCCGCCGCGAAGTCCTCGTAGTAGCCGAAGGTCTCCCCGGTGAGCGCGACGTGCAGGGCGTGGTGCAGGTCGTCGGACCACTGGGCGTGCAGCCCGTACCCGCCCCCTTCGCGCGCCGTCACGAGCTTCGCGTCGTTGAGGTCGGACTCGGCGATCAGGCTGAGCGGGCGGCCCAGCGACGCCGACAGCGCGTCCACCTCGACGGACAGCTCCTCGAGGACGTGCACCGCGCGCTGGTCGGCCAGGGCGTGCACGGCGTCGAGCCGCAGCCCGTCGACGTGGAAGTCCCGCAGCCACTGCAGCGCGTTGTCGATCACGTACCGGCGCACCTCGTCGGAGCCCGCCCCGTCGAGGTTCAGGCCCGGTCCCCAGTCGTTGCGACCGGCGAAGTACGGGCCGAACCTGTCCAGGTACGCGCCGGACGGCCCGAGGTGGTTGTAGACCACGTCGAGCAGCACGGCGAGCCCTCGCGCGTGGCAGGCGTCGACGAACCGCTTGAACCCGTCCGGCCCGCCGTAGGGCTCGTGCACGGCGCCCCAGAGGACGCCGTCGTAGCCCCACCCCTCCACGCCGTCGAAGCTGTTGACCGGCATGACCTCGACGAACGTGATGCCGAGGTCGACGAGGTGGTCGAGCTTGCCGATGGCGGCGTCGAACGTGCCCTCCGGCGTGAAGGTGCCGATGTGCAGCTCGTAGATCACACCGCCCGGCAGCGCCCGGCCCGTCCAGGCGCTGTCGGTCCACTCGAAGTCGTGCCGGTAGACCCGCGAGGCCTGGTGCACGCCGTTCGGCTGCCACAGCGACCGCGGGTCCGGGTACGCCTCGCCGTCGATGACGAACGCGTAGTCCGTCCCCTCTGCGTCAGAACGCCACCATTCGCCGTCGCGCACCATGGCGTGGTCGGCACCATCGACCCGGACCTGCACCGACTCGAGCGCCGGTGCCCACACGGAGAAGCTCACTGGTCCCCCCGCACGAGCAGTGCCACCGGATAGCGGTCGAGTAACGAACCCAGGTCCTCCGCGGCGGGACGGCCGGTCAGCACGTCCGTCCACTTCGAACCCTGCCGGTTCGAATCGGGCAGCGGCAGGACCGTGTCCTGCCAGCCCTTCTGCGCCAGCGCGACGGGCAGCCTCGTCGCCACGGTGATCACGCCGCCGCGTTCGAACGCGAGCACGTGCTCCGCGGCGGCCCCCTCGGCGTGCAGCGCCCGGTAACCGCGCAGACCCCGATTGCGGACCTGGAGGGCCTTGTGCACCACGAGGAGCTTCGCCGCGCCGGAGTCGTCGACCTCGGGCAGCCAGCCCGACTCGATGCGGTCCAGCAGCTCACGCCGCGCGTCGTAGTCGACGGGGCGGCGGTTGTCCGGGTCGACGAGCGAGAAGTCCCAGAGCTCGGTGCCCTGGTAGACGTCCGGCACGCCCGGCGCGGTGAGCTGGACCAGCTTCTGCCCCAGCGAGTTCGACCAGCCGGGAGCCTTGATCCGGTCGGCGAACGCGGCGACCTCGGGCTCGCCGAGCACCTTGGCGGGCCACGCGGCCACCTCGGTGTCGAACTCGGCGTTCCGGTCGACCCACGACGTCTTGACCTTGGCTTCCCGCGACGCCTTCTCCAGGTACTGGCCGAGCCGCTCCTCGGTGATCGGCCATGCGCCGACGAGAGACTGCCAGGCGAGCCTGTTGAGCGTCGGCTCGGAGATGCCGTGCCTCTCGCTCATCGCGGACTCGAACGCCAGGTACTCGTCCGGGATCTCCGCCAGGACGGCGAGCCGGGCCCGCACGTCCTCCGACCGCTTGGTGTCGTGCGTCGACAACGCCGTCATCGCCTGGGGCTCACCGGACTCGCGCGTCGCCGCGCGCTGGTGGAACTCCTCCGGCGACAGGCCGAACCTGTCGGGCGAGCCGCCGACCTCGTTGAGCGCCACGAAGTTGGTGTACCGGTAGAACGCGGTGTCCTCGGTGCCCTTCGCGACGACCATGCCGGACGTCTGCTGGATCCGCGTCGCCAGCTCGCCGTGCGGGTCGGCGCGGACCTGCTCGTCGAGCGCCCGCACCGCGGGCGACTCGCTGAGCCTGACCGCCGTCTCCCAGTGCCGCGCGCCCTCGGGGAGGTACGAGCGGTACACCGGGAAGTTGACCATCACCTCGGCGACGGCCCGGCAGGCGTCCTCGAACGGCACGCCCTGCACCAGCCGGGCGATCCTGCGCACCTCGGCGACCAGGATCGAGTCCGCGACCTGCTGCCGTGCCGAGTGCTCGACGGAGTGGAAGTCGCCGGCGAACGCGTCCGTCGGCGCGATGAACACGCCGCAGATCTCGCGCAACGCGTCGTAGCCCGTCGTGCCGTCGACCGGCCAGCTCTGCGGCAGCGCCTCGTCCGGCCCGAGGATCTTCTCGACGACGAGCCAGCCGTCGAAGTGCTCGCGCAGCCGCCGGAAGTACCCGCCGGGGTCGGCGAGGCCGTCCGGGTGGTCGATGCGCAGGCCCTGGACGCCCCACGACAGGACCTCGCGGTGGGTCGCCTCGAAGACCTCCTGGTCCTCGACGCGGATCGCCGCGAGCTCGGTGATGTCGAAGAACCGCCGGTAGTTCAGCTCGGTGTTGCCGCGCCGCCAGTTCGCCTTGAGGTAGTGCTCGTGCACCTCGTCCTCGGCGTCCTCACCGAGGACCGGCAGCAGGACCTTGCCCGACGACCAGTCGATGTCGAAGTACTTCGCGTACTTCGACGCCTGGCCGTGTTCGAGGACGTCGTCCCACCACGGGTTCGGCACGACCATGTGGTTGGGCACGATGTCGACGACCAGGCCGAGGCCCAGCTCCGACAGGCGCTCCTGCAACGCCACCCTGCCCTCGTCACCGCCGAGCTCCGGCCGTGCGCGGGTCGGGTCGACGACGTCGTAGCCGTGCGTCGAGCCTTCCCGCGCGTCGAGCATCGGCGAGCCGTACAGCGCGCCGACGCCGAGGCGTGCCAGGTAGTCCGCGATGCCGGCGGCGTCGGCGAAGGTGAACGACGGGGTGAACTGGACGCGGTAGGTGGAGGAAGGCGCGCCCATCAGCCCACCCTGCGCAGCACGACGAGCGAGCGGGCGGTGAGGTTCAGGGTCTCCCCCGCGGCGATCGGCTTCTCCGAGTCGCCGACCTGGCCGGTCGTCGTGTCGACCACGACCGTCCACTCCGGCCCGTACTCGGCGTCGGGCAGCGTCACCTCGATGTCCTCGTGGTGCGCGTTGAAGGCCATCAGGAACGAGTCGTCGACCACCCGCATGCCCCGGGAGTCGAGGTCCGGGATGCCCTCACCGTTGAGGAAGATGACGATGCACTTGCCGAAGTCGTCCTCCCAGTTCTGCTCGGTCATCTCCTCGCCGGACGGGGTGAACCACGCGATGTCGCGCAGCTCCTCGCCCTTGCGGATCGGCCTGCCCGCGAAGAAGCGCTTGCGCCGGAACACCGGGTGCGCCTTGCGGAACGCGGTCAGCGCGGAGGTGAACTCGACCAGCTCGGTGTGGGTCTCCACCTGCGACCAGTCGACCCAGGAGACCTCGTTGTCCTGGCAGTAGGCGTTGTTGTTGCCGTTCTGCGTGCGAGCGAACTCGTCGCCGTGCAGGATCATTGGCACGCCCTGCGACAACAGCATGGTCGCCATCAGGTTCCGCCGCTGCCGGGCCCGCAGCTCGAGCACCTCGGAGTCGTCGGTCGGACCCTCGACACCGCAGTTCCACGAGCGGTTGTGGCTCTCGCCGTCGCGGCTGTCCTCGCCGTTGGCCTCGTTGTGCTTGTCGTTGTACGAAACGAGGTCGTTCAGCGTGAAGCCGTCGTGCGCGGTGACGAAGTTGATCGACGCGTACGGGCGGCGGCCGTCGTCCTGGTAGAGGTCCGACGAGCCGGTGATGCGCGAGGCGAACTCACCCATCGTCGCGGGCTCACCGCGCCAGAAGTCGCGCACGGTGTCGCGGTACTTGCCGTTCCACTCGGTCCACAGCGGAGGGAAGTTGCCGACCTGGTAGCCACCGGGACCGACGTCCCACGGCTCGGCGATCAGCTTCACCTGCGAGACGACCGGGTCCTGCTGCACGACCTCGAAGAACGTCGCCAGCCGGTCGACGTCGTAGAACTCGCGGGCCAGTGCGGCCGCGAGGTCGAACCGGAACCCGTCGACGTGCATCTCGGTGACCCAGTACCGCAGCGAGTCCATGATCAGCTGCAGCGTGTGCGGCGAGCGCACGTTCAGCGAGTTCCCGGTGCCCGTGTAGTCCATGTAGAACTTCGGGTCGTCCTCGACCAGCCGGTAGTACGACTCGTTGTCGATGCCGCGCATGGACAACGTCGGGCCGAGGTGGTTGCCCTCCGCCGTGTGGTTGTAGACCACGTCGAGGATGACCTCGATGCCCGCCTGGTGCAGGGCGCGGACCATGCCCTTGAACTCCTGCACCTGGTTCAGCGGCAGCGCCGCGTAGGCGTCGTGCGGGGCGAAGAACCCGATCGTGTTGTAGCCCCAGTAGTTCGACAGGCGGCGCTCCGCGAGCGTGTGGTCGCTGACGAACTGGTGCACCGGCATCAGCTCGACCGCGGTCACGCCGAGCTTGAGGAGGTGGTCGATCATCACCGGGTGCGCGAGGCCCGCGTACGTGCCGCGCAGCTTCGGCGGGATCTCCGGGTGGTCGATGGTGAGCCCGCGGACGTGCGCCTCGTAGACCACGCTTTCGTGGTACGGCGTGCGCGGCGAGCGGTCGTTCGTCCAGTCGAAGAACGGGTTCACCACCACGGACTTCGGCACGAACGCAGCGGAGTCCGCGTCGTTGCGCTCGTCCGGCGAGCCGAACTTGTAGCCGTACAGCGCCTCGTCCCAGACCAGGTTGTCGGAGATCGCCTTCGCGTACGGGTCGATCAGGAGCTTGTTGGGGTTGCAGCGCAGTCCGCGTTCGGGATCGTGCGGGCCGTGGACGCGGTAGCCGTACCGCTGCCCGGGGCCGACGCCCAGCAGATAGCCGTGGTGGACGAAACCGTCCACCTCCGGCAGCCTCACGCGTGTCTCTGTGCCGTCCTCGTCGAACAGGCAGAGCTCCACGTACTCCGCGACTTCGGAGAACAAAGCGAAATTGGTGCCCACGCCGTCATATCCAGCGCCTAGCGGATAGGGCTTACCAGGCCAGGGTCGCACATTGCTCCTCACACGCAGGTAGCTACCCGTCGACCCTATCCGGCTAACCCTTGTCCAGCATCACGCTCCGGCTCGCGCCACAGCCAGCTGCCCACGTGCGGCCGTGAGCAAAGTGCGGGCTTCCTGGATCTCGCAGTACTTCAGGTGTTCACAAGCGGCTTCCGCGCACGCCAGGGCGTACTGCAGGGCCATGTTGTCGTCCACGGGACCGGTGTCCCGCAGCGCGTCGCGCAGTGACTCCTCCGCGCGTCGTGCCCCGGCCACGGGGTCGCCGAGTGTCGCAGGTCTCACCGAAGCGAGCACCTGTTCGACGGCCATCTCAAGCACATCGGTCGATGTCCGTGTGTCCACGGCTGAGCTCATCGGCACGCCACCTCCAAAACGTTCGTCGTCCGCCGTCGGGTGACGGTCTCACAGTACTCCGCAAGCGCATGACCTGCCGTTGAGCAGAAGTTTCATCTTCCACGGCTGCGCAGCGGCCGGGTGATCTCCCGGACCCGGGGGAAGAAGTCCTCCAGCGTCACCGGCAGGGGGATCCTCCAGTTGGGATGCTCGTCGATCGTCCCCGGCACGTTCGGCTGCCGGGTTTCCCGCAGAGCGTCCTGAGGTGAGGTCAGGACCAACGCGCAGGGTGCCTGCGCGAGCAGTTCGTGGGCGCCCTCGACCCGGTCCGCGGCCTCCACGCCCTCCTGGCGCATCAGCTCGTCGAAGTCGGGGCCGTCCTGCCCCGCGAAGAACGTCGCGGCGGTCGGCAGGTCGTGCGTGGAGATGCTGGCCATCTGGTTCGGGTTCCACCGCGACGGCGGGATCAGCGGGTGACCCTCCGCGTAGTAGTCGCGCTGGAAGTAGAGGACGGCGCTGGTCAGCATGCCGTTCTCCTGCAACGTCTTCGTGACGACCGGCTCGACCGTGCCGAGGTCCTCCCCGACCACGACCGCGCCGGCCCGGTAGGCCTCCAGCGCCAGCACGCCCAGCATCGCGTCGGCGTCGTAGTGGACGTAGGTGCCGCGCGACGGCGGCTCGCCCGGCGGGATCCACCAGAGCCGCCAGAGCCCGGCGACGTGGTCGATCCGGATGCCGTCGGCGTGCTGCAGGACGCTGCGCAGCACCTGCCGGAACGAGCGGTAGCCGGTCTCGGCGAGCTTGTCAGGGCGCCACGGCGGCAGGCCCCAGCCCTGGCCGTCCGCGCTGAACGCGTCGGGCGGCGCGCCGACCGTGACGTCGATGGCGAACGCCTCGGGGTCCGCGAACGTGTCCGCGCCACCGGGAGCGACGCCCACCGGGAGGTCGTGGATGACGCCGACGGCCATGCCGGCCTCGTGCGCGGCGAGCCGGACGTCCTGCAGCTGGCGGGTGCAGAGGTGCTGGATCCACGCGTGGAACGCGACCCGTTCGGGTGACGGCGCCGCGTGGTCGGCCGGCCACTCGCGCCAGTCGGGACCGTGGACCTCGGCGAGCGCGCAGTAGGTGGCGAACTTCTCCAGCTCGGCGTCCATCTCGACGTCGCCGCCGGGGAAGAGCAGCTCCAGCGCCTGCCTCTTCGCGTCCCAGATCGCGTCGTAGTCGATCAGGTCCTGGTTCTCGGGCCGGAGGTCGCGGATGAGCTGGCGGGTGCGCGGGCAGGCCTGCAGGAACTCGGCGGTGTCGGTGATGCGCAAGTAGAGCGGGTTCGCGAAGCGGCGGCTGGTCGGCGAGTACGGGGAGCGCTCGACCGGGTGCGTCAGGCTCGGCGCCTGCACCGGGTTGACCAGCACGACCCCGGCGTCGAGCTCCAGGCTGCTGCGCCGGGCGATCGTGGCGAGGTCGGCGAAGTCGCCCATCCCCCACGAGTCCTTCGAGCGGGCCGCGTAGAGCTGCAGCATCCAGCCCCAGGTCTTCGGGACCTCCGGCAGCTTCCTGGGCGCGACGGCGAGCGTGACGGTCTGGCCGGCCGCGACTATTCGGTGCCAGCCGAGCGGAAGGCCCTCCGGGAGGTGGCGGTCGACGGCGAGCGAGGTGCCGTCCTCCAGCTCGACCGTCGCGGGACCACCCACGTCGTACGTCTCGTGCTCGCGGATGACGATCGTGGGCGGCAGCGTCCGCGCCGCCCTGCGCTCCTCGACCTCGGCCAGCGCACGGGCCACGGCGTCCTCAGTGGACGCGTCGACGCCGAACTGGGCGAGGACTTTCACCACGACGTCCGTCTCGACGACCACCTCTTGCTGGTCCGCGTTTTCATAGCTCGTGGCCACGCCCCAGGCGTTCGCCAATCGCGCCAGCAAATCGTCCACGAGTACTACCTATGTCACAGCTCGGGCGGCATTACCAGAGCAAATGGTCCCTGGTCACCCGATGGGTGCAGGCCAGTCGAGACCTCGGATCCGCACTGTTTTGTTCAAACATCCGATGCTTGTTCGGGAATGGCCACCACGGCCTCGACCTCGACCAGATATTCCGGCCCGAACAAAGCCGCGACCTGGACCAGCGTGCTCGCCGGGTTGTGGACTTCACCGAGGACCGGCCGCAGGATTTCGTCACGCACGTCGCGAATGGTCTGCACCTCGGACGCGTCGAGCACGAACCACGTGAACTTGACGACATCCGACCAGTCCGCGCCAAACCTGGAAATGACGTGATGAAGATTGCTCAGCGCCTGCCGCGTCTGGGCGGCCAGGTCGTCCACACCGACCACACGGCCTTGAGCGTCGATCGCGACCTGTCCGGAGATGAACGCGAGCTTTCCGCTGACCGCCACCGCGTGGGCGTAGCCCGGGGTGTTCGGCAACGCGGGCAGCTCGGTCAGGCGCTCTTCGGCGGGCATGCGGTCACCCTACTTCGGCGACCGGCCCGCTCGAGTTGCGCACGACCAGCCGCAGCGGGTGCTCCGCCGGCTCGATCTCCCCGCCCCTGATCAGCGTGAACAGGTCGGCGACGGCCCGTTCCCCCTGCTCCTTCGCGGCACCCTCGACCGCGGTCAGCCCGACCACGCGCGTGAGCTCCTGCCCGTCGAGCGACACGATCGACACCTCGTCCGGCACCGCCCGCCCGTCGCGCTGCAGGCGCAGGAAGATCCCCAGCGCGGCCGCGCCGTTCGAACTGATCACCGCCGTGGGCAGCCGCTCGCCGTCGAGCAGCACGTCCACCACCTGCTCGCCGCCGTCGACGGTGGGCGAGCACCAGACGGTCCACTCGGGACGGACCTCGAGCCCGGCCGCCGCGAGGATCTCGTCGTACGACTCGTCGACCCCGTCGGACAGCACCAGCGCCACGTCGTGGTGCCCGAGTGCCCGCAGGTGCTCGACGGCGGTCTGCAGCCCGTGCCGGAGATCGGTGTCGTCGACCGCGATGTGCGGGACCTCGAGCGACTCCAGCGCCGTCTGCTCCCCGGCGGCCATCGACATCGACAGCACCAGCACACCGTCGACCCTGCGCCCCAGCGGCAGCTCGTCGAAGAACTTCGCCCGCGCGTCCCGATCGGCCAGGACGTAGAGCAGCACGTCGTACCCGGCCTGCCGCAGCGCGCCCTCCGCCCCCGCCAGCACGGGGCTGACCTCGGACGTGAGCACCGCGATCGCGTACCGGCGCCCACCGGCCAACGAGGACGCGTCGCGCGCGATGGCGTACTTCATCCGCCGCGCGACCTCGCTGACGTGCTGCCTCGTGGCCTCGGACACGCCCGGTTCGCCTCGCAGGGCACGCGATACGGTCGCAGCGGACACCCCTGCGGCCTTGGCCACGTCCGACATGCTGGTCACGGCCCGAGCGTATTGGAGATCCATGGAGCCCGGCGACGTCGCCCCCGACTTCACGCTGCCCGACCAGGACGGCACCGAACGCAAGCTCTCCGAACTGCTCGAGAACGGTCCCGTCGTGCTGTTCTTCTACCCCGGCGCGATGACGCGCGGCTGCACGGCGGAGAGCTGCCACTTCCGCGACCTGGCCGCCGAGTTCGCGGAGGCCGGGGCCCAGCGGGTCGGCATCTCCATGGACGACGTGGCGAAGCAGAAGCAGTTCGCCGAGCTGAACAGCTTCGACTACCCGCTGCTCTCCGACGTCGAGGGCGAGGTCGCGGAGCAGTTCGGAGTGCGGCGCCGGTTCGGGCCGATCCCGATCAAGCGGCACACGTTCGTCATCGGCACGGACCGCGCGGTGGTCGAGGTGATCAGGAGCGAGTTCTCGATGAACTCGCACGCGGACAAGGCGCTGGCGGCGCTCAGGAGTCGGTGATCGTCAGCACGCCGTAGGGCCCGTGCGCGCTGCCCGTGCGCACGGTGGTGCCGTCGATGGTGTACTTGCCGTGCACCTCGTTGCCCTCCGGGCCCGCCACCACCACGAGCATCACGGTGTCGGGCGCACCGACCGGTATCTCGGCGAAGTGGAACCACGGCAGCGTCACGGACGTCTCGCTCTTGACGGACGCACCGGCCGTCGTGGTGATGGTGAACGCCTTGCCCACGCCGGTCACCTCGAACGCCACGCGCCGCATGTCCGGGTCCTTCGCCACGGGAGCCGGCGGTGGTTCTTCCACGGCCGCCGGCCGGACGGCCGCACGCACCGCCTCGACAGCCCGCGGGCCGTACGTCACGCCGCCCACGGCGAGCAGTGCGACGACCAGGAAGACGATCCACGGGCCCTTCGGCGTCTTCTGCACCTCGTGCAACGGCGGCGCGAGCCCGTACTCCGGCTTGTGCTGGTGCGACATGTGACCCCCTGCCGAGATCCTATGCGGTCACCGCAGACCGGCGAGCACGAAGTCGGCGATCTCCCCCGCCAGCCGGGCCGGCGTCTTCTCCCCGTCCGGCCGGAACCACATCGGCAGCTGGTTCACGACGCCCACCGCGATCCGCACCACGGTGTCCGCCGGCACCGCGGAGCTGAACTCGCCGTCCGCCTGGCCCTTCTCGATCACCGCGAGGAACGTCTCGTGGTAGCGCCGCCGCTCGGCGCGGAAGTCGGCCATCCGCTCCTCGCCGAGGCGGTGCAGCTCGCGGACGAACACCGCCGTCTCGTCGACCCGTTCCGCGGTGGAGACGACGAGCGACGCCAGGATCTCGCGGACCGTGTCGGCCGCCGGCAGGCCGAGGGCGATGATCCGGTCCATGTCGGCGGACTGGGCCGTGATCAGCAGCCGGTAGATCTCGAAGAGCAGGTCGTCCTTCGAGCGGAAGTAGTGGTACAGCGCGCCCTTGGTCACCTCGGCGGCCTTCACGACCTCCTGCACCGAGGTCGCGTCGTAGCCCTGCGCCGCGAACAGGCGCACGGCCGCGTCGATGATCTTCTGCTCGGTCGCGCTCGACACCGTCAGCTCCGTGGTGCCAGTGCGCGCACCTGCGCGAGCTGGTCGCCGCCGGTCGGCAGCAGCGCGATGATCGGCGTGTCGACGCCGGCGGCCTGGTACTCGGCGACGCGCGCACGGCACTCGTCCGCCGAGCCGTGCACGACGAGCGCGTCCACGACCTCGTCCGGGATCGACTTCGACGCCGCCTTGCGGTCGCCCGCCGCCCACGCCTCGTGCATCGGGCGCAGCGCCTCGCCGCGGCCGAGCCAGTCGTGGAACGCCGCGTACGCGGGCACGGTCAGGTAGGTGCTGATCAGCATGCGTCCGAGGGCCCGCGCGGCGTCGGCGTCCTCGGTCGGGCACACGAAGATCCGTGCCGCGAGCTCGGCCTCGCCCAGCTCGGCGCGCACCTGCGGCACGTCGGTGGCGGCGAGCCAGTTCGTGATCGCGCCGTCGGCCTCGCGACCGGCCAGGCGCAGCATGTTCGGTCGCAGCGCCGCGAGCATGATCGGCACCTTCTCCGCGGGCGGGCGCTCGAGCTTGAAGCCCTTGACGGAGAACGTGTCGTAGTCGGCGGAGACCTTCTCGCCCGCCAGCGCGGCCTTCAGGAAGCGCAGCGTGTCGCGGGTCCGCTTGAACGGCTCCTCGAACGGGATCGCGTTCCAGCGCTGCACGATCGCGGGCGAGGACGAGCCGATGCCCAGCACGAACCGCCCGCCGGTCACCTCGGCGAGCGTCGCGGCGGTCATCGCGAGCGTGGCCGGTCCGCGCGTGTAGACGGGCGCGATCGCCGTGCCGAAGCGCAGCTCGGAGGACCACTGGGCGGCCAGCGCCAGCGGCGTGAACGCGTCCGTTCCGGTCGTCTCGGCCGACCACACGTCCGTGTAGCCGAGCCCCGCGAGCTCGGACACCAGCGCGCGGTGCTCCAGCACCGGCACGCCGATCAGCGGCAGCGTGATTCCCCAACGAGCCATGAACGCCTCCAGGTCAGTGACACCGTCACCAGGACTTGGAGGCCACCCTACCGACCGGTCGGTATGTCCTACAACCCTACTTCTTCCTCGCCACGGTCAGGCCGTCCGCGATCGGCACCAGCACCGACTCCACGCGGTGGTCGTTCAGCACGAACGTGTTGAACGCGTCGATCGCGGCGGCGTTGCCCTCCGGTTGTTCGTCGGCGGCCTCCCCGTAGTAGAGCGTGTTGTCCGCGAGCAGCAGCCCGCCCTGGCGGACCCGCGGCACGAGCAGGTCCCAGTAGTGGGCGTACCCCACCTTGTCCGCGTCGATGAAGACGAGGTCGACGACCGGCTCCTCGGGCAGCTCGGCCAGCGTCCGCGCGGCCGCGCCGATGCGGAGGTCGATCCGGTCGCGCACCCCCGCCGCCTGCCACGCCTCCTCGGCGATCGCCGCCCACTCGGTGGAGACGTCGCAGGTGATGACCTTGCCGTGCGGCGGCAGTGCCTGCGCGAACGCGAGCGTGGAGTACCCGGTGTAGGTGCCGACCTCGACCACGGTCTGCGCCCCCGTGAGCTTGACCAGCAGGGACAGCAGCACCGCCTGTTCGTGCGGGATCTGCATCTCCGCCGAGTCGCCGAGCTCGGCGGTGCGGGCGATCAGCTTCTCCTGCACGGCGGTGGGCTGCCCCGCCTGCTTGCGCACGTAGCGGTAGATCTGCGGCGTCATGACCACGGCCTTGAAATCGTTCACGCGCGGCCTTCTCTCATAGATGGGTGAGCAATGTCCTGACTGTGTCGCGGTACTCGGGCCGCAGCGGATGTTTCGCGAGGTCGTGCTCAATGGCGGACAAGACGGCGGTGCCGTGCGCGTGATAGCGGCTCACGCACACGTTCTCCCGGCTGACGAGGAAGAACTCGTCGAACCGCGCGCGCTCGGCATCGGTGGTGGGCACCCGCGTCCGTCCCGACTCGCGCAGCAGCGACTGGCCGTCGGGAACGAGTTTGCGCATGACTTCCATGTGCGCCACCAAATTGGCCTTGCTCGCCGCGGAAAGCGGTTCGGCGGCCACCGGTCCCAATGCGGTGCGCGCGCGGCGCAGCAGTCCGGGCAGTGGTTCGTAGTCACGTGCCCACCGCCCGCTGAACGCCGGGTCGAACGCCACCATCTTGGGTCTGATGACGTCCTCGTACACCTCACGGGAACAGCTGCCCGAATAGGCGAGCATCACCGAGTACGCGTCGTATCCCAGCGCGGCGAGGCGGACCAGCTGCGAATCGTGCTCGCGCGTCAGCCGGTCGAGTGCGGTCAGCAGAAACCGCCACACCAGAAAAGCACCGTGGTGACCCAGAAACCACCGGTGCACGGCGCGGTCGACCGGCTCCTCCGGCGCGGTGATGTCGATCGGGATCTGATAGCAGCCGTTCTCGCACGGGATCAGTTCCACGCCCGGCAGCGGCAGGCGCAGGACCGGCAGGTCGACCCAGGTGTGACCCCAGGCGGGAAGACATGCGGGAGCGCTCATCGCAGACCCTCCACTTCGGACGCGACGGTGTCGAGCAGGTCGGCGACCCCGCCGATCGCGGTGTCGAGCGGCCGGTCCTCCACGATCGGCGGCACCTCGTCCGCCATCCGGTCGAAGACCTCGGCCAGGCGGGGCGCCTGCGGCCGGCGCGCGCCGACGTGCACGGCCTGGCGCAGCGCGATCGCGAGCCCGGCGTGCAGGTAGCGCAGCAGGCGGGCCTGGTCGAGCGCGGTGAAGGCGGCCTGGGTGCCGAACGGGACGACGTCCTGGTTGTGCAGGTTCGTCGGCAGGCTCTGCACCGAGGCGGGCGCGGCGGCACGGCGCATCGCCGCGACGGTGGCGGTCGCCCCGATCTGCACTCCCTGCAGCGCGTGGTGCTGACCGGGCAGCGGGCTGAGCATCGGCGGCAACCCGCCGGTGCGCCGGGGGTCCACCAGCAGGTCGAGCTGGCGTTCGGCCAGGTTGCCCAGCTGCACCAGCGCGACGTTGAGCTGGTCGGCCGCGAAGGCGCTGGGCTGGCCGAAGAAGTTGCCGCCGTGCACGACCTCCCCGGTCTCGGGGAAGAACAACGGGTTGTCGCTCACGCCGTTGAGGTCGCGGCGCGCCACCTCGTCCGCCTGGCGGATGCTCGTGCCGGCCGCGCCGATCAGCTGGGGCGTGCACCGGATGCTGTAGGCCTCCTGCAACGGCCGCTCCCCCGACGGGGTGCTGCCCGCGAGCCACGTCCGCAGCGCGGCACCGGTGTCCACGACGTCCGGGTGCCCGAACGCGGCCAGCAGTCCCACCGACGTGTACTCGGTGCCGCAACCCAGGACGTCGACCATCAGGGCGGACAACAGCTCCGCCGTGCGCCGCGCGCGAACCGCCTGCGCCACAGCGAGTCCGAGCGCCGCCGCGGTCACCGAGATGCCGTTGACCAGCGCGAGCGCGTCGCGCCCGTCGAGCGCGACCTTCCGCAGGCCCGCGAGGGTGAGCGCCTCACCGGCGGGCATGAGCCGGCCTTCGAAGAACGCGTTCCCGTTGCCGCGCAGGGCGTGGGCGACGTAGGCCAGCGGCTGGAGGTCCCCACTGGCGCCGACGGACCCGAGCCGCGGCACGGCAGGGGCGAAGTCCGTGTCCAGCATGCGGATCAGCGACTCCACGACCTGCTCGGACACCCCCGACCTCCCCTGCGCCAACGAGAAGAGCCGTGCCAGCACGGCGGCGCGGGCGACGGCGGGCGGCATCAGCTCACCGTGGCCGACGATGTGGTGGATGATCGTGTTGTCACTCTGACCCGCGCTGTCAGCACGGCCCTCGAACTCGACGAGCGGACCGAAACCCGTTGTGACGCCGTAGATGGCGCGCCCGGATCCACTTACTTCGAGCACGAACTCGCGACAACGCGCAATCCGTTCCCGTACATCCTCCGAAAGGGTGATGCGCAAGGGATTTCGCGCGAGCTCGAGGTGCGCCGGTTCGAGAGCGAATGCCAAGTTCAAGGCAGCAGGGGAAGTTCCGACAGTCATGACGCCTCCTGACGACTGGGGGCCACTCGCGACGATCCCCGTTGACCAGCCGGCGAGGAAGGGTCTTATGTACGCATTCTCAGGAAAAACCTCTTGTTCGCGTGCATGCGTGTGACTGAAATCGTTGCCCGTTGACAGAGAGTTCGTCCGCGCGGCTGCTCCACCGGCGTGAATTCGAGCGGAAACCCTTGCTTCACGCCGAATCCTCCTTCAGCAGTCGGCGCAGAACCTTGCCGGACACGGACTTCGGTATCTCCGCCACGAACTCGACCCGGCGCACCTTCTTGTAGGGCGCCACCTCCGCCTCGACGAACGCCATCAGCTCCTCCGCCGTGACAACGCCCTGCGTCACCACAAAAGCGCGGGGAATCTCACCGTTGACCCGATCGGGGGCACCGACCACCGCCGCGTCCTTCACCGCGGGGTGCTTGCGCAGCAC
Source organism: Lentzea sp. (assembly GCF_035525475.1). Lineage (GTDB taxonomy): Bacteria > Actinomycetota > Actinomycetes > Mycobacteriales > Pseudonocardiaceae > Lentzea. The sequence continues at coordinate 9,332 of NZ_DATLEC010000208.1, read as the reverse complement.
GTCCTCCAGTTCCGCGGGCGCGACCTGGTACCCCTTGTACTTGATCATTTCCTTGATGCGGTCGACGACGTGGAACCTGCCGTCGCGGACCCGCACGAGGTCGCCGGTGCGCAGCCATCCGTCCACGAACGCCTGGCGCGTCGCCTCGTCGTCGTTCAGGTACCCGTCCATCACCTGCGGGCCGCGGATGAGCATCTCGCCTTCGTCCGCGTCCCTGTCCGTACCCGGCTCGACGATCCGCGCCTCGGTGCCGGGGCAGAGGACGCCGACGCTCGTGGGATCGCTCTCCAGGTCGTCGTCGAACGTCTGGTGCGTGCCGCCCGCCTCGGTGAGCCCGTAGCCCTGCCGGACGGGCGCCCCGAGTTTTCGTTCGGCTTCCCGGCGGATGGCGTCGTCGAGCGGCGCGGCACCGCAGAGGACGAGCTTCAGGTGCTGCCGCGGCGGCGGCTCCTCGTGGTCCGCGATCGCGGCGGCGAGCGGTGGCACCAGGAACGCCCGCGTGACGCGGTGGCCTGCCAGGCGCCTCAGGTAGGTGCCCGCGTCGCTGCGGGGCAACGTCACCAGTGTCGCGCCGCCGAGCAGGCCGGAGTTGAGGATGATCGTGAAGCCGTAGATGTGGAAGAACGGCAGGTTCGCGGCGAGCACGTCGGTGGAGTCGATGCGCCAGCCAGGCCGGTGCTGCTCCAGGTTCGCGACGATGGCGCGGTGGCTGAGCTTCACGGCCTTCGTGCGACCCGTGGTACCGCTGGAGAACAGGATCGCCGCGGTGCCGCGCGGGTCCGTGCGCGGGAGCGCCTCGGCGTCGCCCTCGGGAAGGTCGTCGAGGTCGAGCGTCGTGGTGGCGTTCGCGAGCTTCTTGAGCTTGTCGACGTCGTGCGGCGGGAGCACGGGGTTGATGAGCGCCGCCGTGGCGCCCGCCGCCATCACCGCGTGCAACCCGACGGCGAACCGCGGCCGGTTCAGGCTGGCGATCGCCACGGTGTCACCGGGCCTGATCCCGTTGCGGACAAGGCCTTTCGCCGTCCTGCCGACCTGCTCCACGAGCTCCGCGTACGTGATCGCCTCGCCCGTGACGGCGTCCACGAGCGCGACCTTGTCGTTGTGGTGTGCGTGTTCCAGCACGTGCTCGGGGACCGTGGCCTCGGGAACGGCCACCGCCGGCAGGGGGCTGCGGTAGATCACAGCGGCGGCTCCCGGTTTCCACGCCGCCGGGCCTGGCGCCCGACGGCGTGGCCGGAGAGTATCGGCACTTTCAGTGGTCGTTCGACCACTTGTACACGCTCGGCCGATCGGCTAAAGGCTGACGCCGCGCTCCGCGAGCCACCCCACGGGGTTGATCTTCTGCGAGCCGGCGGCCCACACCTCGAAGTGCAGGTGCGGCCCGGTCGACTCACCGCGGTTGCCGATCGTCGCGATCTGCTGCCCGGCCTTCACCTGCGCGCCCTGCGGCACGTCGATGGTGTTCATGTGCCCGTAGACGGTGATCGTGCCGTCGGCGTGCTGGATCCGGACCCACAGCCCGAACCCGGACGCGGGCCCGGCCTCGACGACGGTGCCGTCCATGGCGGCCACGATCGGCGTGCCGATGGCGTTCGCGATGTCGACGCCGTTGTGGCTGGTGCCCCAGCGAGCACCGAACCCGGACGTGAACGACCCTTCGGCCGGCCTCACGCACTTGGGCTTCTTCGCTTCTTCCTCAGCGGCGATGCGCGCCGCCTCGGCCTTGGCGGCCTCCTGGCGCTGGATGCGGGCACCCTCCGCGGCCTTGGCGGCCTCCTGGCGCTGGGTGTAGGCACCCTCCGCGGCCTTGAGGGCCTCGCGAACGTGGAACTGGGCCTGGATCTGCTCGGCCTGCAACAACTTGCGCGTTTCCGCGCCGGTGTCGAGCGAGTGGATCGTCTGCGGACCCAGGTCGGGCTGCGCCGTCATGGCAGCCGCGAGGTTCTTGGTGGCCGCAACGGGGACGATGCGGTCGACCGGCGTGACCGTGGCCAACGCCTGGGTGAAACCGGCGCCGATGAGAGCGCCGGCGGCTACTACCGCCGTAACGGCCTTCTTGCGGTCCAGGTCCACCCTGTCGATCACGTCGACCAGTGAGCCCTTCACTCGATGCCGTGCCAAACCTGCCTCCATGCACTCGGGGAGGGTTCGACCGCGCGTTCGTCCCGGCTTCGGGGGCCGTGGCGGGGTGGGCTTTCGGGGAGCCCGGCGGACTGGACCGTTTCGGGGGCGATCCGTGTCCTCGCGGTTATCGAACCGTGACATGCGGCCGGAAACGTAACCTCGCGTCACCGCCACAAGCAAGCGAAGTGGGCGTTCAGGTGATTAGGCCCACTGTTTATCACGGTGCGTAGTCAAGTGGTTCGACGGCTCGATAACGCGCTGTGGACCAATCCACGCCTCGGGGTTTGTACTGGTCAGTCGCTTTATCGTGAAAGATCTCGTGCCGGCGACGGCACGGTACGCGTGGGTCTGTTTGCACGCGAATGGTCACAGTCCAGTGGAGGCCGAGCAGACCGGTTCGCCACCGCACGGCAAAGGGCCGCCGGACGCACGTGGCGTCCGACGGCCCTCGTTCGGGCTCCCCTACCGGGAGCGCCGCACTACTTGTACTTCGGCGCTGCCGGCGGCAGCGGTGCCACGGGCAGGCCCTCGTGGATCACCTTCATCGCGTTGAACCAGGTCGGGGCTGCCACCTGGCCACCGAACACGCCCTGCGAGCTGCCGGGGCAGAAGCGGATCGGGTTCGCGCAGATCACCTCGGGGCGGTTGCCGTCCGCGTAGGTCATCACGGCGCCCGCGTACTGCGGGGTGGCGGCCAGGAAGGCCACCGACTTGTGCTCTTCTGTCGTGCCCGTCTTGCCGATGGCCGGGCGGTTCCAGCCGGAGGCGGAGGCGGCGGCCGCCGCGGTGCCGGAGCCCGTCACGTCGTGGGACATGCCCTGGGCCAGGGAGTTGGCCAGGTCGCTGTTCACGGCCTGCTCGCAGGGCTTCTCCTTGAGCGGCATCTCCTTGCCGTAGCGGTCGAGGACCTTCTCCACCGGGGTGGGCGGGCACCAGGTGCCGCCGGAGACGATGGTGGCCGCCACGTTGGACAGCTCCAGGACGCTCGTGGCGCCGGGGCCGAGGGTGTAGGAGCCCGCGTTGTTCTGCTTCGTCCAGTCGCCCTGGGTCGGGCCGTTCGACTTGTCGGCCTTGATCGGCTCGCCTGCGCGGTTCACGCCCTGGAGGGTTTCGCGCATGCCCAGGCGGTAGGCCATGTCCACGACGCTGTCGAGGCCGGTCTTCTCCTGCAGGATCACGAAGCCCGTGTTCGGGGAGGTCGCGAGGGCCTGGGTCAGCGACATCTTGTCGCCGTAGTTGCCCGCGTTCTCGACCTTCCACGGCGCGCCGCCGTTGGGGTAGATCCTCGAGTAGTAGACCTTCGGGACGTCCATCTGCTTGTCGATGCCGATGATGCCCTTCTCCAGGGCCGCGGCCGCCGTGAAGACCTTGTTCACCGAGCCGGGGCCGAACGGGAGGACCTCGGCGGGCACCGGGCGGGCGACCTGGCCGAGCTCGGCGTCGTTGCCGTAGTCGCGGGAGGCGACGAGGGCGCGCACCTTGTGCTTGTCCTTGCCCGGCTCGACGACCGACATGACGTTCGAGATGCCGTTGATCGTCTTCGAGACCTGCTGCTCGGCCGACTGCTTCGCGGCCCTGGTGGCCTTCGGGTCGAGCGTGGTCTTGATGGTGAGGCCACCGCGCTGCAGCTGCTTGTCGGTGACGCCCGCCTCGCGCAGGTAGTCGAGCAGGTAGGAGCAGAAGAAGCCGTAGATCGGGCCGTCACCGGCGCCGACGCAGCCCTTCGGCAGGATCTGCAGGTCCTCGACGACGCCCAGCGGCGCGGCCTTGTACTCCTCGGCCTTCGCCTTCGCCTCGGTCTCGTCGGCGCCGAACGCGCCGTTCTCGCGCATCTTGTCGATGACCGTGTTGCGGCGCTCCAGCGCCTTCTCCGGTGCGGCGCCGGGGTTCAGCGACGACGGGCGGTTCGCGATCGCGGCGAGCAGGGCCGCCTGCGGGACCGTCAGCTTGTCCGCGGTCGTCTTGAAGTAGGCCTTGGCCGCCGCGCCGACGCCGTAGGTCTGGTTGCCCAGCGGCACGATGTTGAGGTAGCCGGTGAGGATCTCTTCCTTCGTCATCTGCTGCTCGAGCTGCAAGGCGACGCGCGCCTCGCGCATCTTGCGGCCGATCGTCGCCTCGGTGGCCTTCTCCCAGGCCTCCTGCTCGTTGTCGGCGCCGAGCACGAACGCCATGTAGTTCTTCACGTACTGCTGGGTGAGCGTCGACGCGCCCTGCGTCGCGCCACCGTCCACACCGGCCTTGGCGGCGGCACGGGCGATGCCCTGCCAGTCGACGCCCTGGTGCTCGTAGAAGCGCTTGTCCTCGATCGCGAGGATCGCGGCCTTCATCGTGTCCGAGATCTGCTGCGACTCCAGCGGAACCCGGTACTGGTCGTACAGGTAGGCGATCGGCTCGCCGTTCATGTCCTGGATGGTGGTGACGAGAGGCAGCTCACCCTTCGCGAGATCCCCCGACGTCTGGTCGACGGTGTCGGCCGCGCGGTTGGACGCGAGACCGAGACCTCCGACGATCGGGAACACCATCGCGGCGAGGAGCACGCCCGCCGTCAGGCACAACCCCAGCAACTTGACCAAGCCTGACGCGCGTGCGGCGAACAAACCGCAACTCCTTCCGAACCAAACCCCTGGGAAGATTCCCCTACGTGTTAAGTCGCGCGAGAAGCCCGTGAGGTTGCGTCCGCTGATCGACTGTTTTCAACCTACCGGAGCAACCGCAGGCCGATCGTCGGACTGGCCCTCCGCACCTCGACGCCCGCGTGGTCGGGCAGCACGTCGTCGAGGAACCCGTAGCGGGACAGCTCTTCGTCGGGTCGCCTGCTCACCGTCCGCCACCAGACGGCGATGTCTCCCCAGCCAGGAGCGGACAGCGACCCACCGAAGTGCTGGACGGACAGCGCGGCGCACAGGTTCGCGAACCGCACGCGGTGTTCCAGCGGCCACCCGGCCAGAGTGCCCATCACGAACCCGGCCCCAAACACGTCACCGGCACCCGTCGCGTCGAGCTGGGCGACGTTCAGCCCCCGCACGTCCACGCATTCGCCAGTAGCGCTGTCGACGGCGACCGCTCCCCCACCTCCACGTGTGACGACCACCACCGGCACGTGCTCGGCGAGCTTGCGCGCCGCGGCCTCCGGCGTATCGGTGCGCGTGTACCCCTGCGCCTCCACGTGGTTCGGGAGGAACACGTCATATCCGTCAAGGCGGCGCAACAGCTCCGGCGACCACGCCCCGGTCCGGTCCCAGCCGATGTCGGCGAAGAGCTTCGCGCCGTTCTGCTTCGCCGTGCGCACCCACTCCTCGTCCTCGGCCTGGATGTGCACGAAACACGCCTTGGCCGACGGCGGCGGGTTGAAGAGGTCGTCCGCGACGACCGGCGACTTGTGCCCGTGCGTGACCATCGAACGGTCGCGCTCCATCGCCATCGACACGGTCACCGGTGAGTGCCACCCGTAGAACCGGCGGCAGTAGGTGAGGTCGACGCCTTCCTGCTCCGCCAGCACGTCCCAGCAGAAGTCGCCGTACGCGTCCTCGCCGAACGCCGCCGCCAGCGCCGTCTTCAGCTCCAGCCTGCGCAACGCCACCGCGAGGTTCGCGATCCCGCCGGGACACGACCCGAGGCCCTCCGCCCACACCTCGGTGCCGGCGGCCGGCGGGCGGGGCAGGCCGGTGAAGATGATGTCGAGGAAGACGGTGCCGGTGAGCAACACGTCGTATTCCTGATCAGTCATGCGTGAACTCTGCCATCCGCCAGCGGTGCGCATGCGTTAAAAACGACGGCCATGGGGGTTCCGCTCAGGAAAAACGTTCAGTTCCAGCTGCTGTGGCTCGGCGGCGCCGTCTCTCAGCTCGGCACCACGATCACCGCGCTGGCGGCACCACTGCTGATCATCGCCCTGACCGGCTCGCCGTTGTGGGCGGGCGTGGTCGGTGGTGTGCGGGCCGCCGCGCTGATCATCGCGCTGCTGCCGGCGGGCGTGTGGGTCGACCGCTGGGACCGCAGGGCGACGCTCGTGTGGAGCCAGACGGTCCAGGCGGGTGCCGCGGCCTCGCTGGCGGTCGCGATCCTCACCGGCCACGCCCCCATCGCGGTCTTCCTGGTCCTGGCGGCCGTCGACGGCGCGTGCTCGGCGTTCTCCGGCCCGTCGCGCACGACCGCGATCCAGGCCGTGGTGCCGAAGGACCAGCTCAGGACCGCCTACGCCCAGGAGGAGGCACGAGGCCACGCGGCTCGGGTCGCCGGACCTCCGCTGGGTGCGCTCCTCATGGCGGCCGGACGGGCGGTGCCGTTCGTCGTCGACGCGATCACGTTCGCAGTGGCCGCGGTCTGCGCGTGGTTCGCCAAGATCCCCGCACGGACCGAAGAGCGGCCACGCCAGAAGATGCGTCACGACGTCAAGGAGGCGGGCGCCTGGCTCTGGCACCAGAGGGGCCTGCGCAACCTCACCGCCGTCTTCCTGGTGCTGAACCTCCTGGGCGGCGCCACGCTGCTGCCCGTCATCGTGCTGGTGGGGGAACGCGGCGGCACCGCGCTCGACACCGGTGTGGTGTTCGCGGGCATCGGCGTCGGCGGAGTCCTCGGCTCGTTGCTCGCGCCCCGTGTCTCCCTCGCGCCCGGCAGGCTCATCGTCGCGGTGCTCGTGGTCTTCGGCCTCTGCAACCTCGCGATGGCGCTGCCGTTCGGCGTCTTCTGGCCGTTCGTGCCCCTGGCGGTCACCGCGGTCGTCACGCCGTTGGTCAACGTGGCGGTCTCCGCGCTCTTCACCGAGCTGGTGCCCGAGGACATGATGGGACGCCTGGACGGCATCACCACCCTGGCCAGCCGGGTGCTGACCCCGCTGGCCCCGGCGCTCGGAGGCTTCCTGGCGGGTGCGGCGGGCGGAGGTCCGGCGCTGCTCGTGTCCGGCGCGCTGATCCTGCTGACGGCGCTGGTCGCCGTTTTCACCGATCTCAGCGCGTCGGCTCCGCAGGAGGTTCCGCCGAGGGCCTAGGCCTCCTCGGCGATCATCTCCCGCATGCGCGCGAGCGCGCGGTGCTGCGCCACGCGCACCGCACCCGGCGTCGACTGCACTGCCAGCGCCACCTCCTCCGCCGACAGGCCCACCGCCACCCGCAGCACGAGGATCTCGCGCTGGCGGGGCGGCAGCTTGTGCAGCAGGCGGGTGACCTGGGCCATCATCTCGCCGTTGACCGCGTGCTGCTCGGGACCGTCGTCCAGGGAGGGGCAGTCCGGCAGCTCGGGGACGACCTCCGCCCGGTTGCGGACGGCCTTGCGTCGGGCGTCGGCGACCTTGTGCGCGGCGATGCCGTAGACGAAGGCCAGGAACGAGCCCGGCTCGTAGCGGTACTTGGACAGCGCGCCCAGCACCGCCACGCAGACCTCCTGCGCGATGTCCTCCGCCGAGACCAGCGTGCGCTCGCGACCCCCGACACGGGCGCGGCAGTAGCGCACGATGAGCGGCTGGATCCGGCCGAGCAGGTGCTCGACCGCGCGTCTGTCCCCGTCGAGAGCGGCGTCGACGAGATCCGTGAACTCGGCTTCGGCGAGCCACTGGCTGGAGACCGGCGCCTGGTGCACCCGGCGGCGCATGGGCACCGTTGGCCGGTTCCGAACCTCCGCGCTCGAACTGGGCGCGAGGACCGCGACACCGCCACCGGTACGCACGGCTGTGGGCTGAACCATCCCGGCGACCCTCCTCCACTACAGCGACACTTGGGGCTTCACTGAAGTAGAGAACGCAGCGAGCCATTTGATACCGCCTGCTTCCAAGAGGACCACGAAGTCCAGGCGGGTGGGACGAGCAGCACCCTTTTGAGGTACAACGTGGTCCTAATGGCCCAGTCTTTCGGCCATGCCGAACTGCTGGACGCCGAACTACTGGACGCCGAGGTACCCGACGCGGAACCCGGCCTCCGAGCAGGCCGGGTCGAACTCCCACATCCGGCGGAAACTGTCGTCGAACCCCAGCTCACGCACCTCGTCCCACCGGGTGAGGAACGTCTCGCGCCAGCGCCGCAGCGTCTCGGCGCAGTCGTCGCCGAACGAGCGCGTCCCGGCGATCCGCAGCCGCGGCATGGTGACCGCCCGCAGCACCACCCTGCCGTCGGGCAGCCGCACGGTCACCGGCAGCGTGCGCACGGCGTTGCGGAACAGCGACTCGGCGACCCGCGCGCGCAACGGCGACCGCGGCGCGGTGAAGAGCCCCGGCCACATGCCCCGGCCGGGTCGGGGCAACGACAGCGTGCTCGTCCATCACTCCTGCGGATGACCGGGACGCGCCTCAGGTAGAGCGCGACTCCGTGGCGGCGGGGTGAAGACGTAGCCGGGCACGCGGGCACGAACTGCCCGATCCGGCGAAGGCACGCGACGCCGCCTGTGGGACGTCTCGGCCGAGCTCACGCAGTAGGGTTCGAACCCGTGATCGACCACATCAGCATCCCCACCGAGGCAGGAACCTTCGACGCCATCGCGTCCGGCCCCGAGGACGGCCGCCCGGTGCTGTTGCTGCACGGTTTCCCCGAAGCCGCGATCGAGTGGGAGCACCAGGTCGCGGTGCTCGGCGTGAACGGCTTCCGCGCCGTGGCCCCCGACCAGCGCGGCTACTCCCCCGGTGTGCGCCCGGAGCAGGTCTCCGAGTACACGGTCACGCACCTCGTCGGCGACGTGATCGCGATGGCCGACGCGCTCGGCTGGTCCACGTTCGACCTCGTCGGCCACGACTGGGGCGGCGCCGTCGCGTGGTGGACCGCGATCGAGCACCCCGACCGCCTGCGCACCCTGTCGGTCTTCTCGACCCCGCACCCCAATGCCCTCAAGACCGCGTTGCAGACCGACGAGGAGCAGCGGATGCGGTCGCAGTACATGCTCGACTGGCGTGAGCGCAGCACCGAGAAGCGCATGCTGGACGACAACGCCCACGCCCTCAAGCAGATGTTCGAGTGGCGGGTCCGGCCGTCGCACGTCGAGGAGTACGTCCAGCGGCTGTCCGAACCGGGCGCGCTCACGGCGGCCCTCAACTGGTACCGCGCGGGCAAGCCGCACGGCGCCGCGGACGAGGTCGGCGTCAAGACGATGTACGTGTGGAGCACCGAGGACGTGGCGTTCGGGTCGGCGGCCGCGTTCGAGACCGAGAAGTGGTGCACGGGCGCGTACCGGTTCGAGATGGTCGAGGACGTCAGCCACTGGATCCCCGAGGAGATGCCGGAGGCAGC